>JADKCK010000001.1 GCA_016718845.1 Sphingobacteriales bacterium
ACTCAACCGTTTCGGTTATAAATTACCTCGTGTGCCTCGTCCAATTGTGGCATATCTAACGAGCGCTGCATTTTGTATAGGGCGTTTTGTGGAATATCCCCTTTGCGACGTTGTACAATATTGTCCATCGAGGTTTCTATATACACCACCTCAAACTGCGGATTGTACACTTCCAATAAACCTATCAAGCGGCTGCGCATGTCTTTTGTTAGGTTAGTGCTGTTCCAAACAAAACTTTGCTGATGTGCTGCATAGGTTTTGGCTAATTTTTTAGCTTGCTGAATAACCAAGCCCTGCCCCTTTTCGTCGCCGTATTTTACTTTCATTTGGCGGCGCAAATCGTCGAGCGACACAACAGGTAAATGGGGGTAATGCGTTTGGATATAAGTATCTTTACCCGCCCCCGCAATGCCCGACATTAACACGACCTTAAACCGTGTATCATCGTACAAAACAGCCGGATAAGTGGCATTGGTATAGAAATATTTGAAGCGGCTATGGTTATTTTCAAATAGTTTGGGTTGTTCGTAGCACTCGTTTTCGCGACAAAACTCCTCAAAAAAACCAATACGCTCTAACAATTCGTTTTGGTCGTGGCACGTTCTGCCCAATACATCGGCTTTTGCCAACAATGCTACCCAATGGTTAGGCACTCGCAAACTTGCCGCAATAACAGCCGCGTGTGGGTTAGGTTTTTCTAACACCCAAAGTGGCAGACCATGCAAACGCACCAACGAACAAATGGTTTCGCGCAGGTCAAAATCGGCATCCCACAACCACTCGCGCACTATTTTTTCGCCCACTTTGGCATGTCTCGGCGACACAATGCGCCCATCTTCGATGCTTGTGCAAAGGGGTTTTGCAATATCGTGCAGCAATGCCGACAAAAAAAGCACATAGCGGTCGGTTTCGGGCAGGCTTTGCCATTCGGGCAAAGCCAATAATGCCTCTACCACCATACGCGTATGTATACCCACGTTTCCTTCGGCATGATATTGAGCATCTTGCGGGCAGTTGTACAAGTTAGCAAACAAGGGCAGTTGGTCTATTTTCTCCCAGTTGGGTTCAAGGTTGGGTTTTAGTAGGTCGTTCAAACCAAAGTTGGGCACGTTGCCAGTTTTTAGTCCAGTGTTCATCGGTTTTTACGTGGTTTTTGCGCACATATTTCAGTACGTTTTGGTGAAACAAATCGGTCGAAAAAGCATTTTCGTTACGCACCACAAAGCCCTCGCACTCGCCACCCAAGCGGCTACCTAACAAAAGGTGTTTTTGGATACTTTGTTGCAGTTCGGTTTCGTCAAACATTTTTCGTTCTATAACAGGCACAGTTGGCAAATCTAGCGCATGGGCGTATAAGCAAACATCGTCCCAGGCAAGCCATGTATTGCCATCGCGGATAGCAAACACATAATAATAGTGTTCGAGGCGGGCGTATTCGATGCTGTGAATGGCGTACAAACTTTCGCCAAAAATATGTAGGTCGCCGAGGTGGGCTTTGTGCATTTCCCACAACTCCACATTTTGCCCGACCAAGCACTGCGCGTAGGGGCAGCATGAGAGCGTGCATATACGCCAGTGGCTTTAAGGCAGGTGTTTTCGCCGTCGAGCTTTTCGGTGACAACCAATTTGTGTTGCAGCAGGGCTTGCCAGTCATACAAAATTCGGTCGTCGGAGGTAGTGCCAAGCGAAAACGGGAAATGATAGGTGCGGCTATATTTATCGGTTGTCATGGTGTTATTTGGTATCGTTTGGTCATAAAACCCCCATTGTAGGGCTAAAGTTCCCATTTTGCGGTTTTTTTGCACCCACAAAAATAAATTACCACAACCACTTTACTTTTTTGCTAAATTTTTAACTTTTTTGACGTATTTTTGCGGCACTAACAAAATATTTTCTAATGAATATACCTCAACACACCCATCTACCCATCGAACATTTGGCAGGTGTTTTTTCAAATACCACCAATTCGTACAAGTTTTATTGGCTGTTGGCAATATTGCACCAAATAGCCCACAAACCCCACCAAACGGTTTTTAGCATCGACGAATTATTGCTACAAATGATAGCCGAAGTTTGGTATACGGTAAACGACTACCGTTTATCGTTTGGCAAACAAGATAAACTGAGCGAAGTGGTTTTGCAACTTAGCCAACTGTTGCAACTGCCCGCTAATGCCTCAAAAACCGACATTGTAAAACAAACAGCCGCTTTTTTACAACAAAACCCAAATCATGCCATTAGCAAAAACATTAAAGAACGGGCTAAATATGTTCCGTTTCGTTTCTTAACACCTTGGTTCAATACCCAGTTAAACGGCTTAGCCGATGTGCAAAAAAGTTCAAAAATTGCCCAATTAGCCAACGCAAATAGCACGTGTTTGTATCAATTTACCAACAACAACACCTGCATAGTATTGCAAGCACAATGGTTACAATATTTGCACCAACATTTGGCTATTGTACAGGGCTTTTACATTGGCATTTAACCAAGTATCTGCAAAAAACAACCCCAATGTACCCAATATCCCCGACAAACTACACGCACCCCAACAACGCAAATTGAGCAAAGCCACCAATTTCTGGAACTTGGTGCTGACGCAAACAAACACCATTACCTGTATTTACTCGGGCGAGACTATGGAAGCGAACCATTTTAGTATCGACCATTTTTTGCCTTGGAGTTTTGTAGCCCACGATTTATTGTGGAATTTGCTGCCCGTACCCAAAGCCATTAACTCCTCTAAAGGCAATGCCATTCCGTCGTTACCCATTTATTTCGATGATTTTGCAACACTACAATATAGGGCAATTGGCGTGGTTGCCCAGCTAAAAAAAGACAAATTATTGGAAGATTATGGCACAGTGTTTAAGCACGAATTGGTAAACATTGTGCAAATGCCTTACGAACAGTTTAAAACTAGTTTGTACGAAACCATTTCGCCAATGGCACAAATAGCCGCCAATATGGGTTTTGCTAAAAATTGGAGGTACGGCGTATGAACAACTACAAATCTCCCCAAAACCCCAATGCCCACCTAACCGTTAAAGAACGAAAATATCCCTCATTTGCCGCTAAACATCTTTACCAAAACCAACTTTTGCAAGGGCGCATTTTAGATTTTGGTTGCGGATTGGGCAAAGATGTAGACTTTTTGCAACAACAAGGTTTTGAGGTGGTTGGCTACGACAACCACTATTGCCCCCAGTATCCAACAGGCAAATTTGATACTATTTTGTGTAATTATGTACTAAATGTATTACTGCCCGAAGAGCAAACTTTGGTACTAATGCAAATTGCCGAACTATTAAAACCCACAGGCAAAGCCTTTTTTGCGGTTAGGCGCGACATCAAAAAAAATGGCTATGTGTATAATCCTAAACGAGATGCTACTGTTTATCAGTGTAATGTGGTGCTAAACTACAAAAGTTTGTTGCTTGCCAACCATTGCGAAATTTACGAGTATCAGCACTACAACCGTTTGGGTAAAACCAACGATTGTGTTTTTTGCGCCGTAGATGCCGACAGAGAGTTAATCACCGAAACAGCTACCGTTTTTGCCATCTACGACAAATACCCCGTTAGCAAGGGTCATGCCTTAATAATACCCAAACGGCACATACCCAATTATTTTGACCTTAGCACCAAACAACAACAAGCCTGCTGGTTTGTAGCCAATAGGGTACAACAAATTATCCAACAACTATTTAAGCCCGATGGTTTTAACATTGGCATTAACATTAACCAAGCTGCTGGGCAAACCATAAACCATGCCCACATACACCTAATACCCCGCTACCTAGGCGATGCACCCAACCCACGCGGTGGTGTTAGAGGGGTGATTAATGGGGAGGGGGATTATTGAAAATGCTTACCCCCAATATCATAGTTTTATGATATTGGGGGTATTTTTAAGGCATGTAATAGCTCACTACAATTTTAGCAGTTCTATTTTCTCAACAAAATCGAACCAAACTTTTTCTGCATCTTCAATTGTGTCGGTGCTTTTATTCCAAGTGTACAAATGAAAAAAATGATTGTAGCCAATATTATAGGCTTCTTCTGTTATTATTTTCACGCTTTTAGGTCCGCAACATTCGGCAAACAACCACACTTGGTCTACATATCTTTTCATGTCCGTACAATAGTCTTGTTCGATTTTTGATTTTTCTAAAAACGATTTACAGCTAATTACAACGATAGCATTTTGTTGCAAAATAAACCTGAAATCCATAATTGGATCAGGGTTACCTCCGTTCCATCTTGAGTAATGCCCTTTTTTATGAATAATAATATCGCACTCGCGCGAGCAAAGTTCCCCATCTTCATCAATAATATGTCCCCAATTAGCTGTTAAGTTACTGCCCGATAAGATTTCTCTGATGGCGTAAATAAGCAATGCCGAAAAACGCAAGCCCCGTACAAAAGATAAAATAGCACCTTTGTTGCTACCTTTTTGCTTGTCTATAGTCCGAATAAAACTATCTAAACGATAAGTTTGTAAGCCTGCTTTGATAATATAGTATCGTTCTTTTGCAAGAACTTTGGCATGTCCTTCTTTCATCATTATGCTTCTAAAAGTGAATAGGTGTAGTTTTGTAAAGTTTGTTTATTTTGTTTGGCAAGCCGACGCAGCATTTTTTCGCCCTTCTGCGATACTTTTATGGTTCCTATATGCTGGTTATATTCTAAAGCCAATAGCTCGGCGTGTAAAATATGGCTTAACTCTTGCTCAAATAAGGTTTGGTCTTTTTTCAAATCTTGTATGTAAAAACGAATAACCGATATTTTTTGGTCTTTAGATTTAATAACCCTTTCTATTAAATGTTCGATGGGTTCGTTTGGAAAATTTTTGCGTAGAGGGCATAAATCCCGTAAGTCTTGGCTATTGAGTGTATTATTGATTACAGATTGTGCAATAATTACTTGTTCGGTTGTCGAAAATTTGGCTAAATTATAAACTATCTCTACACTATCAATTTTTCGTTCTTTCACTAATTGTTGTACTGCCAATGTTAGTTTCGAGACTTTTAAAAATTTTTGCAACATACCTACACTAACATGCAACATATTAGCAACAGTATCTAACGAGCCTATATGTTGTTGCAACTTTTGGATATTTTCGGCTATATCCATTAAATTATTTTCGCGTTTGCGGGTATTAACATTACCTAATAATGCAAATACAAGTTGTTCTTTGTTTTCCATAGTTATTCTGTTAAATAATCGTTAGTAGATAGCCAATCTTTTAAAGCGTTTAGAATAATGAGTTCTTGGTCTAAAGAAGTATTGTCAACTGCTTTTTTAAGAGCATTGGCAACTTTAAACGGCAGGTTTAGAATGACAGTTTCTTCTATCCGAGGGTTTTGGGCTTTTTCTATTATTTCTTTGACAGTAGCATTGGGGTTTGATTTACCATAATCAACAGCTCTGATTTTTGAGATGCGCGTCATTAATTTTAGCTGGTCAATCAAAATATCTGCTTTTTCGGTATTGCCTTGTGCTGCATCAATGGCTCGTTTGGCATCTTGTAGCGTTATTTTTTGACTGTCTAAAAGTTGTTTTATTTTTGCAGTAGCTTGTGCTTCTACTTTAATATATCCACGAATAGCCTTAATACTTAAACCTAATTTTTGTTTTACTTTCTGTTCGTCCTTATCAAAATGCTCGTATAGCCTAGTAACTGCGTTCATAATATCGGTATGATTTAGCTCTTGGCGCAACATATTCTCGGACAGCGATAGCACTAATGCCTCAATTGGGTCAATATCGCCCGTAAAAGTAGCTTTTATGGTGGGTAATTGCAAAAGTTGGTGTGCTAAAAAACGTCTTTGACCCACTATTACATCGTAAGGAGGCTTGCCATAGTTACCACTCAATACAATAGGTTGCATTAAGCCATTGGTTTGTATGCTTTCTGCTAATTCTTTTAAATTTTGCTGCGAATTGGGCGATTTAAGGTCGCTACGCACATTGATTCCCTTTAATTGTATATCGGCAAGAGAAACATCGTAAAGTTGATTGATTTGCATTTAAGTAATTTTTAGTTTTATTTCCTCTTCCAAAACTGGCTTACATTAAATAATTCGGCTCGTTTTAATTCTTTACAGTTAGCAACTGCCTGTCCTGTATCAATACTTTCGAGGGATTTAATTAATTTTCTACCTTCTGCTTCAGAATAGCCAAGAAATGAGTTAATAAGTTTAGAGTTTGTTTTTTCTTTGATGTTCAACAAAAAGGACAATTCACATAAAGACGAAAAGCTAAATGCAGGAGTGTAAAACTCTTTGATGTTTTGAGCCACTAACATTACAGCAACCCCCTTTGAGCGGATTTGTTCCAAAATTACCTGAATAACTTGAGCTACGGCTGGTTCTCGGAATAAAATTTGAGCTTCGTCAATTAATATAACATATCGCAATGAACGAGCTCCATTAACTACTACAGCATCAGGCATTGCCATAAATTGCTGAAAAATGTAATTTATAATTAAGAAAATAGCTGTAAACCGCACATCTTCGCTCAAAGTTCCTGCTAAGCTAAAGTAATAATTTTGGTTTAAGAAGTCTTTATTGACATCGCTATCAAAAACAGGTGGATCGCTTAATCCATCTAAGGTATTGATAATTTTGTTTTTAGCCGTACCGCTATTATTTTTTACTTCTTCGTAAATTTCTTCAATTGTAGGGTATTCTCCGCTTTTTTTGTTGGAAAAGCATGTTTTTATAGCATCTTTCAACTGTATGATACGGGATGAACCGGCATCATGGTAGCTAGATATAATTTCCGCAAAACGTCCAATCCCCAATTTTTTATTAGTTTCGTTTACATTATCTATAAATCCCAAAGGATTTAAAGGAAACTTTGTTAACGGTGCATTTATTAAAGTTGTGTTGGTTTGCTGAAAAAACGTTTGTAGATTACGCTCATCATCGGGATTTAAACCTTTAAAATCGAGATACACAAAATTAGTACTGCCATTAGATTGTTGAGCGATTTGGTACAAAATATCTAAAGCAAATTGTGTTTTGCCTGAACCGCTTTGTCCTGCAATAGCTATATGGCTATTGTTATAACGTGTTGTGTCATTAATAGGTACTACTATTTTTTTCCCTGCACTATCAATTCCTATTTCTAAATTTATGAAATTGCCAAATGCTCCTTTATCCTTAACAAGAGGATTTGTATTTGAAACAGCATGAAAAGTGTTTGAAGTTTGCTCAATACTTTCAATACCACGTTCAATGTTTTGTATGATAAAGTCAAAAGCATCAAGATTTGGATTGCTTTCAAAAAAAACGTCCATTTGCTCTAGCCCATCATCAATATGCATTTTTAGGTACTTAAAAATATCTGGGCTTGATTTGTGTATTTCATAAAACTGACAAATGACAGCTAAATAAAAGTTTTTTCGTTCTCCCAATAAAGTATCTTCTTTGTATTCTTTGCCTTTACTGTCTTTTAAATCTTTGACAAGAGATAATTTGCGCCCTTTAGAAATGGAGTACGAAAAAGCCAATCGAGCAACAATATTGTCATTTCGAACAAGCCCTAATTTTGTAGCAAAAGTCGCTATCTTGTCTTTGTTGGTTTCTGAGGTTTTTATACTAATCATTTGGATAAAGTTGGTGATAAGTTTCAAAAAGTTTTTGGTCTTCAACTGGTACAAATTGCGACACTTCGCCTTCTTTGTGGATAAGGTAACATTGGGCAATACGGTCTTTCAAAGTTTCAAGGTCTTTTTGTTGAAATTCTCTGTGTAATAAAGGTAAGATAACAACCTGCTCCGATATGTCGGGATAAAATTTACTAATTACATTTTTTATGTGCTTATCGTCCAATTTCTGAAGTGGACTATCAATAAAAACAGGAAAGTTAATGCCACTTTCTTCCACCAATGCTTTTAGCAATGCCATAGCATATAGTTGTTGTTGCCCTTTTGATAAACTTTCTTTTGGTATTTTTTCGTTTCGACTATTGTATAGCGTAATGTCTATATTATCCATAGGCATGTCTACTTCTACTGTTTTTATGTCAAGTGTATGCATTAATGTTTTTAGACCCTTTAAAATCTTTTCTTCCAAAGATTTTGTTTTTTCAGCCTTATATTCCTTAATAAAGTTACTTATTTCTTGAATGAGGCGTACTGTAACTGTATTTTTAGTTTTATACTGTTTGGCTACTTCTACTTTGTCGTTTAATTTCGCAATCTCGCCTTTTAGATTGGTAGATTTGTTTTCTTCTATTCCTATCTCTTTGGTTAATGTTTCGATTTGAAGTTCGTGGTGTTGTATTTCTATTTCAAGCAACGTTTTTTGTTTGCGATAATTTTCAATTATTGGGTCTTCAGCATTGCTTTCGGCACTACGTAGCTTATATGCAATTTTATTGCCCTCAAATTTCAGGTTATTGTGGTCGCGCGTAACCGATTTAAATCGTTCTTTGTAAGAGTACTTAAGTGTATTCAACAGTTCCGAGAACTCACGGCGCTCAAAATCTGTAAAGTCGTGAATTACATCGACTATTTCATTGTTTACAATATTTTCGGATTGCAAAAAATGCTTTTTAATCAAAACATTAATTTGATTTTCATAAAAATTACGAATTTCGGCATCAATGGTAACACCTTTGTCCGTTTTTTGCCATTCGTACTTTGCTTGATCTACTTCTGCAATGATGCTTTTTATTTTGGTATTAACCTCATTTTCCTGAAATTCAAATTTTTTCAAGTTAAATTCCTTATCTACTCTATCGTTGATTTGCAATAGATAGTCTCCATTTATCGCAAATGGAGCCAGTTCTAACAATTCTTTCAAACTTAGTTTTACTTCTTCCAAAGAAGTATCAATTTGACTTTTCCGTTCCTGTAGTTGACGTACTTCTTCCAAGCTAATTGCATTGCTTTCTTTAATTAAACGTTCCTGTAATTGATTTACATCAAAACGTTTAGCATTAATTTGCTCTTTTAGATTATCAATACTTTCTTCTTTTTCTGCAATTTAAATTTCAATTTCTTTTACATCACCTTTGAATCTTGCTAAACGTTGTTGGTCTTGCGGTGTTGCCGAACGTTGCTTGAAAGTATCTTGTAATTGTACTAAACTTTCCTTTAAATCTTCATACTTTTTATACCTAATACCTCTGAATAGGCTTTTAATTCTTTCTGTTCTTCAATTTTTACCTTTTCAGCAAGAGATGCAATTTTTTTCAGCATCAAAAAAGAAAAATTTTGCTGCCTCAATAGGTATCAAAAAATCATGAATAAAATGCTCCGTGTTTATTTCACGAAACAATTCATTCACTTGTCCATCTAAAAGAATTTCCAAACTTTCAGGATTAGACTTATTGACATCAAATTTACGAGTAATTTTTACTTCATTGCAACGTAAATCTGAAATATGCAAATCGTTGAATGTTATAGAAACATAAAAAGTAGATTCGCCCTCATCTTCGGCAAGATTGTTTAAGCTATTCGCTATATATTTAGCGTAACCTCCTTGTTTGACAATTTCGTTTTTAAAAAAATCATCAACATCTTGAGTTCTTGTGCCATACAAACACCAAACTAATGACATCAGAAAATTTGTTTTTCCGTTGCCATTTTTACCACTTACAATAACTATGTTTTTCGTGTCATTAGTATGAAACAAAATAGAATTGGTTCCTTTATACTGACGAAAATTATGTAAAACTACTTCTTTGATTAGCATGATTTAAAATTGCAATTATGATAACTGTAAGGAAAAATAAGATTTGATAGATTATTGTAATTACAATCCATATCTACTGAATTGTTTGTTCCAATTGTTTTTGTTGATTATTGATAAAATTTTCCAATCTAATCTCCAATTCCTGGACAAACCGTGTTTGAGCCGCATAAGGATTTTTGATTTATGGAGTTCAAAAAGATTTCCAATAAGTTGGATATCTTCTGGTGCATCTTTACAAATTTTTTGTAAGATATCAACCTCTTTTTGTCGTTGTTGTTCTTGTTTGTCCATCATAAGGGTATTTGAATTGTAAATTTTGTTAAAAATATCAGCAACACGGTGGTCAATGATACCATCGCGATACCACAGTATTTGAATTGCTATCAATTCTTGATGTGAAATTAAGCCAATAGTTGGATCTTCTTCTTGAATCTCATGTTGTGCCATCAATAATTTTTCTAAAATAGTAGCCCTAATATGCGGTTTATATGGACCCAATCCTTCTTGTCCTGTACGTCTAAACGCTTCACGGTGTTCTGGATTACTGCGATTTTCAACTAAATAATCACGTATTTCCATTAAAGGCGACATCCATTCTTCGCCATTATCAATTAAACCAGCCATAGATTTATCTTTGTTGATAACAGTACAGACCCAACAACCAAAACGTGAATTACCACAAGAAGGAGTAGTTGTATCAATAACTAAAGGACAATCACCACCACTAGCATTATTATACAGCGTTACTAACTCTCGGTTATGTCCTCCCCATGCTGGGGGATTTTGTAGTAAATATTGCCAAACTTCAGTAGTTAATACATCTTTTATGGGAGCATAAACAAAAGCATTCGGCAAAACATGTTTACGCAAACGTTGCCCAAATATTCCATGTTTTTTAATGGAGTTAGCACGGTTGCTACTTTCATCTGATCTTGTACCCAATAAAATAATAGCCTCTCCTGCTTCGTTTATTTTTTCTAAAATAAATTTGGTAGTAGGATTAATTTTTAGTCGTTCCGTACACCATCGAAACAGACTATTTGGGGCAGGATAACCTCTTCCTATTAAATTTAACCAAAAGGTATCCTCCAATTTGGGTGTTGTTCGTTCTACCAAAATATTTAATCCATCTTTTACCGCTGCAATTTGGATAGCATTTAGAGTTCTTTCAGTAAATTCCAGTATTTTGGGATTTTCCACTAAAGTGTTATTACATACCACATAAATTTGGCGCATGTTTTTAAACATTGGATCTATAGGTTTTAATGCATTCCAAACCAATTGTAATAACATTGTACTATCTTTTCCTCCACTAAAACCAATTATCCATGGGCGGTTATTGTCATCCATTAAAAATTGGTCGCGAATTTCGCTTTCTATAAATTTTACGTCAAGCATTTTTTGTTTTTTGTTGTTAGCAAAAGTAAACTCAATTATCAAATGAGCCTCTTATCCCGCCGCAAAGATACAACCAAACCTATTATAAGCAAGTATCTCCAAAAAACTTTAACATTTAGTTAATTCCCCCCCCCTAAACGTTAAAAAAACTTAAAAACCACCAAAAAACATAACCATTTTTAGATAGTTACAAAAATTAGTGTATCTTTGTATTGTGTTTAGCTAAAACACCTTTTGTACCCAATTTTTAACCTAAAAAAAAATACCTTGTTTATGGAACAAGTTCGCAAATTTAAATGCAAAGCCATTGAGCTATTAATTATCGGCGAAACCATTGCTACCGTAGCCGCCACACATGTTGAGGCATTGGCAAGGACCTTTTACCCTCGCTTATTTCGATGAGCTAAAAACCAACATCACCAAAAACCTACACCGATGTACTAGGCGTTGATAACGCCCAACAAATGAAAGATGCTACCCAACTACTAGGCATGATGAAACCCGCAAAAAACGATTTAGTGGACTTTAACAAACAACTTACCTTTGATTTTAGAAAAAACGCCACCCGCCTAAAACAACTAAAAGACCAATTAGGCTTTACTACCCACTATGCCAAGCTAAAAAGCGGCGACCAAGAAAACTTTATACAGCTACTTGCAAAGTTTAAAACCAATATGTTAGCCGACACAAAAACCGAAATACTAACCCAAGGCACCGACCAACCTCATAGACCGTATTTTGGGCTATGCCACCCCTAAAAATGCCAACGTAACCCAAGAGGTAGGTAAATTATTGCGTAAAACTACACAACAAGACATAAGCACCCTAAACGACCTCTACGACCAACTGATACTTATCAACAACATTGCCCGCCGCTCGAATTTAAGCGATACCGTAAAAAAAACATTCTCGTTTCCGGCATTGCTCAAAAACCTAAATAACCACGGCACAACCACTCCACGATACCGACAACACACCGCCAACTAACTAAACCTGCCATAAATAACAATGGCGAGCATTACCCAAATGTCGCTATACTTGTCCATGCTGTATTATACAAATGCCCCTGGCACAAACAAATAGTTCAGACTACCATACATATCTTCTCAAAACCCAAAGAGTTAATGCTGCTATCAAAAGAGTTAATGCTGCTATCAAAAGAGTTAATGCTGCTATCAAAAGAGTTAATGCTGCTATCAAAAGAGTTAATGCTGCCAAAAGAGTTAATGCTGCTACCAAAAGAGTTAATGCTGCTCCAAAAGAGTTAATGCTGCTATCAAAGAGTTAATGCTGCTATCAAAAAGAGTTAATGCTGCTACCAAAGAGTTAATGCTCTACCAAAAGAGTTAATGCTGCTACCAAAAGAGTTAATGCTGCTACCAAAAAGTTAATGCTCAACCAAAAGTGAATGCTCCAAGGGAGTTAATGCTGCTACCAAAAGAGTTAATGCTCTACCAAAAAGTAGTTAGTCCTATTTCATCAATCCCACTAACAGACGCAAACACGCCCCAAACCAGCAGCCAAAACTCAACAGTCAAAAGCCATTTTCCCATAAAAAAGCCGTACCTTTGTACCCAGTTTTGGTGTAGTAAGTAGGGGTGCCACTGTTGGCTGAGATTATACCCTCTGAACCTGATGCGGATAATACCGACGCAGGAAACATACACACCCAAAAGCAAATCTTTTTTGTACAAAAGATTTTGCTTTGGTATGTTTATATCAGATTTTCTCTCTCCGTTTACTACACTTTTTTTTATCATCAAAAAGAAGTGTAGCACATGTTTCACAAAATTACTGTATTTTTTATGTTGTGCCTTTTGGCGCAAATGCGTTTAGGGGCGCAAACATTTTTGCTAAATGGCAACGTTAGTACCCTAACTTACGAGCCGCTCGAGTTGGCAAGTGTGCAAATAAAAGGCATTACCGACACCAGCCTATTAACCGATGCCAAAGGTGCTTTTGCGGTGCTGCTGCCAAGTGGCAACTCTACGCTGCACATTATCTATGTGGGGTATCAGTTCCCGCGCACCACAAGGCATAAATGGCAGCAATAGCAATGTGTCTAAAGCCCAATTAGACCGTCAGAACAACGGGCAAGACCTACCATTTTTGCTACAACTTACGCCCTCGGCGGTTGTCACCTCCGATGCAGGGGCGGGCGTAGGCTACACAGGCATTAGGCTGCGCGGCTCCGATGCCACCCGCATCAATGCCACCATCAACGATATGCCACTCAACGACCCCGAGTCGCACCAAGTGTACTGGGTTAATTTACCCGATATTGGCGCCTCGACGGACAACATAGAAATACAACGCGGCATAGGCTCGTCTACAAACGGAGCAGGGGCTTTTGGGGGCAGCATTAACATACAAACCCTAAAACGCAATGCCGTTGCGTATGCACAACTATCAAACAGTTATGGCTCGTTTAACACCCAAAGGCACTCGGTAGGCATGGGTACGGGCATGTTAAACAAATACTTTACCCTCGATGCTCGGCTGTCGTATATTGCCTCTGATGGCTACATAGACCGAGCCTCATCTAACCTAAAATCGTATTTTTTGGCGGGCAACTACTACGGCAATAGGCACTCGCTGCGGCTATTGGCTTTTGGCGGACACGAGATAACCTATCAAGCCTGGGAGGGCGTACCTGCCGAAATAATAGACACTAACCGCACCTACAACCCTTATACCTACGATAATCAGGTAGACGATTATCGCCAAAACCACTATCAGCTACACTATGGCTATCAGTTGGCAAGCCGCCTAACGCTTAAGTTAGGTTTGCACTATACCAAAGGCAGCGGTTTTTACGAGCAATACCAAACCAACCAAGATTTGGCAAGCTATGGGCTAAACAACACAACCGTCTACAACACAGCTAATGGCGATACTACCTTAATAACAAACACCGATTTGGTGCGCCGCAAATGGCTCGACAACGATTTTTATGGCGCCACTTATGCCCTACTGTTTAAGCCACAAAAGGGCGAGTTTATGCTCGGCGGGGCGCTTAATCAATACGACGGCAAACATTTTGGCGAGCTAATTTGGGCACAATTTGCCGCTAATAGTCAAATTAGGCAACCTTATTACAACAGCAAAGGCTTAAAAACCGATGGTACTATTTTTGTTAAGATGAGTTATCCCATCGCCCAAAAGCTAAACGCCTTTGCCGACGTGCAGTATCGCCAAATAAACTACCAAATTACGGGCAACGACGACGGACAAGACAGCTTAGCCCTTGACCTAAACTACCATTTTTAACCCCAAAGCAGGTATCAATTATACCCTTAATACCAACAATCAGGTGTCGGCATCGTTTGGCATTGGCAACCGCGAGCCTACCCGCAGCAATATAATAGACAATGCCACCCCACCAAAACCCGAGCGCCTTGCCGATTTAGAGCTAAATTACACCTACACCAACAACACCAAACATACCCTTGCCCTTACTGCCTATTATATGCACCACAAAAACCAATTGGTGCTAACGGGCAACTTAAACAATGTAGGCACACCTATCCAACAAAATGTGGGCAGTAGCTACCGCACAGGCATTGAACTTAATGGGGCAACACAACTACACCGCAAACTGCGCTTTGAGGGTAATGTGGCACTAAGCCAAAACAAAATTGCCAGCTTTGAGCAAACAACCAGCATTTACAGCAACAACTGGGATTGGCTTGCCGATACCACCCTTTTGTACAAAAATGTAGCTATTTCGTTTTCGCCCCAAGTAGTGGCGGCGGCAATACTTAGCTATCAGCCGTTTAAAGGTACCGAGATAGCTTTGACCAGCAAATACGTAGGCAAACAATACCTCGACAATACCCAAAACCCCAACCGAACCCTAAACGCCTATTGGGTAAATAATGCACAGATGAGCTACACCCGAAAAACAAAATGGTGCAAAGAAATTGGCTTTAATGTGCAACTAAACAACCTGCTAAACACCCTCTACGAAGCAAACGGCTGGACATACTTTGTGCTGTTTAACGAAAACAACACCATAAACTCCACCAACTACAACAATTATTACCCACAAGCAGGCTTTAATTTTTTGGCAGGATTGACACTTAAATGGTAAAAACAAAGGATGATTTTAATCGTTAATTACATTTTTGGGTAAAAAAATTTTGTTTTTTTTGTAAAAAACGAACTTTTGGCGAACCGCAGGGGTTTACAACATTATACACATAAAAGCCCGCAATTGTTAGTACATTAACAAAGCACAAACTGCTGATAAGCGTATTTTGATCTCCATAGCAGCGTAATATCGGGGCTCTTATACTTTTGTTGTGATTTGGGTATTTTGCATTTTCACACCTAGTTGTATTTGGTTTCTTCGGGACCGGCATTATAATTGCGTTAAGAAATGTGCAAAAATGTAGCGTTAAGAAAGATATACTGTTTAGCACGCCACACCGAACCAAGAAATAAAACCGATAAACAGCTGTTTGGCGTGCAAGTTTATATCTTTTAGCGGAATGTTGCACATTTTAGTCAATTCTACAGCCTTGACTTTTTGGTTACTTTTTTTGTCAAGAAAAGTAACAAACTTTTAATGGGTGGTGAATACTTAAATAATACAACATGCCACTTAACAGTTGCCTTCGTTGTATCATGCTTGCTCAATAGGAGTATAAAAAGCTATCATTTGTCAGTTTCCACAACAAAAATAAAAGAACCAATATCGGTAGCATAAAAACATTTTTCAAACAAAAAAAATAATCAAGGGTTATGGGAAAATTAATTGTTTCTGTTTTGATGAACGGCTTAGTCGTTTATTTGCTTGCCAACTTTTTGCCTGGCGTACACGTTACAGGCTTATGGACAGCCATTATTGTGGGCTGTGTAATAGGCTTGATTAACAATTTTGTTAAGCCCATTATATCTATAATTGCCATGCCTGTTACGGTACTTACGTTGGGTTTGTTTTCGTTTGTTATCAATGGCTTAATGATACCATTGGCAAGCTATTTGGTTAGTGGTTTTCATGTTAGTGGTATTTTGTGGGTAATGCTTTTGGCGTAGCTTTATCGCTTGCCAATACCTTTTTGGGCGGATACAGTTTTACCAAATAGAGCATCTTAGTGTAATATAACCAAACAACAACGCATAAGGCTAATGCACTAACACAGCGCATTAGCCCAGTTGTTGTGTTTAGACAATAAAAAAACAGAACTGTTAGCAACAGTGCAAATAGTTGAACTGTTGCGTGCGTTTTAAAAAAGTTAAGTAGGTAGGATATTATGACTTCGTTTTTTTTGAACACTCTATTAAGTGAAATTACGAGCGTATAGCATCATTGCCAAATATCCAATTACTTACAACGCAGAGTAATTATTTTATCAAGATTGGGCAACTAATCTATTTTTTTTGAAAAGATTTATCTATGATACAGTCAATAGTAGCAAGCAATGCACAATTGCCTATACAAACGGTTCCGTCTATGTGCCAAAACAGTTTGTTGGGCGGTGTAATTAGCGAAAGCCAAACAGCGGCGGCAGCCCTGTCACCATATTATTATTTGAACGGTAAAAAAATATTATTAGGCGTATCGGGCAGTATTGCAGCCTATAAAGCCGCATTAGTAGTGCGTTTGTTAGTAAAAAATGGTGCCGAGGTGCGCGTAATCATGACCCCCTGCCACTAATTTTGTAAGCCCTTTAACGTTTTCTACCTTGTCAAAAAACGAGGTTATCACCCAGTTTTTTAGTACACACGAGGGTTTATGGAACAACCACGTAGAACTTGGTTTATGGGCTGATGCCATGTTAGTAGCCCCCGCAACAGCCACTACCTTAGCCAAAATGGCAAATGGCAATGCCGACAATGTGTTGGTTGCCACCTACCTATCGGCACGCTGCCCGGTATTTATTGCCCCTGCCATGGATTTAGATATGTGGACACACCCCGCCACTCAACGCAATTTACACTTTTTAGTAACCGAATGTAAAAATCACCTAATACCCGTAGGGCATGGCGAGTTGGCAAGCGGCTTGATTGGCGACGGGCGCCTTGCCGAACCCGAACAAATAGTTGACTATATCAACCAATACTTTGCAACCAATGGTAAGCTTAGTCGTCAATAATGCCACCATTGCCCCCTGCAAACCCTGTTGGGCGCAAAACAGTGCTTGGCACCGCTGGTCCCACTCTACGAACCCTCGGCCCTGTGCGTTTTGTAGGCAACTGTCGACGGGTAAAATGGGGCATTGCCATAGCCGAAGCCGTACACAAATGGTGCGCAAAGTATATTTGGTATTGGGCGAAACAAATTTATTGCCACAAAATAAAGACATACAGGTAATAAGTGCCCACACAGCACAAGCCATGTACGAGGCTACTACGGCTTTGTTTCCGGAGGCTAACATTGCCATCTTATCGGCAGCCGTTGCCGATTATACCCCCGTTGAACCACAAAAAGTAAAATTAAAAAAACAGGCGATTTGCTAGTCATCAACCTGCAAAAACACTGACAATTTAGCTACCTCCGGGCAAAAATAAAAAAAGAGGACAACTTTGGTGGGCTTTTGCCCCGAAACGGATAACGAAGAAGAAAACGCCCGCAAAATTGCAAAATAAAAACCTCGACCTTATCGTTCTTAACGCTCGCGACGAAGGTGCCGGATTTAGACACGATACCAACAAAAATTGTATTATCGACAAAGAAAACAATAAATACGAATCTTACCCCAAAATCGAAAGACGAAGTAGCCTGGGATATTATGAATTTGATAGTCAAAAAAATACCTAGTTCGGTGTAAATTAATAGCACATTTGGATAAAAACAAAAAAAGTATTAACTTTGCCACATTAAACTGCCCAAATTATTATTTTTGGGTATTGATGCCCCTCTAAACTTATTGTCCTTATTTTTTTTATTAAAACATTCCCTGTCTAAAAGTGAAAATCTATCATTCCTGTTCTTTACTTTTATTATCTTTGTATAGTTGTGGTTAATCAGACAATAGCAAACCACAACTCGCTAAATCTGTCCAAACAAAATGGCAGTAGCCGACACTAGCTTGTTAAACAATGCAGACGCAGCGCCAAATGCCAAAATTACGACGAGTCGTTATAGATTCTTACGTCTTTGCCAGCTAATATCCCAAGACGTAGAAGTTATCTACAAAACAGGCTTAGTTTATGCCTATCAAAAAAAGAACTCACCAAAGGCAATAAAATGTTTTAACTTAAACCATATTGCTCAGCCCCAATCATGCCAAATCGTATGGCAACGCGGATTATGCTTGTATTTCTGCTCAGTCGCACCGAAGCCGAAGCCGACCTGCGAAAGCCGTAGAACTAGAACCCAAAATGCTAAATTTCATCATAACTTAGGCGCATTTTTAACAGACGAAAACACCCCCGAAGCCTGTGAAGAGTTAAAAAAAGCCCGTGATTTGGGCTATAACGACCCGAAGAAGTTTTTAGAGCAGAAATGCAAATAATTTAATTGTTTGGCAGATGAAAACCTCAAAAAAACAACGAACATTTAATTGTACCCTTTATCTCCGATTATGGTTTTTAGGTAACTTTTGCCTGCAACAGTATATTTTAAGCAGTAACTACTTATTGATGCTAGCACTATCATCAAAAGTTAAAAATGCTTCGCAACGAATTTGAAGGAATGGTAGAAGATGCCTGAGCAGTGCGTGTACGATGTTTTGTGCGAAGACGAAATAAAGCATTTTACAATAGAAATGCAACGCGGCAACTTCTACGACAACCTATTCGAGCGGCTTCAATTTTATGCCTACCAATATACAATACCTTAGTACAAAGGGCAAGCATGGTTTTCATTGTTTGCTTCTATCTACTGTATTTGCGTAATAGAGGATAAAATAATCAATGACGATACCTCACTCGTGTACTTAATCTCACGACGAAAACAACAACCTAATTGGCAAAAACATTGAATTTAGGCTAATAGAACTAAAGGAGTTTCCAAATAAAACAAGCCAATTTTGACCAGTAACCACCGACAAAGAAAAACTACTCTATACCATGAAATACGCACACCGTATAAAACCCTGAAGATGCTAACCAAATACCGCCATTTTTTAGCGAAGAATGGCTAAGTGAAGACAATCAAAAAACTCGACACCAGCAAATGTGGCCCGACCAATCCTGCATGCCATATTACTATGGTAAGAGCACGTACCATTTTGGACTACGAAGAAAAAAAACGTAACGAAGACCGCCAAAAAATGAGACAGGAAGTTAAAGAAGAAGTAAAACAAGAAGTTAAAGAAGAAGTAAAACAAGAAGTTAAAGAAGAAGTTAAAGAAGAAGTTAAAGAAGAAGTAAAACAAGAAGTATTGATGGAAGAACAAGCCAAAACCATTATAAATCTGTATAAAAAAGGCGTTTCCATCGATTTTATTGCCGATGTTATGGGTTTATCATCAACCCAAATCGAAACAATTATCAACACCCTTAATCTATAAATTTGCTATTAAACACGCAAGTTTAACTATTTTTTATTTTTTATGAAAAGTACCATTCAGTTATTTACACTACTGCTGAAGTAACGTTTGTTTACAAACCAAAGTTTTGCCTCAAGAGATAAATGCCAAAGTAACTATTCAGGTGGGTAACCTGCAACAAACCGAGCCTTTAGTATTCAAAACCCTTGAAACCGAGGTGCGCGACTTTATCAACAACCGCCATGGACCGACGAAACCTATAAACCCGAAGAACGCATTGATTGTAATGTACTCATTACCATCTTAAAAGAGCTATCACCAACCCGTTTCGAGGCTCGCTTTGCCATTCAATCGAGCCGCCCTGTGCATAACAGCTCGTACAATTGCCCATTTTTACTTATCAAGACAAATTTACCTTCGATTATGCCCAATTCGACCCCATACAATTTAACGAAGGCATTTACAACATCGGAGTTAAGCTCGGTAATTGCCCACTATATATAATTATTTGGCAATAGACGGCGATACTTTTTCGAGTAATGGTGGCACAGCGGCTTTTAACAAAGTACAACAAGTTATTACAGGCAATTAAAACTCACCCTACAAAGGCTGGAAAGGTCACGAAAGCACCGACAACCGCTATGTTACTAGAACACTTACTAAGCGGCAGGTTTGTAAATGCGTCAGGCATATTATCAATACCACCGTTTGGGCTTAGATAACATGTATAGCAATGCAACTGAAGGTCGCAGCAATATATTAAACGCCTTAGCTATTATCGAAAATTGCGTAAAAGACAACCCAAGTGGCTTGGCAATTGACTTGTTTATCAACACCAAATCAGAAGAGTTGATGGGCTTGTTTAACAACGCAAAGGTTTCGCCTTCCGAAAATCGAGGCAGCAAGCTCCCTATCTCGAATTGACCCCGGGCAACGAAAACAAATACGGCGCTTAAACAACGTTTCGGGCGGGCCCCGACATGCAAGACATGGACGTGCCAACTATGATGGGCGACAAAAACCGAGAACCAATAAGAAAAATCCCCTTTATGTCTATTTGGCACACACCACCCAACATGGAACTTGTCAACCAGTTTTCGGAGGGTTGTATGGTTGCTCATTTGGGTATCGAAATTACCGACATTGGCGACAACTACCTTTGTGGCAAAATGCCCGTTGACCACCGAACCAAACAACCCTTTGGCTTGCTACATGGCGGCGCATCGGTAACACTTGCCGAAACATTAGGCAGTATTGCATCGGGCTTGGTAGTTGATGTTACCCAAAAAAAATGCGTTGGCTTAGAAATAAACGCCAATCACCTGCGCTCGGCTACATCGGGCTGGGTATATGGCACCGCACGCCCCATACACATAGGGCAGAACTCACATATCTGGGACATACAAATTACCAACCACCAAAACAAACTAGTTTGCATTAGCCGCCTTACAATGGCGGTGATTTAAACAAAAATTATTGTTTTCAACAAAAAAAAATTACCTTTGCATTATAAAAAGCACTTGTCACAAGTATTGACTTTCATTAGCGTTTCGCAATGTCAACTACCAAGGTTATGAATTGAAGGGCTACGTCAGGTTTATTTATTTTTTATTTTTTTTAATTTATATAATTTACAGAGACTTGATGCCTGTTACAGAGACTTGATGCTTGTTACAGAGACTTGATGTCTGTTACAGATACCCTTACACAAGAAGAATACAAACAAGTGCTTTATTTTTATTATGTCAAAAATAAAACAATCCGATTTACAGACAATACGCGAGCAATTTGCATTACTGCGAACAACTGAGGATTTGGTTGTTCTGCTTAATTGTTACAATGACATAAGTTATCCTAAAATAAATGCAAAAAAAACGACTTACTGAGAAATTATTACGCTATTATGCCCTATAAAAAAAAAAAACCACACATTTACTGTTTTAAAAAATGGAAAGCTCGTACAATATCAGCTCTGATCCATATTTTAAAATTACTACAAAAATGTTTGAATGTGGTATTAAATATTATTTTTGTACCACATAAAGCAGCCAATGGTTTTGTAGTAAATCATGATAATAAAATACGAAATATAGTAACAAATGCCCAAATACATACAAACAAACCGTATGTTTACAACATAGATTTGTCTGATTTTTTTACTAGTATTGCATTTAGGCGCATAAAAACAGTATTGCAGCTTGCTCCGTTTAATTTACCCGACGATATTGCTTTTTTAGTAGCCAATTTATGCTCTGATAATGGCGTATTGCCACAAGGGGCTCCTACCTCTCCAACTTTGACCAATGCTGTTTGCCAGCGATTGGATAGAAAATTAACTGCTTTCGCAAAAACGAATAAAATACGCTATACTCGTTATGCCGATGATATTACTTTTTCAGGTTACGAAAATATATTCAACGAAGAATTTTATAATCAATTAAAAAACATTGTTGAAATAGAAGAGTCTTTTAAGATTAACGAAAGTAAAGTTCGTTTACAAACCCGTAATGACCGACAAGAAGTGACTGGGTTGACTGTAAACGAAAAAGTAAACGTTGAACAACGTTACATTCGTAGTATAAGAGCTATGCTACATAATTGGCAAAACAAAGGTTTAGAGTATGCCACAACAAAATTTAGAGAATGTTATGTAAAAGAAAAAGGAGCAAAACGCGTTATACCGCCTTTTGAATCGGTTTTGCGCATGGCAAACTACAATTTTACAGATGGTACGCGGAGAAAATGATTTAGTTTATTTAAAGTATTGGGAGAAGTTTGAAGAGTTAAATGAGAAAAGGCGTTAAAAACAAAGAAAAAGAAAGTACTAATGATAAAAATGTTAATAAAAATGAAGAGGTAAAAGCTACTAAAGATGTAACTGCTTACTGTAACCATAATCCAAAAAATGTTACTGAATTTCTGAAAAAATTTAGAGACCAAAACAATTCTGGGTTGAGAGAATTACTACATGCCCCAATAAACCCCAATGATTTTGATTTAACTGAAGTACTCGTAAAGCAGATAAAAAAATCCCCTTTGATAAGCGTATTCCGTTTAATCTTTGGCAAGTAGTTCACAATAAATTAATAAACATATATAAGGGTGACGGTATGAAACTATGGGAAGAATATAAGCTACACCCATTATTTAATGAATCTAAATTTGATAACTCTGTTTTTTCTAAAAAATATTAGGATTCAAAAAACAAGTTAGATTCGGCAAAATAGATACAGAAACCACTATTCTTAAAAACACCTTAGTAAATATATTGAATACGGTTAGTGATGAGAGCGGAAAAACAATTAATTCTATTTTCGATGATAATAATATTATATTTACACCAGAAGAAAAAAAATTTAATGCTTTTGCTCAATTTTTTACTGATGTAGAACGGGTGGAAGAAGCACTAAAAGCTATTTTTATTGGTATTTTAAAATACTCTAATTATAAGGGAGAAAAAATAACTCCTGCAAATAGACAAAAAAAACGTTTACTTATTGACGTTAAAAAAAAAGATGAGGATTTTGTAACAGTAATTACGATTACCGACGAATATTCAGAATGCCTAAATAACCCAGAACAATTATGTCAAGGGGGTGATTTTGAGAAAATCAAACAATGTTTGTGGTCACTTTGCGAATGGGAAGTTCAAAGCTATTTCCCTACCGATAACGCTGCTTTAAGCCTCAATATGATGGTTAAAAAAGGAACAAAATTAACTGTCATTCCTATAGACAAAGACAATACAATAAGTTTTGTACATAAATTAACTTTTTTTCAATAAAAAAACATGTTAAAAATACTTTTCATCGATGATACTAAAAACAATGGTGGTTATCGTTACGAAATCCTAAAGCAGCAATTAAAAGATTTATTGCCAACTTTAACTGCGATAACTGTTGAATTCACTCATGACTTTCAGTATCCTATTGAAAAAAATGAAAATGGCGATATAAATGTTGAATCGCCACAATTAGCAAATTACGATGCAGTATTCTTGCACAATAGTTATGAAGGTACCGATTATAAATTACCTGCTACAATTATATCTATGTTAGAAAATAAGTATGATAATAAATTATATTTATATAGCGGATCGCTAAGCATACCAAATATATACCACAGAAGTGATGTATATAGTACCAATTTCCGCATTTTTATAAATTGGGCAAATGATAAAGGTGAATTTAAAAAAAATATTTTACAACATGGTAATCGTCACCTAAACATTGACATCCGAAATTTAGAAAAAGATATTAGAAGTATACTCAAACATGATATAGACAACTGGCAAAATAATATTCCTAAAAGCGAAATAAATAAGCTATTAGCCTTAGCTCAATACACTATTGAACAGCAAGATGAATGGTGGCAAGAGGTTAATGATATTGATATGTTACCCGATTTTTTAGACATGGTAAATAACATATGCAATCATGCAAAATCTTTGTATTAGTTTACTAATATCGTGATTTAATAAACTTTATTTCATTTTTACAACAAAACCAATGTTTAATTATTCTCCCATACCTTTAATCATAGATAGTGTTAACGAAGAATTAGCACTATGTCCTGATATTCTAGAAGAACAGCCTAGAACTATTATTTTAGAATATACTTCACAAGAAATGTCTAATATTTCAGATGCCGATAAAATCCATAAGATATTAAAAGGCATCAAAAGCCTCAATACTTTGGATATAGATTTTATCATTGTATCGGAAAATATATTGACTGATGATGATTATATAGGAATAACTCTTATTCCTCATATTCGTTATACGAAATTCGCCACAAATGAAACAATTAGTAAATTACCTATAATTATCCTTACCGAAGATACAATTGATGCAGATTTTTATAAAAATCGTTTCAAATACGCTAATTTTTTACTTTCAGGCGGTGTAGAAATTATTACCGTTGGCAGCAACCCTCAAGCAACATCTGATAATATACCGAGGCGCCACCTAAACTCATTAGAAAGGTAGATAGTGAAGATATTAGAAAACTTTTTATAGAAGGGATTTTCCTTCAAGAACCGCCAACTACAACCCGCCATTCCATAGCCAACGAATGGGGGGCATGGAGTCTTGCTCGAACAGCAGGCATGCCCGATGACGATTTGCCAACACTGTCCAACAATTTATATTTCAAATACTTAATAGCAAAATATCAACCTCGAAGAACTCAATCTAACGAAACATTAAACAATATCGAAAAGCCCTTAAAGGTACTTCTCATAGATGACCAAGCTAATAAAGGCTGGGAAAAGGTGTTGCATTGGATATGTAAACACAAAATACTAAAAAATACAACTTATGACTGTACTATAACTCCTATACTTAGCACAGAGGAAGTTACAGATACGGTTATAAACGAAGATTGGGATTTAATTTTCTTAGACCTACGCATACCTACCGAAAATGACGGCAAAGCACTACTCAAAAAAATTAAAAAATTACGTCCCGACCACCAAGTAATTATTTTTACAGCATCTAATAAAGCTTGGAACCATAAAGAATTATACAATTTAGGAGCAGATGGATATTTTATAAAAGAGCATCCCGAACAAGCGAATAGTGATTACAGCAAAGAAAACTACAAAAATTTACTAGATACCATTAAAAGTTGTTTGGATAATGGCAAAAAACTAAAATGGTTTTGGCAGCATATTGCTAAGGTAAATCCAATAAGTGGAAATCCTACTACTATAATTGCAGAAGATGGTTTTCCTAATTCTGCCGATAAAATTGCTACGCGCCTAAAAGAACGCCTCCGTATGTTTTATGGTTTGCTAAAACGCGCCCATCAACAAACTCAATTCGATAAAGATAATTTTTATTACTCCGACATCGAACTGGCTTTTATGACTCTGTGGAGTTGTTTTAATGAAATCCAACAAAATTATTATACTAAAACAGGCTCGAACAGTACCCTTAAATGGGTATTAAAAGGTCACAATAATATTATTTTTATAAAAAACAACGAGCATTGTATAAAATACGATAGTAGGTTGCCTGAAAAATATAGAGTTGTTACGCATTTTAAAGAAGGAGGTGATAGAGATATAGGAGCCCAAATAGCTTTTTTAATTTTGAAACACCCAAGTTTAACTAATCGTGGAAATAGTTTGCTTTGTAATTTGTATCAACTAAAGGAAAAACGCAACAAACTATACCTAACACATGGCGATGATACCCCAAGCAATACTTTTTATCAAGACGAAATTAAAGGTTCGCCCAAAATTACCGAAACTGAGTGTAAACACCTCTTCAAAATTGTTTATTTTGTACTAACGGGTGATATCGTAACATAATAAATTAACAATAAACTACTCAAAAAAATGAGCTTAGAACTAATCATCAACAACGACATAAAAACGGCTATGAAAGCCAAAGAAGACGTAACCCTACGCGGCTTACGCGCCATAAAATCGGCAATATTACTGGCAAAAACCGCCGAAGGAGCCCCCGAAAACATAAGCACCGAAGACGAAATAAAACTATTATCCAAATTAGTAAAACAACGCCGCGACTCGCTTACCATCTACGAACAACAACAACGCCCCGACCTTGCCGCCAAAGAAGCCGAAGAAATAGCCATCATTGAGCGCTACTTGCCCAAACAACTATCGCCCGACGAACTACAAACCGAAATTAAAGCCATTATTGCCCAACTAGGCGCCACATCGGCAAAAGATATGGGCAAAGTAATGGGCGTGGCAAACAAACAATTGGCAGGCATTGCCGACGGCAAACAAATTGCCGCACTCGTAAAAACATTACTTACTTAATATCCATAACCGCAGCCCCAAACTGCATAATATAAAATACTTTTAACAATGGGTAGTTTTAACGCATTGGATTTAGCTTTTTTAATAGCCATTGCCTTTGGCGTTTATCGTGGGCTTACACAAGGCTTGATAGGCTCGGTATTAACCGTTTTTCGTTTTGCTATATCCATCATTTTAGCCCTGCGATTCAACAACATCATGTCGCGCGTACTCTCAAATTCCGGACGAATAGACTCGGCATTTACACCCATCATATCGTTTGTGGTGCTATTTTGCGGCTTTATGGTTGCCATGTTTATCCTCAATTTGGTACTCAACTTTTTTGTAAAAGCAGCCCACCTTAGCTCCGTCAGCAAACTAACGGGCATAGCCTTGTGGGGTTTTATGCTCACGATAGGGTTTAGTTTTCTTACCTCCTTAGCCGACAAAGGTGGCTTACTTACCGCCGACTTAAAACGCAACTCAATAATTTATCCCATCGTTGAGCCACTCGCCGATGTGATGATGTGCAAAATGTATTTTGTGATGCCCGCAACCTCTCAAATATTACAATCGTTAGAAAACACCACCAAAACGCCGCTAACTATATAGTAGGCGATTGCCGAAGCGGACAAAACAGCACACAACCCTATAACGAAGCACCGCCCGCCCAAGAAGAATCTAACGATGATGTATATAACTAACCAATAAACACAAACACTCAACTATTAACTTTTAGTTGAGTGTTTTGTTATTCGCACATTATTCAAAACCATACCCGTCCCGCTTGTTTATATTGAGTGTTTTTATTGAGCGTAGCCGAAATACGAAATACAGAAAATGCCTTTTTTGGGGTGATGATTGGCACTCCCAAATTTGCCAAGTAGGTGGCACCCCAAAAGCACTGTAGGCGCAAACCAACACCCCGTTTTACCCTTAGTATCATCATCCACAAGCATCAAAACCATCTACTCCAAACCAACAACCAAACCCCAAAATGCTAAAACACTACTTCGACATATTTGTTAATGGCTATGCAGGTTATGCAGGCTATCTATTTAACGAAATAACACATCCATCGTGGCACAATTATTTTTATTGGCTACTGGGTGTTTCGCTGTTTTTTATGGCATTAGAATGGATTGCCCCTTGGCGACCCTATCAAGCCAAATTTCGGAAAGACTTTTGGCTCGATGCCTTCTATATGTTTTTCAACTTTTTCCTTTTTTCGCTTATCATCTACAATGCCGCCTCCGATGTGTTTGTCAATCTGTTCAAAGATTTTTTGCACACCATTGGCATTACCAACCCAACGCTGCTACCCGTTGAGCGGTTGCCCGTATGGTCGCATTTGTTAATAGGCTTTGTGGTGCGATTTTGTACAATGGCAAACCCACCGATTGCTGCACCGTGTGCCCTGGCTATGGCACTACCACAAAGTACATCACTCTGTCGAGCAAATGGGCTTTGCCGCACACCTGCGCTACCATTGGATGGAAAACGTAGTGTACCGAACCATAGAATACATACCATTAGCTATGATAGGCATTGGGCTAAACGACTTTTTTGTTATCCATATTTTTACCCTTGCCGTCGGGCATTTTAACCATTCTAATATCAAGTTGCCGCTTGGTCCGCTCAAATACATTTTCAATAACCCGCAAATGCACATTTGGCACCATGCCCACCACATGCCCAAATCGCACCCCTACGGCATCAACTTTGGCATTACCCTTAGCCTCTGGGATTACCTATTTGGCACCGCCCACCTACCACACGATGGGCGAGATATAAAATTAGGTTTTGACGGAATCGAACAATTTCCGTCTAAATTCTGGGAACAACAAAAACCCTAAACAAAACCCTCAATTTTGTTTTTATTTTAGCCAACTATCCACAAAAAACAATAAGTAGACCGTTTTCTTTGCAAGTGTACCAACTATTGGCTAAAAGTTAGTACCTTTGCACCACAAAAAACAATCATCAAAGTAAATTTTTAAACTGTTTTACACAATGAGCACTGTTGACATTGCCGAAAAAGTACGTAGTATTATCGTAGATAAATTAGGCGTTGACGAAACCGAAGCAAAAAACAACGACGCAAGTTTCGTTGATGACTTGGGCGCCGATTCGCTTGATACCGTAGAGCTAATCATGGAACTTGAAAAAGAGTTTTCAATAGCTATCCCAGATGCCGCAGCCGAAAAAATAACAACAGTAGGCGAAGCTATTGCATATATTACAGAAAACTATAAAGCGTAATATAATTGATAGATAGTTGATACAATAGCTATGCTATACCTTAGCATAGCTATTGCTCAAACACTATTAGTTGGTATTTTTATTGCTGCCTCTGTCTCTTCAATCCCAAAACTGCTATCATACACATGCTACTCAAACGAGTTGTAGTAACAGGTTTGGGCGCCCTTACACCCATAGGTAATACCGTCGCCGATTATTGGCAAGCATTGTTAGCCGGTAAAAGCGGAGCTGCGCCCATCACCCATTTCGATGCCTCTAACTTTAAAACCAAATTTGCCTGCGAAGTAAAAGGTTTTGACCCCACCAGCATACTCGACCGCAAAGAAGCCCGAAAACTCGACCCCTTTGCACAATATGCCATTGCCGCCTCGGACCAAGCTATTGCCGACGCAGGGCTATCAACCGACCCAAGCATCAACAAAAACCGCGTAGGTGTGATATGGGCATCGGGCATAGGTGGTATATTTACGTTTCAAGACCAAATAATTGATTATGTAAAGGGCGGTATAGGCAACCCACGCTTTAACCCGTTTTTTATACCCAAAATGATATCCGACATAGCATCGGGGCATATCTCTATACGGCATGGCTTTCGGGGTCCTAACTTCTCGGTTGTGTCGGCTTGTGCCTCGTCAACTAATGCCCTCATCGACTCGTTTAATTACATACGCCTTGGCAAAGCCGATGCTATTGTAACAGGCGGCTCGGAGGCAGCAGTTACCGACTCGGGCGTTGGCGGCTTTAATGCCATGAAAGCCCTATCGGAGCGAAACGACTCGCCCGAAACAGCTTCGCGCCCCTTTGACTTGCACCGCGACGGCTTTGTACTAGGCGAAGGCAGCGGCTGCATTATTCTGGAAGAGTACGAACATGCCCTGCGACGCGGAGCAACCATTTATGCCGAAATGATAGGCGGCGGTATGAGCGGCGATGCCTACCACATAACCGCACCACACCCCGACGGATTAGGCGCCTTGTTTGTGATGAAAGATGTATTGGACGATGCACATTTGCAACCAACCGACATAGATTATATCAACGTACACGGCACCTCGACACCGCTTGGCGACATTAGCGAGGTAAAAGCCATCGAACAATTTTTTGGCGATTGGGCATATCAACTCAATATCAGTTCTACCAAATCTATGACGGGGCATTTACTAGGCGCCGCAGGCGCCATAGAAGCAATGGCGGCTATATTGGCAGTAAAACACGATATAGTACCCCCAACCATTAACCATTTTACCGACGACCCCGCCTTTGACCCACGCCTTAACTTTACTTTTTTAAATGCCCAAAAACGAACCGTGCGCGCAGCCATTAGCAACACCTTTGGCTTTGGCGGACACAACGCATCGGTGGCATTCAAAAAATTTGAAGGATAAGCCTCCATTTATGTTGATAAAAATGCAATTTACTTTTAAGATGCCATTTTGGTGTGCTGCAATTAACTAAATTGTTGAACCTTGCACTTGCACCCTAAAAGCAACTTATTTGCACACCCAATACACATCTGACCAAACAGATACGCCACATTTATCAACAAACGCCGATAATAAATATACGCCACCAGACACCAACGTGTGAGATTTTTACGAAAAATATACAACCAGTTTTCTACCGAACACCAAGATATTACTCGCCGTTTGAGCGAGTTGCTTGGTTTTGTCCCTACCAATCTATCTATCTTTAAATTAGCCTTTAAACACACCTCTCAATCGTCGGAAAGCTATACCAGCAACGAGCGCCTCGAATACCTCGGCGACTCGGTACTTGGCACTATTGTTGCCGAGTATTTATTCAAAAAATATCCGTTTAAAGGCGAAGGTTTTTTGACCGAAATGCGCTCGAAAATGGTTAATCGAAAACAATTGGGCGAAGTAGGTGAAAAATTGGGTTTGAAAGATTTTTTAGACTACGATAAATCGTATGTTAACGTTAATGCCACACTTTTGGGCAATGCCCTAGAAGCCCTAGTAGGTGCTGTATACCTAGATGTTGGCTATGAACCCACTAAAACATTTGTGTTTAGTAAAATTATTTATCCCCACATGGATATAGATGATTTAGAATCGAACGACATAAACTTTAAAAGCCGTTTGTTTGAGTGGGCACAAAAATACGAAAAAGACTTGCAATTTAACATAATAGAAGAAAAAATGTCGGATAAATCGCGCTTATTTACCGTAGGTGCCTACATAGACGGCAAAATACAAGGCAAAGGCGAAGGACGAAGTAAAAAAGATGCCCAGAAAAACGCCGCCAAAGAAGCCTACGAAAAACTAAACGTAGCCGCAGATATGGCAGAAAAATAACAATTAATAAAGCACAAAATGCCCCAAATTACCGAACAAAACAAAGCCATTTGGCAAGCACTTTACAACGCCGTAGATCAATTTCAGGCACTAAAACCTTGGACTTGGTTTTTAGAGGTTATGATATTTGCCATAAAAAGCCCTTACAGTAACAATGTAGGCTACTGTAGTATTATGGGGTTTGCTGGCGAACATTTTGCCTTAGCCGTTTATTTAAACCGTAGCGGCTTGGCAACTTTTTTAGAAATGCGGGCAGCAAGCTTAACCCCTAATAACCAAGAACTAGACTTTAACTACCTCCGAGAACTTGCCCTATTTGAACAAGATTGTTTTATGGTAGCTTTTGAAACCAAAAAATATATTACCGAAGACGATGAGGCAACCATGCAACAACTAAACCGAAAATATAAACCGCGCACGCGCCGCCCTCAAATAAGGTATCACGAACCCAGCTACTTGCCTTGGTACATAACCGACGCACAAGCAAAAGAACTAACCATATTTGTAGAACAAGCAATAGTAGTGGCTAAAATAATACAAAAAGACCCAACTTTGTTGATGCAAATACCCGAACGCCAAGCAATATACACCCGAATACCCACCCAAACAGCCAACGAAACTACCTGGACAGATGCTTGGATAGACCCTTTTGAGGAAGAAGAAGAAGCACCTAATGCCGCCAACGAACATAAAGTATTTAAACTTGTAGAGCCCAAACGAGTTAACCAAATAAAAAAAGATTTAAAGAAAACAAACACTGCCCTTATTATGGCGCTCTGCCCAATTCCAAGCGCCGTAACCTCTGATACCGAAACTAAACCATTTTATGCACAACTGCTATTATCAATGGATTACGAGTCGGGCGAAGCATTAATAATGGACATGGAATCGGCAATGCTATCGCCTAAGCAGTTAGCTAATGGTTTAGATGAAGCTTTTTTTACACAACTCGAAAAATTAGGCTTTATACCCAAGCAAATTATAGTTAATCAAGAAACCATCGAAGAACTACTAACCGCACCATGTAGGGCGTTGGGCATTGAGCTGATATACGACGAAGAAGACGAAAACTTAATGGCTGTCGATTTTTTCATCGAACAGCTAAAAATGTTTATATAGTTTCTACTAAAAAGCAACTTTATCGGCGGTACACCTTAGTTGGTCTACCGCCGATAAACATTTTTATTAATTTTAACTTGGGCAACTCAACAAAAAAACCTTCAAACTAAACTAATTGCCCTGTTTGCGGTTATTTATACGCAAGTATGCCTAAAAGCAAATTTACAGCTACCAATAAATATAAAAATGAATACCACTTCTACTAACTCATTACCCGAAATAGCCGAATTCGACATCTCGCACCTAAATGTTTATGGAGCGCGGGTGCATAATCTTAAAAATATAGACATATCCATTCCGCGCAACTGCATGGTTGTTATTACAGGCATTAGTGGCAGCGGTAAATCGTCGTTGGCATTTGATACCATTTATGCCGAAGGACAACGACGATATATGGAAAGTTTTTCGGCATACGCCCGCCAATTTATAGGCTCGATGGAGCGACCCGATGTAGAACAAATCACAGGGCTAAGCCCCGTTATTGCCATAGAACAAAAAACAACCAATAAAAACCCGCGCTCTACGGTTGGTACTATCACCGAAATTTACGACTTTATGCGCCTACTCTTTGCACGTATCGGCGAAGCATACTCGTATAATACCAACAAAAAAATGGTGCGGTTTACTACTCAGCAAATTGTAAAATATATAATAGACAACTATTTTGATGAAAAAATTGCCCTTTTAGCACCCGTTGTGCGCGGACGCAAAGGACATTACCGCGAACTGTTTGAGCAAATACGCAAACAAGGTTTTACCAAAGTGCGCATTGATGGCGAAATACAAGACCTAACCGAAAGAATGCAACTAGACCGCTACAAAACACACGACATTGAAGTAGTAATTGATAGAATGAAAGTAGATGCCAATTTTGAGCAACGCCTTGCCGAATCGATAGAGCAATCCCTAAAAATGGGCAACGGTTTGATGATGATTATGCAATACGATAGCGATAAAGTGCAAATATTTAGTAAAACATTAATGTGCCCCGATACAGGTATCTCGTATCAAGAGCCATCGCCCAATACCTTTTCGTTTAACTCGCCCTATGGAGCCTGCCCACATTGCAAAGGCTTAGGTTTTGTGCACGATGTAAGTATGGATTTGGTAATACCCGACAATACCAAAAGTATTAACGAGGGCGGCATTGTGCCTTTTGGCGAAGTACGCGAAAATTTTACCTTTCAGCGATTGCGTTTTGTGGCACAAAAATATGGCTTTACCTTTGCTACACCCGTTAAAAATATCCCACAAAAAGCCCTCGATTTAATACTAAGCGGCATACAAGACGAAGAAACAACGCCTAAATCGGACAAAAAACGCATCTCGGAAATGCTCGACTACGAAGGCGTACTAAACACCATCAGACGCTGCTATACCGAAAAAGAAGTATCCGAAAACCTACGACAATGGGCAGAGGGGTTTATGGAAAAAAAAGAATGCGAAACCTGCCACGGAAAACGCCTAAAAACCGAATCACTACATTTTAAAATAACCGACAAAAATATTTCGGACTTGGCAGATATGGACATTGCCCAGTTGCACGCTTGGTTTACAGATGTAGAAAACCAACTAACCGACCGACAACTGCTAATAGCCAAAGATGTACTCAAAGAAATACGCGAGCGTTTGGGTTTTTTACTTAATGTAGGATTAGATTACCTTAGCCTTAGTCGCTCGTCGAGGTCGCTGTCGGGTGGCGAAAGCCAACGTATACGATTAGCCACGCAAATTGGGTCGCAGTTAGTGGGTATTACTTATATTTTAGACGAGCCAAGTATTGGGCTACATCAGCGCGACAACGAGCGCCTAATTGCTGCCCTGCAACAGTTGGCACAAATAGGCAACACGGTTTTAGTGGTTGAACACGACCGCGATATTATGTTAGCATCGGATTATTTGATAGATATTGGACCCGCAGCAGGCAAACATGGCGGCGAGATTGTAGGGCAAGGTACGCCCAAGCAATTTACGCAACGCAACACCACTACGGCACAATATTTGCGCGACGAGTTGCAAATACCCGTATCGGAAACACCCCGAAAAGGCAATGGCAAGCACTTGATTTTGCACGAAGCAAGTGGCAACAACCTGCAAAACGTAACGGTTAGTTTTCCGTTGGGTACTTTAATTGCCGTGTCGGGTGTGTCGGGTAGTGGTAAAAGCACGCTTATCAACGAAACTTTGTACCCTATTTTAAGCCAACATTTTTACAAATCGAACAAAAAACCAATGCCCTACGAGCGCATCGAAGGGCTTGAACTGATTGACAAAGTAATAGCCATTGACCAATCGCCGATAGGCAGAACGCCCCGCTCGAACCCCGCAACTTATTTGGGCGTTTTTGCACCCATACGCGAGCTATTTGCCAAACTGCCCGAAGCCCAAATTAGAGGGTATGCAGCAGGGCGGTTTTCGTTTAACGTAAAAGGCGGGCGCTGCGAGGTGTGCGAAGGCGGCGGAATGAAAGTGATTGAGATGAATTTTTTGCCCGATGTGTATGTACAATGCGAAAAGTGCATGGGCAAACGCTACAACCGCGAAACACTGGAGGTGCGTTATCGCGGTAAATCTATCAGCGATGTGCTAGACATGACCGTTGAAGAAGCTGTGCCTTTTTTTGAGGCAATACCCAAAATTTATCGAATGGTAAAAACTTTGTTAGATGTGGGTTTGGGTTACATCACACTTGGACAGCAAGCTACTACCCTAAGCGGTGGCGAGGCGCAGCGGGTAAAATTGGCATCGGAGTTGCACAAAAAAGATACGGGTAACACGGTTTATATCCTCGACGAGCCAACAACAGGCTTACACTTCGAAGATGTGCGTGTGCTACTATTGGTGTTAAATAAGTTGGTAGATAAGGGCAACACTGTTATTGTTATAGAACACCACACCGACATGTTAAAAGCCGCCGACTACCTGATAGACATGGGTCCCGAAGGAGGCAAACGAGGCGGAACACTAGTGGCAACAGGTACACCCGCCCAAGTAAAAGCAAGTGGCTTGGGGCATACGGGTAGGTTTTTATAGCTATTAGTTTATACAAAATAAACGCCACTAAGTTATAATAGTTTGTTGTAGCAATGTCTACAAACAAACGGGCAGCAATTACTTTGCTGCCCGTTTATTTTATCTTGTTGAGGTGGTAGTTTATCTACAAATACATTCCTCGTTCTGAATCGAGTTTTACTAAGGTAAAAGTAAGCAAGGTAAAACCTATCAACGACGAGCCGCCATAGCTTACAAAAGGTAGCGGAATGCCAATAACGGGCATCAAGCCAATGGTCATGCTGATATTTACGGCAAAGTGAAAAAATAAAATAGATGCCACCGAGTAGCCATAAATACGAGCAAAGCGCGACCTTTGCCGCTCGGCAACACTTACTATTTTTATGAGCAATAGTACATATACGCTAATAAAACCCAAACTTCCCATAAAACCAAATTCCTCGCCGATGGTGCAAAAAATAAAATCGGTATGAATTTCGGGTACAAAATTACCCTTGTTTTGCGTACCTTGTAAAAAACCTTTACCCCACAAACCACCCGACCCAATGGCTATTTTTGATTGATTGAGGTTGTAACCTACCCCTTTATTATCTTCTATAGTGCCTAAAATTACGCCAATACGGTTTTTTTGATGCGGCTTTAATACTTGGTTGTAGGCGTAATCTACGCTTTTTACATACATACCCATGGCAAATAGCATGGTTATCATAAAATATACAACCCTACGGGTATTAAAATAAAAAAACAAAATAACAGCACCAATAGAAAATAACACTAATAAAAATATAGGCTGGCTAACCACGTGCGACAATATAAACATTAGCAGAGCTGTTCCGACAAATATAAAAATATCTTGCTGTGTAGCTTTTCGGCGATAAGCCAGTGTAATTAGCAAAATAGTAGCCAATACGCCTACCAACACATCAAAGCTAACAAGCAGTGCTAATACAAAAACGGTAGCCATAAACACCCCAAAAACTAATACCAAACCCGATAAACCCTCGCGGTAAAGCGTTAGGGCAAATGCCGAGAACACCAATGCCGAGCCTGCATCGCCCTGTAACAATACCAATAATATGGGCAGTGCAATAATACCTGCAACGGTAACTTGCTCGTCAAAATCGAACGAGCTGGATTGGTTGATGCTGCTTAAATAACGTGCCAAGGCAATAGCCGTACCATATTTGGCTAACTCGCTGGGTTGTAGGTTGGCAGCCCCTAACTTAAACCACGATTGCGAACCCGATATGGTTGCCCCCATGAGCAAAACCATTAAGAGCAACGACATGGCAGATAGGTATATTGGGTAGGCAAGGGTGATAAAAAAACGAGTATCTAATAACTGCATAAAAAATGCAATGGTCAATGCCACACCAATCCATTGTAATTGCCGCCCATAGCCGCGTGCAGTATTAAATATAGAGGCGTTGGTTTCGTCAAAATCGGCGGTATAAATGGCAAACCAGCCTATTACTATTAGTAATAAAAGCAAGGCTACCAATACCCAATCTATGGAAATTCTTTTTGTTGTTGACACTAAAAGAAAAATTATTGTAAATTAAAATATTTACCAATAAATATTATTGGCTTATTTAGCTTAAATACCGAGCATGTTTGTTATTGGTTTGTATTTGGTTTGGGCTAATTTAGGTAATATAAAATTAGGCACAAGCACCAATACCCTAAAAGCAGCGTAAAAACCGCCAATTGCTAATCGTGTTTTGGGTCAAGCAAAACGCTCAACTATAACTATAATAAGTAACACTTGAGCGAGCAAGCTTTTTTATCCCCAAACAAACACATTGGTTAAATTTACGCTGATAGATGCATATTGTATTTTTATACATTTACGGCAATTTTAGTGAGGTTCGGTATTGTTGTTAGCAGGTGGTGGGTCGGTGGGTGGTGGGTCGGTGGTGATAGCCGGTGTTGGTTTTTCGATGGGTGTAGCAGCAGGCGGTGGTTGAGTAATAGGAAACGAAGGACCAACGGGTTGGCTATAACTTGCATCATTGTTGGGTACTACTATTGGGGCTGCATTGTATTCGTCGCCTCCGTCTTCGTGTTCGCCATCGCTAAATTGTTCGCGTATTTCGTCGTCTGATACTTCTTTTACTGGCTCATCAATTACTTTTTCGCCATTTAATTGGCGTACTAATTTGGCAGTTGGGTTGGTACGATACATTAGTGTTAGGCGCATCATTTTGTATTCTAAGCCTCTTCTGCCACCCGATATTTTACGGTTAATGTATTTTTCGATAACCAAACTAGCAATAGGTGCGGCTACTTTATAACCCCAGCCTGCGTTTTCGATAATAACAGCTACAGCAATTTGTGGATTATTTTTAGGAGCAAAAGCGGCAAACAAAGAGTGGTCGCGCCCGTGTGGGTTTTGGGCAGTACCTGTTTTGCCACAAATATCCAAATAGCCCGTACCCCTAAGTGTTTTGGTGCCAACTACTACGCGGTGCATACCATCTATAACGGGGGCAAAATGACGGGTATCAATACCTACTTTGTGGCGTTGTATATAAATGCTGTTTTTGTCGCCAACAAGTGGTTTTATAACATGCGGGTGATAATAATACCCCCTGTTGGCAATAATAGCCATTGAGTGTGCCATTTGTAGTGGGGTCATGCCTATTTCGCCCTGCCCAATACCCAACGAGATAATACTGTTGGCTTTCCAACGTCGTTTGCCATACATGCGGTCGTAGCGCTCGGGTCCGGGTATATATCCATCAACGCTGCCCGGTATATCTACATACGAGTCGGTGCCTAAACTAAACTGAGCCAAATAAGCTTTCCATGCACGCAAGCCTTCGGTTACTTTTTCATACTTATTTTGTTCTATAAATATTTTAAATATGTGACAAAAATAAGCATTACACGAATGTTCGAGGGCGGTTTGTACGCTATAACATTGGGCATGTGGGTGACATTTTACGCGTAAGCTGCCTAATTTATAGCCTCCGTAGCACGGAAAATAATAGTTTGGGGTAATTAAGCCCTCTTGTAATGCCATTAATGCCATAATGGGTTTAAAGATAGACCCTGGCGGATAGTAGGCACTTAAAGCTCGGTTAAACAATGGTTTTTCGGGGTCGGATGATAAAGCTTGCATTGCCTCGCCTTTAAATTTGCCTGTAAGCAAACGTGGGTCAAAGGTAGGGCTACTTACAAGGGCTAAAATTTCGCCTGTTGCTGGTTCAATGGCTACAATGGCTCCTTTTTTGTTCGACATAATCCGCTCGCAATATTCTTGCAGTTCCATGTCTAGGGTTAGGTGTAAATCGCTACCTGCAATGGCTTCTTTGTCTAATTCGGTATCGGCAAATTTGCCAATTTCGCGGTTTCGCACATCTACCACTACATACTTTATACCTTGCTCGCCACGTAATGTTTTTTCGTAGCTTTTTTCTATGCCGTTAATACCCACATAATCGCCCATGTGGTAGTAATCAGAGGTGTCTACTTGCTGCTGATTTGCTTCGCCAATGTAGCCCATAATGTGCCCAGCCAACGAAGTATGGTATACCCTAACTGTGCGCACCTGAGTATAAAACCCCGGAAACTGATATAGGTACTCTTGCAAATAGGTGTAAATATCGGCAGGTATTTGTTTAAAAATAACTTGGGGTTTGTAGGGCGAATAACCTTTGGTGCTTTTTATTTTATCGAAATTGGCATAAAAATCGTCAATATTTACACCCAATAATTGGCAAAGTTTTAGGGTATCAAACGGCTCAGTTTGTTTGGGTATAACCATTAAGTCGTATACTGGCTCGCTGGTTACTAGTAGGCTGTCGTTGCGGTCGTAAATAAGCCCGCGCGACGGATAGGTGATAATGTTACGAACCACATTGTTTTTTGCCATTGCCTGATACGATGGATCCATGACCTGCATAAAAAACAAACGGATAAGCAAAATAATGCCAATAATAACAAATATGCCCTGAATAATTAATTTTCGTAAGTTGAAAGATTCCATCATAAAATACAATTTTTAAGAATCTTGAAGATTTGGTGTCTAAAAGCCTGCAAAGATACAACAATTAATACAGATACCGTACAAAAAAAATGTAACGCTATAAACTACAACCGTCTAAACAAACCATATTGCCCATACAACACCAACTAAATACACTAAAAAATGACTAAATTTGCCGCAATTGCCCTATTTTTTATTGCACAATTTAACAGCAAATTTATTTTTGCACAAACCACCATCAACGATTTAAGTTTGGCTCGGCAGGTGATAGATACACTTTGCTCGCCCATTATGTGCGGGCGCGGCTATAGCAACAATGGCAACACAAACGCAGCCCAATATATTGCCGCACAATTTGCCCAGATAGGTTTGCAAACACCGCCCAACTTGCCCACCTATCAACAGCCATTTACGGTGTCGGCAAACACCTTTAGTGGGGCTATGCACGTGGCTATCAACCAAAAAACATTGGTAGCAGGGCAAGATTACCAAATAAACCCTAGCTCGGTGGGCAAAAAAGGTACTTTTGACCTAAAAATAATTACCGCCAAACAATTACTTAACGACCGATTGTTCAAAAAATTGTTGCACACACGTAATAACAAAAAAGCTTTGCTGTTCGATTATCCCGACTCGTTGGCTACCCAACTAAACCCCAAACAAGAGCAGCTAAGCAACGCCCTTGATGCACCGCTATACCTGCATCTGACCAACCAAAAATTAACCTGGCACATTAGCACACAAGCCAATCAAGCAACCCAATTAACGCTAAAACAAGATGCTCTGCCCATGTCTCCAAAAACAGTAACGGTTGATATTGACAACGAACAAAGGACACACCAAACGGCTAATGTAGTGGGTTTTGTACGCGGCACGGCACAACCCGATTCGTTTTTGGTATTTACGGCTCACTACGACCACCTTGGGCAAATGGGCAGAGATACCTACATACCCGGTGCCAACGACAACGCGGCAGGGGTGGCTATGTTGTTGGATTTGGCACGATATTTTGTCCAAAAACCCGCCCGATACTCGATATTATTTATTGCCTTTAGTGCCGAAGAGTTAGGCTTGTTAGGCTCGCAGTATTATGTCGAGAACCCTATTTTTCCGCTCAAAAACATTCGTTTTTTAGTAAATACCGACATTGTTGGCACCGGCAACGAGGGTATTACTGTGGTAAATGCCACCGAGTTTAGTGCCGATTTTGCTCAACTAAAAACCCTTAACGACACACTGCAATTGTTACCTCAAATAAAACTACGCGGCAAGGCTGCCAACAGCGACCATTACCCGTTTTACGAAAAAGGCGTACACTGCTTTTTTATTTACACACTTGGGGGTATAAAAGCCTATCACGATATTTACGACCGCCCCGAAACACTACCCCTCACCAAATTTACCGAGCTAAAACAACTAATTATTGCCTTTATGGAAAAACAAAGTGGTAATTAATTACCAATAAAAAATTAAAAAGATGAATCCAAAAATAAAAATAGTAATAGTTGGCATTGGAGGCGTTGGTGGATATTTTGGTGGATTGTTGGCTAAAAAATACCAAGATTCGGACGAAGTAGCGGTTATTTTTGTGGCAAGAGGCGAGCATTTAAAACAAATTCAGAAAAATGGGCTAAAAGTAATAAAAGGCTCGGACGAGTTTATTGCTAAACCAGCATTAGCAACCGATAATGCTAACGATATTGGTATTGCCGATTTTATTATCTTTTGCACTAAAAGCTATGATTTAGAAGCGGCTATTGCACAACTAAAGCCTTGCATTGGCGAAAAAACAAGCTTATTGCCTTTGTTAAATGGTGTTGATGCGGTTGAAAGAATAAAAAAAAACCTACCTAATGCAACTGTTTTTCAGGCTTGTGTTTATATAGTTTCGGAGTTAAAAAAGGCGGGCGTAATCGAAAACAGAGGCAATATTCAAACGCTTTATTTTGGGCTTGAACAAGAAATTAACGACCAACTTTTGCTCTTTGAAAAATTATTAAAAGATGCCCACATCGAAGCAAGTTGTAGTAACAACATACTATCAATTGTTTGGGAAAAATTTATCTTTATATCCGCAACAGCAACTGCAACGGCGTATTTTGACACGTGTATCGGAGAATTGCTGAAAGAAAACCCAACCGTAGTGTTAAAACTAATTGACGAGGTAACACAAATTGCCTTAGCAAAAGGGATAAAAATTGACCCCCAAATTGCCCAAAAAACCTTAGATAAGCTAAAAAAACTGCCTTACGAAACCACCACTTCGATGCACCGCGATTATAAAAATTTAAATTCCCAAACAGAAGTTATGTCCTTAACTGGTTTTGTTGTTACACACGGGCAATCATTAAACATCGAAACGCCTGTGTATAAAAAAATGTACGAAAAAATGCGGAGTACTAAAATAAATATACTGTAAATTTTGTATGTATTTTATGCAAAATGGCAAATTTACAGCAACAAATACTGCAAATTTGCCATTTTTAGGGTATTTTTACCCTATTTTTGCAAAAAACGGGTTATTCTTTTATTCCATCTTCGTCAATAATATAATTTTCGTCTATTTCAAAGCGTTTTGTTTCGGGTCCAAAAAGTTCGCCTTTTTTCATGGCTTTAAAAAACTTAATCCACGCCATTGGGTCAAAAATGCCGCGGTATGGTTCTTGCCCATACGAGTACATTTGTCTAGCATATTGCCGCGATTGATAATTAAAGTTTTCGCGTCCGTCCATAGCCAATACTTCGCCTTGTTCGCGTAGTGTTTCGCGTTCTAGGTTTCGTTTGGCTCGTTTTAGGTCGTCGTCGGGTACTTGCAGGGTCATAAATGCATCGTCAAACTCGTGGGGTTTGGGCCAGGGGTAAATAGTTGCGGTGGGCAGCATAATGTTATCGCGTTTTAGTTTTTTGATAACCGTATATGAGTCCTTTACCAAATCGGTGGGTATAACCAAAGCCGATGTAACGTAGCCCACTGCCGAAAACCTAACCGTATCGCCTTTTTGTACCACAAACGAAAAAAAGCCGTTTTCGTCGCACAAAGCGCCGCGTTTGGTGCGCCTATTGCCAACCGAGGCATAAAGTATGGGCATTGTGGTTTCGGCATCAATTACTACACCTGTAAACTGCACCAAATTATTATTAGTATTATTAAGCATTTGAGCATACAAAGATGAACAATTGACTAACGAAAACAAAATGGCAATAGATATACTGAATAAGTGAAAAAAAGTTTTTTTCATAACATTTTATAGAAAGTAGAAAATTTAAATAAGCATACCGAACTCTCTAACTGCTAAATTTGTTGTATCTTTGCGTTAGGTTTCGTTGATATAGCCATACATCGGTAATTTGCGGCATTTAGTTGCCTATAGCCGTATATTAGTACAACAAATTTACGCTTTATTTCGTTCTTTGTGGCACAAAATATTTTTTTATTGCCCTAAAAAGCCAATTTATGGTAATTTAATCAACAAAGAGGCTTTAAAAAGTGTTAAATTTGTTGGTGAAAGTAAACTAAAATCAACAATAAAGTAATAAATTTTACAAAATAAACACTAAACCTTAACATTGCCTTACTTGTAATAAAAAAATAATTTAATTAAATACAATAAAAAAACATGAAACTGAAGGAACTGGCTACTATAAAACGTGGTATAAAATTAGATGCAAAATATTTGCAAAAAACACCAATGTTAGCAGGTACTCATGTATCTTACTATACATTAGAAAGTTTATTATTAAATAATATAGCCTCTAATGTTGCTACTAAAGATTTACGAAAATTGGAAATTAGCAAAGATAGATTACTGTCTTATGGAGATTACTTGCTTTTTAAAACAGGTGAAAAATGGACTTTTCATCGATACGATAGCATTAGCGGACAGACATTGGTTAATGAAGATTTTTTTGTCATCCGCTCTGATTTTGGTATCGTGAATGATTTTTTTAGTTATTCAAATAATAGGGAATATTTTTACAACCAATTAAATAACCACACAGAAATAACAGAATTAAGTATAGGAGAAATAAGTATCTTCACGGATGACATAGAAGAATTACAACGCCCCAACGAATCTGAAATTTTAGGTTTGCGTAATCCGTTACAAGAAGATGAAGTATCGCGTATCCGAATGACACAAAAAGTTATTACATTAGACAAACTATTAAAAAGAGTTAAATACAAAGAAATAATCCTAGATGCCGATTTTCAACGGCGACCAGGTTTGTGGGATTACGGACGCAAAAGCCGATTAATAGAGTCTATTATATTAGGATTATCAATTCCTGCATTTTATTTTGATGCAACCAATAACGAAGGCAATAAAGATGATTGGCAAGTTATTGATGGTTTACAAAGAATAAGCGCTGTTAAAGAGTTTATTGTTGAGGAAAAATTTACATTAACAGAACTTGACTATTTACCGCATTTGGAAGGTACGAAATTTTCAGACTTAGAGCGAATACATCAAAGAAAGATAGAAGAGTTTGAAATAATTGCGTATATATTGGATAGAGGTACTCCTAAAAGCATTGTTTATAAGATGTTTAAAAGCATCAATACTAGTGCCTTGCGTTTAGAGTCGCAAGAAATTCGCCACGCTATTAACCCAGGTAAACCCGCCGAATGGCTTAAAAAAGTAGGTGATTCAGAGTGGTTTAAAAAAGTGGGGCACAGTCCAAGGCAACACGAGAGAATGGAAAATAGGGAGGCAGTACTGCGTTTTATGGCTTTTAGACAAAGAAAATATCAAGCATACACACCCGATATGCAGAATTTTCTGGATAAAGCAATGACAGATATTTATCGCATTCCACAACAAGATTTAGACCTATACGAGCAAGAACTTAAAATAGTAGTAGAATTACTTATAACCATTTTAGGCGAATTTGCGTTTAGTAGAAAAATGTTTGATACCAATAGAGCTTTTAGGGTAAATAATATTATTTTCGAATTGTTGACTTTTGGCTTCTCGGGTTTAACTAAAGAAAAAGCAAATCAATTTAAAAACAAAAAAAACAACATATCAGAACGAATTAAATCGTATTTCAAGGGCAAACCCGCTAGTTTTTGGGAGTCTGATTATGCCTATTCTAAAAGTGGTATTTCAGAACGATTTGCTGATATGGAACAACTAATGAAAAATTTAACTACATGATACAGTCTATCTACATAAAAAACTACAAGATAATTAAAGAACAAACGTTGACCTTGTCGAATCTCAATATTTTGACAGGACTTAATAGCTCGGGCAAAAGTTCTTTTATCCAATCTTTGTTGTTGTTACGACAATCTTACGATAGAGGATACCTATCACGACGCCAACCATTGTTATACTTGGGCGAAGAAGGTAATGAATATATGACTCGTTCGGGATTTTTTAGCGATATCTTTAATTTCTATGCAGAACGAACAGAATCTATTGTTTTCGATATTTTCGAAAACGAAAATAGTTATAAATTTACTACTATCCCTTACGATAACATACCAGAAACTGCTATACCTTGTACATTAACAACAAACGATTGGGAACAAAGCGTGCTTTTTAGCAATCGTTTTCAGTACCTATCTACTGATAGAATTATACCACAAGAATCGTATCCCAAATTTGTAACGGGCGAACTATTAGGTAAGGACGGACGATATACCGCTCATTATTTAGACCGCCATGGGCGCACACCAATTGCGATAGAATCTTTATGGCATCCTGCTGCATTGTCTAATCTTTTAATCGAGCAGGTAGCTTGCTGGATGGGCGAAATTAGCCCAGGCGTAATCGTTGAAACCGAAGAAAAAGCACAGAATATTGAGTTGCGATATGCTTATCGACAAAATAACTTTTCTATAAAACCTCAAAATGTAGGTTTTGGGCTAACGTATGCCTTGCCTATTGTAGTTGCTTTATTGTCGGCAAAGCCAGGCGATTTGTTGTTGTTAGAAAACCCTGAAACACATTTGCACCCCAAAGGACAATCTAAATTGGCACGACTAATGGCACTAACTGCTCAAGCAGGCGTACAAATTATTTGTGAAACCCATAGCGACCATATCATAAATGGTACATTGGTGGCATGTAAAGAGATGGAAAGAGGGCAACAGGGTATTGACCGTAATAATGTGCATATTTTTTACATTGACAAAAACGACGACACACCAGAAAATAATAAGGTGACTTTACTCAATGTAGAAGCAGGTATAAAAATTATAAATCCACCTAAGGGCTTTTTTGATCAATACAAAACCGATATTAGAAATGAGTACACAAGTTTTTATAGCTCTGCCAAGTCAATATAATAATGAGCAATCTTTAGAAAAAGTTGGTGAAAGTTTATTGAAAATAAAAACATTAGCCAATAAATATAATAAATATAGCATCAATTGGTTATACGACCAAAACACTGTTTTGATCTTTATAGAAGAACAAGATGCATGTAAAGAACTAATTTCGGATATTGCTGCTTCTTTAGATATTGAGGATTTTCGTCTAATTGCAAATGCTTGGCAAGATAGTGCTATACAAATTAGAGATTGTCGTTATATTGAATGGAACTGGGAAAGCGGTTGTATTGAGGTTAGCGGCTACGGATTAGCCGAAATTACCGAACGAAAAATATTAGCTGAAAATAATTTATTTTTATATTTCGATTTAGAAGCTAATATAACACGCAATAGAGCCTTTATTCCCATCCTTAAAGATGCTTTGCATATAGCCAGATTGCCTATTCTGCAATGCATCGATACTGTTCGAGATATAGAAGGATTGCAAACTTGGCTTTATACAAACTTCCCTGATGAATTTTCACTGCAAAATACTAATCGTTTCGAAAGAACCAATTACATATACACACCAAGCCGACAAAGGATATACAAAGATATTCAAAAAGGTTATTATTGGTATTTTGATTTTTATCACAAGAATCATTACGAAGTATTTGATTCTACTGGAGATAATCACCTTGGCAAAGCAGACCTAAACGGCGATCTAATTCCAAACACAGCAGACAGTAACAAAAAGCTTGGAGATTATTTAAGTTAGTATTATTCTACAAATAATCTATTTATCTCTTCAACCATCTTTACAATCTATCATCTCCTCCAAAAAATAATGCAAAAAAACAACTTCAACGTATTTATCCCACTGCTTTTTGCTGTAGTATTAGCCATTGGTATGCAGTTGGGCTTTAAAATGTACGAGTCTATCAAAGGCAAATCCTCAAAAACGGCATCCTCGTTTTTGTCAAGTGGCAGGGGCAACTCCGAGTTCGATGAGATACTTAACTATGTGCAAGCAAAGTACGTAGATACCGTAAACGTAGAACAATTTACCGACAGAGCATTTAACCGAGCATTGCACGAACTTGACCCACACTCAAGCTACATCTCGCCCAGCGAATTGCAAGATGTAGAAGAATCGTTACAGGGCAATTTTGATGGCATTGGCGTTGAATTTTCGATAGTAAAAGATACCTTAGTGGTTATTACGCCTATCGCCGGAGGACCCTCGGAGGCGCTTGGCATTAGGGCAGGAGATAAAATTGTAAAAATTAACGACTCGACCGCCGTTAAGTTGGATAACGAGCAAATTGTAAAAAAATTGCGAGGTATTCGCGGAACCAAAGTAAAAGTAAGTATTTACCGCAAAGGGGTTCCCGAATTGTTGGACTTTACCATTACCCGCGATAAAATTCCGTTGGTAAGCGTTGATGCAGGTTATATGATGGACAACCAAGTGGGTTACATAAAAGTTAACCGGTTTAGCGCCACCACCTACGAAGAATTTATGACCAAACTGGCTGCCCTAAAAGAAAGTGGCATGACCAAACTAATACTTGACCTACGCCAAAACCCAGGTGGCTTTTTGAACGCCGCCGTAGATATTGCCGACGAATTTTTACCCGGACAAAGCCTTATTGTATACACCGAAGGTAGAACCTACAAACGCAAAGATTACAAATCCGGACGCGATGGCTTGTTTGAACAGGGCGACTTGGTAGTACTTGTCGACGAAGGCTCGGCATCGGCATCAGAAATTGTGTCGGGTGCAGTGCAAGATTGGGACAGAGGCGAAATTATTGGCAGACGCTCGTTTGGTAAAGGCTTGGTGCAAGAGCAATACGACCTAAGCAATGGCGGTGCTTTGCGCCTAACCGTGGCTAGGTATCACACACCCTCGGGCAGATGTATCCAAAAATCGTACGAAGATGGTATTGATGCCTACGAAGAAGACCTAGAACACCGCTACGAAGACGGCGAACTGGAAAATCCCGATAGCGTATCGGCAAAACAAAAAATAGATAGCAGCCAAGTATTTAAAACAAAAATAAAAGGACGAAAAGTATATGGCGGCGGCGGTATCAGCCCCGATATATCGGTGCCACTCGAAAAACTATCATCGGCATTTGTAGCCCGCGCACGTGGCGTTGTTCCGCAATTTGTGTACAATTATTACAGCAATCATCAACCCGAATTTAAACAATATGCAACCGTTGATGCCTTTGCAAAAAACTTTACCATATCAAACGCCATGTTCGACGAATACGAAAAAACCGTAAAAACCGAGCTGAAAATACTCGACGAAAAACAACTAAACGCCAACAGAGGCTTGATAGAAACTACCATGAAAGCCTATTTTGCCCGACAACTATGGGGCAACGATGGTTTTTATCCTATCATCAACAAAGAAGATAAAACACTACAAAAAGCATATCAAACAATTTTAAACTAACGAAAAAAACAATCATCAATCAATGACCATTAAAGTAGGCGACAGCGTAAAAGTAAAAAAGGGCGTTTTAGACCCCGACGACAACAAAACAGACATAAGTGGCTGGCAAGGCAGGGTTATTAAACTTGAAGAAAGTGAAAATGCTATAGAAATTGCCTGGGATAGCATTACACTACTAAACATGCCCAAAGCATCAATTCAGGATTGCGAAACAGACGGTTTTGATTGGAGCTGCATGTGGCTCGGCGAAGATGAGGTAGAAATATGCACCGAGCGCGACACGCTGCAAGATGTAGCAAAAGCCATTGACCAAATAAACGAAGAAATTGAGCCTTATGAGTTGCCACTCGACGAAATGGGAGAGTACGTAGCCGAAATTATAGACGACGAAGACCTAAGCATCAACGAAGATACCCTTGAACTATACCTCGACCACCTAGAAGAGTATGTTACAAAAGGATATGTACTAACCGGACGCGAAATGTTTGACTGGGAAGAAAAATATATCATGGGGAAAGGTAGCCAAACAGAATACGCAAACCTCAAAAAAACGCAGGCTTCGTATAACGATACTTTTGTGGTTCGAGACTTTGAAATAGAAGACGAACTATTAGAAATAATGGCAAACATAACCCGAAAAACCGACAAAAAGAAATTTACCATACCCTTGTCGTACCTAAAATCGGTGGAAGAAGGCACCGAAGCCGACTTTGCTTTAGATGCTTACTCGTCGTGGATTGTAAATTATTCGTAAATTTATTTGCCCTATCTTTTAAAATTATAACCATGAAATTTTCACGAAATTGGCAACCATTGTCATTTATTGCAGCCCTAATTTGTGCCTTTGTTGGCACCATAAATACCTATGCCCAAGCCCCAACTACAAACACCCCCGACCAACTAACCGCCGACGATGTGGTGTTTAAACGCGAATTTACCTTGGGAGCCAAATTGCACTCAAACGGCTTTGGTATTAATGCCAATTTTGTGAAAATCCATAATATTTTTAAAAAAACTGTCTATGAAATAGAAATCATGGACATACACCACCCCAAAGAAAAACGCCAACAAAGCCCTTTTGCCTCGACACAAGGCATTATACGCGGCTTTGTTTTTGGCAAACAAAATAGCTTTTATGCCATAAACGCCACCGCAGGCAGGGTACGTACCGTGTCCGAAAAAGCACGACGCAGCGGTATTGGCATTGGGGTGTATTATGCAGGTGGTTTTTCGTTGGGCTTACAAAAACCCTATTACCTAAGCGTAATTAAAGGCATTGCACCAAATAACACACTTATTAAAGAAAACATAGCCTACTCGCCCGAAAACGAAAGCCTTTTCCTAAATCCTAACTTAATTTATAGCGCCGCAGGCTTTAGATATGGCTGGGGCGATACAAAAATATTTCCGGGCATACAAACCAAAGTAGCCATTAATTTCGATTGGGCATCGTATCACGAGTTTGTAAAAGCCCTTGAAGTAGGAGCAATGGTTAATGCCTATATGCCCGACCTTGGCGGCGTGTTCGAGGGCAAACCACAAGGCATACAACTTATGGTAAACGAAAAACCCAATTACTTTTTTACCAACCTATACCTGCGCATTATGTTAGGCAAAAGGTGGTAAATTATAAGTATATATTTTTCCAACAAAAAAACAACAAAATGGCATATTCTGATTTTACCTTCGAAGAACTAAAAATAAAATTTGGTATTAATCAGTATAAAAAAATATTGTTTAATAACATTGAAGAAATCCCTCCGTCCGATTTGCTTAGTACCCAAATTGCACAAGCACACGAAATGCCTTTAGTATCCGAAAAAGCCCGTTCCGAATTTTTAATCGCTCCTATTTTATTAAATGTACGATTTAGAAACAAAGAAAATATAGAACTTTTTTCGGGAGCAAACCTAGATGCCGATAAAGAAACAGGGCTTAATGGAGAAGTAGATTTTATATTTGCCAATGCCCCACATTACGAATCACTTACCGCGCCACTTGTTGCTGTTATCGAAGCCAAACGAAACGACATAGAATCATCGTTGCCACAATGCGCCGCACAAATGTATGGAGCAAGAACTTACAATATTAAAAAAGGAAGAGATAGCGATATTATATATGGATGCGTAACTACCGGAACAGAATGGCGCTTTATGATGCTAAAAAATAGCACTTTATTTATAGACCAAGACAGATACCACGAAACAGATATAGCACTATTATTGGGCGTTTTTCAATATATCATTGACATACAATTAAAGCACAAATAACCCCATGCCCACCCTACAACACCAACTACAACAACTGCAAACTAAACTGCTATCTATATACGACCCAGCCGAAGCCCGAGCCTTAACCCTCTGGACACTTGAGTATGCCACAACCTACTCGCGGGTGCAATTGCTAAGCTGCCTCAACGAACAACCAAGCAAGCAACAACAACAAACCATAAACGATATAAGCGACCAACTACTGCAACACAAACCCATACAATATATAATAGGCGAAGCCCCATTTTTCGGTCTAACTTTAAACGTATCGCCCGACGTGCTGATACCACGCCCCGAAACCGAAGAACTAGTAGATTGGATACAACAAACCATAAAAACCCAATTTACACCCAACCAAACCATTGCACTGCTCGACATTGGCACAGGCAGCGGTTGCATAGCCGTAGCCCTTAACCAAATATTACCCAATTTGGCAGTTACCGCCACCGACATTAGCCGAAACGCCCTTGCCATAGCCCAACTCAATGCCCAAAAATACCACCAAACCATACAATTTATTTGTGCCGATATACTCGATACCAACCAATATAGCCTATTTAACACCTACGACATAATTGTAAGTAATCCACCCTATATTGCCGACAACGAAAAAGATACCCTCGATGCCAATGTACTAAACTACGAGCCTCATTTAGCTCTTTTTGCCCCCGCCAATAATGTGTTGTTGTTTTACGATGCCATTTTGCAATTTGCCCAACAACACCTTAACCCAAATGGCTGGCTGTTTTTCGAAATCCACCAAAACTATGCACAAGAAACTGCCAATTTAGCCGAAGAACATGGTTTTTGCAACACCCAAATTAAACTAGACATAAATGGCAATGCCCGAATGATTAGGTGCGCAAGATAAGCACAAACAACTAAACATATCTGCCAATAATTAAAAAATTCCTATTTTCTTGTGATAAAGAAAACAGGAATTTTTTTTAGGGTTTAAACCCAAGCTTACCAATAAAACCAATGTGGTTACCCACAATTTTTGTTGTAGTGCCCCAAAACTATGTTTAGTTTGGGGTTAGATTTTGTAAATCGTGTTGCAAAATGGCAGAAAAAGCACTCGCTCCTGCTAAGTTTAGGTGTTGGCAATCGGCAAAATATTGGTCGTTGTTAACAAAAATTTGTTCGTAATTTAAGATACTCGCATTGGGATATTGCTCAATTAATTGATGTACTGGCTGTTGAGTTATTTGGGCTGTGCCTACTCGTGTTTCAAAAGCCTTAATTAGGTATTTTGACAGGGGATATTGCACAAAAAGCACGTTAATTTGGTATTGGGCGCACAAATCGAGGGTTTTTTTTAGGTACACAAGTGCCACAGTGTCGTACAAACAAGCTGTTGAGTTTTGGGGTAACATAGCATTTTCCACAAAATCGGTGGCTTGTTGTTGGTTTTGGTTGGACGTTTTTTGGGCGATAGAATGGGCTTGTTTTTTTAACAATAAATTTTCGGTGGTGCGCAAATATATGTCGCGCGTTTCGATATACGGAAACAGCTTGTATTTATAGGCATTGGCTACGGTTGCCCATTTAGCACCCTTTATTTGCCCCCATTCGTTAAAATCCACCAAACGGTTGTAGTAAAAATAATTGCGCATATAGTTGGCTGTTGTAGTGGTGTAAGTAGTTAAATCGCTACTTAACAGCAAATATTTAGGTGCTTTGGTGTGTATTAACAAATGTTTTATTTTATAATAACGAACAATATTGTTTTCGCCACCGCCTGCCCATTTTATGGCTTGTTTTACAATAGAAGTATCAACGGCTTTTTGGCAATGCGAGTCGCCGATAAATAAATATTTGTATGGTTTGGCTGGTTTATAAACATTTGTTTCGGCAATAACCAAATCGCCTTCCGAAAATTTGTGCAAAAAGAACAAAGCAAGCACAACATGTACAAGAATTACGATAGTTAAAAAAAAACAAAACAATTTCAAGTGGTATTTGTATGTCATTGATTATTAGGCTAAAATAGTTTAAAATAATAACAAAGTATTTGAATTGTCAAATGTTTGTCAAGTTATTTAAAAAAGGAGGTTTTTTTGTACAATTAATGTGACATTGGCGTATCTTTGTAGTCTATTAAACGAGTTGAGTGTAGTGATTTGAAGCAGAAGGGCATCCGCAAGGATGTCCTTCATTTTTTTTGGCACTACCAAATTTACCATTTTAACACCAATAAAGCCACCCTGCGGTGGCTTTATTGGTGTTAACCCAAGTTTATTGTTCATAAAATGCGCTTTATTTTTGGTAGATAGCTGGTGTAGTGTGCATTAAGCAACTGAAATAGTTATTGGTTTAAATAATAATAAATCTAGCTTTTTATTAGGTTTCCTTTTACATCTAAGGCATCGCGCAAGCCATTGCCAAGTAGGTTAAATGCCAACACTAGCAACATAATGGCAAAGCCTGGTATAAGTGCCAAAAATGCTTTTGAAGTACCAATGTATCCATAATATTCGTTGAGCATACTACCCCACGACGGAGTAGGTGGTTGCACGCCAATACCTAAAAAACTTAAACCTGCCTCGATGATGATAGCCGATGCAAAATCGCTGGCTGCCACCACCACAATAGGACCCATTATGTTGGGCAAAATATGTTTGAAAATAATTTGAGTATGTCCTACCCCTAGGCTGTATGCCGCCTCAACAAATTCTTTTTGGCGCATGCTTAGTACTTGTCCGCGCACCATACGTGCTACTTCTACCCACATGGTTAATCCTACGGCTAAATAAATTTGCCAAAAGTCGCGCCCCATTGCCAATACCAATGCAAATACCAATAACAATAAGGGTATGGGCCAAAACACGCTAATTATCCACATAATTACATCGTCTATCCAGCCGCCAAAATAGCCTGCTATTGCGCCCAATGTTACGCCAATAAGTAGGGCAATTAGCACTGCCATTAAGCCCACCGATAGGGATATGCGCACGCCTAAAATAAGCCGACTTAGATTGTCGCGCCCAAATTTGTCGGTGCCAAGCCAGTAGGTTTTTTGTACAATGCGTTGGCTTATTTGGTTTTGCAGGTCGGTTATGTTGGCAGTTTGGGTTGTGCCATTTTGGGCAATAAAACTAATTTGGTTGTTCGATACTTGTACATTTGCACTATCGGCTAAGTTATACAATACAGCGGGCAACAGTAGCGTATCGGTGGTGGTTGATTGTTGGTTGTTGGTGTATTTTTGTATAGCTAATTGGTGCTTGATAAATTGATAGCGGCTAATGGGTATGCTTTTATAGGGTGTTTCGGCACCGTTTAACAGTTGGGCAAAAACATTGGTGGTTTGGGTGGGTGTGGGTTTGATTTGTTGCAATAATTGCACTTTAAAACCCGGCGGCTGATTGGCTAACTCCAGTATTTGGTTGTTGGCATTGGGGGTGTGGTCGGGGGCTAAAAAGTAGGCAAATAGGGCAATAAAAGTGGCTATTATGATAACAATTAAGCCAAAAACCGCCGAACGGTTGCGCAACAAACGGCGTATGGCTTTTTGATTGGGCGAAAGGATATTCACTATTTATGTTTTTAAGTTTTTGTATACAGCGGGTAAAATAAACGGTATTGTTGACTATACAAAGGTGGATTATTGATAATAGTTTGGGCAAGCTGCGCAGGCTGCAGAGCGGCGTGAAGTCCGCCAACGGTGGCTGTGGTGTTTGGGCAGGCAGAAAACCGCGACTATTTAAGGCGATAGTTTGGGGTTATGAAGGGGAATTTTTCTCAAAAAAAGCATTTAATCAATAAGTGTTTTAATTTTTAGATATCATTTTACCTTGCGCCCTTTCCAGTTATAGCGCACAAAGTTAGCGCTTATCCCCACAACGGCAATATATATAAGGTGTATAATTTGGGCAGGTAAAAATGCGTACATCCAGCGGGTGCGTTTAAAAAAACGGCAACCAGTGTATAGATAGATGGCATCGGCGATAAATTTGGCGGCAAAAAAGGCAATTGTTTGTGTCCAAACAAATTTGTTTTGTGCTATAAAAGCGTATATCAACATTGCCCAACAGGCTACATTGGTTAGCAAAACCACCAGCAGGGCAGCTTGGGTTTGCCATTTGGTGTATGCCCCCGATTTTGATGCCCACCTGATGCGTTGCCAGAAAAATGCGGTAATATTGGCTTGAGGGGGTGTTGTAACAAGGGCTTCGAGCGATTTTAAAGATGCGACTTGTGCGGGGTATTGTTTGCTTATTTTTGCCATTAGCAGCATATCGTCGCCCGAGGCAAGGTGATTGATGCCTGCAAAACCATTTACCTCGTAAAAAACGTTGCGTTGATAAGCCAAATTAGCTCCGTTGCACATGTCGGCTAAGTGGTGCTGCACCGATGCGGCGGTTGTTACCATCATGCCCACAAAATCTAATGCCTGAAACTTATCGAATAGCGCATTAACGGGTGAAAACAAAACGGGAGCCGTTACAAATACGGCGTTTTGGGTAATTGCAAATCCTAAAAGTGTAGCCAACCAATGCGGCGATGCGGCAACACAATCGGCATCGGTGGTTACAAGCCAGTTGGTTTGGGCGTGGGCAATGGCTACTTCGAGGGCTTTTTTTTTGTAGCTGTTAAGGTGGGTTTTGGGCGATAGATGCTGGGCTAACAGCAAAAGTTGTGCATTTAATTGTGGGTTTTGGGCAATAAAACGGTCGACTAATTGGGGTGTATTGTCGGTTGAGTGGTCGTCGATAACAATAAGGTGTAGTTTGTGGGCAGGATATTGTTGTTGAGCAATGCTATTAAGGCAGTCCACAATATTTGCAGCCTCGTTGCGGGCTGGTACAATAACGGTTATGGGCGGTAATTGTTGAGGATAAAGTTGGGTGTTGAAAGTGGGTATTTTTTGAAATGCCCATGCGTAAAAAAGCAGTAAGCCTACATAACTTATTGAGCAAATAAGCAATAATAACGTTAAATAAATCATGATAAATTAATGTGGCTAATGCAAAAAGATAAAAAACTACCAATCTATATTTTTTATTTTTGTAAAATATTAAAAAGTATTTTAATTTTTATGCAAATGCAATTGGTTTGGTATAAATAAACGCGGGTATTTAGCAAAAAATGCCTATCTTTGCAAGATAAAACTATACAGATATCAAAACATATACAATATTCACTTATCGCATATTACCATAGCACATGAAAATGGGCTAAATACCATTTAGCTTTTAAATTAAAATTAAATTATTTTTAAAATCTGTATCCTATTGTGCGTAACATGAGAACAATACTGTTAAATTCCCCAATTTTTAACTCATATTACTTAATACCAACCTACGTATTAACAAAACACCAAGCATTATGACCCGAAAAATTGCCATATCCGACATACATGGCTGCAACAAAACGTTTCAGAAACTATTGTTCGAGACCCTTAATTTGCAAAAAAACGACCAACTTTATTTGCTGGGCGATTATATAGACCGAGGTCCCGACAGCAAAGGCGTACTCGACACTATCCAAAACTTGATAACTAATGGTTATTATGTGCGATGTTTGTTGGGTAATCACGAACAATTGCTGTTGCAAGCATACAACGAACCCGATAGTGCATCTTTATGGCTACGCAATGGTGGCATACAAACACTAATTAGTTTTGATGTAACAAGTATTGCCAGCTTACCACACGAGTATATTTCGTTTATAAGTAAAATGGAGCTTTATATTGATATACCGCACTATTATTTGGTTCATGCAGGTTTTAACTTTGCCAACGGCACTAATTTTTTGGGCGATACAACCGCTATGCTTTGGATACGCAATTGGTATAAAGATGTAAACTACCCACTACTGCGCGGCAAACGCATTATTCATGGGCACACCCCGCAAAGTAAATATGTATTAGAAAAGCAAATGGAAATTACCCATATCCCCAATTTTCCGGTTAATATTGATGCGGGCTGCGTATACAAAGGTAAATTTGACGATGCCGGATACTTATGCGCCCTAAACCTAAGCGATGGCAGTGTTTATTTTGAGCCTAATATTGATATGTAAGTTAGTAGAATAATTATTTGGAAGTGCGCCCTTTATAAAACCTGTTTTGCGGGTATCCGCCGCTTGAGCAAATATAATATAAATACCCGCAAATAGTTTAACTTTGTTGTTCGTGCATTAGGCAACCGCGCACAATTAGGTATTGCGAGGTGGTGTAAAGCAGCATTATCCAAATATCGGCAAAGGGCATAGGTACCAAAAATTTGTTAATGGCAATCAACGAATCCGAGAATAAAAACAACAAAGCACCCATAAATACCCATTTAAAACTAGCCTCCGACACCCAACCAAACCTGTTAAACGCCGCCGCTGCCATGCCCAACAACACTGTTGCATACACCGTAACGGGTATAAAAAAATCGCCGATGTTGCGCAGCAAATACAAAAACCCTGCCCAATAAGCCACAAAAAGCAGCAAAAAATAAGGCTTTTGCACCAATATAGCCGGTATATTGGCAGGTTTGTTTTTGCTAAACACCACTATATACGCCAAATGTGCCAGCAAAAACGATACTAAACCCAACTGAAAAGCTATATCGCTGCTGCCCAACAAAGCCACATCGCCTAACCACGACAAAGCTATTGCCCCCAACAACCATTTGCTAGAGGTTTGCAAAGGTTTGTGGGTTTGTGTATAATAGGCTATGCCCAATATAATCATCAAACAGGGTTTAAACACATAGCGCAACAAAGGTACATCGGTAATAATACCTAATATATCGCCCAATAAAAACAAAAAATAAACAATTGTAAGGGTACGTAAAGACATAAGTAAGCTATTTGGGTGCGCAAGTTACACACTTTTTTTTGAGTAAAAAAATAACTTGGTCATTTATTACTAAATTGAACATCTGCCCGCCCCAAAGTGTTATCTTTGTGGGCGTTTTTTATGGTTATCGGCTGTTAGTTATTATTGTAAAAACCGATACAACAACCATCAAATAAGCTACAAAAATAAGTAACCGCAAAAACTTTGATTATGACAGAAAACAAAAACAGAAATTCAGGAAATGGTGTTGGCATTGGAGCTGCACTTGGGCTTTTATTTGGACTAGTTTATGGCAATTATTCAGAAAATACATCTTTAACCATAGCAATGGGATTAGCCATAGGTGCTGGTGTTGGAGCAATTTTTGACTTTGTAAAAAACAGAAAATAAATCTCATCTCTTCATTTGCAAGAACCCTTTAATTATTCCCTTTACGGTGGTATATAAAGGTTAGTTTTAGGCTGGTAGTACCGATACTTGTATCGGCATGGGTACTTTAATAGTAATCAAAGCCATCTCTTCATCGAAACAACAACAATGGACAACAAAACAAAAAAACAATTAGCCATTGGGTTAATCATCACCTTATTCATCATTTATTTTCAAGTAATATTAGGTGGCACTACCCGCCTTACAGGTTCGGGTTTGTCTATCACCCGTTGGGACATTGTAACGGGCACGCTACCTCCGCTTACCGACAAGGCTTGGGACGATGCATTCCAATTGTATCAACAAACACCACAATACCACAAGCTAAACAAAGGCATGAGCATGCCCGAGTTTAAAGCTATTTTTTTCTGGGAGTGGCTGCACCGCCTTTGGGGGCGCTTTGGTTTTGTGTTTTTGGTGGGTTTGTTTGCCTATTTTTATAGGCGTTTAGACCGCCAAACGGTGTTTAGGTTTGGTACCGTGTTTGCCTTATATGCCGCACAAGGTGTGTTGGGTTGGTTTATGGTGGCAAGTGGTTTGGTAGATATGCCGTGGGTTAGCCACTACAGGCTAACGGCACATTTGTTGTTGGCAATTGTGTTATTTGCCTATATACTGTGGTTTGCCGCCGATTTGTTGCTGTTGCCATCGCAAAAAATAACGCACCCAGCTACACAACGTTGGGCTTATGCCTTAGTGCCACTGGTGTTGTTGCAAATAGCCTACGGCGGATTTATGTCGGGCTTACATGCCGCTATGTTTTTTCCGTCTTTCCCCGATTATAATGGCTCGTGGCTGCCCGCTAATTTGTTTGGCGAAACCCCTTTTTACAAAAACTTTTTCGAGGGCATTGCCACCATTCAATTTATACATCGCACATTAGCTTATATTTTGGCAGTGCTAATTATTTGGTTTTGGATACAAGTGCGCCGTGTTGTAACCACCAACCCGTATTTACACAAAACAACTAATTTATTATTGCTGTTGTTGGTTGTTCAAATTAGTTTGGGGGCAACGGTTTTGTTGTTGTCAAAACAAGGTATACCTGTGTTTTGGGGCGTGTTGCACCAAGCAGTAGGTTTGTTGTTGTTAAGTACTTTGTTGTTTATTTGTTTTCAATACAACCGTGTCAAAGCAATCAATTCATCTACCCAAAACTAAAATAAATGCGCTATTTAGTGTGTATTTTGGCGATATGGTGCTGCCAAGCCTGCTACGAACCTACCTATAACACCGAGCTACTGCCCGTAAACAACCAAAACGAGGTGTTAGATGCATCGAACATAAAATTTTATTTGCTAACTACCCAACAACTTACCCAGCGCGGCGGAACTGCTTGCTTGCCCCCTAATTATTTGGGCAAATGCAACGCCATTGAGTTAATTAAGGACATAAAAATGTACCGCAGTGGCAAAAACGAACTTACAGCAGGTAATTTTCATTTGTTTGCCGTAAAATATAGGGGGCGCGTGCCTTATTTGGTAGGTTATCGGCAAATAAATATACCCAACGCGGGCAACAGTTTGCACATAAAAATAGGAAGGAATTAAATTGTAAGTACTAAACTATAGGTTGTAAATAGCAAATAACAGAGCAATAAAAGATGCCTATTTTAACAAAAAATAGGCATCTTTTTGTGCAAAATAAGTTACTATGTTTTTGGGATTTTGTAAAAAAATAAAACAAACACGTGTTTAGCTATTGTCAACTAATTGCTCCCAATTTTGTTGTATTTGTTGTACAACATCTGCCACATTAAGTTGCAGTAAAGTAGCTGCTTGTTGATAAATTTGCTCAATGCTGGCGGTGCTGTCGTCTGTTTCTAACAAAACCCGATTGAGTGGCGTTAAACACAATGCTTTTGCTGCCGCCGAGTTTTGCTGCAACAAAGCCGCCCCAAACGACACATAAAAACCCTCGTTTAACAAACTATGTAAAACACTTGCTTTATTGTTAAACCCATGAACAATAATGGGTGTTACTTGTTTTGTATTGTGTTTTTTAGCAATAGCAATTAGCTCGTTAAAACGCCGTACACAATGCACAATTAGCGGTTTGCGTAGCTGTTGTGCCAATTGCAGTTGCTCAATAAATGCTTGTTGTTGTGTGGCTAAATCGGCACCGCGCAAAGCATCTAAGCCACACTCGCCCAAGGCAACAACTTTGGGTTGTTGGGCAGCTTGTTGCAACCAATGTAGGTCGGTTTGCCAATTTTGGGCATCTACAAACCACGGGTGCAAACCCACCGAACAAGGCAAGGCATAATCATCAAAAGCCTGTTTTTGTTGCTGATGAAAATTGCGAATACCATTAATAGGTTGCTGTTGATGTGTATGACAATCAAATTTATTTTCCACGCTTTAAGGCTTCTTTAAACTCGGCAAAACTTGGGTACTTAAAACCCTGTTGATGATTTTGTTGAGCTATTTTATAAATTAGGTTTAGGTGTTTAAATACATCGCGGTAGGCATTTAACAAACTATTATTGGGTTGATAAATATGTGCAGGCTCCGATGCCACCCCATTTACCTCCATTATTTTTATGTTTTTGCCCATCAATAAATCTTCGGGCGATGTGGTTTTTATATCAAATCTGCCATAAAAAAAGCCATTCATGGGTTCCACAATGTTATCGAACACCGCCGATAGTTGTTCGCTCAATAAATAGTTGGCATCTAAAAAAATGGTTCCTCTGTTGTGATTACCAATTGGCTCAAGCAAATAAGTTTGCCCTTTCGATAGAATTTGGTGTAGGGCATCGCCCATTTTTTGTTTTAGTCGGGGTATTTGCAATATATAACGCGGGCTATTTTGCATAAGTTGCAAAATACTCAACTTGCCATTACCTGTAAGTTGCATAAATTGTTTTTGTGTTACAGAAATTACGCCATTACTGCTTTTGTCGGGCATACGATAATAAAAAACACCAAACTCAAGGGGCAGTTGCAAAAACTCTTGCAACATAAAATTGCCATTAAAATTAGCTATATAGTTCGTTAAATCGGCTGATGTATTTAGTTTTTCTACCCCTACACCGCGCTCGCCCATATTAGGTTTGGCAATTACCGGAAACTGCAAGCCGTTTAGCTCCATTTGTTGTAATATAGTTTGCACAGGTGTTTTAGCCACAAAAAAGCAAGTTTTGGGCAGATACTGTTCGTCTATCAATTTTTGAGCCTCGTATTTATCGTATCCTACGGCACCACCCATGCGCAAAGCAGGGTTAACTGCCGCAAAAAAAGTAAGCGAGCGTGCTTTTATCGCCAAATATACTATATACAAAGCCGGTATTGCATAAAAAGTATGCATACTCCAATACTCGAACCGCACTAAACGATGCAAAAAGAAACGAAAACGACGAAACACATCTAACATAAATTATTTTTTTTAAGTGTATTTTTCAAAAAACGCGTTTTTACAACCCAAAACCCATTGTAAAACAATAAATTTTGGGGTTCCAAAATTATTGTTTTACAATGCTATAATTTGCGCTTTTTTTGGCTTATCTTTGCCCAAAATTTAAAGTTGGGCAAAAATAGGGTATTACGCAACAAAACAAGCTATTTAACAGCAAAAATCGCCTACATTTTGCAAAAAATAGCCTATTAACTTGCTTATTTCTTGTATAATTGCACAATTATTGTTTTTTTTCATTTTAATCATCAATAAAACTTTGCTATGAATTGGATAACGAACTTCCTGCAGTCGTCTATCGGCAAGAAGTTTACAATGAGCATTACCGGCTTGTTTTTGTATACTTTTTTAATTGTACACATGAGCGGTAACTTACAATTGCTAAAAAACGATGGCGGCGAGGCTTTTAACGCCTATGCCGAGTTTATGACGCATTTTCCGCTCATCAAAATTATTTCTTACGTCACCTACGCATTTTTCTTAATTCATGCCTACGACGGCTTGTCGTTGGCATGGAACAACCGTAAAGCGCGCCCACAAAAATATGCCGTTACGCCTACTAGCAGCACTTGGCAATCGCGCAATATGGCTTTGTTGGGTAGTATTATATTGCTTTTTTTGGTTATACACATGAAAAGCTTTTGGTTCGAGATGCACTTTGGCGCAGTTGGCAACGACCAATGGGGACACAAAGACCTCTATACATTGGTAATGGTAGCCTTTAAACAATGGTGGTATGTGGCATTTTATTTGGTGTCGTTGGTAGCACTTGCCTATCACTTACTACACGGTTTTCAAAGCGGTTTCCAAACATTGGGGCTTAACCACTCTAAATACACTCCGCTTATCAAATTTGTGGGCATTGCTTTGGGCATACTCATACCGCTTGGCTTTGCCATACAACCACTATATGTGTTTTTTATGGCGCAAAATTAACTATAAATATGACAACTATCGAAACCAGACAAAAAATCAACACTATTGTCGAACATCTGCCCGACGAAGTGTTAATAAATGTGCTCGATTATTTACAAACAGTGTCGCAACAACCACAACCTAAAGTACAAGTAACTACTTTTTTGCGCAAAATTTTGGAGGAAGATAAAGAACTACTCGAAAAATTAGCTCAATGATTACGCTACAAGATGTATTAATCATCCACGAAAAACTAATCGAAGAGTTTGGTGGAAGTACTGGTGTAAGAGACATAAATTTGCTTGAGTCAGCACTTGCAAGACCCTTTTCGGGTTTTGGTGATGTCGAATTTTATCCAACTCCTGCTCAAAAAGCAGCCGCTCTTGTCGAAAGTGTGGTGGTCAACCACCCATTTATAGATGGTAACAAACGGACTGGTTACGTGTTAATGCGTCTTATGCTGATGCTTTATGGCAAGGATATTAATGCCACACAAACCGAAAAGTACGATTTTGTCATCAAAATAGCATCGGGCATTATTTCTCTTACAGCTATTACAGATTGGATAGAAGAAAAAATAGTATAAAACTATCCTCAAACAACCACCTTACCCACTCAATTTATATTATTGTAAAATAATAAAACACTCATAAATGCAACTAGATTCCAAAATACCCAAAGGCAACCTGCCCGACAAATGGACAAGTTACAGCTCGTCCGTACCACTTGTATCGCCCGCCAACAAACGTCGTATCGATGTTATTGTAATAGGCTCGGGCTTGGCAGGTGCATCGGCAGCAGCCACACTTGGCGAGTTGGGCTATAACGTAAAATGTTTTTGCTTTCAAGACTCGCCACGCCGCGCACACAGCATTGCAGCACAAGGTGGTATTAACGCCGCCAAAAACTACCAAAACGATGGTGACAGCGTTTGGCGCCTATTTTACGATACCATAAAAGGCGGCGACTACCGCGCCCGCGAAGCCAACGTACATCGCCTTGCCGAATGTAGCACCCACATCATAGACCAATGCGTAGCACAAGGCGTGCCTTTTGCCCGCGAATATGGCGGCTTGTTAGCCAACCGCTCGTTTGGTGGCGTACAAGTTTCGCGCACCTTTTATGCACGCGGACAAACAGGACAACAACTGCTTTTGGGTGCCTACAGTGCCTTAGAGCGCCAAATAAACGCCAAAACCGTAGAAATGTTTACCCGCCACGAAATGCTCGACGTAGTACTCATAGACGGCAAAGCACGCGGCATTATTGCCCGCGATTTGGTATCGGGCGAAATACAACGACACGGAGCACACGCCGTTGTGTTGGCAACAGGGGGCTATGGCAACGTTTTTTTCTTATCAACCAACGCTATGGGCAGCAACGTAACCGCCGCCTGGAAAGCACACCGAAAAGGCTCGTTGTTTGCCAACCCTTGCTTTACCCAAATACACCCCACTTGCATACCCGTTTCGGGACACTTCCAGTCAAAACTAACCCTTATGTCCGAAAGCTTACGTAACGACGGACGTGTATGGGTACCCAAACGCAAAGAAGACCGCCTAAAAAATCCGCTAGAAATAAAAGAAGAAGACCGCGATTATTACTTAGAGCGCCGCTACCCAGCATTTGGTAACTTGGTTCCGCGCGACGTAGCCAGCCGCGCCGCCAAAATAGTTTGCGATGCGGGTAACAGCGTAAGCGAAAAAGGACAAGCCGTTTACCTCGACTTTTCGGACGCCATTAAACGCCTTGGTAAAGACAAAATTGCCGAACGATACGGAAACCTATTTGATATGTACCAACGTATCACCGACGAAAACCCCTACGAGCGACCCATGAAAATATTCCCTGCGGTGCATTATACCATGGGCGGCTTGTGGGTAGATTACGAACTAAGCACCAACATACCTGGCTTATATGCCCTTGGCGAAGCCAATTTTAGCGACCACGGAGCTAACCGCCTTGGCGCATCGGCATTAATGCAAGGCTTAGCCGACGGCTATTTTATATTGCCCGTAACCATTGGCTCGTATCTGTCAAAAGAAATACGCACCCCGCACATAGACACCAATCACCCAGCCTTTGCCACAGCCGAAAAACAAGTAAAAGACCAAATTAACCAACTGTTAAACATCAATGGTACCAAAACCGTAGATGAGTTTCATATGGAATTAGGCAAAATTATGTGGGATAAATGCGGTATGGAACGCACCGCTCAAGGCTTAACCCAAGCCCGTAAAGAAATAAGAGCCTTGCGCGACGAGTTTTACAAAAATGTAAAAGTATCGGGCAATGCCGACGAGTTTAACCCCGAACTAGAAAAAGCAGGACGCGTTGCCGACTTTTTAGAGCTTGGCGAACTAATGGTAATTGATGCCCTTGAACGCAACGAATCGTGCGGCGGTCACTTCCGTGCCGAGTCGGTGACAGAAGACGGCGAAGCAAAACGCAACGACAGCGAATATATGTACGTAGCCGCTTGGCAATACGACATCAACAATCCAACCTTAGTAAAAGAACCATTGGATTACGAAGTAGTACACCCCAGCGAACGAAGTTATAAATAAGGATAAAAAATACCACCTTCTTTCTATTACTAAGAAGGAAGGTGGTATTTAATTAAAAATGCATTTGCTTCGCGCAGTTCCATATTCGGTGCTGATTGCACCTTTTGCCTGCCCACAAAGTGACAAGTTTGCGCCTTTTGAATTACAACTTGAAAAATAAAATTTAAATGAAAAGCTTCAGACTTAAAAACTTCAAATGTTTTGAAGATACTGGCGAAATAGAAATTAAGCCTATTACCTTGTTTTATGGCAAAAATAACAGCGGAAAAAGTAGTGCTTTGCGCTTTTTAAAAATGCTTTGTAATACGATAAATAAAAATAGTCCTGCTTTTTTATTTGAAAGAGATTATAAAACCACTGTATTTAATCATGATGTGAAATTAAATATAGGATTTGAATTTAGTTTTACTCTTCCCTAATTTTCCTCAGTTTGGGGATGGAGAAGACCACTACAAATTTGCGTTCCGAGTTAGGACTCGAAAAGGCACTAAATCGATATATCGATTAAATTACACCGAAATTCGCCATAAGAAGCATTTTTGATAGAGACAGAAGGGATTATTATAAATGAAAAATTAATTCAACATATACCTCCCTTTTGTTTATGGATTTATACCTAATATTTTACACCAGAGTAAGAGATAGATGTTAGAACCTAATTAATAATATAAAGTTTTTTGCATTCTTTTGCAGGTACTACTACTTATCTAACCGCCAATCACCCACCGCCACAATACAGCTATGTATATAATCCTAAAGGCGAAAAAGAAGTAGGCGAACAAGCACAACACTTACCAGATATTTTAGGATATCAAAAAGATCAAAAGAACACAGTTTTTTTTGATAAGCTTAACGATTTGTTAAAAAAACATTTGAAAATAACAATAGAGGTTGAAACATTTAGAAATAATACACTTATCATTGAAATAATAGACGAGAATGGTGTTAAAAATATATTACCCGATGTAGGTGCAGGAATAGTTCAGGTATTGCCCGTTTTTGTACAATCAGTATTAGCCGACCAACAATCTGCCTTTTCAACTATTATTATTGAAGAGCCCGAAAGTAACCTTAACCCTTATGCACAAGCCGAACTAGCCGATGTGTTTATAGCTAGTGCCAAACTACACTCGAACAATCGCTTTTTACTAGAAACACACAGCGAAACCTTAGTGTTACGCCTGCAACGCCGTATACTAGAAGGCAAAATCTCGCCCAGCGATGTGGCTATTTATTTCGTAGAGCGCAAAAAAGAAGGCATTGGTTCGGAAATTAAACGCGTACAGTGGGACGAAGATGCCCAAACATTTGATTTTCCGGAAGAGTTTTTTGATGCCGATTATATAGAGGCACGAGCTATTACCAAATTGCAAACACCTAAAAAAATAACCGATTTGGCATGGTAATACAAATTTCTACTAAACTATGGAAAAAAGCCCTGAATGGTGAGAAAATAATACAACGCGAAATTCGCCGAATATTAATAGCTATTGCCGATGGTTTACACGAACTTTACATCGATAAAGATGACCCAATTGACCAGATTTTAGATTCTAACCTTTTCCCTGATCTAGAAAAATCGGACATAAAAAAGTTTAGCAGAAAAACTATCACTCAATTTAAACCAACTATATTGGTGACAACGCAAGATTTTATCAAAAGCCAAGTAGGTAAAGCTAGTATTGCTACTTTTTTTGACAACCACGTAATGACTGAAACGCAACTAAATAATCAAACTACCCTTTGTATTCATTTTGTGGCAATCGAAGCAAGCAAAACCTACCTATGCCAACCATTATCAATTGTAGTCGAAAACGATACATCGGATCAATGTTTTTTGCAAAATGTCTATAATTTCATAAATCCAACAACTAACAAACCAACAAAAGAATTCGAAATTTTAGCTGAATATCAGATTATAGAAATTATACATGGCGGAGGTTCTACTACATATAATCAGTTAGAACGAATTATACACCCTAGACGCGTTCTTTGTATTATTGATAGTGACAAAAAATATCCTACAGATACCTTGAACGACTTGAAAATTGCAGAGTACCAAAAAATTTGCAACGAAAAAGATTTTACCTTTATGGTATTAAAAAACAGCGAAATAGAAAATTATTTACCCGATAAATCACTTTTGGAATGGCTATTTGCTAAGGGATATGGAATATCTGCTGAATCTTGTAAATCTCATGACTATTTTTCTGCTAATTTTACTGCCATGCAAAAAAAGTTTTTTGACATGAAAAAAGGATTGAAACCTACTAATTTTACAGATCCTACGCATGGGCATCAAATACAGGTACTTTATTCAACACAATACAATGCAGGTTTAACTACAATAAAAGGTTTTAAAGATGAAGTATACGAAGCATTCAATCACCTAAATATCTGTACACTAACAGACATAGACGCTGATGATTTACTCGAATTTAAAACAATAACCCAAACTATTCAACAGCTCATTTAAACAAAAAAATAACCCAGCATATGAAAATCACGCTGAAAATATGGCGACAACGCAACGCCAAAGAAGCAGGTAAACTCGAAACCTATCAACTAAACGATGTAACTACCGATATGTCGTTTTTAGAGATGATGGACATTCTTAACCAGCACCTTATAAAAGAAGGCAAAGACCCCGTGGCATTTGACCACGACTGCCGCGAAGGTATTTGCGGTATGTGTAGTATGGTAATAAATGGCAAACCACATGGTCCACTTAAAGCCACCACTACTTGCCAACTGCACATGCGCTCGTTTAAAGATGGCGAAACTATTACTATCGAGCCGTTTCGTGCAGGTGCTTTTCCGGTTATCAAAGATTTATCGGTTAATCGCGGAGCCTTTGACCGCATCATACAAGCAGGGGGCTATATATCGGTTAATACGGGCAGCGCCGTTGATGCCAATGCCATACCTATCGACAAAATAACCGCCGACCTTGCCATGGATGCCGCCGAATGTATCGGCTGCGGAGCATGTGTAGCGGCTTGTAAAAACTCGTCGGCAATGTTGTTTTTGAGTGCCAAAGTATCGCAGTTTGCCCTATTGCCACAAGGACAAGCCGAGCGCTCGCTTAGGGTACTAAATATGGTGGAACAACACGATGCCGAAGGCTTTGGTAGCTGTACCAACACCTATGCCTGCGAAGCCGAATGCCCCAAACAAATTTCGGTAACTAACATAGCCCGCCTAAACCGCGAATACCTAATGGCTACCTCGTCGGCACAAGTAGTGAAAGAGAAAAATTTTAGTATGTAATGGCTTTGTGTAGGCTATGGCATAGGCTTGGCTAGGCTGTCGGCTATCCCTCAGGCTGCAAGCTATATGCTTTGTAACGCAAAAAAAAAAAGGACGGGGGCCCCCCCGCCCCGCCCCGCAAAAAACCCCCCGGCGGGGGGGGCAGGGAGGGCCCCCCCCCGGGGGGGGGGGGGGAGAGAAGAGAGGAAGGGAGGGGCGGGCCCCCCCCGGGGGGGGAGAAAAAAAAGAAAAATCATTAGACACCCCCCCCCCCCAACCCGTGGCCCGGGCGGGGGGGAGGGCGGGGGGGGGGGGTCGGTTACTTTTTGCAAGCCTACTTTGTATTAAGTCGCATGTAATGAAGATACTTTATTTATAAATGCAGTTATTAGATTGTGGTTTACATATACAAACAATAAATCATTTGTAGCCCGCAACAAACAGCCTAAATCGGACAAAAAACATATCTATCCAAACAACCCTAAAACGCATAAATTATGTACGGAGGTGGATTTATTTTTGAGGAAAATACAACAAAAAAAACAGTTGTAGAGCAACACGACGACCCCGAATTGTTGGCTTTGTTTGAAGCTAAAATAGATAGGGGCGAAAAAATTGAACCCCACGACTGGATGCCGACGGAATACCGCCGACAGTTGTTGCGCATGATTGAGCAACACGCACATTCCGAAATTATTGGTGCCTTGCCCGAAGGCACCTGGATAACCCGCTCCCCTACCCTAAAACGCAAATTGGCATTGATAGCAAAAGTACAAGACGAAGTTGGTCATGGGCAATTACTGTATGCCGCCGCCGAAACATTAGGCAAACCGCGCGAGCAAATGATGAACGACCTACTAACAGGCAAATCGAAATACTCAAATGTGTTTAACTACCCCGCCAAAACTTGGGCAGACATTGCCGTTATTGGTTTTTTAATTGACGGAGCTGCTATTGTTAATCAGCTTGCCAATGCCAAAGGCTCGTATGGTCCCTATGCAAGGGCGCTAAAACGCATTTGTGTCGAGGAGTCGTTTCACCTAAAACAAGGTCACGAGGCTTTTGTGTACTTGGCAACAGGTACGCCAAAACAGCGCGAAATGTTGCAAGATGCCATGAACCGTTGGTACCGCCCTATTATTCACTTTTTTGGACCGCCCGATGTACAATCGCAACACACCGATAAATTGATGCGTTGGAAGGTAAAAATGGCGAGTAATGATGATATGCGTAACCAATTTTTAGACCAATATATACCCAAAATACGCGAAGTTGGTATTACCCTACCCGACCCTAATTTGCGCAAAAACCCCGAAACGGGTGTCTGGGAATTTTCGGACCCCGACTGGGACGAGTTTTACCGCGTAATAAAAGGCAATGGTCCTTGCAATGCCGAGCGTTTGGCTGTGCGTTTATGGGCAGAAGAAGCTGGGCGTTGGGTAAAAGATGCATTGCTTAAGCCGTCCGAAAAATATGTAGTGCCATTAGCTTAATGCGTGGCTCATCTACCAAAAACAAAAAAAGCTCAACGGCAATGCTGTTGAGCTTTTTTTTATGGGGTATTTATTTTAGTCGTTTAGTAAGCGAACAAACGCCAATGTTTCCACGATGATAATAATCTACATTGTCCATAATATTGTGTATTAGGCGCAAACCTAATCCGCCTTTCATTTTATTGGTTATATTTTGTTGTATATCAAAGTCGGTATTTTTAGGTGTTGTTGGCAGTTGCTTACCAATGTCAGAAATTTCTATTCGTATTTCTTCTTGATAAAAATCTATTGTTAATTGTAAAAGTCTATTTTTATCGCAATTATTACCATGTATAATGGCATTTGAGCAGGCTTCATCTATGGCTAATACAATTTGTGCTTTTTCGGTTTCTGATAGTTGTGTTTGTGATAGCTGGGTGGCTACAAACGAGCGCATTTCGCACAAACATTCTTTTAGGCAAGGTATGGTATGTTGCATTTCAAAGACTTTTAATTAATCAAAAAAATGGTATGATATGCTTACTTTTGTGTATTTAGCAACAAAAAATAAGGTACTTTACTGAAACAAAATTTTTGTTTTAATAGTTCCCTAAATTTGTTTTTTTTTGTTTATTTACTTATTTATGACAAACTAAATAGCTAATAGTGCTGCTGTTTCGTTTTCGACGATGGTTAATAAGCGGTGTAAGCCCAATAGTTCAAAAACATTGTATACGCTTGGTAGCATATTATAAAACACAAAAGAACCGCCTTCGGTTTTAATATCTTCTAAATAAGAGATAAAAACACCTAAACCTGCCGAGGATATGTATTTTAAATCGGTGCAATTTAGCAGTATTATAAAGTATTTATTATCTAATGCTTGTTTAATAATATCATCCATTTCTATGGCGGTACCGGCATCTAAATCGCCTTTAACAATTAGTTTTAGGCAATTGGGGGGCAATACAATTTGCTCGACTAGTAACTGATTCATGTTTTGAATAATGCTAAACAAGTACGCGTTATTTTAGACGCGAAAATGCCATAAAGTTACAAAAAAAAGTTTAGGTTTTAATTTTTAAGGCTAAAAACAGACAAAGGTAGTTGTTTTATATATAAATACAAAACAACTACCTTTGGGGCAGTACCTATTTTAGTTTTCAAACAATTTATCTTCGTCAATTATATCAAACGATAGTTTATCGTCCATAAATTCTTCGTAAGATAATAAGGTAGCATGTGGTACCCGCTCGTAGAAGCGCGAAATTTCGATTTGTTCTTTGTTTTCGTTCACTTCTTCTAAGTTGTCGGTTGCTGTCGAAAACTCGTTTAGTTTTGCCAATAATTCTTCTTTCAAAGCAATGGCTATGCTATCGGCTCTTTCGGCAATTATATTGATAGATTCGTATACGTTACCTGATTTTCGGGCAATAGAGGCAACGTTACGTGGTTCAATAAATGGAGCAACGGTATACACTTTCTTTTTTTTCGATGAATTTTTGTTATTCATGACGATTTATTATGATTTTTGTTGTTTTAAAAATAGCTGGCTGCTGTTATACATTCGCTCGGCTTCGCGCAAGTATTTGGATTTGGGGTATTTATCGATAAATTCTAAGTAAGAGTTGGCTGCTTGTTGGTAGCGTTCTTCTTTTTTTGAGTCGATGCTGTTAAGTGCTAATAGGTGATACGATTTTACGATTAGAAACATTACTTCTTCTTGTTCTTTTGTGTCGGGGAACTCGATAAGTAGATTTTTAAACGATGTTGCTGCCGATTTGTAGTTGCGCACATTGTAATAGAGTATGGCTGCGTCGTAGGCTTTTTGTTCTAGTTTTGCACGTAGTTCATCCATCAGTTTGTTTGCTTCGTCAACTCGGGTACCTGTTGGGTACTGGTTGATGTAGAGTTGCAATCCTTCGATGGCTTTTTTGGTGTCTTCTTGGTCTAATGATGCTTTGGGCGACATTTGGTATTCGCAAAAGCCTATCATATAGCTGGCGTTTTCGGCATTGTTGCTACGCGGGTAATAATCGACAAACGATTTAAAATAGTGCGATGCCAATACATAATCGTGGTTACAATAGTGGGCGTAGGCGTAGTAGTAGTACATGTTTTCTACGTCGCGGGTGCCTTTGTAAACACTCATTAGCTCTTCGAATAGCGGGATTGCTTTTTCGCAAGCGCCATTGTTGTAATATTCTTTGGCTTTGGCAAGTTTTAGTTCGTAATCGCTACTTTTTAGTAGTTTTTGGTATGGGTCGCAGCTCGACAATAGAAATACAAGGGGCAAAAATAAGCCAATAAGGATTCGCGTTTTCATAGGGGTGCAAAGGTACGACAATTTAATGAAATGGTGTATGTTTTTGGCGTAATTATACAATTTGGTTAGGTTTTGGGGCAAATTAAGTTTGGTTGGTGTTTAGAGTTGTATTGGGTGGCGTAAATGTGTGTTGGTGTTGGGTGTGGTTGGTGCGTTTGCTATGATTACGGGGGTGCCACCTACTTGTCGAATCAGGGAGTACCAAACATCACCCCCAAAAAAGACATTTACCGCGTCAAGCGGGGCTGGTGCAGGTGGTGTTTGGGGTGTTTGTAATTTTAATCGCCTGCAAAAAATAGTCCTTTTATGCCTGTGGTGTATTGTTGGTCTACGCTGGGGTCGCTGCCGTCGGCTTGGGCATAGGGTACTTTTACCCAGCCGCACAAGCCGTAGGGGGTGGCAAGTAATAGGGTGGCTTCGGGTTTATACTCGGTGTCGTGTTGCATTAGCACAAGGGTTACTTTCGAGCCTTTGGGTAGTTGAGCAACTTTGTTTTTTAGGTTGTCCTTGTCGGCGTATAGTACAAAATCTTTTAATAGTTCGGTTTGTATGCCTGCGTAGTAAAAGGGTTGTGGAGTTTCTTTTAGGGTGTTATTTTGTAGTTGGTATTTTTGTTTTTGGTCGAACATATTATTGGTATGCCCCGATGTGTAGAGGTTTCCGTTGCCGGGTATTATTAGGTTTAGTGCCGATAGGTAGTTGTTTTCTATTTCTTTTTTGTTGTCTTTATAAACGATAACAAAACTGGGGTCGTCGCTTGGGCCTGGGTCGTAGGCGATTAGGTAGCGAGTGGGGTTGTTGCGGTCAATTTGGGTTTCTATTAGTATCAGCATACCTTCTTCGTCGGCGCTCATAAAGTTTTTATCTACTTTATTAATTACCTTTGATAGGCTCGAGTCGTATTTTATACTCATGCCGTTGGCGGTGTATCGGTCGTTAAATGTTAGGGTGGCTAAGTTGTCAAACGATTGTGCTTGGCAAATGGTTGCTACAAGCCCCAAAATAAGTGTGGTAAATTTGTTGAGCATAAGGTGGTTGTTTGGGGGTAACTGATGGAAATTGGGTTTAGGTGGGTTAATGTTTTATGTTAATATCTCATGTTATGCAGATGTGTTACCTAATTAAGTGGTAAGGGGCTTTTGAGGTAATTTGTGATTATTTTGCTACTACATTCGGCTCGTTAAAAGTTTGTTACTTTTTTTCTTGACAAAAGGTTGGAGGCAACATTACGCTGAAAAATAAACTCGACACGCCAAACACTTTGATTGTCAGCTTTATTTCAAGTTGGGTGGCGTGCAACAGTATTTTTTTTAACCGCTCCATTTATGCCTATTTCTTAACGCCAATTCCTATAATGCCGGTCCCGAAGATACCACCTACTAAACTAGGCGTGAAAATGCAAAATACCCAAATCACAACAAAAGTATAAGAGCCATTATTACGGGTTTATATCACCAAATCCCACGACAATGGTGTGCCTGCTACAATATCTTTCGAGGCTTTTTTGCCCAATAGTAGTTCGTAGTATTTAGGCTCCAGACCGTTGGCGGGGCGTATTCGGCGCAGGTTTTGGGTGGTAAATAGTTCGCCGGCTTTAATGTTTTGGGCTACATAAATAGAGCGTTTGTAGGCAAGGCTTGGTTTTTCAATGTCTTGTATGCCATATTGTATGTGTCCGAGTGCTAAAAATGCTCTTTCGGTTTCTGTCACCAATGCTTGCAGTTCTTCGGGTTCGAGGGAGAAAGCCGAGTCTACGCCACCATCGGCGCGGCGCAGTGTAAAGTGTTTTTCGATAACCCTTGCGCCCAATGCTACTGCTGCCACCGATGCGCCGATGCCCATGGTGTGGTCGGATAAGCCCACAATGCAGTTATATAGTTGTTGCAGATGTGGTATGGTTAGCAAATTGGTGTTTTGTGGCGATGCGGGGTAGGTGCTTGTGCATTTTAGCAGCACCAATTGGGTGCATCCGTTGTTGTGCAATACCTCAACGGCTTGGGCAATATCGGCAACAGAGGCTACGCCCGTTGACATGATAACGGGTTTGCCTGTTTGGGCTATTTTTTTTAGCAGCGGATGGTCGGTGTTTTCGAACGAGGCAACTTTGTAGAGTGGTACATCTAAGGTTTCTAAAAAATCTACGGCTGATTCGTCGAAGGGGCTGCTAAAAGCTATCAAGCCCTGTGCTTTTGCTCGTTCAAAAATTGGTTGGTGCCATTCCCACGGGGTATAAGCTTGTTTGTACAAGTCGTATAATTCGTATTTATACCACAACGATTTTTGGTCTTCGATGGTATGTACCCCTTTTAGTGTCATGGTGTCGGCGGTGTAGGTTTGCAGTTTTATGGCATGTGCGCCTGCTGCTGCTGCTGCGTCAACTATAGCCAAAGCTCGGTCGAGGGATTGGTTATGGTTGCCCGACATTTCGGCTATTACAAACGGTTTATGTTGCTGGCTTATTGTGTGTTTAGCTAATTGTATTTGCACAAATTAGGTATTTTGGGTGTGTGATATAGGCTTGTGCGCCTTATTTTAGTCCGTCGATAGAGCGCCAGAGCATGTCTTTTAGTTGCTGTATGTTTTGCCCTGTTACAGCCGATATAAATATAGTGGGTATATCTTTGGGCAATTCGGCGGTTATCATTTCTTCCAGTTCTTTATCTATCAGGTCGCATTTGGTGATAGCCAGCATACGATGTTTATCGAGCAGGTCGGGGTTATATTCTCGGCATTCGTGCAACAATATTTCGTATTGTTTTGAGATACTATCTGCATCGGCGGCTATCATAAACAACAAACTGGCGTTACGTTCTATGTGGCGCAAAAATCGGTCGCCTAAACCTTTGCCTAGGTGTGCGCCCTCTATGATACCGGGTATGTCGGCTACACAAAACGAGCGGTCGTCGCGGTAGGCTACCATGCCCAAATTAGGCACTATGGTGGTAAAGGGGTAGTCGGCAATTTCGGGTTTAGCGGCGCTAATAACCGACAGCAGGGTTGATTTTCCGGCATTGGGGAAGCCTACTAAACCTACATCTGCCAATATTTTTAGTTCTAGTGTTTTCCAGCCTTCTTGCCCTACTTCGCCGGGTTGTGCATAGCGTGGTGTTTGGTTGGTTGGCGATTTGAAGTGGTTATTGCCCAATCCGCCTCGTCCGCCGGGTTGTAAAATGGCTATTTGTTTATCTTCGATAATTTCGCAAACAATTTCGCCTGTTTCTTCGTCGCGGGCTATGGTACCTAAGGGTACTTCTAAGATGATGTCTTCGCCATCGGCGCCTGTTTTTAACGAGCCCGAGCCTGCAGCCCCATGCCCTGCTATTACGTGTTTGCGGTAGCGCAAGTGCAGCAGGGTCCAAAGGTTGCGGTTGCCTTTTAGTATAATATGTCCGCCTCTACCGCCGTCGCCGCCATCAGGACCGCCCATTGGGGCAAACTTTTCGCGTCGTAGGTGTGTTGAACCTGCACCACCTTTTCCTGAACGACAATTGATACGTAAGTAATCGACAAAATTAGCACCTTTTTCCAAAATATTTTTGTTGAGTTGTTTTTAGATTTTTGTTTAGATTTTGATACAGACATTGAAAAGTGCTGATTGGGTGCTTGCGCTTGCTTTGCTATGGGGGTGCCATAGGCTGTGCAAATAGGGTAAGCCAATAATCACCCCCAAAAAAGACCGATTCCGCGTCAAGCGGGGCAGGTACATATTAGTTAAATAATCAATATGAAATAGAAGATTGCTATTTACTTAAGTCGGTATCAAAATCTTTGCAGAGCTACCCACAAAAAATGTTGTAGTGCCCTTATTTTTAATTGCTATTACCCTATACTTTTGTTTAGATTTAGGTTTTACGAGATTAAATCATTTGCTAAAATCTGTGTGTAATTCGTAAAATCTGTGTCCTATTGTACGTAAAATCAGTAATCAATTTGCATTGGGTAGCCAAGATGAGTGCAAAGATAAGGAAAAAATACGTTGGCTGTATGCAACAAACCCTAAAAATGAGTTACTATGTTGCTTGCGGCTGCAAAGAGCAAAATTTTTTTATAAAATATGGGCATTTGGCGAGCAACAATACACGCATTTATTTTGATATTACATTAATATTTTTGTAAAAATAGCTAAATAATTGATAGATTAAGTACAAAAAAAATTAGCAGTCCAAGCCTATTTGTGCCATTTTTAAATAATTTATTTTTAGTAATTTGTAATACATAAATTACTGTTTATTAGCTATTTATAAAGTTTTTTTTTTACAAAAAGTAACTTTATGGCTTAAAACAAGTCAACAGTCTAACATTTTTTTGACAAAAAGCTGCGCCAATTAAAAAAAGCCTTACATTTGTTTGCAATTACGAACTAAATACTTTTACATGCCCCGTATTTTACGTATTATCAACCGTTTGAACCTTGGAGGTCCGACTTTTAATGTTGCTTATTTAACCAAACACCTACACCCACAATTTGAAACTTTGTTGGTGTCGGGTATGATTGACAATGGTGAAGAAAGCTCGGAGTTTATCCTCGACGACCTTGGTGTAAAGCCTCGTTATATTAACAATATGTATAGGGATATTAATCCCTTGAAAGATTTACCTGCCTATCGGCAACTTAAGCAAATTATCCGCGAGTATCGCCCCGACATTGTACATACACATGCTGCCAAAGCAGGTACGCTTGGGCGCTTGGCTGCCTACGATTGCGGTGTGCCAGTTATATTACACACTTTTCATGGGCATGTATTTCATTCGTATTTTGGGGCATTAAAAACACGCATGTTTTTAGAAATAGAGCGGGCTTTAGCCAAAATTAGCAGCCGTATTGTGGCAATTAGCCCGCAACAAAAACATGAGTTGGGCAATATTTACAATATTTGCTCGCCCGACAAAATACAAGTAGTGCCTTTGGGTTTTGATTTAAATAGGTTTCAGGACAACCAAATTAATAAACGCATAGATTTTAGGGCGCGTTACCACATTGCCGACAACGAAGTAGCCATTGGTATTGTGGGCAGGTTGGTTCCGATAAAAAATCATGGGTTGTTTTTACAGGCTTTACAGCAAGTTATTGCACAATATGGTAGCAAAGTACGTGCCTTTGTAATTGGTGATGGCGAAGAACGCAACAACATTGAGCAACTGGCACAACAGTTAAATATAGCTACTGCCACACACGAACAAGCCGTTGCAGGTTACCGGGCAGCACTTACTTTTACATCTTGGATTAAAGAGGTTGACGAGGCTTATGCAGGTTTAGATGTAGTTGCACTATCGTCGCTTAACGAAGGCACACCCGTTAGCCTTATCGAGGCACAAGCAGCAGGCAAAGCTATTGTAAGCACACAAGTAGGTGGCGTGGCAGATGTGGTAAGTAGTGGCAAAACGGCTTTGTTAGTGCCATCAAACGATACAAACGCCTTTGCAAACGCCCTTGCTAAATTGGTTGGTAACGAAGGGCTACGCCGCAAACTAAGCAAAAACGCCCCCGCACATGTAGAAGAACGCTACAGCTACCGACGATTAACCAACGATATGGCACACCTTTACGACCAACTGCTGCACGAAAAAGTACCACACTATACCCCCGCCTACGACCTACAAACAAGTAAGCAAATACCTGTTTTTCAGACAATGCCACAAGTTGCCGGATTTAGACCTATGGTGAGTAGAAAATAAAATAAAAAAAACGAAAAGCTAAAAACGAAAAGTAATACCTTTATTGCCTTTTGTTTTTAGTTTTTTTGTTTCTTAATTACTTTATGTTATGCATAAAAGGACACAGATTTTACGGATTGGATACGGATTTTAAAACTGATTATCTAATTTTGATTTAAACCCCGAATTTAAACCCCAAAATCTAAGATAAGGATATAAAATCGGGTTTTTGTTTTTGAATGATAGATTGTGCAATAAAAATGGGCTATTTTGCAGTCAATAGCAACCATGTAGCGCTATTAAAAAGCCAATCAATCTAAAATAAATCTGCCTGTATCGCTAAATAAAAATCCATCTTCTGGTCTAATCCGTAAAATTTGTGTGCTAAATAACACTAAAATAGCTCTAACATCGTTCAACTATTTTACGAACAAGCCTTGTTAACCTTATATAAAATGCAAGAGATATTATACACAAAATTTTTTAACAATACCCTATACGATTACCTAATTGTAGGGGCTGTTATTTTGTTAGCTATTTTAATACAGCGATTGGCGGCTAGGTTTATTGGCAGTATTGTTTTTAGTTTTTTACACAAGCGTTTGCCCCTTGCCGAAAAAGAGTATTTTTATGATTTATTGTTATTGCCTATACAATTGTTGTTTTTGGTGTTGGTGTCGGCAATTGCTTTAAAAACGCTGCATTATCCGCCCGTAATTGATGTGATTTTTTTTGGCGAGCCGCTACACGACATCATTTCGTTGTTGTACAAAACCGCATTTGCCGTAATTATTACCTTTGCATTAGTACGTTTGGTTGATTTTATAACACTGCTACTGTCCATAAAAATACACGCCACCTACACCCGTGCCGACGACCAAATTTTACTATTTGCAAAAGAAATTGTAAAATTAACGCTTGTGGTAGCGTGTGTTTTGTTTGTGGTAGGGCGTATTTTTGCCGTAGACATTTCAACGGCTGTTGCTGGAGCAGGTATTATGGCATTGGCAGTAGCATTGGCAGCCAAAGAAACGCTACAAAACTTAATGGCATCGGTCATTATTTTTTTAGAGCAACCTTTTACCATCGGCGATTATGTGCATATAGACAATACACGCGGCATTGTGCAAAAAGTAGGTTTTAGAAGCACCCTTATTCGCACACCCGAAAACGTACTTGTTACCATACCCAACAACAAAATGGTAGATAGCGTTACCGAAAATATACCACTTACGGCACTTAGCAAAGTAAGCACCAGCATACGTTTACAATATAACACAAACACCACTCAAATACAAAATATAACCCACGACATACGACAATTTATTGAAGATTATGCCGATACCGATAAACAAGTAAATGTGGGTTTGGACGAGTTTGGTACTAATGCCTTAATTATAAACATCCGCTATTTTTTGCTCGACCAAGCCGATGCCGTAAAACACAAACAAATTATTAACTTTGCCATTATAGAGATAGTAGCAAAACACAAAGCTGCTTTTGCAGTAAGTTGAAAATAAAAGATGCTATAAAAAATACACAATATGTATAACTACCTGATAATCAAACATCTTCAAAAAAACAGCTTTGGGAATAACTGTCGATAATCAATAACTTACCGATTACGAATACACATTTTTTACAGCAGCATGAAATACAATTTGGCTCTACTTTAAAAGTAAATTAGTTATGAATAATCACGATACTTTACATAAATACAATATTTATGTAATGTTAAAATACATTTTTGGTCTTTCATTTATTTTAATTACAATTACTATATTTGAAAATGCATGTCATTTTAGAAACAAAGCAGCTATTTCATATACCTTTGTATTTTCATTTTTATTATGTGGTTCTGTTTTTTTATTTGCAAAACGTCGAATAACCGTAATACATTTTGATAAACAAAACAATAGTGTATCAATTACAGAATTTTTTTTATTCAGAACAACGACAACAACAATAAATTGTAAAAATATTTCATTAAGTTATAAAAGAGAAGCATTGTCTATCCGAGGAAAATCACTTGTGTTTCGCATATGTATTAATAATACACCCAAATACAAAATAATGTCCGATATGGATGGATGGAGTGATGATATGTTATTTGATTTAATTGAAACATTTAAATATTTTAATTCAGAGATAAAAATTAGCTATGATTAAATAACTGCGGTTCCAAAGGTTTGCTTAACACAGTAAATTTATTGGTCTTTTTGGGGGTGATGATTAGCTTTCCACCCTTTTCACAGTTGCGGGCACCCCCATAAAAAAAGCAAGCGCATCGCCCCAAAACTATACGCATTTTGTAACACCAATACACACCCATTTGCTATAAAATTGGCACTACCACAAACACTACGCATAATACCCACAAAAAATGTCGTAGCATCATAAAATTAAAATTTTTATTAATTGAAAACCCACATTGTATTTACCGTTATCAACGACCTTACCTACGACCAACGCATGAACCGCATTTGCAACTCGTTGGCTAAAGGCGGATTTAAGGTAACACTTATTGGTCGTAAGTTGCCCCACTCGTTGCCACTCGAACCCAAATCGTACAACCAAAAACGATTTAAATTGTGGTTCGAAAAAGGCAAATTATTTTACCTCGAATATAATTTGCGCCTACTACTACACTTGCTTTTTACAAAATACGATATTTACGGAGCCACCGATTTGGATACCTTAGTACCTCAATTTTTGGCAGCTAAACTCAAAAGCAAACCACATACCTACGATGCCCACGAATATTTTGCCGAACTACCCGAAATTGTGCATCGCCCGTTGGTAAAATGGGTCTGGAAAACCGTTGAGCGGCTAATTGTGCCACGCACGCAGTATTGCTATACCATCAACCAAACCTACGCACGGCTATTTGAGCAAACCTACAACAAACACTTCGAGATTGTGCGCAATGCCACCGTTTTGCACTCGGCACTGTTGCCCACACCCAACCCCAAATACCAACAAGCTACCGAGCGATATATTTTGTATCAAGGGGCAGTAAATGTGGGTCGCGGACTGGAAGAAATGATACAAGCCATGCCTCAAATAAATTGCCAATTGTATATTTGCGGCAAAGGCGATGTATACAACGATTGCGTTGCATTGGTCGAAAAGTTGGATTTAACAAACAAAGTTAAATTTTTTGGCTGGGTAGAGCCGCACAAACTACTAAGTATCACCCAAAATGCTACGCTTGGTTTTACGTTTTTTACCAACAACGGCGACAGTTATTACTACTCGCTTGCCAATCGTTTTTTCGATTATTTTCATAATGGCGTACCGCAGTTGTGCGTCGATTTTCCGGAATATAGGGCTATTAACCAACAGTTTGAAATTGCCCTTTTGTTGCCCAATTTAAAAATCGACGACATAGCCAAAGCCGCCAATCTATTGCTCAACCAACCCGATTACTATAATAGGTTGCGCAACAATTGCCTTGCTGCAAGGCAGGTATACAATTGGCAAGAAGAAGAACGTAAATTGATAACCCTATATAAATCTATCCCAGTATCCCAAAAATAAATTGTTACATTTACCCAAACAAACACCCAAATAGTTGTAGCGTGCTACAATTATTTGGGTGTTTTGTTGTTTGCTCTGACGCAAAATTACAGTTGATAGCCGCGTTATTTGTTCCTTTATTTTCAATATTAAACCCTTAACGAACCACGAAAAGCCCTAGCTCCATAGTACGATTCGGCACCGTTATGGTACACAAATACTTTGCCATACCGAAAATCGGCAAAGATGGCACCGCCAAGTTTTCTAATTTCGGCGGGTGTTTTCACCCAGCTCGATGTTTTTGTATCAAAATTTCCAAGCATCTGCAACGCTCTATATTGCTCTTCGGTTAAAAGCTCAATGCCCATAGCAGCAGCCATATCAATAACGTTATTTTGTGGCTTATTTTCTTTTCTCGACTCCTGCGCTTGGCGGTCGTAACAAATACTTCTGCGAAATTTAGGGCTTTCTACCGAGCAATCATAAAAAATATATTCACTCGTTTTTTCATCATAATCAACAACATCGGGTTCGCCGCCAGTTCTTTCCATTTCGTTAAGCGACCAAAGTTTTGTTGTATTACCTTCTAGTTTTGCTTGTACCTTAGCCCATTCGATACCCAAATGGCGGTTTTCATTTTTTTCGAAACGGGCTTTTAATATACTAAGTAGCTCTGCCTGTTGTGTTGCCGATAATTTTTTGTTATCCTCCATTATAATGGTGTATTTTTTTATTTGTTTGTACTATTTTACAATGTAGCATCCTATCAGGTTAGGCGGTTGCCTTGCTACCCAAGGTGCGGTGTTTTGTGCTATTACGTACTTATTTGTTATTTATATTTTATTTTTAATTAAATTTTGTATTTTTCGTTTTATACAAAAAACGGCATTACCATAATTAAACGCCCAACACTATACCATTATTGCCCAATACAGCATCGAAAAAAATTGTCTACAATATATAGGTGTTATAAAAGCATCGTCAGAGGCACTAATCCATGCTGCACTTTATGCCCTGTATCCACAAATAAACAACATAGTGCACATACATTATTTTGGCAACTTGGCAACAACAACTAAACAAGCTCGATTGTATCACCAAACCAATTACCCCAAACAAAAGTATTGGTAATGGCGGGTTACACCAAAGGCATTATTAGCTTTGGCAATAACAAGCCCCGAAGCATTTAATTTGTTGGTAGATTGTATTAGCAAATAATCTGCCATTTTACACAAAAACCCCTCACACCTAATTTGGGCTATGAGGGGTTTTTTAATTGTTATTTTGTTTTTTGCGGAGAGCGGGATTCGAACCCGCGATACCCTTTTGGAGTATACACACTTTCCAGGCGTGCTCCTTCGACCACTCGGACACCTCTCCTGTTTGGCATTACTGCCTAACAAGCTGCAAAGATACGCATTTTTTGGCGTACCACAAAATTTTGCATTTTTTTGTGTCCTTTTTGTTGTTTTATTGTGGGCAGCGTCCTTTTGTCCATTTTTGTACACCTGCTTTTCGTGCTTGGCATTCGTTTTCGTAGGTAATGCGGTTGCAGCCGCAAACGGGATCCCACAAAAAAGTGCAATCCTCATTGCGGTTTTTAACCTTCGACACATCTACACAATCTTTACCTACATTGGGCAGCGGAGTTTCGGGTTTTGGCGGCACATAACCCTCGGGTGGGTTCGGGTCGTGGGCAGGTCGGGGCAATTCGGTGTTGTTGTTTGTTCGGGTGTTGGCGTTGTTTTCGGCTCCGTTTTTGGTCGAGTTACATGCCAACAAAGCCATCATAAACAACATCAAAGCTATTATTTTTGCAGAAAAAAATGTTTGCATAGTTATATTTTTATATAATAATTATATGATTAAATCTACTAAAAAAGATAAAAAGCTGCCAATTAGTATTTTTTTACTTTTGCAAGATATTGATAAACAAATATTTACAAATTGATATTTTTTTAAATTTATTCAAAAATAACTTTCTCGATGTGTATTCGCAATTTATTTTTACAAATTAATTTTTATTTTTGTAATCATATTTTAATTTATATTACAAACACGCATCTTTTGTATCAACAACAAACGTTTCAAGTTGTTTTGATAATTAGGTTATTGAAATTTCAGGGCAAACTGCAAATGTTTTATTTGCTTTTTACACCTTCTATTTTAGTTGGAGCAGCCATAATAGATTCGTTTTTTATACCCTTTGCTGAACAATCCGTGTATTCTATTTGACATACAGCCAAACAATTAGAGCCATAGTAACCTGCACCTGCTTTAGTACAAGCATCTTCGCAATTCGTGAGTGCATCGACACAAGGATAGCCTGTCACACCTGTTCCGTTATTGCTTTTGTTGAGTTGTTTGATTTCTGTTTCAAAAGCAGCCAAATCTTTTGGTGACCACTGTCCAGCTTTTTGCGCTTTTTTTAGAATTTTTTTCTGTTCCGAAGTCAAATTTTGGTTATTCTCTAAAACATCGGTAGCGGCATTGCAAATAGTTTGCAAATCGGCGGCAGACACTGCAACAGTACCGCTAAAAGACGTGTTTTGTTGACTTTGTTGAGCCATAATAGGCATAGAAAATAGAGCTAAAAATAGAGCTAAAAAAATCAATAAGTAATTTTTCATAAATTTTATTTTAGATTATGTAATGAAGTTATTGATTTAGTACCAAAAGTTTAATAATTATCGGCGGGCGACCTTGCCGCCCACCGAGCATTGGTTTTGTACAAAACTCTAATTGTCAGCACCATTGTTGCCATCAATACTTTGCTTGATTTTCTATTTATTTTCGTTACCTTTACGGTCGTCTGTTCTGTTAGCGTTAGGGTTTTGGTTTTCTTGAGCGGTACGCACCGATTTAGCTATTTTTAGCACTTCGGCAGGGTCGGGGTTGATAGCCTCGGGCGAGTTTTTGAGCATCGAAACTACACCTAAAAAAGGTTGTTCGGTTTTGTTGCCTTTTTCGTCGGTAACGGTTACTATCGTTTCGAAGAAATATGCGGGTTGAATAACGTTACCGCCGCCATCAAAATACATTTTTTGAATACTTTTAACTTTTGGCGATACACCTTTGCCAAAGTTAAAGTTCACCAATTTGCCAAATTCTGCTTCGGCTTCGGTTTGGCTTTTTAGGTTGGTTTTTTCTACTTTTTGTTTTTTGGTGGTGTTGTATTCTTTCCAGTTTTTCGATACGCCCAATACTTCGCCTTTTTCGCCCACATTTACAATAATACGCGAGCCATTGCCCGATACAGGCACACCGTCTATCACGCGTCCGTAGGTAAACGTTTGCATTTTATCAATTATTGTACCGCCATCGTCTGCCGATGCTGCACGTAAGCCACCTGCATGAATCAATTTTAGTTCGGCTTTATTTTGTGGCATAAGGTCGTTTGCTGTCAAAAACTGTTCGGCTTTGGTTTGTGCTTGTTTAGCATCTGTTAATTGTGGTTTGTAAGCTCCTTCGTATTTTTGGGTGCTTTTGCTAAACGAAAGTCGTCCTTTGGCGCTATTGGTAATCAAATATTGGCTAGGGTCTTTGTCGTTTTGATAGTCTATATCTTGTCCGCCATTGGTTAAACGTGCGTTAATACCCAAGTTGCTCGACAATTTGGTAACAGCCGTTGTTTTGCCAACAGCACTGTTGTCGAGGGTAATAACCGACAAGTTATCGTCCTGAAAATGGTTAATAACCGGAGCCGCAGCCCACTGAAAGCCCATAGTGCCAAAATAAATGCCTATGGCTATAAAAGAAATTATTGGTATGATGATGTACTTTTTCATGTTTTTTGTGTTGAGTAAGATGTGAAAAAATGATACTTTTTTGTTGAGTTTTTTGAAATAGGGTATTTTTTGAGTATTGTTAGCCATATATTAGCTTACAAACTGCTTGTTAATACTGCCAGTAGTTGTACATTCCGCCACAGCCTGCTGCCGGATCCGAGCCATAGCTGCTCAATCTGTCCGAGTAGTGACCCGAGCCAACCACACACGATGCAAAACCAGGGTAGGGCGAGCCATCGCTCATGCTGGGGTTAAAAATCCAATAGCGTTCATCGCTAATGCTACTAAACCACGCGTCTTTTACTGTCCAGTTAGCTTTTAGGCGGGCAGCATAGTCAAACGGAATGTCGGTTTGAGCGGCAGAGGCTAAACTACGGAAACCTAACAGCATGTGTAAACCCTTAAACATATTGCAATAAGGTGTCCACCAAGTGCTACTTTCGGGAGCCGATACTACTGTTTGGCACGAGAAAAAAGTAACAAATTCGGCATAGGCATCGCCCATTGGCATGTTGGTTACGTTGGCACCGCTGCCCATAGCTAAGTTGTACGATGAGCCGTGTCCGCAATAAAACGCAAAATCTTCGTAGTCGGCATACGAGTTGTTGCTGGTCGTAAACATATACGGTGCGCCGTAATAATACTGGTCGAAACGATAATTATGTCCGCCAACAGCAGGGTTGCTCGAAAAGGCATTGCCAAAGTTCCAGCAGTTGTAAATCATTACGTCTTGGTAGGCTCCGTCGCCCACATAAGTGCCCACATAATGTTGAAATGCACTAGCAAATTGTGCCGAGAAACCTAAAACCAATAGTAAAAACCATTTGGTTATTTTTGTTTGTGTTTGAATACGCATCTTTTTGAGATTTGAATGGTGAAGAGATACTTTATGGAGTGATGATAGTAAATTACCACATTACGATAGTTTGTTACCCGTTTTGCGATTTTTTTTTCGATTTTTTTGAGCTTTACTTGCTAAAAGTCCGCTTTATTGGGTGATGATAGTAAATTACCACATTACGATAGTTTGTTACCCGTTTTGCGATTTTTTTTTCGATTTTTTTTCATCGCCCATATACGCATTTTTTTGAGCTTTAATTGCTAAAAGTCCGCTTTATTGGGTGATGATAGTAAATTACCACATTACGATAGTTTGTTACCCGTTTTGCGATTTTTTTCAATTTTTTTGAACTTTAATTGCTAAAAGTCCGCTTTATTGGGTGATGATAGTAAATTACCACATTACGATAGTTTGTTACCCGTTTTGCGATTTTTTTTCAAAATTTTTTTTCATCGCTCATTTTTTTTAGCTCCTAATTAGTTCCGCACAAAATATTTTTAGGTATTTACCCAAGCTCCAAAACCTTGCATCTGCCCCGCTGTTTAGGTTGAGCGTAATCTATATGTACGAAAAATATTTTTAGGGAGTGATTATTAGCACTCCCTAATTTAATAAGTAGGTACCCCCCACAGCATTTAAGCGCAGCACAACCGTATTTTTATAAATTTGGCAAAAAAAAACGGCTACCCTTATGTTGGGTAGCCGTTTTTTTAAAACGTATGATAATTATCGTTTAGAAATATCGAGGAGTGTGGTAACGCACGCCTTTACCTTTTATGTCGTAGCCAATCATTATCTCGTGCGAGCCAGTTGTAAATTGCTGCAATTTGCTAAGTGTAAGGTCGTAGGCATAGCTTAGGCGCAAACCGTTTTGAAACTGAAAACCCACAATGGCATCAGCCGACTCGGTAGCAATGGCTTGTACGCTGCCTGCTTCGTTTCGGTTGCCAACTGCCGTGCGATACGAACCGCCAAGCCACAACATATCTTTAATTAAAAACATAGCGCTTAAATCAACCTGCACCGGTGCATTAGTTGGTACAGCTTTTACTAACACCGATGGGCGAAACTTAAACGCCCCCTGACCAATTACACCACCCGCCATAAAATTGTATTGGCGATATTGTTTTGCTGTAACAGCAATCTCTTCTTCCTCGTCGCGTAGGTTGTTGTTTAGTAAATGCGGTGCCGATACGCCCATATAGTATTTGTTGGGTTTATAAAAATACAAACCTAAACCAAAGTTAGGCAACAAACGTCTTAACGAGCCTTGCTGAAAAACAGGGTCGCCCGTTACAGGGTCCATAATAGGGTTGGTTTGTAGTTGGCTATCGTCGGTGCTTAGGTAGTTAACCCCACCATTTAAACCTACCGACAAACGGCTTTCGCCCAAAATAAATTTGTAGGCATAGCTACCAAAAAAAGCAGTGGTTTGGGTAACGCCAATTTTGTCGTAAGCCAAATAGGCACCTACGCCCGCTTTTTTATCGGTGCCCAAAGGTAAATGCCCGCTTAGTGTGCCTGTTTGTGGCGAGCCGTCAATGCCTACCCATTGGTATCTGCCCAATAACGATAGGCTAAGAGCCTCGGTAGTGCCTGTATAGGCTGGGTTTATCACCAACTGATTAAACATATATTGGCTAAAACGGGGGTCTTGTTGTGCCTTAGTAGTAGTATGTGCAACAACGAGTAGGGTTATTGCTAGTATTATTTTTTTCATGATGCAAAAGATTGATTTTTTAGTGTATGTCTTGTGGAATTACCGACTAAACACTATTTTTCAAAAACCGTGCCTAAAATGTATAATACGTGCAGGCTAAAATGCACATCTGGCTTTAGTTTGTGTATAGTCAAGTCTAATGGTGTATTATTTGCCAAAATAGCTTAATTTTGCGCGTTTTTTGGGCAATTTTTTTTTATTCACTCAAAAATATGACTATTTAATGACTTTTCATCAACTTAACTAATAATACTATGCAGCAGTATTTACAACTCTTAGAAACAATCTTACACACAGGCAATATTAAATCGGACAGAACAGGCGTTGGTACGCGCAGTTTGTTTGGTTATCAAATGCGATTTGACCTTCAAGCGGGTTTTCCGTTGATTACTACCAAGCGGCTTCATCTAAAATCTATTATTTATGAGTTGCTTTGGTTTTTGCGCGGCGATACCAATGTGCAATATTTGCGCGACAATGGCGTAAAAATTTGGGACGAATGGGCTGACGAACAAGGCAACCTTGGACCCGTTTATGGTAAACAATGGCGCAGTTGGGCTACTGCAAACGGTGGTAGTATAGACCAAGTTAGCCAACTTATTACCGACCTAAAAAATAACCCTGATAGCAGACGGCATATTATATCGGCATGGAACGTAGCCGATTTGCCACAAATGGCTTTGTCGCCCTGCCATTGTTTGTTTCAGTTTTATGTGTCTCCGCCCGATAATAGCAAGGGCGAAACAAAAGGTAAGCTATCATGCCAGTTATATCAGCGCAGTGCCGATGTTTTTTTGGGTGTACCATTTAATATAGCATCGTATGCCTTGTTTACAATGATGGTGGCGCAGGTGTGCAATTTGGAGGCTCACGAGTTTATCCACACTTTTGGCGATGTACATTTATATAACAACCACACCGAACAAGCCAAGTTGCAATTGTTGCGCACACCTTTTGCTTTGCCTAAAATGCACATAAACCCAAACATCGGCGATATTTTTGATTTTACTTACCCCGACTTTACCCTATCCAACTATCAATATCATCCACACATAAAAGCGCCTGTTGCTATTTAATGCCTTGTAAATAAAAACTTTAATTTACAAAGTACTTCGGTAATGGTAGATAATAGCTTTTTGCCTAATCTTTGTTGTTTTTAGTGTTGTGGTGTTTCGCCAAACCCATTAAGTAATTTGCCTAGTCTTTGGCAGGTTTATAGCCTTGCGTTTTAGTAAAAAACTAAGATGGGCTACAAAACGATAATTTTAGTGCTTTTTGTTTAAAAGTGCTTGTTGTCCACAAAAAGGGTAGTTGTTCACACGGTAATTGTGGATAACTACCCTTTTTAGGCTATTTTTGTGTTGAAAATTATTTTTGGGCAAAACATTGCATTATACAAAAGGCTACTTTGTCCACAATGTTAAGTTTGGGTGTTGTTACTATAAACAAACAGCATTGAGCCTCAGAAAGGCACATTTAGGCGTTTTTAGCTACCTGCTTGTACATCTCAACGTTTGGGGGCAAGCTATTGTCGTGTTTGCCTGCCTAAGCTCGCAGCAGGGGTGTTGCAGCTTGCCGCCGCAGCCCCGCCCAAGTTTATTTTTTGGGGTTCGGTTGATTGCTTTTCTTTTCCACTTTCCACAATCTCTCTTGATTCTTATTTTCTTTAAAAAGAAGAATCATAAAGAGTCATAATTGTGTGTGTATAAGTGGATAAATATTTGTCGAAACGAGTTATACACACATTTGGGGCTTGTCCACAAACTTATCCACATGCTAAGTGCCTATAAATCAGTTAATTTGGGGTTTATCCACAAGCTTGTGGATAAGTGTATAGTGTATAACCTAAGCACTGTATATTGTGAATAAGCTAATGCAACTTGTGGATAAAGTTGTGTATAAGTAAGGGTTATCCACAAATAACTAAGTGTATAAACATTTCCACAAGTTTATCCACACTTATACACAGGTTTTGGGCTATTTTTGTGGATAAGTGTATAATTGCACTAACCTATTTACAGCTACTTATACATTTAAATACAGGCGCTGTGTATAACTTTTCATTTGCGCATAAATGTGGATAAAGGTGTGTATAAACTATAGTTATCCACAAATTGGTAGGGTTTATACACACTAAAACACAAAGTGATTTTGTATGGCAAATGGGTTTTGTGGATAAATATTTTGGCAATATACAGCACTAAGGGTTTGTTTTTGCCAAAAATTAGTACTTGCTGTTAATATAGCTAATAATGGGTTTAGCAAAATGCCAATTGGTGCCAACACAAAAGTGTTAGTACCAATTGGCATTGTTTATAATGTGGATAAGTACTCGTATTTTTGCATTACGAGCCAATTATGTTAATAAAGTGCTATAATAATGTGGATAAGTACTCTTTTGGCAATTGAGTGATACCGCCTTTTAAATTGTACAAATTGCCGGTAAAGCCCAAGTAACGCATTGTTTCGCAGGCGTTGGCACTACGTATACCTATGCGGCAATACACGTAATAATTTAGGGTGTTGTTTAGTTCGTTTAGTTCGTCTACAAAGCTATCTTGTTTTATGTCTATTTGCAAGGCATTGGGCAGGTGTTGTTCTTGGTATTCGGTGTGGGTGCGCACATCAAGTAGCACTGCGTTTGGGTCGGCGTGGTATTGTTGCATAAATTGGGTGGGCGATAAAGTAAGGTAGCGAGTTGGTTTGAGTGGCATTTGGGGGCGGAGTTTGTTTGGTTAGCAATGTGGGTTTGGTGTTGGACTTAATTTGTACTGGGGGTGCCCGCAACTGTGAAAAAAGGTGGAAAGCTAATAATCACCCCCAAAAAAGACATTTACCGCGTTAAGCGGGGCGGGTGCAAGTGGGGTTTAGTACTGGCTGATGTTTTGCATTGTACACAGCAATTAGGTTATGTTGGTGTAAAATTAATGGGTTATATTAATTGTTAACTTGTTGCACAAATATTTCGTGTAGCGAGGGTAGTATTTCGTTGAAGGATATAATGGATACTTCTTTTGATAATAAATAGGATAAGGTGTTGTTAGGTTGTGTATTGGTGTTTAGGGCAATGGTTAATACATTGTTTTGGTTTTCGATGATGTTAAATGGGGCATCGGGCAGGTTGGGTAGTGTGTGTGTGTAACCTACGGCAAATAAGTTTTTTTTGAATTGTTGTTTAATGTCGGCAACATTGCCATTTAGCACTACACGTCCTTTGTTAACAAGTGCAATTTGTTCGCAAATTTGCTCTACCTGCTCCATGCGGTGTGTTGAGAAAATGATGGTTGAGCCGCGTTGTCGCAGAGCAAAAATTTCGTCTTGTATAATATTGGCATTTATGGGGTCTAAGCCCGAGAAAGGTTCGTCGAGAATAATTAGTTTAGGTTCGTGAACGACGGCGGCAATAAATTGTATTTTTTGCTGCATTCCTTTCGATAGTTCTTCTATTGGGCGGTTTTTCCAGTCGGTGATAGCCAATTTATCTAACCAAAAATCTACTTTTATTTGGGCTTCTTTTGCCGAAAAGCCTTTTAGCCGAGCTAAATACAAAAGGTGTTCGCCAACTTTCATTTTTTTGTACAAGCCGCGTTCTTCGGGCATATAGCCTATATAAAGGCTGCGGTTGGTATTTGGCGGAATGTTGTGCAGCTCAATTGTGCCTGAGTCTTGATACAAAATGGTGGTTATCATGCGTATCAATGTTGTTTTGCCAGCTCCGTTTGGACCCAGCAAGCCAAAAATACAACCTTCGGGTATGTTAAGCGAAATATGGTCGACGGCTAAGGTGCTTTCGTATTGTTTTACTACTTGGTTAATGCTTAAAAGGGGTGTGCTCATTTGGGTTATTGGAGTGATTATTTTTTTTGTAAAGTGCCTTAATATTTGGGGCTTGGAGTAAGTGTGTTACCACAATGGTTTGGCTAATAAGAGGCATTGTTGATTACTATAAAAGTAGGGTTTTAAATAAAAAAAGCTGTTGGAAGTAAATTTTACTCCAACAGCTTTTAATGTTTGTTAAACTGCTGTTGCTTTTAGCAACAAAAGTACAACAAGGCAACAAATAATTACGCTATTTTGCAAAAACACGTAGTATTTTTGTTTTATTTAGTTTTAAATATTGGGTATATTTGATGCCTTTGGAGGAGCTAAAAACCGTGTTTTGTTCGCTCCTCCTTATCTCATGGCATCATCATATTGTTATGTATACAACTATTTGTTTGTTTAAAATGCAGTTGTATTATAAGGTGTTTTTTATTGTTTAAACTCGTTGACCGAAAAAAACACTTTATTAGCCCCCGTACATTGTTGTTGGTGTAGGTATTGTTGAATAGGCAGTGGCACATCTTGGTTAAGGCATTGTATAAAAGCTTCTTCCGATTCCATTTTTTGTATAACTACCCGTCCGCTAATGGGTTTGCTATCGCGTTGTCTCACGCTGCTGTAAACACCTACTAAAAAACTAAGTTTTTGCGGTTCATAATTTGCGGTGTGCAAAATAAGCAACGATGGTTGGCTGTTGTTATTGCTGTTGTGTATTTGCACAAATAAATTATGCCCTATTTGGCTAATTTTGGCTGGTGGCAACCGATGAACAAGTTGTTTTTCGAGGTTATAGAAAAACAATTCGGCTTGTTTATAATCGGGCGAGACAACCCATTTGGACTGCATTACTTGTTCGTAGACACTACTGTAATAATAATACAGGTATATAAAAGTAGTTGGTGCTGTATTGATTTGTGGTGCAATAAGCGGAATAAATGTAAAATAGGCGGTGTTGTTTTGAAAGCCAATTTGTACATCTATTTGATAATGTTGTGTAATAGCATTAATATTAGCAAGTGCCGCAACTTGGTTGTAGCTTTTGCCGTTGTACGACATGGCGTTTCGCATTTTGCTAAGAGCCTTAAGTTGTAGTTGTTGTTCAACCATTCGGGCGGCTATGCCATGTTCGTTGTTTAAATGTAGCAGTAGTTCGTGCAGTAATTGTCTTAGCAAAGGGGTTGCTAATTGGTCTAAATTGTTGTTTTTCATTGCAAAGGTAAGTAGTGTTGCGTTATAAAACTGGAAATTTTCTGAAAAATACAACGATTTCTGAAACACTAAAAGTTTTCAGCTTTTTTCTTGTTCAAAAACCTAAAAAAAAGTTTTTTTAGCTACTAAAACGTTATTTTGGAGGGATAAAAAGGCAAATAGTGGAGATATGGGCAGTTACTACAAATAAAAAACTCATCTGACATTGTACAGATGAGTTTTTATTTTATGGTAGTTTTAGTTGTTTAGGTATCTTGTTTTGATACCGACATAAAGTAATTACCTATGCCTTAGTAAGGTAAGCGCAAGTACTAATTAACGGTATAATACTACCTAGATAATACACAAAAAAGCCTCGAAAAATCGAGGCTTTCCTTTAACACTGCGGAGGCTGAGGGATTCGAACCCCCGGTACCTTTCGGTACAACGGTTTTCAAGACCGCCGCATTCGACCACTCTGCCAAACCTCCGCCGCAAAGGTACGACGACTTTTTTGAAAAGTAGTACACTTCTTGTAAATTTTTTTTTTTATCATCAGATTTATTTAAAAAAAAGTAAGCAGTTAGTATTACAAACTTGATGCCTAACACGAAATTTTAAAGGTAAAGTCACATTTTTTTTTCGTTTTTTTTCGTTTTTTTTGAAACAAGCCATTTTTGTAACCGTATAAGTAGGTGTTACAACCAATGAATACTTCCAAACCATACAAATTATGTTTCAACGATATTTTACACTTATAATAATTGCAATTTTATTTAACCAATCACTATTTGCCGATTGCAACTTATCCGCTCGGTTTAATTACAAAACAAATAGTTTATTAGTTACTTTTGCAAATAGTACAGTGGGTAATTACAATCAATTAACATGGAACTTTGGAGACGGAACTACCAGCCAAGAAGCCAACCCAATACATACTTATACCAGTGCAGGTACTTATCAATTTTCGCTAACAGCTACTACCCCCGATGGTTGCCAATCGACTACTACTGCTAAGGTTTATGTGTTTAACAATAAAAAAACAACAAAACAAGCTGCATTACTTACTCAGGTTACAAGTTATCCTAACCCAATTATCGAAACCTGCCAACTTAGCTTTACCAGCCAAACAGCTACACCAGCCACTATTACCATCAACGACCTTAACGGCAAAGTAGTATCCACCATTATCAACAACCAAACACTTACCATAGGCAATAATACTTTTACTATTTCTCGCAACAATTTACCTTCGGGCATGTACTTTGTAAATATTGTTGGTCAAAACCAAGTAATTACCCATAAAATTGAAATGCTATGAAACACAACAAAGTACAAAAGCTAAAAAGCAGTCTTTCCGTTAATGGAAAGACTGCTTTTTTAGTTTATTTTGTATCGGTTACTATTTTAGTACTTGTCGAGCGCCCAAATCTATTTTGCGCATTAATGGTTAGCGGTTGTTTAGTTATCCATTGTATAAAGGCACCAAATTTGTTTTTGTTGGCAGATAGCCACTCGTTAAACTGTATTTTGTTGCCTTCGCGCAAAAGCCAATAATTATAGGCTTCAAAATGCCCTGCGGTTATTAGTTGGTTATGCCAGCTAAACAATACGTTATCAAAACGTTTATCCATGTTTTGTTTTTGCCAATGTTCGGCAAATTGTAATCTAAACAAATGTACGGCTGCCAAACTATTGTTGGTGTATGTTTGCTTGCTTATTAGTTGCTGTGCTATTATTTCGAAGGCAGTAAATAGCGGAATATCGGGTGTGCTTATATCTTCGAGCAAACTATTTTTGTAGCCTGTTTTGCTAAACATATACAAGCGGTTGGCGTTGGTTTGCAACGATTGTTGGTAAGTATTGGCAAGTAAAGTGCTTATATCAAGTGTGCGGTGTGTGTTGGGTTCAAGGTTAATAAACAGTTCGGCATACATAATGCCCCACATTCGCTCGCTCGAGTTGCAATACAATTTGGCTAACCAATAGTAGTTGCTGGCATATTTGGGGGCGTTATCAACACCTTGTTCCCAGTAGTCTACGGCTTTGTCGTTGTTGCCTTGTTTGTAATACATACCGCCAAGTTCGTTATACAACTCGCCTGCCTCGGCAAATTTTGCTAAACCTTGTGTGTATGTATTAATTGCTTTATCGGGCTTGCCCCCTAAGTCGTAGGCATTGCCTAATAAGCGGTAGTAATTTGCATTAATTAAACTGGCGTGTTTATTAATTGTTTTTTTTAGTATCTCAATGCTTTTTTCGTACTGTTTTAGCTCGTAATGGCAATATGCCAACTCGTAGCTATACAATGGTTGTTGAGTATTGGCTTTTGCGGCTTTTTCCCAGTAAACAATAGCTTGTGTATAATTGGCAGATGAATCGCTCATTAATTTGAGCGCTTCGTTTACAAATTTGGTTTCGGGTGTTTGTTGTTCGGGTGTTTGTGCCCAAAGGCACAAACTTAAAAAGGGCGTTATAAAGCAGTTTATCCACAACACTTGCCTTTGCCACTTGGTTAAATAATGGCTATTTTTATTTTTATTTGTTGTTATTAAGCCAAAATACAATGCGTTGTAGTTGCGTCCATTGGTCGCCCGAGTAGTAGTAGGCGGGGTACGATTGGTTATTAACCCTGTCATAAAAATAGTATTTGTATCCACAATACGATAAATCTTGTTTGCTTTGAGTACCTTCGTTAGTTACTTTTTTTCGCCCAAAATAAGGTTCGCGGCGTAGTAAGTAGCGGTACTTTTGTTTATCTGCAAAACGCTCGTCTAGTTTGCTCAACATAGCTAGCTCGTAGCTATACTTGTAGTTTTTTAAAATAGAGCCTAATTTTTGGTTGTATTCTTCCAATTTTGCGTTGGTGTTTTCCAAAAATTCATCTTTCATATCTTCGTAATCTTCGTCTACGCCAGTCAACGTATTATTTGGGTCGTAGTATTTAAACTCTTCGATTAATAAGGTGCTTGTACGCACATCTTTGGGTATCCACGAGTTTTGTGCCCTTACTGTAATAGCAGAAAAACAGGTTAGCGCAATTAAAAAAAGTAGCTGTTTCATAGTTCGGCTTGTTGATAAAAAAATGAGTGAACGATAGTGTAAAAAAATAGTGCATGTTTTAGGTGTTTTGATGTTATCTTTACAAAAGGGTTTAAACCACAACGATTATTTTTGGACAAATACGCCACTTTTTTTGCGAAACAAGACATTAACGCTGCTAATGCCTAAAAAATTGTTTTTTGTGCCGCAAAAATAACATGTTTTGATGCAATAATTATCGTTAAACAACAAAATATTGTTTTTGATGCCTTTTTGATGGGATATAAACGCTAAAAAAAACAAAAATTGACCAATTTAAACAATAGCGTCTAACAAAGATACGACATCAGGCAAACAAGTAATAATGTACATTTTTTGATACTATATAAATAAAAATATGGCTACACCTACCTTATCAGTCCGGTCACTCGATATCAATTCATCGAAAGACGTTGACCGCTTTATCAAATTTGCTTGGCAAATCTACAAAAACAACCCATATTGGGTGCCGCCTTTGTTAATGGACATCAAAAAAACCATTAACCCCAAAAATCCATTTTTTGAATTTGCACAAATGCAGCTATTTGTAGCCGAACAAGATGGCAAAATTGTAGGACGCATAGCCGCCATAAAAAACGATGCCCACAACCGAATCCACAACGAAAACGCAGGGCATTTTGGCTTTTTTGAATGCCCCGACGACCAAACAATTGCCAACACCTTATTTGATACCGCCACCGACTGGTGCCGAAAACAAGGTTTAAACTATATTATAGGTCCAGCTAATCCGTCAATTAACCACGAGTACGGCTTGTTGGTCAATGCCTTCGACGACTCGCCACGCCTTATGATGTCGTACAATCCACCGTACTACAAAAAACTGATAGAAAACTACGGATTTACTTGTATAAAAGGACTCAACGCCTATAAACTCGACCAAGATACGGTTTTATCTAACCCCAAACTATTGCGTATATCGCAACTTGCCCGCGAGCGTACCAAAGTAAAAATACGCAGCATCAACATGAAAAACCTAAAGCAAGAAGTTGCCTTAGTAAAAAGCTTGTTTAATGCCGCCTGGGAAAAAAACTGGGGAGCTATACCCATGACCGATCGCGAAATTGACGACCTTGCCCAAGCCCTAAAAGATATTGCCGACCCCGACCTAATTATATTTGCCGAAATTGACGATAAAACCGTAGGCTTTGCCTTAGCCATGCGCGACTATAACTACATTTTTAAACAAATGAACGGGCGGTTATTTCCGTTTAATTTTTTAAAACTATTTACCCAAAAAAACAAAATTGAGTGGGTACGTATACTGTTGTTGGGTTTGTTGCCCGATTATCGCCGTACCGGACTCGATGCCGTATTGTACCACGAAATAGCCATAAGGGCACGTAAGTTTGGTATTAAATATGGCGAGGCAAGCTGGATTTTGGAAGACAACCTACCCATGGTGCGCGCCGCCGAAGATGTAATGACCGGCGAATGTTATAAGCGATACGAGGTTTTTGGAAAAAATATTTAGCCAAAGTACTTAACTTTAGGTAAATTATCGGGTCTAATGGCTGCAGATGTCTATTTTTTTTGTACTTTTGCGCCTCAAACTTAACTTTAAACAAAAATTTCATCTCCAATTTTATGATAGAAGACGCTAATATGGAAATAGAGGTGGCAGAAGAGCACATGGACGCCGCCATCGAACATCTAGACAAAGAACTAGGCTCTATCAGAGCAGGCAAAGCCAGTGCCACCATGTTAAGCAACGTATACGTTGATTATTATGGCACAAGCACACCAATTGCTCAAATAGGCAACATCAACACCCCCGACGGTCGTACTATTACCATACAACCCTGGGAAAAAAACATGATACAGCCCATCGAAAAAGCACTTTTGGCGGCTAACTTAGGCATGACACCTAATAACGATGGCATAACTATCCGCCTAAACATACCCGCCCTTACCGAAGAGCGCCGCAAAGAATTGGTAAAACAAGTAAAAGCAGCCGGCGAACATGCCAAAATAGCCATTCGTAATGTGCGCCAACAGACAAAGGATAAAATCAAAAAAATGCTCAAAACAGGTTTGTCCGAAGACCAAGAAAAAGACTGCGAAGCACGCCTACAAACACTAACCAACAATTACATAGCACAAGCCGATAAAGTTATTGCTGCCAAAGACAAAGAAATCATGTCTATCTAAGCCAATAACTGCTTACCTCTCCAAAAACAAAACGTTCTGTATAGTTTTTAGCTATACAGAACGTTTTTTGTTAACCTTATCTTCAAAAATCTATTTGATACCTATCTAACAATAAGCGTTTTAAACGTTTCTACCACGCCACTTTCGGTGCTTAGTATTACCGCATATACGCCTGCTGCTAAGTTATCGGCATTAAACACCACCGATTGTGTTTCGTTGGCTTTTGTTTGGGCATCAAACAATACAGCTACTTTTTTTCCATCGGTAGCATATACGGTTATGTTTGCTTTTTCGGCTTTGGCGGTATAAAACTCAACCGAAGCCAAACCGTTAAACGGATTAGGTGATACCTGTAAACCATTAGCTACATCGGCTTTGCCACGTCCGCGAATTTGTTTTGGTATCCAGTACCAACCTATCGTTTCTTGGTCGTCGGCATTGCCATGTATGCCATCGTTGCCACAATCGGTTACTAGCACCGAGTACCACCCCGAGGGTTGATTGCTAAGTGTTGTTGGCGATGCCCCGCTGGTGTTAATGGTGTTACCCGTTGGTGTTGTCCATTCGTAATAATAAACATTGCCTGCACAAGCTACGCCACCTTCAACAAATAATTGTATCGAGCCACTAGTAAATGTATTAGCTGTGGTAATGTTGTAATTGTAAATGTCTAACACTTCGCCTATTGATGAGCCATTGTCAGGATTATTGTCAATTACAATGGGTGCTATTATGCAAATAGAACTAATGCTTACTTCCCAAATGGCATCATCTGTATAATAAATAGTAATAATAGCTCCGGTAGCTGTTTCTTCAATATTGTAACGTACATAACCCGAGTTATCCCACACCAATGTATAGGGTAAAATACCACCTTCAACCACAATTACGTGTTTGTTGTATCCAAATGGCGAAATTCCACCAATCCCTTCATCTGTGTTCCCGCTCGATATTAATATAGGTTGGCTTGTTATACTAGCTATTGTTATGTCACTTTGGTTAAAAACGCAATTATTTGCATCGCGTACTTGCACACAATAGTTACCCGCTGCCAAATTGTTAAAATTGCCCGTACTATTGCTACTTTGTACTGTTGTACAAGCAGCGTTTAGCAATTCGTAGGTGTAAGGGCTTGTACCGCCGCTTGGTGTTAAATTAATTGTACCAACCGCATTGCTTGCACAAGTAGCCGTTGTTTGCACCACAACCAATAAAGGTAATGGCTGAGTAACACTAAACGATGCCACTCTATTACAACCATTTGCCCCCGATACAGTAACACTATAAGTGCCAACAGTTAAATCAGCAATATCTTCGGTAGTGTTACCATTGCTCCAAATAAAACTATAAGGTGCAATTCCACCAATTGGTGCTATATTAATAGCTCCCGTTGCCGCACCATTGCAAAGCACATTAACTATAATAGCCGTTGGCGATGTTGGTTTTGTGGTATTGCTTGTAATAACCACCGATGCAGTAGCCGTACAACCGCTTGTGTTTGTTACCGTTACAATATAGGTATCAGCCGCTGCTACCGATATTGTAGCCGAAGTTGAGTTGCCACCTGCCGCATTCCATAAATAATTGCCACCACCACTTGCCACTAATGTAATACTTGGTGTGTTACATGTAAGTATAGTATTAGTTTGATTAATATTGGCAGTGGGCAACGTAGCACCATTAACTACCGTTGCACTACCTATTACCGAGCAACCATTGTTGGTAGTTACGGTTACGGTATAAGTTGCGGCATTTAGGTTGCTAATATCTTCGGTGGTAGCTGCGTTGCTCCAAACAAAAGTATAGGGTAAAGTTCCACCCGATACGGTTATATTTATCGAACCGTTACCAATACCTGTGCAGTTGGTGTTATCTAGTAGTAGCGAAACATTGGGCAATGTAGCACTGTTGGCTACCGTTGCACTACCTATACGGAGCAACCATTGTTGGTAGTTACGGTTACGGTATAAGTTGCGGCATTTAGGTTGCTAATATCTTCGGTGGTAGCTGCGTTGCTCCAAACAAAAGTATAGGGTAAAGTTCCACCCGATACGGTTATATTTATCGAACCATTACCAATACCTGTGCAGTTGGTGTTATCTACAGTAGTAGCTGAAACATTGGGCAATGTAGCACTGTTGGCTACCGTTGCCTACCTATCCGAGCACATTTGTAGTACGGTTACGGTATAGTTGGGCATTTGGTTGCTAATTCTTCGGTGGCGTTGCTCCACAAAGTATGGGGTAAAGTTCCACCCGAACGGTTATATTTATCGAACCTTACCAATCCGTGCAGTTGGTGTTATCATGGCTGAAACATTGATGTAGCACTCTACCGTTGCTACCTATTACGAGCAACCATTGTTGGTAGTTACGGTTACGGTATAAGTTGCGGCATTAAGGTTGCTAATATCTTCGGTGGTAGCTGCGTTACTCCAAACAAAAGTATAGGGTAAAGTTCCACCCGATACGGTTATATTTATCGAACCATTACCAATACCTGTGCAGTTGGTGTTATCTACAGTAGTAGCTGAAACATTGGGCAATGTAGCACCATTAACTACCGTTGCACTACCTATCGCGGAGCAACCATTGTTGGTAGTTACGGTTACGGTATAAGTTGCGGCATTCAGGTTGCTAATATCTTCGGTGGTAGCTGCGTTGCTCCAAACAAAAGTATAGGGTAAAGTTCCACCCGATACGGTTATATTTATCGAGCCATTACCAATACCTGTGCAGTTGGTGTTAGGGGTAATAATGGGCGATGAAATATTGGGCAACGAATTAGTAATTATTGTGGTAGTTGCTGTTGACGTACAACCATTGTCGGTTACTGTTACTGTATAGGTATCCGATGTATTTACGGTGATATTGTCTGTCGTTTCGCCATTACTCCATAAATAAGTACCACCGCCCGAAGCCATAAGTACCACATTTTCGCCTTGGCAGAAGGTTGTTGCGCCTAGCGGGGTAATAGTTGCTGTGCTTTCATTAACAATTACTGTTGTGCTGGCATTGGCTGTACAACCGTTTATGTCTGTTATGGTTACGGTGTAAGTTCCGGCATTATCTACAGTGGCATTGGGTATAATATTAAAGTCGGCTATTGAGCTAAACGGTGTTACAGCCGTGGTAGTCCAAACGTAGCTAACTCCTCCGGTTGCCGTTAGGTTTAGGTCTTCGCCTACACATATTGGGCTATTGCTGCTAGCATTAGCTGTGGGGTTTGCATTAATAGATAAAGTGCCAAAGGCGGCAGCTAAACAGTTGCTAATTGGGTTTGTTACATCAATATTTGCCACATTATTACCAATGTTGGTACCTGTTAAGGGACCATCGGTAGTGCGCCAAATAATTTCGTAGATGCGATACAAACCGCTTGGAAGTGTACTGTAAGTAAAATTAGGAATATTGCTTGCCGTATTAAATGGTGCGCCCATATCGGCTAATTGTAGTATCGAACCACTATTATCTGTAAGAACGTAGCTTAAACTATAATCGGTAGCCGGAGTTGGTTCTGGACCATAGATAAGTCCGTATGGCTCTAGCAGAAAACTTAAATTGTTATTGGCTGTTATGTCACCTTGGCATAGGGCTTTATCCAAAATACCGCTTGCGTTGGCTGTGCAACAATCGGGCTCAATCAACACAAGTGCATTGTCAATAATAAGTGAGCAGTTATTAAAATCTGTTACCGTTACACTATAGGTACCCGACGGCAGATTGTTAAGCAATGCTGTTGTATTTCCGCCTGTCCATTGATAGCTATATGGGGCAATACCTCCACTTACAATTATTGCTGCACTTCCATCGTTAGCCGAAACCCCATTGTTGCAAGTAGGTTGAACAACGTTGATAATGTTAGCCGTTAACGCAATGGGTTGTGTTATAATAGTTGAAGAAGAAGCACTACAACCATTTGCATCTGTGACGATTATGTTGTAGTTGCCGGGCAATAAATCAGCAATATCAATGCTGCCTGTACCCGATGCTGTTTGGTTTGATAGCGTACCCGATGTAGCTCCTGTATAATCTACCATATAGCCAGTACCGTTAGCAATTAAACCATTTAGTACTATGCCACCGTTAGGGCTATACGAACAAGCCGGATTTACGGCTTGTGCAGTAACATTTGGGGGCATATTAACTACCAACGAAACATTTATAGAGGTGTCGCTTGGTGCATAATCCCCAATTATTACAACGTTATAATCCGATGCGGCATCGCTCATAGTTACTGGATTGATGGTTAGGGTATCAGATGTTGCTCCCGAAATAGACCCGCCATTAACTAAATCTACCGTTCCTCTTCTCCACTGATAAGTAAGCATTACACCCGTTGCTGCCACCGAAAAACTTACCGAACTTCCGACACATACTGTTTGATTAACCGGTTCTGTTGGTATAATTGGCGAGCAAGGTGTGGGTATGTTAGCCGTTATTGCAGAGGTAGCTAAGGCTCCTGTGGTGGTAAGTGCTCTGCCATCAAGTATAACACCTGTATTTAAGCTAATAGCCCCATTATTACAAACAATAGTACCAACAAACTCTGAGTAATCGTTGATGTCTACGGCACCATCAACAGCCCAATATACATTTTTAGATTGTGTTCCGTTTATTAAACTTACTTTTGAGTAGGTACTTGTTGATAATGCCCCTTTTATCTGAATAACAAATATGGCATTGGCATCGCCTTGTGCATTTAAATAAAGTGTATCTGTAAAGGTTGTTGCTCCGTTCAGTATATAGGTATGTGGTGTAAGCACTAAGCTATTTCCAAACTGGGCAGGATATAACAACTCAATATCGTAAGGTAGCGCGTTTAGGTAATTATAGGCATTCAATAAATCACTTGCAGCTTGCACCGTAGAGCCATCGGGTATAGGATGCACCGTACCCATTACAAATAACGGATTGTAGCCCGTAGTTAAACCGTTATTGCTTCCAACATCGCCTATAACATTGGTTACACCAGCATTCGAAGCGGGTCCATCGGATGTAAATAGAGCATAACACGCCACCGAAGCAAGAGCCGGAGCTAATGGTCCGGTAAGAACAGCGCTACCACAACCAATGGGTGTGTATGCCAATACTCCATCAACCGTAACGGCTCCGGCGGTAGATAATGCTCTTCCTTCGAGTATGGTACCTGTATTCATTTCAATGGCTGCATTGTTTGCAATAACCGTTCCTCTCATGATGGTTCCCGGAGCCATGCTTACCAAACCTTCTACTTTCCAAAATACATTACATGCTAATGCACCATTAACCAATTTGACATTTGCACCTGCACTAGTCGAAAATGAACCTTGTATCTGAAAAATAAATACAGCAGATGGGTCACCTTGTGCATCTAAGGTAATATCTAAATTTAGTGTCGATGGGCTTGGTATAGAGTAAACCCCTGCATTAAGAATTTGTCCGTTTCCGAGTAAAGGTGCCGGAAAAAATGTTGGAACGGTGCTGTTTAATTGATTGTAAGCTATCAGTAAATCTGCGGCACATTGTGCACTTGCACCATTATTGTCGTTCATTACGCCGTTTACATTTCCAAAACCTGTGCTCGAACCACTATTAGTACCTACATTGCCTGTAATCTGCGAAATTCCAGAATTACCAACAGCCCCTACGGTAGAAAAAAGTGTAAATTCGGCAGCAGTACCTAAAGGCGGAGCTTGTGCAAAAACTAAAGCTGGCATTACAAGCAGTATAAGTGCTATTAATGTGTTTGTTAATTGTTTTTTCATTTTTCATTGTTTAATTTGTGAATGATTTTTCACGACACAAAGGTACGACCGTTAACTATAGATACTATTACATGATTATAAGAAAGAGTATCATTATTTACATATTTTGATTTTTATTTAAATTTATTCAATTAGTTATGTAACTGTAATTAACGTTAGTTGTTGCGAAAATATATTTATTATATAAATTTGATGTTTTGAATGTATCTAACTTAAAAAAGCTAAAAACCAACGCTCGTATCAAGTGTAGCATTGTTAATTTGCAAGCAGTTATCTGTAAAAAAGAAAAAACGTTCTGTATAGTTTTTAGCTATACAGAACGTTTTTGTTAACCTTATCTTCAAAAATCTATTTGATACCTATCTAACAATAAGCGTTTTAAATGTTTTTACCACGCCACTTTCGGTGCTTAGTATCACCGCATATACGCCTGCTGCCAAGTTATCGGCATTAAACACCACCGATTGTGTTTCGTTGGCTTTTGTTTCGGCATCAAACAAAACAGCTACTTTTTTTCCATCGGTAGCGTATACGGTTATGTTTGCTTTTTCGGCTTTGGCGGTATAAAACTCAACCGAAGCCAAACCGTTAAACGGATTAGGTGATACATTTAAACCATTAACTACCTCGGTTTTACCACGTCCGCGGGTTTGTTTTGGTATCCAATACCAACCTATCGTTTCTTGGTCGTCGGTATTACCATGTATGCCATCGGTGCCACAATCGGTTACTACCACCGAGTACCACCCCGAGGGTTGATTGTTAAGTGTTGTTGGCGATGCACCGCTGGTGTTAATGGTGTTGCCCGTTGGCGTTGTCCATTCGTAATAATAAACATTGCCTGCACAAGGCACTCCACCCTCCACAAATAATTGTATCGAGCCGCCAGCAAGTCCGTTAGCTGCTGTAATGTTGTAATTGTAAATATCTAAGGGTTCGTTACTTCCACTCGAGCCATTGTTTGCATTATTGTCAATAACAATGGGTGCCGATGTGCAACTTCCACCATCGGTAATGCTTACCTCCCAATCGGCATCATCGGTATAAAAAATAGTAATAATGCAACCTGTTGCGGTATATTGCACATCGTAACGCACATAGCCCGAGTTGTTCCACTCAAAATCGTAGGGCAATGTGCCGCCTTCAACCACAATTACGTGTTTGTTGTAGGCAAACGGAGTTACACCGCCCAATCCTTCATCGGTGTTTTCGCTCGATACCAAAACGGGTCCGCCACTTGCCGAGCCAACAGTTACCCCACTTTGGTTAAACAAACAATTATTGGCATCGCGCACACGCACACAATAATTACCTGCTGTTAAGTTGCTAAATAGGCCATTGTTATTGGTGCTTTGCACTACCAAACAAGTGGTATTTAACAATTCGTAGGTATAAGGTGCCGTACCGCCCGAGGCTGTTACATTAATTGCACCAACATTTACACCTGGGCAAGATGCCGTTGTTTGCACCGTAGCTGTTAAAGCACTTGGTTGAGAAACACTAAACGATGCCACTCTATTACAACCATTTGTTCCGGATACGGTAACGCTATAAGTGCCAGCAGTTAAACCACTTATATCTTCGGTAGTGTTGCCGTTGCTCCAAATAAAAGTATAAGGTGCAATACCACCGCTTGGTGTTAAATTAATACTACCTGTTGCACCGCCATTGCACAACACATTGTTTACAATAGCCGTTGGCGATGTTGGGCTTGTGGTATTACTGCTTATCGCAATTGAGGTACTAGATGTACAACCATTTGCTCCTGTAACCGTTACCACATAAGTGCCTGCGGCAGTTGCTAATATGTTAGCGGTAGTTGCGTTGCCACCTGTGGCATTCCACAAATAGCCACCGCCACCCGTAGCTGTTAATCCAATGCTTGTAATGTTGCAAGTAATAACCGTATTTGTTGGTTGATTGATGCCCGCTGTTGGCAACGATGGGCTACTACCTACCGTAGCATTGCCTACTGCAGTACAACCATTATTGCCTGTAACCGTTACGGTATAAGTTCCGCCGCTAACAGTTGATAAATCTTGGTTGCTTGTTCCATTGCTCCAACCATAGGTATAAGGGCTTGCACCGCCCGAAACAGTAATATCAATCCCCCCATTACCTGCACCTGTACAGTTGCTGTTGGGTGTAATAGTGGGCGATGCGGCAATACTTGGCAACGATGGGCTACTACCTACCGTAGCACTACCCACCGCAGTACAACCATTATTGCCTGTAACGGTTACGGTATAAGTTCCGCCGCTAACAGTTGATAAATCTTGGTTGCTTGTTCCATTGCTCCAACCATAAGTATAAGGGCTTACCCCACCCGAAACAGTAATGTCAATCCCCCCATTACCTGCACCTGTACAGTTGCTGTTGGGTGTAATAGTGGGCGATGCGGCAATACTTGGCAACGATGGGCTACTACCTACCGTAGCACTGCCTACTGCAGTACAACCATTATTGCCTGTAACGGTTACGGTATAAGTTCCGCCGCTAATAGTTGTTAAATCTTGGTTACTTGTTCCATTACTCCAACCATAAGTATAAGGGCTTGCCCCACCCGAAACAGTAATATCAATCCCCCCATTACCTGCACCTGTACAGTTGCTGTTTGGTGTAATAGTGGGCGATGCGGCAATACTTGGCAACGATGGGCTACTACCTACCGTAGCACTACCCACCGCAGTACAACCATTATTGCCCGTAACGGTTACGGTATAAGTTCCGCCGCTAACAGTTGTTAAATCTTGGTTACTTGTTCCATTACTCCAACCATAAGTATAAGGGCTTACCCCACCCGAAACAGTAATGTCAATCCCCCCATTACCTGCACCTGTACAGTTGCTGTTGGGTGTAATAGTGGGTGATGCGGCAATACTTGGCAACGATGGGCTACTACCTACCGTAGCACTACCCACCGCAGTACAACCATTATTGCCCGTAACGGTTACGGTATAAGTTCCGCCGCTAACAGTTGATAAATCTTGGTTGCTTGTTCCATTGCTCCAACCATAAGTATAAGGACTTACCCCACCCGAAACAGTAATGTCAATCCCCCCATTACCTGCGCCTGTACAGTTGCTGTTGGGTGTAGTAGTTGTTACAGCAACAGATGGAGTACTAGCCGTAGGTTGAGGGTTTAACGAGTTGTTAAACTGGTTGGTTAGATCAACCAGAAGTACAAGGACTTACCCCACCCGGAAATGTAACCCCTTACTTGTAAGTTCCGTGGGTTACATCATAATCGCCTGTGGACAAGCCACTGAATATGCCAGTAGTATTTGTTGCAGTAGTATTACCTGTTATGGTATAACTAATTCCCTGACTAGCCGTTGGAGCTGTTACGGTAATAGTACCCGTTGCAAGCAAACAAGTAGGTTGTGCCGAAACACTAGCCGTTGGAGCTGCCACATCATTAATGCTAAACGATGCAATGTAATTGTTTCCTGCGTTGTTAATAAGTTTAGTTTCGTTGCATTGCGATGAGCTACAACCACTGCCTGTATAATCATAATAAACCTCTAATTGGTAATTACCCACACATCTTTGGGTTAGGTCTATATTAAAGGTATAATCTTTCCATTTTTGGTCGTTAGGGCTACAAGGACCAAGTCCGTCGTCAAAAGTATCGGGTGTGCCATTTGTGTCGGTATCTACACACTCGCTTATGGTGGTTAAATTTACTTGTGTAAACGCTCCGGGTGCATCGCCTACCTTGTAAACACGGTAATACATATTAGCCGAGCAAACGTTACCTATGTTTTTAAAGGTTTTTATTTCGCCTCCAAAAATTTTCAATTGCCCCGAGTTGGGGTCAAAACTACCTAAATTTGAGTTATTTAGATTAGGTCCTCCGGGGTTTATTTCGTCGGCACCGCTACCTGTTGTATTGTATACGGTATTGGTGCTGTTGGCAGATATGGCAGTAGCCGAGGCAAACGCACCAAATCCGTTGCTAATAGTTGTGAGGTCAAAGGTAGCGAAACAGCTAGGGTCGGCAATATTGGGGGTATAGGTAATGGTGTGTGTGGTAGCAGTACTAGCGGCTAAATTTATTACGCCAGTTGTTGCATCAATACTTAAACCAGTTGTTGCGGTAAATACGCCTCCGGCAGGGCTAAAAGTAGGGCTTAGTGAGCCAGATAAACAGCTAGATGTTGCAGGATACGATAAATTAACGGTACAACCAGCAGGCTCGGTGGCGGGCAAGCCCGATACAGCTCCGATATAAAAAGGCGACTCGGCTCCGCCATTTCCATCAACAATTAAATAATAGGTTTGTCCAACTACGGCTGTAAAGCAATGATTCTGGTTTTTTTGTACCAGCAGTAGTGGTATAAAGTGCATTGTTAGGACAAGAAACTACTGTCCAGCGTTGGTCGTTGGCAATGCCTACAGTGTTGGCTGTACAAGGGTTGTTGTCGCCATCTTGGTTGGCATCTTGCACCACAATAGATTGCAAACTAAAATCCAACCCACTTATCGAAATACAAACATTGGTGCTTGTTGGTGTAAACTTTAGCCAAACATCGTTGTTGTTGGCTTGGTTCCAATCGCAAGTTACGCCGCCAATAGTGCCAAACGAAGTGCCATTTGCACCCGTAAGGCTGCCGGGCATTAACACACTACCTGTTTTGCTATCGGTTGATGCACAAATAGCTCCACCATCCCAAACAATAGCGCCTGTACAATCGTTGCCATTAGGGGTTTGGTCGTCTACGGTGGGGTTGCCAAAAACCAAAGATGCCGCTGCCAAACAAGGCTCCGACGTAGTGGTTTCGCTAAACACCAATTGCCAAGTACCATCGGCATTTTCGCCACTAAAGGTGGTGGTTAAATCGGTGGGTGTTCCATTAAATTGGGTATTAAAAAAGCCATAATTGCTTGAAGCACTTGCCGAAACGCCTGCCCCATTAGATGCATTGGAATCTGGATTATTAAGGCACGAGGTGTTTGTAACGAGTATCAATTCGTGGGTTCCGGTTGCTGTCGTCGAAAGCCCACCACTGTACACGCCAACACAAGTGCCTGCTGGCGATTTTAACCTAAATTGTAGGTTGTTTAGGTTGGTGCTACTACCTGTGCAAGTGTTGTTGAGCGTAACTTTGATTTGCGTTACCGCATTGCTAACACTAAGTGTACCTACATTAGATACCAAAATAGGTATAATGTTGGGCGCACCCGCCCCTGGCGTTGCACAACTACCATTGGCTCCTGTCAAATCAATAGTACTGCCAATGGCAGCACTAAAAGTTTGCACTTGTGCATTAACTGTTGCCGAAAATAGCAATAAAATGACGATTAAGGTACGTGCCATTAAGTTTTGTTTAAACATAGCTTTGTGTTTGAGTTTTAAAATCTTGTTGTACTGCAATATAATACAACACTAAAGTAGAAAATGTTTGATGATAATGAAAAAAAACTTTTTGGAGATAAAAATTTCCCCAAATAATCCAAACATAAAATACCGAATCTTTAAAAATAAAGACTCGGTATTTTTGTATGCAAGTATCTATTAATTTATCCAAGTTCCTGCATTGGCAGCACAACAACTATATGCACTAATAAGTGCATAGCTATCGGCATCGGAGCAACCCAATGTAGGAAGCGCTTGACCAACCGTTGGAGCTGCTGTTGCATCGTGGTTAATGGCATAAATTTTTACCGATGCACTAGCGCTTAAACCCGCTGTACTAAGTTGGGTAGCCGTAAATGTGCCAGTAGTATTAACCGCCGAAATTGTGCTACCACTCATCAACGCATAACTTTGCGTATAGTTGGTTTCGTAGCCACTTGTAGATACACTTACCGAAGTAGTAGTACTACTGCATCGGCAGATAGCAGGAATAAAATCGATGGTAAAACATCCACCATTTATACCCGAAACATTTTGTCCAACCGCCGGAAATCCTGTGGTGCCTGCATCGTGTGTAACGGCATACAACCGATAATCGCCCACCGAAGGAGCCGTTAAAGGAGCCGTATCATCAACTACCACACCACTGGTGTTGGTTAAATAATATTTGGTAGTAGCTCCAGCACTACCCTGAACACTTGCCGAAAAGGTACATTGCGATAAAACACTTTGCTGCGATAAACATAAGATACTCAATAGCAATGCCCCGCATTTGAACAAATTTGATAATTTATGTTGAAACATAGTAATTACTTTTTTTGATTTTAAGATACGGTGATAAAATTATTGCCAAGAGCCATTGTTAGCCGAGCAGCAAGCCGCACAAGGTCCGCCACTAACACTGGTATTTTGTGTTCCGTTAGTAAAGTTTGCCGTATAGGTAGCCGCACCATTGGCAGGCACATAAGCTATAAGGGTGTAGGTAGTTCCGTTACCAGCAAGTACCACCGAACCATTGGTTGCTAATGGCGCTCCTGCGGCACTAAACAAACCACTTCCGCCATTCAGAGTCCATGTTTCGCCCGAGCCACTGCTGGTGATAGTAATCGTTTCGCGGGCATAAGTTACTCCGCCTACAACTATTTTGTTGGCACAATTACAAGGGTCGGCTATATTCACTAATACGCTACAACCTGTCGGTGCATTTACGCTAAGGTTAATTGCCGACGAAGTACAACCATTGGTTGTAGTTGTTACAGCATAAATATTAGCAGCTAAACCTGTAAACACACCCGTAGTATTGCTTATTGGTGCTGTTACGGGCGATGTACCTGTTATTGTATAACTTACGCCCGCTCCGTTGGCAGGGGCAGTTACTGTAATAGTGCCTGTAGGTGCAGCACAAGTTGGTTGTGTAGTTACGCTGGCTGTTGGAGCTGTTGGGTCGGCATCAACCGTAAAAGTAACATCGCTGGTAGTTGCGGCACAAGCACCGCTGGCGGCAATGGTGTATCTAATGGTTACCGCGGTAGCAGAAGCAACATCGGCAGGGGTGTAGGTAGTGCCACTAATAGAGCCACCACCCGACACCACCGACCATGTACCACCTGCTGGCGAGCCAACTAAGCTTTTGGTAGATGATTCGCAGATGGCTGATGTAGATGTGGTATTGCTGGCAGCACCTGGGTTGGCATCAACCGTAAAAGTAACATCGCTGGTAGTTGCGGCACAAGCACCGCTGGCGGCAATGGTGTATCTAATGGTTACAGAGGTAGCAGAAGCAACATCGGCAGGGGTGTAGGTAGTGCCACTAATAGAGCCACCACCCGACACCACCGACCATGTACCACCTGCTGGCGAGCCAACTAAGCTTTTGGTAGATGATTCGCAGATGGCTGATGTAGATGTGGTATTGCTGGCAGCACCTGGGTCGGCATTAACCGTAAAAGTAACATCGCTGGTAGTTGCGGCACAAGCACCGCTGGCGGCAATGGTGTATCTAATGGTTACAGAGGTAGCAGAAGCAACATCGGCAGGGGTGTAGGTAGTGCCACTAATAGAGCCACCACCCGACACCACCGACCATGTACCACCTGCTGGCGAGCCAACTAAGCTTTTGGTAGATGATTCGCAGATGGCTGATGTAGATGTGGTATTGCTGGCAGCACCTGGGTCGGCATTAACCGTTAAGGTGTAAGTTGCCGTAGCTGCTATACAAGGACTACCCGATGGATTATCGGTGGTTACGGTAATCGTAACCGTACCCGACTCGCCTGTTCCGGGTGTATAGGTAAAGCTAAAGGGCGATGAACTACTCGAAGCACCAGCAGTGATAGAACCTGTGCCATTTTCGGTAACAGTAACACTGGTTGCACTGCCGCCAAAGGTATTGCCCGATACAGTAATGGGCGATGAACTACATGTACTGCCCGATGTGGCAGATAAACTAAGCGTTGGCGAACTAGCACAGCCGCCACCCGATGAGCAAGAAGCAACAGCCGTTACATCAGATTTTGTGAAAGTACAAGTTGCCGTAGCCGAAAATGCAGCCGTAATGGTAGTAGCCGCACCGTTGGCTTTGATTTTTACACCCGTAAATACATGGGTAGTGGCTGTAGTAGTAGATGCAACTACTACGCTATTAGTACCCGAGTGTATGCCCGAACCCGACAAATTTAAAGTGCCTGTGGTCGGTTTATTGGCAAAGGTTACGGTAACATCGGCGGTATAGTAATCATCGGCGGCATTGGCAGGGGTGCCATTGTCGTTACACACCGATGGGTTGCTTACTGCCAAAGCACTTAGGTTACAATCGGTGGCGGCAAAACCCGATACGCCAGAAATGTAAAATGGCGATTCGGCACCACCACTACCATCTACTACCATATAGTAAGTTTTCCCTATTGTGGCACTAAAGCAGTGTTGTTGGTTTAATGGACTTCCGTTTGTGGTAGTATATATGGCATTTCGAGGGCAAGATACTACTGTCCAACGAGTATCATTTGCTCCGCCAGTAGGTGCCACACCTGTACAAGGATTGTTATCGCCATCGGCATTTGAATCTTCTACTACAATAGATTGTAAATTCCCATCCAAACCACTTATCGAAATACAAACATTGGTATTGATAGGTGTGAATTTTATCCACACATCATTGTTATTGTTGCCGTTCCAAGCACAAGTAGCACCACCAATAGTACCAAAGGTAGTACCGCCCGAACTACCGGGCATTTGAGTACTTGCGTTTTTAGCATTGGTACTAGCACAAATCGGGTTGCCACTCCAAACAATAGCGTCTGTACAGGCATCGCCATTAGCTGTTTGGTCGCTTACGGCGGGGGTGCCAAAAACTAAAGAAGCGGCAGCCACACATGGCTCGGAAGAAGTACTTTCGCTAAAAATAATTCTCCAAGTACCGTCGGCATTGAGTGCATTAAAAGTAGCAGTTAAATCTACTCCTGCGGCACCTGTATAGGCATTAAAAAAACCATAGTTACCGCTTACCCCTGCGCTTGCTCCTGCTGAGTTGTCGTTTGATGTTTGTGGATTATTAAGACAAGTTTCGGATGAAACTAAATTGAGTGTATGGGTTCCACTAGCCGAAGCAGATAATCCGCCAGCATATACAACAGAACAAGTACTTCCATTCGGAGCCATCACCCTAAAAGCTACTAGATTCATGTTTTTGGTTCCACCTCCACAGTCCGTCAGTGTAACACGCACTTGGGTAAGGGCATAACTACTGCTTAATGTACCAACGCCCGAAACAGGTATCGAAACCACATTGGGCGTACCCGAACCGGGTGTTGCACAACTGCCATTAGCACCCGCCAAACTAAAAGGCATAGATGTACTAGTATTAAATGTTTGTGCATAAATGTGCATCGAAGAAAAACACAGCATTATAAGTATGAGTGTGCCAAGAAAAGGTTTGTTGTTTTTAAACATAGGGAATAAAATTTAAAAGTTTTGAAAAAAATAAAAACCGAACCACAAAGATATTGTGCAGTGCTTAATAAAAAGAAACTTACTGTAATAAAAAGCTTGTAATTTTGGGCAAAAAATTTACACCCCATTTTCAGTATTGAAAATGGGGTGTAAATAAGTAAAAATGAGGTATATTTAGCTTTACATGTCTAAAATAGATAATATAGAGTTAATAGAAGAGCTATCGCTTTCTTTTTTAATTTGGTCTAATCCAACAATAACAATTTGTTTGGGGTCTACTACCAACTCAAATTTTCCTTGTCGGTTTCTAAAAAGTAGGTCTTCTTTGGTTATTTTTTCGTAACCTGCATCGGTTAGTTGTGTGTTTAGGGCTTGTATTAAGGTGTTGTTAAACATGGCAATACTATAGCCATTTATGGTGTTTTTGTCGTGGTAGCGGTCGTTTTTTTTGGCGAAGGCATAAAACAACAAAAATAAAAAACCGTTCACAATTTTATAGTTTTCGTATCTAAATGCTACTAAATTGCATTTGGGTAACGATAGTTCAAAAAAATACAATTGGTTATTGTAACCAATTTTTAACGTGGGCAAATGCGTAGGCAAGGCATCTGTAATTTGCTCGTTGTTGGGCAACAAGCTACTGTCGGGTGTTGTTTCGGTTGCAGGTGTTAATTGCAATAGTTGTTGTTGGGCTATTTGTAATGTTTGCTCTTTTTGCTCTTTTAATGTGTTTATTTGCTCTATAAAAAACCAAGCAAAACCTGCAATTGTTACTAAAGTTGCAAAACACAAGAAAGAAATAAATGCAGGATAAACAATAAATATTATATTTTTTACTAAAAAAGAAAAAGCAAATAATTGGTTGAGGGCTATTAAAATTTGCGAAACAACCAACACCAACAACACCACCCAAACAATCCGCCTAAATGGTTTTTCGAATGATTGATGCCTAAATGTTTCGCCCAAGCAATAGCCAAAAATAAGCAACACTGCTGCCGATATAAATGTTTCTAACGACACCACAATTAACTGACCAATGGCAAGGGTGCCTATTTTCCAATCGGACAACAACGAAAATAATACAAACAAAGACGAAAAAAATAAAACTATTGAGGTGTTCCAATTATCTTTTTTTTGAAAAAAAATCCATCGCTTGCTCAATGTACCATAACCAAACACAAAGTAGGGCAACGATAATGCTAAAAACATATTACCCACCGACGATAATATGCGCTCTATCAATACCTTAACCGTGTCGTTTTCGTGCGATGATAAAAAATAATGTATTGCCGACAAAGATAAGGTGAACATGGCTAACGATAAAAAAAGAAACCCATTTTTAGGTAATCCGTTACTAACCTGTCTGATATGCCACAAAACGACAAGAATAGTGCCACTAAAAGCAAAAAAAAGGGCTAAACTAGCAAAATAAAAGTCTATGGTTTGCATTTGATTTTTTTCAACATAAGGTTTAAAGTTACAAAATTAAATTTAAAGCATTATAAATAATTATAATGATTTGGCTATCTAAAATTTAATAGTGCAAAGATAAGTAACTATTTGGAAAAAACCAATTTTTTGACCATTTAAGCCATTTGATTGCATCAAGGAAAACAAATTGCTTTATGCGAGCATTTTAATTTTTATGCAATATAATTATTTTTGTAAAAAATGTTAAAAATTAATCATTTAATTGTACCTTGCGCCACCCTATAACTTAATTACTTTATCAACCTAAAAATGTTGTACATGAAAATCATTTTTTACTTTTTAGTGGCATGGTGTAGCCTACAAATAGGCGTTTATGCACAATGCCCCGATACCGAAGTTGCAGTACGTATTGAGGTGATACCCGACGATTACACCGAAAACGAAACCAATTGGCAACTCCAAGATGTAGCAGGTAACATACTTGCCAGTGGCGATGCCTATTCGCAAGATTTGTGTGTAGCTCAAACAGGCTGCCTTAGCTTTTCGATAACCGACCAATACGGCGACGGCATACAATCGCCGGGTTATTGCAAGGTATTTTACAACGATGAGCTACAGTACGAATTTACCAATTTTGGACACTTTGCCGAAATTGAATTTGGCAACTGCCCCATTGGCTCGTCGTGTTTCTTTGCCGTCGATAATCCACCACTATCCACCATCATCACCGCACCAACAGCCGAAACATGGTATAGCTTTACCCCCATGCAATCGGGGCAATACCACATTACTACCTGTAATGTAGGCAACCCTTGTTCGGCATCTATCTGGATGTACACCTACTGTATGGGCTTGCCTTGGAACGAATCGCCAAGCGGAACACTCTATTTCTCGTCAACGGGTTGCAATAGCGGGGCTATAGTAAATGCCACCCTCGATGCAGGCACTACCTATTATATACGCATTGGCGACATGGCAGGCGTATGCGGTACCAATGCCATTAATTGGCAGATGAACTACACTGGTGCTGTAGCAGGTTGTACCGACATAACGGCTTGTAACTACAACCCCATTGCTACCCAAAACCTACCCGAATCGTGCTTATATGCAGGCAACGAAAATTGCCCCGAAGTACCCGACCTAATGGTAGTGCGCGACGACATGCTCACCTCTATGTACGTAACCACCACATCGGGCAACGACCCCTGCTCTATTGCCGAAGGTTGTGTAACAGGCTACGGACAACGAACCGTAGTTAGTTTTACCATGCACATCAAAAATGTAGGAACCCGCGATTACTACATCGGCTCAACCCCATCTAGCCAAACTGACAATACCACACAGTTCGAGTTTTCGCCCTGCCACGGACACTGGCACTACAAAGGCTATGCCGAATACTTACTTTTTGACCAACAAGGCAGACCAATGCCCGCCGGTTTTAAAAACGGTTTTTGTGTGATGGACGTAGAATGTAGCGGCGGCGGTGTTGGTAAATTTGGCTGTGGCGAACAAGGTATTACCGCAGGTTGCGGCGATATTTATGGAGCAGGAACAGGCTGCCAATGGATTGACGTTACCGACATTCCCGATGGCTTGTATACCCTAATTGCCCGCACTAACTGGGACAATAGCCCCGATGCCACAGGTGCCTACGAAATAAACATGGACAACAATTGGGCATCGGTTTGTTTAAACATTTACCGCGTTGGTACACAAATATACGTAGATATGGTTGATGATTGTTGGTCGTATAGCGACTGCTCGGGCAATGTGTTTGGCAGTGCCCAAATTGATTGCGAAGGTAATTGCAACGGCAATGCCAAAATTGGCGACATTGACCACAATGGTATGTTACATGCCAACGACGTACTTATGTATATCCAAGAAATATTAGATAACAACGGAGTGGCTATAACTTCTTGCCACGATGTAAATGCCGATAACACCATCAACGTTACCGATGCCGCATTGGTCAATGCCTGTGTAATGCAAGATGCCGGACAACACACCGACCCCGTAGGAACCGTACCGCATAACCATTGCACCTTGCCAGCCCTATCTATCACTAACCCCAACGACACCGTTGAATTTAGCATTGTGCAGGTTAACCATGCCGAAAAATATTTTGATATAGCCATACGCAACCCCTTGGCGTATGTATTGGGCTACGAGCTGCAAGTAAGTGGCGTAGAAACACTGGGCTTTGCTAGTATCTTAGACCAAGAAAACTACAACATTGACTTGTTCTCTAATGCAACGGGTCATGCCATTGGCTTTGCCTCTACCGAAACGCTTATTAATCGCTACTTAACACCCAAACCAATAGTGCGCGTATTTTACGGTAATTTTATGGACACCGAAATTTGCGTAACACCCACCACCGTTATCAACAGCTACTACGAAGAAACCATACCTATTGGCATAAACAATTGTTTGGAGGTATCGGCTATAACGGGTATCGAGGCGTTTCAAAACCCATTACATGCTACCTTAGTACCTAACCCCCTAACACGCACCGCCACCCTAACCTTCGATAATCTGCAACAAAAAACATACAGCCTGCAAATTATAAATACAAACGGGCAGATTGTACAAACATATAACACCCAAGAAAACCATTTTGTAATTAACCGCAATGGCTTGCCCGCAGGTTTGTATTTTTATAAATTAATTGGCGATGTAGTGCATACAGGTAAATTAGCTGTACAAAATTAAATGCCTAAAACACAAAAATAAAAGCAACAGCTTAAGCAAAAAAACTCGGTAAATTTCAAAACCTGAAATTTACCGAGTTTTTTATCTACTCAAAATATTAAAAACTTTGGTCGTCAATACCAGCCAAAAATGCTTTGATAGGTTCAAGGGTTTTTGCTATGCAGCCATTGTCAAACGGCGATTCGAGTTTGGCGTATTCTACCAACTGTAAAAAAGGTTGGCTGCCACCGGCTTTGCACAAACGGATATAATCAACAAGGGCATCTTCGCGGTTATCGTCGGCTTTTTTCCAAAACTGGAAAGCGCAAATTTGTGCCAATGTGTAATCTATGTAGTAAAACGGATTAGCAAAGATGTGGGCTTGTTTTTGCCAAAAGCCGCCATTCTCTAAAAAATCGTTTCCATCGTAATCTAACCAAGGCATGTATTTGCGTTCAATGTTGCGCCATGCTTGTTTGCGTTCGGTGGGTGTAGCATCGGGGTTTTCGTACACAAAGTGCTGAAACTCGTCGACCGACACACCGTAGGGTAAAAAGATGATAGAACCGCTAAGGTGTTCGTACTTAAATTTTTCGGTTTCGGCACCAAAAAACTGTTCCATCCAGGGCCATGCAAAAAACTCCATGCTCATCGAGTGTATTTCGCAAGCTTCGTAGGTGGGCCACTGATACTCGGGTACCGACCAATCGCGGCTCATATACACCTGAAACGCATGACCTGCCTCGTGTGTTAACACGTTAATATCGTCGGCAGTGCCGTTAAAGTTCGAGAAAATGAACGGCGATTTGTAGTTCGATACATAAGTGCAGTAACCGCCGCCGGCTTTACCTTTTCGGGTTTCTACGTCAAGCAATTCATTGTCGAGCATAAAGTCAAAAAAGTCGCCCGTTTCTTTCGATAGCTCTTGGTACATTTTTTTACCATTTGCCAATATCCAATCGGGCGAGCCTTTGGGTTTTGGGTTTCCACTTTGGAAATGAGCATTTAGGTCGTAGTATTTCAAGCTATCCAAACCTAATCGTTTGGCTTGTCGTTGGCGCAAATCCATAGCCAAAGGTACTACGGTTTCGAGTACTTGTTGGCGATAGTTGGCAACCATAGCGGCATCGTAATCGGTGCGTAACATACGGCGGTAGCCCAATTCTACAAAATTTTTGAAGCCCAATTTTTGAGCCATTTTGTGGCGTAGTTTTACTTGTTGGTCGTAGATACTATCAATTTTCTCGGTATTATCTGCCATAAACTGCCATTTGGCTTCGGCGGCACGTTTGCGTAAGCTGCGGTCGGGCGACATTTCGAAGGGGGTAAGCCCTGCAAGATTGCGTTCTTCGCCCTCGAACATAATTTTAGCCGATGCCATTAGTTTGATGTACTCGCTGGTTAGTTGGTTTTCGTGCTGCATATCGGCTATAAGGCTATCGTCAAAAATATGCAGGGTAGCCTCGGCAATGTTAAACAAGTGTTTGCCGTAGTGCTGCTCTAAATCATCGCGAAACTTAGACACCACTAAAGTTTTGTAAAAGCTATGTATCAACGATTGGAACAAAGGGCTGTTGTTATCAAAAAAGTTTTGTTCTTCTTCGTATGCCGCATTGGTAGTATCTATGCTGTACCTAATGTAGGCTAAGTTAAGCATCGTATCAAAATCGCTGCGTATGGCATTGATTTGGTCAATAATGGCTTGCTGTTCGGTAGCCGATTGTGCGTTGTTGAAGTTTTGCAACAGCGTACTCCAACTTTGCTGTAACGCCTCGATATTGGGGCGTTGATAGTTAAAATCTGAGAATTTCATGCTGGATAAGATAATTAAACGTAAACTAAACGAGTTATGATGAAGAGATTAGGGTAGTACTAACGATTGCGGCTGCTGCCTGTTAAGCCTTTAAACAGGTAAATGCCGCCACCAAAAAAGATAACACCCAATAAAAAGGGCAATAGTGTGTATCCGCGTTGAGTAATATCAACGCCCAAAAGCCTGCCTTGCCCTTGCATAAATGCCAAGCAAGCAAAAATAAGTAACAGCATACCCGACAGGGTAAGAATGGTAGCGAATATTTTTACGATGTCCATTGTGTAAATTGTGATGATGATTCGTTAAATTTGCTGCCAAAAGTACACAAAATATTGTTTCGAAGGTTGTTATTTAAGCTTTTTTAGCAAAGATTTTTTTTTCAAGAAAAATGGACGATATTAGACTGCCCAAAAAATGTTTCACGTGAAACATTTTGCAACAGAAAATACTCCCCGTAGCTGTTGCATCTGCCCCCAAAAATACTTAATTATGCCTACCAAATGATGTTCCACGTGAAACAATTGCAACACAACTTCAAATAATGTTCCACACCAAACGCATCGCCAAATTAAAAACCTGCCCGAAACCACAACCATATTGGCTTGTTGTTGCTAACAGTTGTTGCCCTTAACCCCAAGGTATGGGCTTGCCCCGCTTAACGCGGTATGTGTTTTTGTTGGGGGTGATGATTGGTTTACCCTGTTTTGTACAGCCTATGGCACCCCCAAAGTATATTAAGCCCATAACCCTACACCTATAACACACCCACTACCACCAAAAACCTTACCCAAACAACTGCCCAACAACACCAAATATTGTTCCACGTGAAACACAGCTAATACCCCCCTCAAACAACAACAACATTACACACTTGCCCAAACAATACTAAGCCCTAACCAAAATACAATATAATAGCGCCATTTGCCCAAAAATAGCGTATCTTTGCACTAATTAACAACACACCATGTTTAAAGAGTACGATGTAATAGTAGTAGGCGCCGGACATGCCGGTTGCGAAGCAGCAGCAGCAGCAGCTAATTTAGGCTCAAAAGTACTGCTCTGCACCATGAATATGCAAACAATAGGGCAAATGTCGTGCAACCCAGCTATGGGCGGCGTGGCAAAAGGACAAATAGTGCGCGAAATAGATGCAATGGGCGGTTACTCGGGTATTGTTACCGACCGCAGTATGATACAGTTTAGAATGTTGAACCTGTCAAAAGGACCCGCCATGTGGAGCCCAAGGGCACAAAACGACCGCATGTTGTTTGCCGCCGAGTGGCGAAATATGTTAGAACAAACCCCTAATATAGACTTTTGGCAAGAAATGGTAGCAGGTTTAGTTGTCAAAAATAATAGGGTAGTGGGCGTGCGTACTTCTTTGGGCATCGAAATTGCCGCAAAAGCCGTAGTGCTAACCAATGGCACGTTTCTAAACGGCATTATCCACATAGGCGAAAAACAATTTGGCGGCGGACGAATGGCAGAAACCGCCTCGACAGGCATTACCGCACAATTGGTTGGCTTGGGTTTCGAAGCCGGACGAATGAAAACCGGCACACCACCCCGAGTAGACGGACGTAGCCTCGATTATACCAAAATGGAAGTGCAAGATGGCGACACCCCTGTCGGTAGATTTTCGTTTACCGACACCCAACTGCCCAAACAACAACGCTGTTGCTGGATAACCTACACCAACGACAAGGTTCACGACCTACTCCGAACAGGCTTTTCGCAATCGCCTATGTTTGCAGGGCGTATAAAAGGCTTAGGTCCGCGATATTGCCCCTCTATCGAAGACAAAATTGAGCGCTTTTCGCAACGCGACAGACACCAAATTTTTGTTGAACCCGAAGGCTGGAATACCGTAGAAATTTACGTAAACGGCTTCTCAACATCGCTGCCCGAAGAAGTGCAATATAAAGCCCTACAAGAAATACCCGGCTTCGAGAACGTGAAAATGTTTAGACCCGGCTATGCTATCGAGTACGATTATTTTCCGCCAATGCAACTTAAACCATCTTTAGAAACCAAAATAGTAGACAATTTGTTCTTTGCAGGGCAAATAAATGGCACAACAGGCTACGAAGAGGCAGCTTGCCAAGGTTTAATGGCGGGCATAAACGCTCACCGAAATGCCAACGAACTAGAACCCGTAATTATAAAACGCCACGAAGCCTATATTGGCGTGCTAATAGACGACCTAATTAACAAAGGAACCGAAGAACCCTACCGCATGTTTACCTCGCGTGCCGAGTACCGACTGCTGCTGCGACAAGATAATGCCGATTTGCGCCTAACGCCACTTGGACATGCCATTGGCTTGGCAAGCCAAGAGCGCCTTGACCGCGCCATGAAAAAAAAGGAAGATGCCGCCGCCATCTTAAAACACTTTGCCGACATGAGCATCAACCCCGACGAAATAAACCATTTGTTGGTAGAGGTAGATTCGGCTCCAATCAACCAAAAAGTAAAACTGATTAATGTTTTGTTGCGCCCACACGTAGATATGAACCTACTAAAACGCGCCGATAGGATAGGAGCTTATTTGGCTCAATTTGGCGATGATGCACTACAACACGCCGAAATTGAGGCAAAATACGAGACTTATATCCAGAAAGAAGAAGAAATGGCAGGCAAAATGAACCGCTTGGAAGATATAAGGTTACGCACCGATTTTGATTATCGCACCATAAACTCCTTATCTGCCGAATCGCGCGAGAAACTAAATAAAGTAAAACCCGCCACATTGGGGCAGGCAAGCCGTATAAGCGGTGTTTCGCCCGCCGATATTTCGGTGTTGATGGTACATTTGGGTAGATAAAATACCCGCCTTTTAAGCCATTTGGTGGATAGATACGACAAAAGCCTTGCCGCGTGGCAAGGCTTTTGTCGTTTAATCAAGTAAAATTAGCCAAATCAAGAGAACCTTGCACCAATTCGACTTTGGTAACACCTAAATCTTTAGCCCAATTTTTTATTTTTCCCTTTATTAGTGTGTTTGGTCTTATACTTCTTGGCATAACTACAATGGCTACTTTTTGCAAACCTTTCATGCCATATCCATACTCCAACAATCTGTTTTGTATGGTATCTAACTGTGTTTTTAGTTGCTCTTTGGCTTTAGTTAGGTGTACATCTAGGCTTTGGGCATTCTCGACGTTTACTTTTGCTTCTACAAAAAAGAAATGAGTACTATTAAACAGCAAATTATCGCCTCGTTGTCCTATTTTACCACTAAACAGGCAACCATCAAAACAAACCACATAGATACCTTCATCTGCATTTGTGTTGTTGTTGATAATTTGGTAACAATCCGATTTTGCTTTTTCTTTTCTCACAAAATTGCAAATAGTGTTTTTGGGGTCGTGATCATAAACCCAAAAACTAGCATCTAAAAGTAGCTTTGATGAATTTGCAAATGTTTTTCCGAGTAAATTTCCACTATAAGTTCCAAATACCTCGCATAAATGCCGATAAACGATGTGGTGGTGTTTTTCTGCCATTTCTTAGTTTTCATTTTGTGGGTTAGCTATATCCCAAAGTTCATCAAGTTTAACGCCCAATTCAAACGAAACCCCATCCATGCCATTTACATTAATTAAGCCATTTTCTAAAATAGGCGTAATAGTGCCGTCTTCGTTCATTTGATAGGCAGAAAATTGATTAGTATTTAAACATAAATATGAAGGATAGCCTGCATTAGTAGTCTGTTCGGTATTTACGGCAGCAGCCTGCCCCGCCAATAATAAATTATTGAACGAGCTAAGTATGTATGGCGAATGTGTTGTGATGAAAAGTTTACTTTCGCTAATATTAGTGGCTATTGCAAACAAATCGACCAAGTTTTTTTGAGCCGTTGGGAACAAATGGGCTTCGGGTTCTTCTATAATTCTGTAAGTATTTTTTTTATTTGCGGTTATTAAAAACAAATCTTGTAAAATACGTATTGCTTCTTGTTGCCCCGATGAAGTTTGATTTAATGCGATTTTAGCGTGGTTAGGTAGTTCTAAATACTCTTCGTATGTGTTATTGCGTCGTTCAATTAAATATTTTGCTTTTAATATCAGCCCAATTTTCTCCATAAAATCAACAATTTCGGGTCGGTTTGTAAATTTATGTTGACTTATAGATATGTATTTTTGCAATGTGCCGCCGTTTGCAACTATTTCGGAATTAATTTCTGTTACTAAAGTCATAAAACTATTTAGTAGCTCCATGATAACAGATTTAGTTTCTTTCTCCTTATTTTGTTTGTATTCGTAGAGTTGATAATTTTTTTGAAAATAATCTTGAAATAAATCAGAATAGCCCGTTGTGATATTTCTACCAGCTGGTATATAGGCAGATTCAAAAAAATGAGACCTTCCATTTTCCTCAAAATAATTTACCAAAAGTGTTTCTAATTGTGGTAATACTATAGCTGCATTTTGGCGAATAAAATTAATAGTTTTAAAAGAATCTATTAGGTTAGTAATTTTTCCTTTTAAGCCATTTATATCAAAATTATTACCAAAAGTAATCCGAAGCGTATTGTTTTTATATAAATGTATATGATTTTCTGCTGTATCGGAAAAGTAAAACTTAACATCAAAATTATCAGATAAATAGCGCGTAGAACCAAAATAAACCCTAAATTTATTTTGAATTGATTGTATAATTGTTTGATAAACTATATTTGAACGCTGAATATATGTTTGTTGAAAGAGTATATTTTCTAGGTCACGATAAATATCTTGTGTAATATCGCGTTGTAATGATTTGAAAAAATAGACAAGTTGGGCAATCGTACTTTTACCCGTAGCCTGCTCGCCTATCAGTATTGTTATGTTTTTTATGTCTATTTCGGCATAATTAATGGCTCCAAAATTTTGAACTATTATTTTTTGCATGTAATTGGTATTATTTTTACGGTATTTAGGTGTAAAGATAGCACATTAATGGCATTGTTTAGCGTAAACAGGCATTAAAATACGCTATTCAGCCTTTTCCATATCTTCCTCCTCTCCTTTTGCTTCTTCAAAAAAGGCTTGTATGGCTTTGGCTTGTCGTAGGTTAACTACTTCGGTTAGTTGTTTTAGGGTGGCGTTGCGTATGTTGTTGATAGATTTGAAATGAATAAGCAACTTTTCGGCACTTTTTTTAGCTACGTGGGGTATGTGTTCTAACTCCGATTCGAGCATGTCTTTTGAGCGCAAATCGCGGTGAAACGTGATGCCAAAACGGTGAGCTTCGTTGCGCAATTGCTGAATAAGCTTTAAACTACCCGATTTTTTGTCGATGTGCAACGGAAAAGGGTCGTTTGGCACATAAAGTTCCTCTAATTTTTTGGCAATACCCACCACCGCCACTTTATTGGCAATGTTTAGCTTGTGTAGGCTGTTGAGTGCCGCACCTAATTGTCCTTTGCCCCCGTCTATAATGATAAGTTGTGGCAAAGGTTGTTCTTCTTCGGTTAGGCGGCGGTATCGGCGGTAAACAACTTCTTCCATGGTAGCAAAATCGTTTGGACCTTCGACGGTTTTTACCTTAAAGTGTCTATAATCTGCTTTTGAGGGTTTACCATCTTTAAAAACCACCAACGACGATACCGGAAAACTGCCCTGAAAGTTCGAGTTGTCGAAACACTCGATGTGCACGGGTAATTCGGTGAGCCGCAAATCTTTTTTTAGCTGATTAAGTACCTCAAACTGACGCTCGTTGGCGGTTTTATGCTCGGCGTTTTTGCTAATTTGCTGTTTGTGGTAATAAAAAGCGTTTTTCTTTGCCAAATCGAGCAAATGTTTTTTGTCGCCGATAAGCGGAACCGTGATACGCACATTGGGGTCGGGAAAAGTAAGCTCAAAAGGTACAATAATTTCGGGTGATAAGCTTTGCATTTCGTCGCGGAGGCTCATGATGCCAAAAGTGAGCAAATCTTCGGGCGATTCGTCGAGTTTTTTGCTCAATTCTACAATTTTGGTTTGTATAATGGTTCCGTTCATCACTTTTAGGTAGCTTACAAAGGCTCGTTGCTCGGTATCTTCTAAATTAAACACATCAACATCGTTTATTTTAGGGTTTACGATAGTCGATTTACTTTGGTAATCTTCTAAGGTTTCGAGCTGTTGTTTGGTGATATGGGCTTTCTCGAATTCAAAATTGTCGGCATATTGGCGCATTTTATCTTTCAAATAATTAAGTACCGATGATATATTGCCCTTTAAAATGTATTTTATTTGGTCAATAACTTGTTTGTACTCTTCTTCTGTCTGATGTCCGACGCAACCGCCTTTACAATTGCCAATATGGTACTCTAAACACACTTTAAATTTGTGGGCTTCGATGTTGGTTTTGGTGAGGGCAAAATTGCAAGTGCGTAATTGAAACAGGGTACGTATCAAATCCATGATAGTATATACTTGCCGCCCCGATGTGTATGGACCAAAATAATACGAGCCGTCGCGCACCACGTTTCGGGTAATAAATACGCGCGGAAATGCCTCTTTTTTTATGCAGATGTATGGGTATGTTTTATCGTCTTTAAGTTGTATGTTGTATTTGGGTCGGTTTTGTTTTATCAAAGCATTTTCGAGCAAAAAAGCATCTTGTTCGGTATCAACAACGGCAAACTCTATGCGACAAATATTGCGCACCAATATTTTGGTTTTGGGATGATCAATATTTGGGTTAAAGTATTGCGATACGCGTTTGCGCAAATCTTTGGCTTTGCCCACATAAATAATTACCTCGTCTTTGTCAAAATATTTATAGATACCCGGGCTATGTGGTATAGTGGGTACAAATTGTTCTTTTAGCTCTTTATATGAAGACACGTTTTTAATTATAAATTGTAAATTATTAATTATAATAAATATAAGTTATACTAATGTTGCGTTATTAAGTATAATAATATTTTTAGTAAAAAATACAAAACCCATCAATGCAAGCTTAGGGCTATGTTGATGGGTTTTGTGTTTATTCTTTTTATTTTTATTTATAATGTCCGATTCGAATCGGCAAATGCAAATTTGTATAAGCGCGCTTTATGTAAAAGCGGGCTTTATTTGGGTGCATTGGCGTTTTCGCGATAGATAACGGTAGACACCACATGCCCTACTGCCGACAAGGTATTTTTGCTAATAATGTCCATATTGTCTTTGTGTGTGTGCCAGTGTCTGCCAAAGCCACGATAAGGCACATAGTTGATAATATCAATAGTTGGAATGTGGGCAAGGTTGTATACAAAAATATGGTCGTCGGTTATGCTAGGCGAAAAATCGGTATCGGCAATAAACATTGACGAGTAACCCAGCTCGGCGGCTGTGTTCCACACCATATCTACCACTTGCGGGGCAACTTTCATGGAGTTTTGTTCTTTTAAAAAGGTGGCATCTGCCGAGCCAACCATGTCTAACAAAATGCCATAACGGGCGGTATAGCCCGGCACATGCAAGTTTTTGCCCCAATATTGGGTGCCTAAGCAATAGGTATTTTCGTCGCCTTCGATGCCGTCGTCTTCGGCATCAAACAAAACAATATCTATGCCTATATTAACGGGTGTGTTTTTTAGCAAACGGGCAATTTCGAGGGCAACGGCTGTTGAGCTGCCACCATCATCGGCGCCTAAAATGGGTTCGTCTTTTCGGGTAGTATCTTGGTCGGCGCGGGGGCGGCTGTCCCAGTGGCTACACAGCAAAATACGGTCTTTGGCTTGTGGGTTAAACGAGCCAATTATGTTGTAAATGGGCAGTTGTTTGTTGGCATAATTGGTAACGCTGGCTTTTTGCACATACACGGTGTCGGCAAGGCGCTGCATGGTAGCAATTAACCAATCGGCACATTGTTTGTGGGCTTTTGAGCCGGGTGTTCGGGGTCCAAAATCTACTTGGGTTTTGGTATAGGCATAAGCGGTATCGGCGCTAAAAACGGGTACGTTAATATTTTTGTTTGGATTAGGTGTTTCGGGTGGTGTTTGAGCTTCGTTTTGAGTGGTACTTGTTTGGCAAGCTGTAATAAAAATAAATAGTGGTATAATTAATAACCAAGAAGTATTCTTAATCATAAATGCAATTTTTTTGATTATTTTATAGTAATGTACAAATGAATAAACATGTGCAAAGGTACGTTTTTTTGTTGATTTACATTGATTTGAAACAAATTATTGCCCTATTAAGTGGTTAAAGTAAATAAATTTGCACAAAAAAGTGTTGCTTTTGATAATTATTGGTACTTTTACCTATTCAAAAGTGGCTATTACCACATTGTTCATTTTTACTGTCCCTAATTGTAGTATGTCTATACGTAATTTTTTTAAAAGCATGATATTTCGTGTAAATATCATTGTAGTTATTGTTTTTTTATGTACCTATCTGGCTCCGTATATTAGCCCACAAACATGGTGGATACCAGCCCCTATGGGTTTGGCTTATCCTTTTTTATTGATTATAAATGTGTGTTTTATGTTTTTTTGGCTTTATCGCCGCAGCCGCTACGCTTTATTGTCGTTGGTGGTTATGGCGTTGGGGTGGATATTGCTGCACAATTCGTTTGCATTTCGTTTAACTAGCTGGACAAGCAATGTGCCAAAAGCCGATAGTTTGTTGGTTAAGGTGATGTCGTATAATGTAAAGAATTTTGATTTGTATAATTGGACAAAAAACAGCGAATCGCGCGATAAGATGATGGAATTGATTAGACAAGAAAAGCCCGATATTATTTGTTTTCAGGAGTTTTATAGCCAAGATGATACACTGTTTGACAATGTAAAATATATTTCGGAGCAACTTAAATATCCCTATTATCAGTTCGAAAAAACGCTCACACTAAGAAAAACAAACCATTGGGGTATTGCCCTATTTTCGCGGTATCCGTTTAGCAACTCAAGGCGCATTGAGTTTGGCAACTCGGAGCAAAATATTGCCATGTCGGTAGATGCGGTTATTCATAACGATACCGTGCGCTTATATAACACCCATTTGCAGTCGACGCACCTAGGCAATAGAGATATAAAATATGTAGAGAATATTGGTGATAACATAGAAACTAAAAATACCTCCGAGCACCTAAAATCGTTGGGTAATATTGCCGAAAAATTGCGCGGAGCCTACATAAAACGCGGCGTACAAGCCAATAAATTAGCCACAGACCTTGCCCGCTCGCCGTACAAAAACATACTATGTGGCGATTTTAACGATACCCCTGTATCCTATACCTACCGAACCTTGTCCAAAAACCTGCAAGACTCCTATTTGCGCGATGGCATTGGCTTTGGGGGTACGTACAGTTTGGGTCCGTTACCAGCATTTAGGATAGATTATGTATTGATAGATACTAGTTTTATGGTTCATAATTTCGATATTATTGATAGCGACAAAAACCGCTCCGACCACTATCCCATTATTAGCACTTTTGAGTTTTAATTTAATGCAGACATTAAAAAGTGGTAAATGGTTGCTAAAACTACTCCATATTATTACTTGTTTTTTAATTTACCACAGAGTTTTTTTTGTTTACAACGGAGACACGGAGAACACAGAGATTTTTTCTTCATGGTATCGCTTTTTTATTGGTTATTTTTTAGTTTGTAACCAAGATAGCGAAGAACATAAACTCCTTCTTCTCTGTGTTCTCTGTGTCTCTTGTTGTTTTTTATTTTTTTTAGTTCGACAAGCTCACGTCCTATAAGATAGGCTAAATGGCACGTAACTTTTTACTACTTTTCAATGTCGTTATCAAAATGCTCAAATATCGTAGGTTACTTCGGCGGTTGTTAAAAAATGGGTAGCTTCGCGTATGGATATATGAGGTATTTCTTCCATTGGTAAGTGTCCTACATTTTTATACAATACCAAACGAGCATGGGGCATTTCGGCTTTAAAACGATAAGCAAACTCAATCGGAACCCAGCGGTCTTCGGCTCCCCACAAAATAAGGGTGGGTGTTTGTATGGTTTTTAATTGTTTGGTATTATCTTTATGTTTATCGTTTACAAGGTGTAAAAAAGCCTCGGGGTTGCCGTCGCGGGTAAACAAATCGTAGTAACGGTCTATCAACGACGGGGTTACTTTCGATTGGTCGAAATACACCTGTCGGATAAATTGCTCTAAAATATTTTTTTGGATAGCAAATTTAATCACCTTGTTTACAAAAGGCGTGCGTGCCATACGAAAAGGCAGCGGGATGCTTTTTTGGTCTAAAAAACCAGCGGCATCTATCAAAATCATTTTTTGCACACGGTCGGGGTAACGCAAGGCAAACTCCCACGACAACCAACCACCCAACGAGCTGCCTATTAAATGGCAAGCATGAATACCCAAACGCCCAAGTAATATATTTACAATTCGTACATGATTAGCTATGCTATAGTTATGCTCGGGGTGCGGACCTGTAAGCCCAAAACCAGCCAAATCTAAACGTATTAAGCGGTAAAATGGTTTTAGGTGCTTAACCCAAGCATCGAAAGTATGTAGCGACGAAAACGCCCCGTGAAGTAGCACAATCGGGAAACCATGCCCTTCGTCGCGGTAATGTACCATGATGCCATCAATGACCATAAAACGCGAAGCGTCGTTGGTATATTTTTCGATTAACTCTTGAAAAGTTGCCATTGGTTATAATAGAATTATTTTGTTTTGAGCGCATAAAATGCCCCAATATTGAACGGTTTGAATTGATTAAGTAGTATGTTATAAATAAAAATTTAGTTTTTTTTTAAAAAAGAAATGCTACAATTGCCTAAATAGCAAAGAATAAAATAAATTGGCAATAATTATATGGACTTTGTTTTTTTTTATAAGTTACTGATTGTTAGCTAATTATGTAAGATTTGCCTTCAAAAAAAGCAATTACAGAGCAATTAGCCTACAAAAATAGGCTTTTTTGACCAATAAAACTACTGTTAAAATAAAAAAACAAAACAGATGTTAGAAAAAAAGTTTCAATTAAAGTGCACCAAAAATTGTTTATTTGCGCAAAATGTAGTACCTTTGTACCGTTAAGCGAAATATGCTGATCAAGTTTCTTGCTTCTCGGTAGATTTATCTACTTTAAGTACCAATGGCGTTCTTATAGTTTGGTTTTGTAGTTGTCTAAATTTCTTGTCAATACCTGCTCGTTAGGCAGTAAATGTTCACTGATTTTTTACTACTTTCTTGCCTCTCTTGTGCCGTATAGCCGTATTAAAGATGCCCATCTTTGCGGGTTTAATCTTTAATGGTTTTCGTTTTTTATAAACGAAGATTAGGCTTTGTTGATTGCAGCACTTTCTCACTTTTTTTATTTAGTTTTATCTTTCTTATTTTTTTCAAATTTTTTTAGACCATGAACATTTACGTAGGAAATCTAGCCTACTCTCTGCAAGATGACGAATTGCAGGAGATTTTTGCCGAATACGGCGCAGTAGTATCTGCCAAAATCATCATTGACAAAATGACTAACAAATCAAAAGGTTTTGGTTTTGTTGAGATGAGCAACGATGACGAAGCACGCAACGCAATCGAACACCTAAACCAAGCCGAACTTGAAGGACGCACCCTAATTGTAAACGAAGCACGCGAACGTACCGAACGTCCAGCCGGACAACGTGAGTTCCGTCCACGCGACAACAACCGCTCTTACGGTGGTGGTGGTGGCGGCGGTTACAACCGCGACAACAACCGCAACAGCGGTAACAGCGGTAGTGGCAGCTTTAACCGTAACCGCGACGGACGCTAATAATATATTATAGCAAATTGTGGTTCATTGTAACTAAAAAAACAACACACTCCTTAAACAGAGTGTGTTGTTTTTTTTGCGCTTAATAATAACTAAAAAAATATTGTTTGCTAAAAACAAAATATAATCGCCATTTAGGTAGATATATAAAGTAATTATTATTTTATGAAAATAATTTAATGAAATCATCAAAAATAACAACCCAATAATTTTATTTGAGCTTATCTTTGCCACTAACTAAATCCATTAATCTACATTATTATGTTACACGCACCTATCAGATTTGCCATCTTTGCATTAATGCTTTTTTTGTTAGTTGCCACTAGCAATTGTGCTAATCTTGCCCCAAAAAATCCAAGTATCCGCTCGTTTTATTACTGGAAAACCACACAAAACTACAACGACACCATCACTATGCCAACAGTTAAAAAATGGCAAGTACAACATTTTTATATCAGATACTTTGATGTTAGATGGAGCGAAGGTTATGGTATGCCTATCCCAGATGCTCCGTTAAGTAACTACGGAAATAGTTATGTTTACTTATACCCATTTACGCCCGTTATTTTTATTACTAATAGCACCTTCGAGCAGTTAAATGATTCGACAAGCCAAGTGTTAGCCACAAAAATAGCTGCTAAAATACAAGATATGACAAAAAGCTTTGAAAATGCTTGGCAGTACGAACTAGAAAATATAGAAGATGATGACTTTTTGAAACAACATTTTGACGATAGTACGCTTGCAAAAATACAAAAACGCTATGAAGATTTATACGAATCGATAGCAGAAATACAAATTGATTGCGATTGGACAGAAGGCACACGCAAGCAATATTTTACTTTTTTAAAACAGTTTAAAAAACAAATTGGCAACAAAAAACTATCGGTTACGGTGCGTTTGTATCCCTATAAATACCGCACCAAGATGGGCGTGCCGCCCGCCGACCGTGCTATGTTGATGTGCTATAACACAGGTCAAATTCAGAACCCCGAAACGGCTAATTCTATTTTTGATGATCAAACTATCAACCAATATTTTAATACCAAAACCGCTAATTACCCATTACCAATGGATATTGGATTGCCCGTTTTTGAATGGGGCGTGTGGTTTACTGGCGAAACCTGCCGAGGTATTTTGCACGATATGCGTCAAGAAAATTTAGAAAAAGATAATCATTGGAAACGCGAAACCGACAATACTTTTAGGCTACAAATAGATACCGTTATTGGCTCGAACTATATGCGCGAAGGCGATTTGGTGCGTTGCGAAAACACCTGGAACGCCAATTGGCAAAGTGTTATAGATAAACTGCACGAACAAATACCCATTGATAGTACCCGAATTGCCCTATATCATTGGGATATGGATAGAATTTTACCCCACGAAAAAACAATTTTAAATATTTACAAACAATTTGAATGATTTTTTATTCGCAAAATATTTTTACCATGACCAAAACACACTTACTCGTTTTAATCTGTTCGCTGTTTTTTAATTCTGCGCTTTGGGCGTGCTCGTTTATGCCCGATAATTACGAACTAAATTTTTGCATGATTAATGCCGATATAGCACAGCGCCCCGATTTGTCTTTTTTGAACTATAGTACACATTGGTATAATTACTGTGATTGCGAAGGTGAAGAAATACTTTATTGAAAAATTGCGCCGAGTGGCAAAAATATTTGGGTAAAAAAATTCGTACTCAAGATATTATAACCATTTTAGAATCAACAGAGCCTGATGATTTTTTGCAAGCTTATCGAACCCAAAATTGGGGCGTTTTTAAAAATAATTCTTTTATAGCTGCTTTGCTCAACAAAACGACTGCTTTGAAATATATGGTATTAGCAAAAAAAGTAGAATTGCAAACAACCAAATAAGACGAAATCTGATGGATATTGAAAAATAAAGAAGATAGTACCGAACAATCGCACATTATCGAAGAGACTGAAAACTTAATTAAAATCATAACCGATACTTTCTTGCAACAACGCTATGCCTGCCAATTATTAGAGATTATTTAACATAAATCATATTGAGCAAAATAGATACATACAATGTGCTTAAAAGATAAAACTACCATAGTAGAATTACTTGGTATTGCCCAAAGTAATTACCTCATATTATGTTTCAGGTAAAGAGGTTGCAATTAATGAGTATTTGTTTGAAATGTTTGAACAAAAAATAGTAGAAAAATAACGGCTGTTTGAACATTTAAAGAGTATTAACAATTTATATGAATCTAAAAATCAACACCAAAAGCCATACTTCAGGCGGTAAAAATATTCCGAAACCCTGCACCCGCACTTACACACAACTCAAACATTTGATAAAAATAGAGCCTAACAGCCAATATTTACCCTTGCTGTTGGTGCGCGAAATTCAGAAGTTAGAAAGTTGGATTTTTTCGCCCGAAATATTAGGAATGATACCTACGCACATTGGAAAAAAGATGGATTTTTATGATATGCCATACAAAAAATTTATAAATTATACACAAAAAAACCTTGAAAAAGATAAGAAATACCTACACCGTTTTAGACAATTTGTAGAAGCCTTATCCGATAAAAGCATGCCCACAAACCTATTTCATATACTGTCTGCATATACTTGTATAATGGATAACGATTTTGCGGCAGCCCAAAAGCATCTTCAACAAACATCAAACGAAATGCCAGCTATACAGCTAAAACAAAGAAAAATGATGCAAATTGTTGTCACTGCACAACCTCAAACCACTCCGTAGCCAAACGACACGCCAAAAATTAGCCCAGCTATTGCAAATATCTTTGCAATGCAAAACGATCTCCTGAAAATGGTATAGAACTTAATAATGAATAATGAAAAATGCAGATGATATGGACGAATTGTGTCTCTACCATAGTCGCAAATTCATAAAACAGGGTGATTTGCTAACAGCAGGATTATTAGAATTGAAAATAAAAAACAATACATTTTTATCAAATGGAAGTTCTGAATATTATCAACAAATTGCTTTTTGGGACAGATTTGGTAGCCCTAATGATATAGAGGACTTGCTAATGTTCAAACACAAAAAAAATAAAACGCCTTTTGAGCAATGGCTTACACCCACAAAATGGGCAAACGATTATGTTTACCTTGACCTAAAAGGTACCATGGCTTTTCGTGAAAACGACTTTAAAACAGCCTATCAAACCTTCAAAAAAATACCCAAAAACTTTTGGGATACCAATTACGATTTCAAAAGCTATTTAAATATACCTTCGCTCACCTACAATCCACAATTTGACACACTTACAGTGCACAAACAATATCCTGTTGATAAAATAGCTTGGGTAAAAGAGGCTTACGATATTCAAGAACAGCTAAAAACAGCCCAAGGCATACAACGCGCCAAATTGTGTTTGCAGATGGGCAATGTTATCTACAATACATCAATAAATAAACGTTGTTGGATGATGACAAGTTATGGTTGGCACTATTTTGAACCCAGCGGTAATATTTTAAACCAATGTTGCTATCAGCCCGAAACCAAAATAAACTATCAAACAATAGATAAATCTCAAAAATACTACTCCGAAGCCCTAAAAAATGCAGGCAAAGACCAAGAAATTGCAGCTCAAGCCTGTTTGATGCTTCATTTGTGCAAAAATAAAGATTTATACGATGACCAAATCGATTATTATGGCGATGATGAAAAACCTAAGCTCAATAAAACCTACCTCAATATCCTCCGTAAAAAATACGCCAATACCCAAACATTTGCCTATCTGCGAAGTACTTGTTCGGATGTGAATTTTAAATAATAAATTTCATCTTTTTACACTTATTCCCTAATCGGTTACTAACAAAACACATAACCCCATAGCCAAACAAGATACCAAAATCTAAGCTTACTGTTACGTTTTTGCACAAAAAACAGCCATAAATCCCCCAAAAACTGCCAAACTCGCCTATTTTCAAACATTGGCACAATGTTCGTTGTTTAGTAAACAACACAAGATACTTGCGTTGTTTGTTGGGCAACTCATGCCCTTAAATTTTCTTTACCAAATAACCCTTTTTTTTATGAAAAAAACAAACTTGTTCGTTTTATTGGTATTATTGACTAGCTCAATAGCTTATGCCCAAACGCCTACTTTGGTATGGTCTACCCTAACCGATTCGGCAACTAATTTCTCGTCGCCACACCTTGCCGACCTTAACAACGACGGTGTGTTGGACATTGTAACAGGTGGCGGCAGCGATGGGCAACGCCGCACCAACTCTATGTCGGCTTTTGATGGCGTAACAGGACAGCGCCTATGGGGCAAATATGGCTGGAACCAAATATTTGGCAGCTCCAATTTTATAGACATAACCAACGACAACATACCCGAAGCTATTATTGGCGGACGACGCGGACAACTAAACGCCATTAACGGAGCAACAGGCGATTTTGTTTGGCAGTTTTTTCCGGAAGGCGATACCACCAACTCGCAAAATTATGGCATCTACAACTTTTATAACCCACAAATTATCCCCGACCAAAACAACAACGGCATTGCCGATATTTTAGTTGCCAACGGCGGCAACCACGATATACCCTCGTTTGATACCCTTAACCGACCCATAGGTAACCTAATGATTATTGAGGGTAGCAACGGCGATTTGATTGCCCAAGCCCAAGTACCCGATGGTCGCGAAACCTATAACTCGGTGGTAGTGCACGATTTTGGCAATGGCTTAGAGGTAATTTATGGCACAGGCGGCGAAACCAAAAGCGGTTATTTGTATCGCGTGCCGCTATCAACGGTGCTTACCGGCGATTTGAGCACCTCGTTGCCCATTGCTTTTGGCGTAAATGGCTTTATTGCCCCCGTAACACTAGGCGACATTAACCTTGATGGCGTTGATGATATTGTGGCAAGCTCGTTTGATGCCCGAACTTATGTAATTGACGGAGCCACTAATCAGCTACTTTGGCAACAAAAAATACCCGGCACCGAAACCAGCGCCGCACCTACACTTGGGCGTTTTACCAACGATTACTCGCCCGATATTTTTACAACTATTGGCGTAGGTGTAGCCCCATCTTACACCAAATTTATACAAATAGCCTACAATGGCTTAACAGGCGAAGTAATATTGCAAGATACATTGGGCATATTTCAGTACAGCACAGGTTTGGCAGTTGACCTAAACGGCGATTTTAAAGACGAAATAATAACAGGCGTAAACATAGCCGATGCAGGCGTATTTAAATGCAATTTGTTGGCGATAGATATTGCCCACAACACCCAATGGTCGTTAAACGGCGGCGGACAACCCGGTACCAACTTAGCAAGTACCCCTTGGGTAGGCGATATTGACAACGATGGTATGTTAGATTTAGTGTATACACACAACCGAAACGGCAGTATTTTTCAAGAACCACCAGCAACCCAAACCGGTTTTTACACCGAGCTTTGGAACCTACACCAACCCGTACCCAACCAAATAGGCTTTGGTGCCTATATGGGTAACAACTACGATGGCAAATACCCCAATCCGTTTTTGCAATGCGTACCTTTTACGGCAACCCTTACTGCCAACAGTCCAAGTTGTTTTGGGGCAAACAATGGCTCGGTTAGCATACATGCCTACAATGGCTCGGCAATGTATAGTTATAGCGTAGACACGATAAATTATCCGCCCATATCATCGGCAATATTTATAAAAAATGGCTTGGCGGCGGGCAATTATCCCGTATCGGTAATTGACCACAACGGTTGCTTTTTTACCGATACCCTTAGCTTAACACAGCCAACTGCCTTAACAGCAACGGCAAATGTGGTGCAACCTACACAAAGTAACAACGGCTCGTTTGTGGTTGTGGCAACAGGTGGCACATCGCCCTATACCTATGCGTGGGCAGGGCAAGCGGCATCGGGCAACAACACCGCAAACAATTTGGCGGCAGGCAATTACAATATAACCATAACCGATGCCAATAACTGCAACGCCACTTTTACGGTTAATCTTTTTGCGGTAGGCGTAGATGCAGCCGCACTAAACGAGGTGCAGATAACACCAAATCCTGCCAAAAGTTTTATTAACTTAAAAAGCAACAGTAACCTAAACGGGCTACTAACAATAAGCAATATTTGGGGGCAAAAAGTAAGCGAACAATACCTAAATGGCAACCAAACAAGCATTAATGTATCGGCATTGCCTGCGGGTATGTATGTGGTAACTTTTGAGGCAGATGGTAAAGTGTACAGAGAAAAAATAGTGATTGAGTAATATTTAGCTAATTTAAAAAACAAAAATCCCCAACTATTACAATGGTTGGGGATTTTTTTGTTAATGGTTAGGTATGTTGGACAAACACAAACTTTTCAGGTTGGTAAATAAATTTTATAATTTAATATTTTTTACAAAGATGGGTTGTTGGGTGCAAAAATGTCCACAATCATGTCCTCAAAAACTTGGGTACTTTGGATTTAAAGATAGGCTCGGCAAAAGGGTATGTTGATACTAGAAAAAACACACAAGAATACCAAAGATAATTATTTTTTTGTTTTTTTAAAGGCTATACGAGCAAGTTCATGTCCATATCTTGTTTCTACCATTTTGTATCCCATAAATACTTGTCCTTCGGAATCGCAGCAGGTACTCATTTGCGAGTAAAACCCAGTTTTGGGATGTAGCATTATATGTGTGTATATGTCATCATAAACTACTTCCCATCGCCCATTTATACCACAATCAGGTATTTCTCTTGAAAATTCGAATGATCCGTTTTGGTATATTTTCAAAATCATTTTATCGAATAAAATTTCTTCTTCTCGAGTTAAAAGATAAGAAGTAGCAGGATTAAATACATATTCACCTATTGTTTTACGTGCGATTGAGGGGTTATTACAGGATGTGTATAAAAACGCGAAACACACACATATATATATTGATAAGAATTGCATTTTTAGCGTGGATTAGGTATGGTGAGTGAATATATTTGGCTATTATTCCCAAAATTAGTTGATTTCAAAGGATTTCCGGTTTCTGCGGAACTATCTCTAACACTACCCAAGCCCCCAATTTTGTTATCTGCCTCTTGCCCTTGGAAGCCAAACCTATACCCCCCCGCATTTTTACTACGCCCTGCCTGCAACATGCCGTAGGGGTAACAACAATAAACGATATTTTATTTGTATATTGTTTTTGGCAGGTTGTCTTGATACCAATAATCATTATCATCATCTGTTTCTAACATTTTTATAAATCCCCCATTTGGAATTATGGTATTATATTTACTGAAAAAAATAACATATATCATTGAGAATTTATTTTTTTTGGGTGCATAATATGAAAGCGGATAATAGACTGATTTAGTGCTATCTCTAAAAATACAGATTTGCAATGGTTCACCTAATATGGAAATAATTTCATCGTAATTTTTAAATACCTTACCTTGGTCTATGATAGTGAAAGCAGCAGCCCTAGCTTTATTATCTTTTAAAATTTCGTTTCCGCAAACTTGAATGCTATTTTTAAAATAAATAAGTAAATATTCCTCTTCGTTAAATCCTACAAAAGAGTTATTTATTGCTTTGTATTGTTTTTTAAGACTACAAGAAAAAAGCGACAATATAAAGACGGCACTAATCATTATCAGGTATTTTTTTTCCATCTTTATCATATGTTTCTTTAACTTTTGATTGATTGTAAATTATTTGATTTAGGGTGGGTAGGCGGAAGTTTTGGTTTTGGGGCAACGAGAGCGGCTCTTTAATGTCGGGTACTACGGTGCGTATGTTGCCTAGGTGGTCGGTTAGTTCGTATTGTTTGCTGCCGCGGGCTTGGGTGGCAAAGGTAAATACTTTTGAAGTAAAACACAAAAATTCTTTTCCATAGCAATAAAACTATGAAAAAGAATTTTTGTAAAAATATACTTTGATTAAGAATTATAATTACGGCTTTTAAAATGTTTATTAATATACGAATTAAAAAGCAAGCTAATGAGTGCCTTCTGCAAACCAATGAACTATGAGAAAATCCATGTCATCATTTTTGTAATTTTTATTATTATAGTATATTGTAACTCCGTCATAAACGGTTCTAGTTACTAATAAGCTACTATGTGTTTCATCTGCCATAATTAAATTAACTTCCCAAAACCCCATCGTTGACTTAGTATTTATTCTACCCTCTATTTTTTTAAGCCTGTTTATTTGGTTACAAAATAAAGCAATTTGATTAGCATCTGTTACTACTATTTGTTGTAGAAAGGGTTTTATAATTGTTTTATCGTTAACAATTATTTTGCTTATTTCCTTAGAATCGGGACAAAATAAACCAACAGTATTTGTATTTTTTTTATTAAAACAAGCGTTTAATAACAATACTAACACAAATAAACTCAAAAGTGGTTTAAAAACGAATTTTTTTTTAAGTAATTTATTCATCAGTTTTTAAGTTAGGAATGCTAAATGGTTTTGAATATTGATCTAAAAGTTCGGATTCTGAAACATATCCACGAAGTCCATCGCTAGTATCCCCCCCCCCGCATTACGTGTACGCCCTGCCTGCAACATGCCGTAGGGGTAGTTTTGTTTAGGGTTAGGGTGGGTAGGCGGAAGTTTTGGTTTTGGGGTGGGTGTAGGGCTCTTTAATGTTGATTAGCAGTTGCAAATATAGCTATAATTAGCTTTTTTGCCAAATTTTTAATCGTTTTTTAGTTTTTTATCATTTTTGCGAGGGTTTATAGGCACATTGCTATCAAAAACCTGATAAAAATCATGTTTTTGTCTGCTTTATCTCATAGAGTACCTTATTTTATGCCCCTATCTTTGCGGTAAATTAAAACGACAAAATTATGAGTGCTATTATTGTGCTAATTGTATGCAGTTTAACGGTGGCATTGGGTTTTTTAGTGGCATTTATATGGTCGGTAAAAGCAGGGCAATACGACGATGATTATACCCCATCGGTTAGGATGCTTTTTGATGATACAGCCACTGAACAATCGGTAGATAATAAAAAATAATCACAGATATATGGAACAACTCGAACGCTTTTATTACGACAATCGTATCGTTCGCAATTTTGCAATAGCCACAATTGCGTGGGGTTTGATTGGTATGTTGGTTGGATTATGGATTGCCTTAGAAATCATTTTTCCGGCACTTAATCTTTCGCAGTATACACCCTTTACTACCTTTGGTCGCTTGCGTCCGCTACACACCAATGCCGTTATTTTTGCCTTTGTGGGCAATGGCATGTTTACGGGTATTTACTACTCGTTGCAGCGTTTGTGCAAAGCGCGTATGTTTAACGACACCCTTTCGGCAATTCACTTTTGGGGCTGGCAACTTATTATTGTAAGTGCAGCATTAACATTGCCCTTTGGTATTACCACCTCAAAAGAGTATGCCGAACTCGAATGGCCTATTGACATTGCTATTGCCCTTATATGGGTAATATTTGGCATTAACATGATAGGCACTATCCTTAAACGCCGCGAGCGCCATTTATATGTAGCCATTTGGTTTTATATTGCTACATTTGTAACAGTGGCTATGTTGCACATCGTTAATTCGTTGGCAATTCCTATCTCGCTCACAAAAAGTTACTCCATTTACGCAGGCGTACAAGATGCCTTAGTGCAATGGTGGTACGGACATAACGCAGTGGCATTTTTCTTAACTACCCCCTACTTGGGCTTAATGTATTACTTCTTGCCCAAAGCCGTCAACCGACCCGTTTATTCGTATCGTCTGTCCATCATTCACTTTTGGGCGCTTATTTTCTTGTATATCTGGGCAGGACCACACCATTTATTATACACTGCCCTACCCGATTGGGCACAGTCGTTGGGTGTAGTTTTCTCGGTTATGCTTATTGCCCCCTCGTGGGGTGGTATGATAAATGGTTTGCTTACCCTACGAGGTGCCTGGGACAGAGTACGCGAAAGTCCGGCATTAAAGTTTTTTGTGGTAGCTATAACTGCCTATGGTATGTCTACCTTTGAGGGTCCTATGTTGTCACTCAAAAACGTAAATGCTATTGCCCACTTTACCGACTGGATTGTGGCTCACGTACACGTTGGTGCTTTGGGCTGGAACGGATTTTTAACCTTTGGTATGCTGTATTGGCTAATGCCGCGTATGTACAACCGCCCTTTACACTCGGTTAAATTGGCTAATTTCCATTTCTGGATAGGTACATTGGGTATTATATTTTATACATTACCCATGTATTGGGCAGGTTTTACACAAAGCCTTATGTGGAAAGATTTTACCGCCGAAGGTATTTTGCGTTATCCCAACTTTTTAGAAACCGTTACGCAAATTATGCCCATGTACGAGTTGCGCTCTTTGGGTGGTACTTTGTATTTGGTAGGATTTATAGTATTTATCTATAATATATGGCGAACTATGGCTGCCGGACAACTAACCGCCAACGAAGCCGCCGAAGCATTGCCTTTGGCAAAAGCCTACAAAGAAGATACCAACGAACACTGGCACCGCCGAATAGAACGCCGACCCATACAACTAACCGTGTTTGCCCTTATTGCCGTAGCCATTGGTGGTATAATAGAGTTTGTACCTACATTTATGATACAATCTAACGTGCCAACTATTGCCAGTGTAAAACCATATACCCCCTTAGAATTACAAGGACGCGATATTTATGTGCGCGAAGGATGTTATACCTGCCATTCGCAAATGGTGCGTCCGTTCCGCTCCGAAACCGAGCGATACGGTGAATACTCAAAAGCAGGCGAGTTTGTGTACGACCATCCATTCCAATGGGGTTCAAAACGTACAGGTCCCGATTTGCACCGCGAAGGTGGTAAATACCCCGACTCGTGGCACCTAAACCACATGTACGAGCCATCGTCTATGTCGCCCGGCTCCATAATGCCCGCTTATCCGCTTATGGTTAGCACCGTACTAGACACCACTACCACGGCTGCCAAAATACGAGCCATGCAAACATTAGGCGTACCTTACCCAACAGGCTACGACAAAATTGCCAATAGCGATTTGCACAAACAAGCCAACCAAATTGCCAAAGGCTTAACCGACCAAAGCAGCGAAGCAGTGCTTGCCGATGCCGGAGTAGATAATGTGTCGGACAAAGAAATTATTGCCCTTATTGCTTACCTACAACGTTTGGGTACCGATATAAAAGCTAAAAAAGAATAATTTTAATTAGCTATAAATTGGTAGTAAATTATAGGGGTATCCTAACAAACTATTAGGATACCCTCATAATTACGCTAACCTAATCTAAACCAAAATAATACACGTTCATGAAATTTATTAATTACCTTGAGGGCATTGCCAATATTGGCATTTATCCATTAATTTCGCTATTAGTTTTCTTTATCTTTTTTGTGGCATTAAGCATATATGTAATGGTTGCCGATAAAAAATATATAGATACCCTAAGCCGAATACCCCTCGACAACGAAGAAGAACAATACTAGCTGATAACTAACAAAACAATAGGTAAGTAGGGCGCAGCCCGAAACCTGTTAGCCTATCGCTCAACCGTACATTTCTCAAAAAAAACACTATGAAATCTATTTTTTCTACCATAAAATTATCCAAAAACAATGGTACGATTAATGCCGTTTTGTTGTCGTGGATACTTTCTTCGCAGCATTTATTAGCACAAGATGCCGCCGTAGCCGCACCTGTTGCTGCCAACAACAACGACACCTTTTTTTGGATAGTAACCATATCGGTTATTGCCGTACTTGCCCTTATTATTGGCGTATTGGTACGGGTAATCAACACAATTGTTGAAAACGAACGAACAGGTGCCGACCTAAAACGTTTTTTTTCGATGCTGTTGCCCATAGCCTTATTGTTGGGTAGCACACAAAGCATATTTGCACAAAATGCCGCACCCACCCCCGATTTTGTATACGCCAATGCCTATTATTTATTGGCATTGATGGTTATTATCATCGAGGCAGTAACCATTATACTATTAGCCAGCTTTGTGTACAAATTGCTAATTGCCTTTAAACACATAAAAGCACCCAAAGCAACAACTTGGTTTAACTGGAACAGCTTAAATGCCGCAGTACCCATTGAGCGCGAAGCCGAAGTAATGACCAACCACAATTACGATGGCATACGCGAGTTAGACAATCAGTTGCCACCTTGGTGGGTATATGGTTTTTATGGCACTATTTTGTTTGCCGTGTTGTATTTGGTTAATTACCACGTAATAGGCTATAGCCCACTACAAGGCAAAGAATACGCCACCGAATTAGAAATGGCAGACAAAGCCAAACGCGAAATGTTGAAAAATAATGCCGTTTCGATAGATGAAAACAGTGTAACCCTACTAACCGACGCCACTTCGTTGGATAAAGGTAAAGGTATTTTTAAAGCCAACTGCGCCGCCTGCCACGGGCAATTAGGCGAGGGGCTTGTAGGCCCTAACTTTACCGACGACTATTGGATACACGGCGGAGGTATTGTAAACGTTTTTAAAATAGGCAAATATGGTGTAGCCGCAAAAGGTATGGCACCCTGGGAAAACCAAATGTCGCCTCAAGACCTACAAGCCGTTTGTAGCTATATAGTTAGCCTACGAGGTACTAACCCGCCAAACGCCAAAGCACCACAAGGCGATTTGTATAAACCCGATGCCACAGCAGCACCAAGTACAGCTGCTAAAACCGATACGAGCAAAACAGCAACAGTTGCCAAAGATTCAACAGCTGTGGCTAAGTAACCTATGTTACGCAGCCTATTCCAATAACAAGGTATTTTGCATTTTTATACCCAGTTTCGTATGTGGTTTCTTCGGAGCCGGCATTATGGGAATTGGCGTTAAGAAATTTATTGGGGCATAAATGTAGCGTTAAGAAAGATATACTGTTTGAAGCACGCCACACCGAACCGAGAAATAAAACCGACAGGCAAAGCGTTTGGCGTGCAAGTTTATATCTTTTAGCGGAATGTTGCACATTTTAGCCAATTACTATACAGCCTTGATTTTTTGGGTTACTTTTTTGATCAAGCAAAAAAGTAACAAACTTTTAATGGGTGGTAAGCAGTAGCACACTAATAACAAATTACCTCCAAAGCCCCTTGCCACTTAATTAGGTAACACCCCTGCGTAACGTGAGTAAGTAACCTATGTTACGCAAAAAAAGGACACAGATTTTATGAATTAGACACGGATTTTGAAAAAACAGTTTATTGCTCTTTTCAGCATTTTATTGGGCAACCTATAATACTAAAAAATAAAGCAAAAAACAATGTGTAAATTTATCTCAATGCGTGTCTAATCTGTGTCTTAAATAACACCCCTGAAATAAGGTTGTCTGTATCATCTGTTAAGTAATTGCTACATCAACCCAAACCCAAAAATAAAAGATTATGGATACCAATCCAATTTTTGACCCTATACACGACACCGAAGCTTACCGCGACTCGCTATCTACGATAGACAAAGAGGGCAACCGCGTTTGGATTTATCCCAAAAAACCTAAAGGACAATTGTACAACTACCGTACTATTGTTAGTGTAGTGCTGATAGCCATCTTTTTCATCCAGCCATTTATAAAAATTAATGGCGTTCCGCTTTTGATGCTCAACATACCCGCACGCAAATTTATTTTGTACGGTTTGGTGTTCGGTCCGCAAGATACCTTTTTGTTTGCCCTTACCATGATTACCTTTATGGTATTTATTGTATTGTTTACCACCATTTTTGGTAGATTATGGTGCGGTTGGACATGCCCTCAAACGGTTTTTATGGAAATGGTTTTTCGTAAAATAGAATACTTTATTGAGGGCGATGCACAGCAACAACGCAACTTAAGCAAAATGCCTTGGAACACCGAAAAAATCAGGAAACGTGGCTTAAAATATTTTGTGTTTTTTGCGGTATCATTTATCATCGCCAACACCTTTTTAGCCTACATTATTAGTGTAGATGAGTTGTTTAAAATAATCTCGGAGCCAGTATCGCAGCACCTTGTTGGACTTAGTATGTTGTTGGTTTTTACGGGGGTATTTTATTTTGTGTTTGCCTATATGCGCGAGCAAGTTTGCTTGGTGGTATGCCCTTATGGTAGGTTACAAGGTGTGTTGCTCGACACCAACTCGATAGTAGTTGCCTACAACGACAAACGAGGCGAACCACGCGGAAAAGCTAAAAAAGGAGATACCACCCAACAACACGGCGATTGTATAGATTGCCACGCCTGCGTACATGTTTGCCCAACGGGTATTGACATTAGAAACGGCGTACAGTTAGAGTGTATTAACTGCACCGCTTGTATTGATGCCTGCGACTCTATCATGGATAAACTTGAACGCCCACGAGGTTTGGTAGGTTATAACTCGTTAGAGGGTATCCGCAACAATCAGGGCTTAAAAGTTACACCCCGTATAATGGGCTATTCGGCAATATTAGGCATACTGTTAGTGGGCTTAAGTTATGGTTTGCTAAACCGCAGCGATACCGAAACAACCGTTTTACGCACATCGGGGGTTATGTTTCAAGAAATAGGAACCGACAGCCTAAGTAATTTGTACAACTTTAAAACCGTAAACAAAACACACAACGATATACCCGTGCGTTTTGAGCTGCAAGGCACACAAGGGCAAATAAAAATGGTTGGACATGCCAAAGTAGTAGCCCCCAACGAGGATATTGCCGAAGGAGAGTTTTTTGTGGTGCTGCCCCGAACAGCCATTAAAAGCCGAAAAAGCGAAATACAAATCAATGTTTTGTCGGGCGATAAAGTGCTAGAAACTGTTAAAACAAACTTTTTGGGCACCACCAAACCCAAAAAAACCGAAACACACGAAAACGAAGAAGAACAACCAACCGAACAACACAAAGACGAACATAAGGACGAACATAAGGACGAACATAAATAGGCGAAAAAGTACCCAAAAACAGATTAGCCAACCGTGTTTTAGGGTTGGCTAATCTATAAAAAAATAAATAACTATGAACTTAAATTGGGGACACGGCATTGTAGCAACAATAGTAGCATTTGTATTGATGATGAGTTTTATGGTGTACAAAGCCGTAGGCGAAAGTTTTGATTTGGTTTCGCCCGATTACTATGCCCAAGAAATAGCCTATCAGGGCAAAATAGACAAACTTAACCGCTCGGCAAAACTTACCGAAAAAATACAAGTATCAACCGAAGGCGGAAAAGTAAAATTGGTTTTTCCGGCTGTTTTTGCGGGGCAAGTTATTAGTGGCACTGCCAATTTTTTCTGTCCATCAAATGCTGCCCGCGATTTTAACATACCGCTTAACCTTGATAGTAGTTTGGTACAAATAATCAGCGACTCGAAATTAACATCGGGCTATTATAAAATACAAATAGATTGGGCAGCAAACCAAACTACTTATTTTCAGGAGCAAAATCTGATAATGCCATAATTGGTGTAATTGACGGATGTTACGCAGTCCATTCCAATAATTGAGTATTTTGCATTTTTATACCCAGTTTCGTATTTTGTGACCGGCATTATAGGAATTGGCGTTAAGAAATTTATTGGGGCATAAATGTAGCGTTAAGAAAGATATACTGTTTGAAGCACGCCACACCGAACCAAGAAATAAAACCGACAAACAGACCGTTTGGCGTGCAAGTTTATATCTTTTAGCGGAATGTTGCACATTTTAGCCAATTACTATACAGCCTTGACTTTTTGGGTTACTTTTTTTGTCAAGAAAAAAAGTAACAAACTTTTAATGGGTGGATAATCAGTAATAAAACAACAACAAAATAGCAACAAACCCCCATGCTACTTAATTAGGTAACACCCCTGCGTAACGTAAGTAATTAACCATTTTTATCCACAAACCTACTTATTTAGTATGATAATAGCCGCCTTTTTATTAGGTTTTATGGGCAGTTTTCATTGTGTAGGCATGTGCGGACCCATTGCCTTGGCATTGCCTTTGCCCAACAATACAGGACAGGCTAGGCTGTTAGGTAGTTTGCTATACAACCTTGGGCGGGCTACAACTTATGCCGCTATTGGCTTACTGTTAGGCACAATTGGCGGAGGGGTAGCTTGGTGGGGTTGGCAACAGGCTTTATCTATCTCGATGGGTATTTTGCTCATCCTATCGGTTTTAATACCTAACTTAAACATACGTTTGGGCAAATATTTACCCTTTAAAGGCTCTTTTGTTGCCACTATTCAGCAACAATTGGGGGTGCTTTTTCAGCAACACAACTACTCGGCATTGCTGGGTATTGGCATACTCAATGGCTTGCTACCTTGTGGCTTAGTGTACATGGGGGCTATTGGGGCAGTAGCCACAACAAGCCCGTGGGGTGGAGCCTTATTTATGTTTTTTTTTGGATTAGGAACCCTGCCCACTATGTTATTTTTGTCGCTAACAGGCGCATGGGTAACAGCACCCGTTAGGCGTAAAATCAGAAAAATATTGCCCGTTTTTACCGTTCTTTTGGGCATTTTGTTTGTTATACGCGGTATGAATTTGGGCGTACCTTATCTAAGTCCCGCCATAAATTGGGCAGTAGGTGGTGGCAGCATACCCGTTTGCCATTAGTATATAGTTTGCACCTGTAAAAACGTATTTACCCCCAAACACAACTAAGCTACTGCATTTAGTGGCACCTAAAACCAGCAGATTGTAGCTTATAGGCGTATAATATTTTACTCATATTTTTTAAATGGACAATTATGAACACGTATCAACACATTGATTTTGAAAAATTGAGCCTACCACAGCTTCTTGACCATATAGAAATAAAACACCATAATTATACCAAACAATTGTTGTTATTAATAGCTAATCACCTCGATGATTTGTTAATTAATAATCAAACATGCCAAGATGTGATACAACCATTATATCATGCTTTTGAGAAATTGCGCCTATATTTAGATAGCCATTTTCATAAAGAAGAAAACATTTTGTTTCCGTTTTTGCGTAAGTTTATACCTATAGATAATTTGGATAAAAATTTATTGTTAAAAATAAATTTATCCGAAAATCCTATTAAACTAATGCAAAAAGAACATCAACAAATTAGTCATCTGCTCGAGCATATCCGCAACATAACGGACAATTTTACGCCTATTCCGTCTTGTTCGCAAGAGCTTAAGTTGTGTTACGCCGAATTAAACGAATTAGAATACGAATTACAACTGCACACGTATATGGAAAATAACGTACTTTTTCCGATGGTGCGCAAAATACAATAAGGCAAAATTTGATGCTTTTTTGTAAGCTCAAAACACGCTTTGGTAAGTTAACCAAAGCGTGTTTTTTTTATTTTTGGTAGATTACTCAAAAAACTGTACTTTTGTACCCAGTTCTTAAAATACGCTACGGTGTCTACAACTTACAAAACCGCATGAACATACAACAAAATTTTTCGTTACAGCCCTATAACACTTTTGGCATTGATGTACAAGCCCAAAACTTTGCCACCATAACCACCGACACCGATTTGTTTACACTACTAAAACGACGACATTTTGAACAACAAAACAAACTCATTTTGGGCGGTGGCAGTAACCTATTGTTTACCAAAAATGTGGAAGGTTGGGTGCTATATAACCAGCTAAAAGGCATCGAACTGTTCGATGAAGATAATAACTATGCCTATATATGTGTTGGCGGTGGCGAGGTTTGGCACCATTTAGTGCAATATACCATAGATAGAAACTGGGGCGGCTTAGAAAACCTATCGCTTATACCCGGCTCGGTGGGTGCCGCACCTATGCAAAATATTGGCGCCTACGGAGCCGAAATAAAAGATACCTTTGAGTATTTAGAGGCAATACACCTGCCAACAGGCGAGCGACATTTGTTTACCCACCGCGATTGTAAATTTGGCTACCGCGAAAGCATCTTTAAAAACGAACTAAAAAACCAGTATTTTATAACCACAGTAGCCTTTAAACTTACCAAAAATCCTACTGCGTTTAACACTACCTATGGGGCAATAAACCAAACCCTTGAAGCAACCAACTATATGAACGAAGGTAAATTGACACTAAAGGCTGTTAGCAAAGCAGTATGCCACATCAGACAATCGAAACTGCCCGACCCCAAAGTGTTGGGTAATTGTGGTAGTTTTTTCAAAAATCCCGAAATAAACACGGCTACCTTTGAGCAACTAAAAATGCAGTACCCCAACATACCCAACTATTTACAAGCCAATGGCAACATCAAAATTCCGGCAGCGTGGCTCATTGAACAATGCGGATTTAAAGGCAAACAAATAGGCAACACAGGCACACACCGCGACCACGCCTTAGTACTTGTAAACTATGGCAATGCCAACGGAGCAGAAGTTTGGCAATTAGCCAACAACATACAACAATCGGTTGCCGAGCGTTTTGGGGTTATTATACAGCCCGAAGTAAATATTTTGTAGCATGTTACGCACACGAGGACACGGATTTTACGGATTGGACACGGATTTTAGAAAAAGATTTAAAGCCTAAATCTAAACAAAAAGTATAGGGTAATGGCAATTAAGATAACAACGGCAGTTTATTTGTTTGTTGAGCAATAGATTGTTCAAAGTGGGCTATTTTGCAGGTACTAGCAAAATGTATTGTTATTTAAAATTCAATCAATCGAAAATAAATCTGCCTGCATCATTAAATAAAAATTCATATTAATCAGTACCCAATCCATAAAATCTGTGTCCAAAGCTAAAATAGCTTAGTACGTAACAGCAGTAAATAAAAAAACGCACAAAACTGGTAACACTTAAACGTTTAATGGTATTAATGGTCAAACAACAATTACTCGTCACCCAAAATACACTTTTTGTTATGAGAAACTTAATTTTTACCTTATTATTAGTATTGTTTAGCTGTATTACTCTTTGGGCACAAACACCCGCTATCAGCTACCAACCAACCAACCTGCGCGAAGGCAACAACGCCATATACAACAACCCCGCCAATGGCAAAACACTAATTGCCTTGCTACGTAATGGCAACATTGTTAGTTGGCAAATTATGCAAGGTACTAAAATATTGGCAAATTTTGAACCTATACCCCAAGCCAGCGAACCTACACCCGAGCCAGAACCCGAACCAGACCCAAACCCCAAACCAAAACCCACTCCAACACTGCCACCCACCGGAACCAAACTAGAAGGAACCCAAAAGGAAAATATTATTGAAGAACAACCATCTTATAAAGATGTTTTGAGCGGAGCAGTAATTGACACAAAATGCGAGAACGGTAGCTGCTTTATTTTGGGCGATATAGCCTTGCGATTGTTGCAATAAACACTTTTGATAACCAAATTTTGCCGTAAAACAAATGCACTGCCTTGCTTGTAAGACAGTGCATTTGTTTTTGTCGCTTTTTTTTCGTTCCTTTGCACCGTATTTTAGGCATTAAAACCGTTTAGTAATGAATCTACACAAAAAATGGATTGTTTGGGGTGCTTTTATAGCCCAAATAGCCACATCGTGCAGCAATAGTAGCACAAAAACCAACAACTTAGTGCAAAATTGGCACCTCAACGACTCGAAAGAAACCGCCACCCAATGGATAGGTAACGCACAAGCCGTAGATTTTAATATGCAGCTAAACAACAACAACACCCTAACCCTAAACCGTACAAAAGGCAGCCGAAAAGATGTAATAACGGGTACTTGGCAACAAACCCAACAAAACTTGCACCTACAATTTACCGAACGCAAAACCTATATGCTAGTGCGCGACCTAGGTAACCAAAACCAAGTAGCCGAAGAAAATTTGCAAAATACCCAACCAATAAACAATTTGGTAGATTTTGTTATCGAAAAAAATACCCCTTTTTTACTTAAACTAAAAAACGATACCTTAGCCTACACCTTTGTGCCCAAAATTTAGAAACCGTATCATCTAAATAAAAAACCTAAAGCACGTAGCCCCCAAAAATCTTCCTACATCAACTAATTAACCTAGTTTTAATGGGCGCAAAAATCCAAGCCATTAGCTATTACTTACCCGAAAAAGTACTTACCAACCACGATTTGGCAGAACGTTTTACCGAATGGACACCCGACGAAATTGAACATCAAACGGGTATCGTAGAACGACATTACAGCGCCGAGGGCGAAATAGCATCGGATTGCGCCGTAGCCGCCGCCGAACTGCTATTTGCCCAACATAATATTGACCGACAAGACATAGACTTTTTGATATTTTGCGCCCAAAGCACCGATTATGCCTCGCCTACCACCGCTTGCCTTATACAGCACCGCTTAGGTTTGCGCACCAGTATTGGGGCAATAGATATTAACTTGGGCTGTAGCGGATTTGTGTATAGCCTAAGCGTAGCCAAAGGTATGATAGAAGCCGTTGGCATGAAAAATGTGCTGCTGCTAACCGCCGAAACCATCACCAAATCGTTGCACCCACAAGACAAAGCTACCCTCGCCCTTTTTGGCGATGCAGGCGCAGCTACCTTGGTAACTAATGCCGCATCTGCACGTCCAAATATAGGGCAGTTTGTGTTTGGTACCGATGGCAGCGGAGCCGAAATGATGATAAAACGAAACGGACATTTCCGCAATCCTTTTACCCACCTTTGGGGCATTGATTATATAAACGAACTTGACCAAGTTTGTAACGACAATTGTTTTCAGATGAACGGCATTGGCGTTTTTTCGTTCTCGATGCGCACCGCACCCGCTTTGGTAAAAGCCACCCTCGAAAAACACCATTACACCTACGACGACATAGATTTGTTTATTTTTCATCAAGCAAATGGTTTTATGCTCGATGTGTTGCGCAAAAAAATGCGCATCCCGCCCGAAAAATTCTTTACCTATATCCGCAATTGCGGCAATACCGTATCATCAACCATACCCATTGCCCTTGCCGAAGCCCTAAAACAAGGCAAAGCAAAAAGCGGCGATAAAATACTATTGGCAGCCTTTGGCGTTGGGCTTTCGTGGGCAGGTACTGTGATAGAGGTTTGATGGGGACTATAAGTTTTTTTTTAAAATAAATCATAATCCAAATTTATCTATCCGCTATATCATCGCCCAAAAATAATTTCATTTTCTTAAAATATAAAAATACATCAATAACCATGATGACTGATACCGCAGAAGAGTTTGTAAGCAAACTAGAAATTGAGTTCGACGATTTTGAACCCGGCACCATTACCCCCGAAACCAAATACCGCGAAATGGAAGAGTGGAGCTCGATGCACGCCCTTATTGTTATCGCTTTTATCAATGCCGAGTACAACGTAACACTTAACGGCGAAGATTTGCGCAACACCGAAACACTACTCGACATTTACAACATCACCAAAAGTAAACTCAACTAAACGTGGCGCTATTTACCGTATCAGGCATACGTATAGCAGGTATGGCAGCTTGCGTTCCGCTCCAAAAATTAGCTAACATAGACTATGAATGGATAAACGAGCGCGAACGCAAGATGTTCATCAAAACCGTAGGTATATCGGAGCGACGCGTTGCCCCACCCGAACATACCACCTCGGACTGGTGCTTTGCAAGCGCCCAAAAACTAATAGACCAGCTTGGTTGGCAACCCGCCGATATTGGACTAATTGTGTTTGTATCGCAATCGCCCGACTATTTTGTGCCTGCTACCTGCATGACGCTTCATAAACGTTTGGGCTTGCCACAAACAACAATGGCTTTCGATATTAATTTGGGCTGCTCGGGTTGGGTTTATGCTATGTCGGTGGTGTCAAGCCTCATGAAATCGTGCGGCATAAACAAAGCCCTTGTAATGGCAGGCGATAAGTCGACCATGTCTATGTCGTACAAAGACAAAAGTACCTACCCGCTTTTTGGCGATGGGGGTACTGCCACCGCCTTATGCCTCGACCCCAATGCCGCACCTATGGTGTTTAATATGCAAAGCGATGGCAACCGCCACCAAGCCATAATTATACCACATGGAGCCACCCGCACACCCGTAAACGAAACCACCTACCAAGAGCTTGAGTACGCCCCGGGCGTAATACGCCATCAACGCCATTTGGCACTCGATGGTATGGCAGTTTTCAACTTCTCTATCAACGAAGTACCCATTAATATAAAAGAAACCGCCGAAGCCGCAGGCAAACAACTCAACGACTACGATTTTGTGGTGCTGCATCAGGCAAATAAACTAATGACCGAGCAAATACGCCGCAAACTTAGCCTAAGCGTTGAACAAGTACCCTACTCTATCGGCGAGTTTGGCAACACCAGCTCGGCAAGTATACCTTTAACTATAGTATACAAAGCCCGTCAAGCCGTATCAACAGGCAAACCTTGGTTGCTTATGTCGGGTTTTGGCGTTGGCTTGTCGTGGGCAACCCTGTCGGCACAATTCGACCATATTGTTTGCCCCGAGTTAATTGAAATGTAATGCTTTGGCTGGCGGATTCAGGCTATTGGCTGCAAGCTTCAGGCTATCCGCTTCAGGCTATCCGCTTCAAGCCTGTAGCGGACAGCCGACAGCCTGAAGCGGACAAAAAGCATTTCATTTATAATTTACAATTAATAATTTATAATTAAAAAAGATGTCTATATTTTCTATTTCGGGCATACGTATAAGCGGGCTTGCTGCCTGTGTGCCGCAAAACCGCGAGCGTACCGCCGACTATGATTGGATGCCCGAAAAAGAACGTAAAATGTTCGAAAAAACAGTGGGCATTAGCCAACGAAGCGTAGGTTTGGCAAATCATACTACCTCTGATTGGTGCTATGCCGCCGCCGACCAACTACTCAACGACCTTCAATGGAACCGCAACGAGGTAGATTTGTTGGTGTTCATCTCGCAATCGCCCGACTATTTTTTGCCTGCAACAGGTATCATCTTACAAGGCAAATTGGGCTTGCCCAACACCTGCATGGCTTTTGATATTAACTTGGGCTGCTCGGGTTATGTGTATGGTTTGGCAACCGTGGCAGGTATGATGCGCGAAACAGGCATGAAAAAAGCCTTGTTATTGGTGGGCGATAAAACAACTACATCGGTGGCATATAAAGATAAAAGTACCTATCCACTTTTTGGCGATGCAGGTACAGCTACTGCTTTGGTTTTGGACGATGCCGCACCCGAAATGGTGTTTAACCTACAAACCGATGGCTCGCGCTATACCGCCCTTATTGTGCCCGAAGATGCCACCCGCACGCCCCGCAACGAAAATACGTATGTAGAAACCGAAGTAGCACCCGGTATCATTCGCCACCAACGCAATTTGGCTTTAGATGGTGTGTCGGTGTTTAATTTTTCGATAAACGAAGTGCCCATAAACATAGCCGATACCATGGCAGCCGCCCACAAAACCGAAGCCGATTACGACTATATGGTGCTGCACCAAGCTAATAAATTGATGACGGAACAAATCCGTAAAAAACTAAAATTTCCGCCCGAAAAAGTACCTTATTCTATCAACGATTTCGGCAATACCAGCTCGGCATCGGTGCCGCTAACTATTGTGCATAAACTGCGCGAAGCCATCACAACAGGCAAACACCAAATGCTTTTGTCGGGTTTTGGCGTAGGTTTGTCGTGGGGTACGGTGTCAATGGCACTCGATACAATTGTATGCCCACCTTTATTGGAGATATCGTGATGTGGGGATGTTGTGATGTGGGGATGTTGTGATGTGGGGATGTTGTGATGTGGGGATGTTGTGATGTGGGGATGTGGGGATGTTGTGATGTGGGGATGTTGTGATGTGGGGATGTTGTGTGATGTTGTGATGTGGGTGATGTGGGGATGTTGTGATGTGGGGATGTTGTGATGTGGGGATGTTGGATGTTGTGATGTGGGGATGTTGTGATATGGAGATAGTTTCACTACTTTACTCTTTTCACTACTTTACTCTTTTCACTCCTTCGCTCTTTTCACTCTTCTCTTCCTCTTTTCACTCTTACTCTTTTCTCCTTCCTCTTTTACTCCTTGCTCTTTTCACCCTTCGCTCTTTTCACTCCTGCTCTTTTCACTCCTTCGCTCTTTTCACTCCTTCGCTCTTTTCACTCCTTCGCTCTTTTCACTCCTTCGCTCTTTTCACTCCTTCGCTCTTTTCACTCCTTCGCTCTTTTCACTCCTTCGCTCTTTTCACTCCTTCGCTCTTTTCACTCCGCTCCTTTCACCACTTCGTTCTTTTCACTCCTTCGCTCTTTTCACTCCTTCGCTCCTTTCACCACTTCGCTCATTTCGCTCCTTTCACCACTTCACCACTTCGCTCTTTTCACTCCTTCACCACTTCGCTCTTTTCACTCCTTCACCACTTCGCTCCTTTCTTTCACCACATACATAAAAACATGAATAACGAATTATTCAAAAAATTCATACCGCATTTAGTTGCCTTTGTCGTGTTATTGGTTGTTACTTTAGCCTACTTTTACCCAACCTTAGAGGGTAAGGTGGTACAACAATCCGATATTATCAACTATCAGGGTATGTCGCAAGAAATAAAAAGCTATCGCGAAAAAACAGGCGAAAGTACCCTTTGGACTAACTCGATGTTTGGCGGTATGCCTGCCTATCAGATAGAAATGCCCCCAAACAACAACCCGCTAAATATGGTCAGAACGGGCATGTTAAACTTTATACCCCGCACTGCCGCCATGATTTTGTGGGCAATGGTTGGTTTTTATGTGCTGATGTTGGTGCTTGGCGCATCGCCTTGGGTGGCAATGGTGGGCGCATTGGGCTTTGGCTTCTCGACCTACAACGTGCTTATTATAGATGCCGGACACGTTACCAAAATGCTTGCCATGTCTACCATGCCCGCAGTATTGGCAGGTGTGGTACTTACCTATCGGCGCAACCTATTGGCAGGAGCCGCCCTAACGGGTTTTGCTTTTGCCAGCAATATTTTGTCTAATCATTACCAAATTACCTATTATTTGCTGATGATGTTGGGCATTTATGTGCTTGCCGAGTTGGTAGATGCCGTGCGTAGCAAACGTTTAGCACATTTTGCCAAAGCATCGGTTATATTGGCATTGGTGTTTGCCTTGGGCATAGGCACCGACCTGTCGCGCATCTTAACTACCGCCGAATACTCGAAAGAAACCACACGTGGTGGCTCGGCATTGGGCAACGACTCGCAAAGTGGCGAAAAAGGTTTGGGGCGCGATTATGCTTTTGCTTGGAGCTCGGGGGTGTTAGAAACCATGACCCTAATAGTACCGCGTTTTATGGGCGGCTCATCAAACGAGTTATTGAGCGAAAACAGCGAAGCTAAACAACTAATACGCCAAGACCGAGGACCAACCTATTGGGGTGCCATGCCTTTTACGGGCGGACCCGTATATTTTGGAGCTATTATCTGCTTTTTGTTTATATTGGGCTGTTTTGTGGTAAAAGGTCCCACAAAATGGTGGATAATTGCCGCCACTTTGGTATCTATTATGTTATCGTGGGGCAAAAATTTCCCGATGCTCAATAACCTATTGTTCGATTATTTGCCGGGCTACAACAAGTTTCGTACTGTTTCGATGATATTGGTGATTGCACAATTAACCATGCCTTTAATGGGTGTTTGGCATTGCACCAAATTGTTAGCAAAAAAATAAACAAAGACGAAGCACTTAAAGCCCTAAAACTAAGCACCGGTATTGTGGGCGGTTTGTTGTTGATATTGGGTATTGTAGGCGGTGGCTTGTTCGAGTTTTCGGGGGCTGCCGACGAAAATTACCGCGAAAAATATCCGCAACTCATCACCGCATTGTTCAGCGACCGCCAAAGTATGTTGCAATCCGACAGTTTTAGGTCGTTGTTTTTAGTATTGGCAGCCGCAGCTTTGATATGGGCATTGGTGCAAAACAAACTAAAAGAAAGCTTGGCATTGGGCATTATGGCAGTATTGGTTTTAGGCGATTTATGGACAGTTGATAAAAAGTACCTGAACGAAGAAAACTTTGTAACTAAAAGCAACTCAATCGCCGCCTTTGAGCTAACTGCCGCCGACCAACAAATTTTACAAGACAAAGACCCCAATTACCGCGTATTTAACACCACCCGCAACCCGTTTAACGATGCCATTACGTCGTATCACCACAAATCTATTGGCGGATACCACGGCGCAAAACTAAGCCGCTACCAAGATTTGATAGAAAATCACCTTAGTAAACAAAACATGGCGGCTATTAACATGCTTAATACCAAGTATGTTATTGTGGGTCAAGACGGCAGCGAACCCCGCGCCCAACTAAACCCGGGTGCTTTGGGCAATGCGTGGTTTGTGGATAGTATAAAATGGGTGGCATCGGCAAAAGAAGAAAACGATGCATTAAACCAGTTTAACCCCCGCAAAACAGCCATTGTTGATAAACAATTTGAGGCTAAATTGGGCGGCTTGCAAACCCAAGCCAACGACTCGGTGGCAACCATACGCCTAACCGACTACAAACCCAATCACCTGACCTACGAAGCCAACAACACCAAAGACGGTTTGGCGGTGTTTTCGGAGATTTACTACAACGACCACAAAGGCTGGGAAGCATTGATAGACGGCAAACCCGCCGACCATATACGTGCCAACTACGTGCTGCGTGCCATGAAAGTGCCAGCAGGCAAACACAAAATAGAGTTTGTTTTTGACTCCAAATCGTTTGCCACGGGGCAGAAGGTATCTTTGGGTAGCTCGGTGGCTTTGCTGCTGCTAATAATAGGTGCTTTGGCTATGCCTTTTGTAGAGCGTAAAAAATAACCTTAAAAATCCCTTTTGCTAAACAGCAAAGGGGATTTTTTTTTTGAGGGATATGGTTGGTTGAAAAATAAATATGAAAAGAAGTAAAAAAAAACTTGCATGGAATGAAAAAAGCAGTACCTTAGCGCGTGATAGAGCGTATTACGAAAAAAATAGCTTTTTGCTGCTTTTTTGAAAAACTTCGCAAAGCCATGAGCTATTATTGACAAGCAAATAAAAACAATAAACCCGATTATGGAATTTTTAGAATTAGTTAACAATCCAGATTTACATAAAATCTTACAAGACTTTCAAGTAACTAAGCAACTTAAAAGAGTGGGTTTTAATTTACTAACGCTATCTTCTTACACAAGCCATTTAGAGAATTTCCATAGTGATGTAATAGCAGTGCTACTAAATCCTAAAGGCTTGCATGGAGAAGGTCATTTATTCTTAGATTTGTTGATAGATTTTCTTAACCAAAATCATGACACCCAAATAGATAAAGCTAATTTTAAAAACGCTATTGTAGAAAGAGAAAAAGGTCGTATAGATATTTGGATAACAGATAAGGTATCGAAAAAAGCAATTATTGTTGAAAATAAAATCAATAATGCCCCTGATCAGAAAAATCAGATAGAAAGATATCATGATTTTTCAGCCAATAAAAAAGGTTACGATGTTTGTTGTATAATTTACCTTTATTTGGGTGGATATAAAGAAGCTCCAAAGACTGAAAATGAAGCAATCAAGAGCCTTTTGAAAAATATTGCAGCATACAATGACAAACCAATTGATTTGTACAATGGGTGGCTGTTAAAATCTTTGACACAGAATATCCATACAGATACTTATACATTTGTATATCAATATTCAAAACTAATTCAACATTTATCAAACAATAACATGAACATGGAAGCCAAAGAAGCCTTTTATGATTTTTTGAGTACTAATAATGCTTTTGAAACTATTCAAACCATTATAACTTTACGCAATGGACTAGCTGAATATAGAGCACAAAGGTTTTTTGACTCAGTGAATGGGCAATATGCTCCTTTTACGAAAATCTATCCAGCTAACGATAAAACCGATACTGGTAAAACATATCACTGTTGCTTTGAGAATTTTAAGCGTGATGACAATGCGTTTAAAATCGATGTAGTTTTCCATCAAAATCGTGATGCAGTTTTGCAGTTGTGGAATCCTGGAAAAGACAGCAAAGATCAAGAAAATTCAACTGTGAAATTATTAGAAGAAATTGGTATGCCTAGTGAATTTTCTAAGGGTGGTTTTGGAGGTGGAATGAAGAAAGCTTTTGAAATATCTGATTTTTCTGGTAATATTGTAGAATTAGACAAAGAACTTTTAAATTTTTTTAAAAAACTATTAGAGGCATTTTCTAAACTACAATCGAAGGTTTAAAACAAAGATATTACAACAAATTTTGTGATAGTTTCGCAAAGGTTTGTTATTGTGTCACTTCTTTGAGGTTAAAAATGTCATCAAGTCTGCATTACCCATCCATCTACAGTACCCCAAACTTGCACTTCCTGCAAATTTGGGGTATTTTTATAAATAAATTTATTTGTAAAAAATAAAACTCAAAAAATACCGCCAAAATTTACCCAAATTAAAAAAAAATTTAGTATCTTTGTGCCTGATAGAAACGTTTTCTTGTTGCTTGATGGGGAGCGAAGAAAATATTATTTAATTACATAATTAAGCAACCCAATACATATTGTGTGCCAAATAATACTTAAAAAAAACAAACCAAACAAATGGAAAGTTTAACTATTTATGTAAAAAACAAAGAACAGGTTGATTTGTTGTATCAATTTTTGCAACATTTGGATTTTGTTGTATTGCCTTCTGATACAAAACATATTGTCAAAAATAAAGAACATGATTTTTTTAAATCTGCAGGACTATGGGAAAATAGAGAAATTACTCAAAACGATTTACGAATAAGGGCATGGAAAAAAATATAATTCTTTGCGATACAAATATTTTGATAGAATTTTATAAAAACAATCAGAATATAATTGCCGAATTAGAAAAAATCGGCAGTACCAATATTGCTTTAAGTGTAATAACAGCAGGCGAATTGCTATTTGGTGCATTAAACAAAAAAGAAACCCAAATTATTAAAAAGGATATCGAACATTTGATTTTAATGAACCTAAACGATTCGATAAGTAAAAAATTCATTGAACTTATGCTAAAATATACCAAAAGTCATGCGTTAGCAGTTCCCGATGCATTAATTGCTGCAACAGCACTTGTCAGTAATGTAAAACTATACACTTTAAATGTAAAAGATTTTCAATTTATTGACGAACTTGTGTTGTATAAATAAAATTATATATAAATAATATAAGTGGTTAGATTTATCCCAAATTAAAAAAATTTTAGTATCTTTGTGGCTTATAAAAAAACTACCGTTAGTTGCAACAAAATTTATTGCCAAACGAGTGTATTGACGGCATAAAACAAGGTATCGTAAATTATCTATTATTCATCAACTTGCTGACAAAAAATAACATACGTATATCAAGAGTAGTAAAAAATTAATTAATAAAAATATAAATAAATGGCTTTTTAATAAATTTTATTTTTGTAAATAAAAAATGCAAAATTAATTGTATGTATAAAAAACTCAATATCTTGGTTAAAGAATACAAAAATCTCAATTTACAAGAAGTGATTGATTATGAGAAATTTTGTATCATTTCAATAGTTTGGCATTCGACAAAAATTGAAGGTTGTTCATTGACAGAAACTGATACAAAAGTTTTATTAGAAAACGACATCACAGCAGCAGGAAAACCACTTAGCGATCATTTAATGATAAAAGATCATTTCGCTGCATTTCAATTTATTAAAGAACAAGCAAAACAAAAAAGAAAACTTTCGGTTGAATTTATCCAAGAAATCTGTAGATTAGTGATGAAAAACACAGGGAGTACTACAAATACAATTTCGGGTAGTTTCGATACATCAAAAGGAGATTTGCGGCTTGCACAAGTTTATGTGGATAAAAAATATTTTCCAGATTACAGAAAAGTACTAAAACTATTAGAACAACTCTGTAAATCTGTAAATGAAAAAATTGATACTGTAAAAGGTGCCGAGATATTGAAACTTTCAGCAGATCTTCACTATAACTTTGTAAATATTCATCCTTTTGGAGACGGAGACGGAAGAATATCAAGATTATTAATGAACTATATTCAATTATACCATAATGAACCATTAATAAAAATCTTCACGGAAGATAGAGTTGAATATATTGATGCATTAAATGAAACTGAAGAAAAAGAGAATTTAGAGGTATTTCGAGCGTTTATTGTAAAACAAGAAATTAAATTTTTAAACGCAGAAATTGATAAACATAAAAAAATTAACAACGGATTTGTATTTATGTTTTGATAATAAGCAGATGCAGCACGAAAACTATCAAAAGTTCGCTAATCATATTATTTCATTTTCTTTGTTTATTTGGTCTAAAAAATTAACTGTATTTTTGTTTTAACCAAATAAATCACTCGAACAACACAATACCCCAAATTTGCACTTCCTGCAAATTTGGGGTATTTTTTGTCCAAAAACCATACAAATCCCTTGCCACTTGGTAAAGGATTTTTTTTTTGAAAACAATTTGTTGAAAAAATGCAAAAAAACTTGCGCAATTCAAAAAAAAAGCAGTAACTTTAGCACTTAATTAGACACTTTCAGTAACAAGTGTAAAAAGTACCGTCTTTTTAACGTACAATAATAGGTTAGTGGCAAATTACCAAAATTTTGATAAAAACAGAAAGATATTATATAATAAAAAATATTAATATTTTTTTATTATAAGTAATAATTACTTAACAATTAAAGGGATTTGAAAAATGAAAAGAAAATTTTTATCTTCGTTGTTTTTGCTGTTTTAACTTTAAACAGTTTTGCTCAGGATGCTTACATTGGAGAAATAAGAATGTTTGCAGGTAACTTTGCACCAAAAAATTGGGCTTTTTGTGATGGGTCGCTTCTTGCAATTTCTCAAAATACGGCTATACTCAATTTGGGTACTACGTATGGTGGTGATGGTACAACTAATTTTGGATTGCCCGATTTTAGGGGTAGAGTTGTTGTAGGCGCAGGTCAAGGTGCCGGATTAAATACTGTGGAACTTGGCGAGAAGGGGGGACCCGAACAAGTAAATATCACTCCTAACGAGGGTAGAATGTATCAAACCCAAGCTCCCTATTGCGGTATCAATTTTATCATTTGTCTTTATGGTATATTTCCTCCAAGAAATTGATAGAATGTATCTTGCTAGATAAATTATGCCTAAACGCAAAAATAGCTTTACACAGCTAATACGCATATAATGCTACTTAAGTGCAACAGACCTGCCATTTATCCTTTTTTATCGAAGCTCAAAATGCCGAAGCACGAAAAAGGATAAGTGGACTGTTGTTTGCCTAGCGGTAATTAATCAACTATCAAATAAATAACAATGAAAAAGTTAATCTTTATTTGTTTTTCGATTCTTGTTCTTTTTTCTTGTCAACAAGAAACTAAAAAAACACCCGAAACAACTGCCGTTGCCACAGATTCATCGGCAATTGCTAATACCATTCATGGTTTTTATCAATGGTACGATAAATACGTGCAGGACAGTACCCAAAACGTTGATTTTATCAAAGTTGTGGGTAATCATTATGCCTTGGACGTGCCTTTATTGGAAAAATATTTAGCTTCTATAAAATCAAGCGGATTTGTTAGTGCTGATTTTTTGGATAACGACATGGTTTTTTATAAAGCCTGCGAAAAAATGTGGCTAAAAGAAGAAGCCGATGGCCCAGCAATTGGTATGGATGGTGACAAATATTTTTGCGCCCAAGATTGGGATATTAATTTTTGGACAAAATCTCCCATCCGCATAAATTCGATTGGCAACGACAAAGCATCTGCAACCTTATACGGTACTCATGGCGAAAGCCCCAAAGAACAAAATTTTGAGCTAAAAAAAGAAAATGGGCAATGGTTGTTAACAAAAATTGAGTGTGATATGGGTATCAACTCGCCCGCGTCGGCAACATCCGAGCAAACATTGGTAGAACAATTAGCCGCATTTTACACAGGCTCGATGCCATGCCCAAATTGCGATGCCATTGAAACGCTGCTTACTTTGAATGCCGATGAAAAAAGAACGTTTACTTTAGAAGAAGAATACAAAGGTAAAAATAACAAAAAAGTTGAATCAAACGGAACATGGACCGTTGCCGGAGATGTTGTAACCTTAAACCAAAAATCTGGCACCTCTAAATACCAAATCACAAACGATGGCTTGGTTAGCCTAAATGCCGATGGAAGCAAAAGAGACGCAAAATCTGCCCCAAAGTACCTGCTCAAAAAAGTAATGGGCGAATAATTAATACGTATCAATAGGCTCGGGTTTTAACCCGAGCTTATTTGTATCAATAGGGTTGGTTTTTTTAACCTGACCCTCTCTAATATGTATCAATAGGCTCGGGTTTTAACCAACCCTAAAAAATAACAGTCGGGTTTTATAGCCCGACTTGCTGTTTTAGGCTTGCCACATCATCGCCCAAAAATGTAATATGAGCCATTTTACGGTTAGGTTTTACCGTTTTGTGGTAATCATGAAAATGTCCTTTTGTAAACAACTGCGATAGGGTGTGGTACTCATCGCCAATAATATTAAGCATTAGCGTTGCCGATGTAAGTTTGGGTACTATCAGGGGTTGCCCTGTTATGGCACGTATGTGGTTGGCATACTGCGATACATTGCACGCCTCGATGGTATGATGCCCCGAGTTGTGCGGTCGGGGGGCAAGCTCGTTAATGTAAATTTGGTTGTTGGTATCAATAAACAACTCAACCGCCAAAGTACCCACAAAACCTAAGTATTGCATTAGACTTATTGCCATTTGTGTGGCTTGTGCTGCCAAACTGTCGGGTAATTGGGCAGGGGCGGTAGTGTAGTGCAAAATGCCGTTCCGATGCACATTTTCGCCCAACGGAAAAGCCTGTAAATCGCCATTTGTACTACATGTTACCACACACGATACCTCTTGGGCTAACAATAGGCGTTGTTCTAGTACATAGGCTGTTGTTCCATCAAACAAATGTTGTAGTTGTTGGGCATCGGTTTGGCTCTCGATGCGCCATTGCCCTTTGCCATCGTAGCCGCCAAAACAAGTTTTTAAGATAGCAGGCGTGCCAAGCTGTTCAAAGGCACTTATTAACTGTTGGTAATTTTGAACGGCAAAAAACGGGGCAGTAGGTAAATTAGCTGCCCGAATGGCATTTTTTTCGCGCAGGCGGTGCTGTGTTACATACAAAGGTTGCTCGGTTTGCGGTATATACGCCCCTTCGGTTATCAACTGCTGCACTATGTGGTAGGGTATATTTTCGAACTCGTAGGTGATAACATCTGCCAAAGTAGCCAAATGCCTAAGTGCGGCTATATCATCAAAATTACCTTGCACATAATGGTCGCAAACGTATGCCGCCGACGGGCGCTCGGCAGGGTCTAACACGGCTGTTTTATAGCCTAGTTCGCGGGCGGCTTCGCATAGCATCATGCCTAATTGCCCGCCACCAATAATACCAATGGTTGTTATTTGTTTCATGGGTAACTAAGTGTATTTAATCAAGGTCAAAGTTATAATTTTCGGATACGGCTTGTTTTAGCTCGTTTCTATAATCCACAATTTTTTGTTGCAAAATGGCATCGTTCATGCCCAATATTTGAATGGCTAATAGGGCGGCATTTTTGGCACCGGCATCGCCAATAGCTACCGTAGCTACGGGTATACCCGCAGGCATTTGAACAATAGACAAAAGCGAGTCGATGCCATTTAATGCCCTCGATTTTACAGGCACGCCAATTACAGGCAGCGGCGTAAGGCTTGCCACCATGCCGGGCAAATGTGCTGCTCCGCCTGCACCGGCAATAATAATTTTTATGCCTCGTTCAACAGCACTTTTGGCGTACTCAAACATGCGCTCGGGGGTGCGGTGTGCCGATACTACCAGTACCTCAAAATCAACCGAAAAGTTTTTTAACAACTGTGCTGCTTCTTTCATGGTTGCCCAATCCGAGTAGCTGCCCATAATTATTCCTATCATTGTTTGTATTTTTGTGGGGCAAAGGTACAAAAAAAGCGGTTATCAGATTGGTTGTTTGTGGATTGTTTTAGGTGTCATAGCAATACTTTAATAAGCACCGTAGTGCTAACATGATGTACTAATTCTCGAATGTATTCCATCAATGCAAAAGTTTTGCGCCTGCCCCGCTTGACGCGGAATCGGTCTTTTTTGGGGGTGATGATTGGCTTACCCTATTTGCACAGCCTTTGGCACCCCCATAGCAATTAAGCGCTACTGCTCAATCAATCACTTTAACCTCATCTTACCCAAAAACAAAAAACCAGAAAACGATTGTGTTTTCTGGTTTTTGTTATTTATTTTGCGCCTAAGGCTGCTTTATCACAATTGGGTTTGCCTTCAGGGGTGCTGTTTTTGTAGTTATCTAAACCTTTTTGTAGATAGGCACTAAAATCGGGTATTGCGGGCGTGTAACCTTTTGGTGGATTAACCAATATGTTTTCGTCTTTATCTAACAACACATAATAGGGTTGTGCATTAACGTTGTAGCAAGTAGTTTGTAGGTGTGCCCATTTGTCGCCAACGGTTTCAAAACGTTTTTTTCTACCTCGGTAATCAGTATATTCGGTTTTTTCGTTTTCGGGCAGTTCTACTTTTTCGTCAACGTACAGCGATATTAAGATGTAGTCGTTGCTCAATTTTTCGATAACACCGGGTTTGTCCCACACATTTTCTTCCATTTTGCGGCAATTTACACATGCCCAGCCTGTAAAGTCTATAAAAACTGGTTTATTTTGTTTGCGGGCTTCTGCCATGCCTGTTTCGTAGTCGTGAAAACAATTAAGCCCATGGGGGCAATGGTTTTGGTGTTTTACGCCATTGTTATCTGCCATACCTGCATCGTTTCCGCAGCCGTAGCTGTAGGTAATAGGTGGCGGAAAGCCTGCCAACAAATCGATGGGCAATGGTTTGCAAAAAATGCCGGGTATTAAAAAAGCAGCAGTTACAAAAAACAAGCCTGCAAAACCCAATCGTTGCCACGATATTTTTTTAATGGGGCTGTCGTGCGGAAACTTGATTAAACCCAACAAATAAATGCCTGTTGTTATCATCAATAAAATCCACATTATCAAAAAAGGTTCGCGTTTTAGCAAGCCCCATTGTTTTACCAAATCGGCGTTTGATAAAAATTTGAGGGCGAAGATAATCTCTACAAAACCTAATACTACTTTTACGCTGTTGAGCCAGCCACCCGATTTGGGCAAGCTTGCCAACCATTGCGGGAACATAGCAAACAAGCCAAAGGGCAATGCCAATGCCATAGCAAAGCCTGTCATGCCAATAGCGGGGCACCACAAACCGCCTTGTGCTGCTTGTACCAACAACGAGCCAATTAACGGACCGGTACAAGAAAACGACGTAAGTGCCAATGTAAATGCCATAAAAAAGATGCTAGTTAAGCCGCTGCTATTATCAACCGCTTCGTCGGCTTTGTTGGTTATCCAGCTTGGCAGGTTTATGTCGTAGAAACCAAAAAACGAGAAGGCAAATACCACAAAAAGCACAAAAAAGCCAATATTCATCCACGGATTGGTGGATAGCTCGCTAAGAATAGCGGGACCAAACAAGGCTGTTACCAACAAGCCCAATCCTACATAAATAACAACAATAGATATGGCATAAATCAGGGCATCGCGGATACCTTTGCGGCGGTCTTTGGTGCGTTTGGTAAACATGCTAACGGTTAGCGGAATCATAGGGAAAACGCAAGGCGTAAACAATGCCAATAAACCTGCCGAAAAACCAAAGAAAAATATTGCCCAACCGCACAAATCACTACCTTCGGCACCACCTGTTGTTTGTACGGGTGTGGCAGTGGCGGGTTCAACGGTGGTTTGTTTTAGGGGGATAGAAAACTGTTCGTCTTGTGGTACGCATTGTTTGTCGTCGCACACCATATAGTTAATACTACCATTGAGTTGCTCAAGGGGTTGAGCCAATTTTATGCGTTGCTGAAACGTAACGGTGTCGGTATATTTAACCACTTGCATTTTAAAAGTAGGGTCAAAGCCTTCTTTTTTGTAGTTGCTTATTTCCTCCAAACCATCACCCTGCGAGGCTATGGCATTGGCATCGGCAAAGGTAATGCTGGTTGGTATAGGTCCGCCACTAGGTAGTTTACTTGAGTAGATGTTAAAACCCGGTTGCAAAATGGCGGTATATTTTATCAAATACTCGTTGTTGCCCAAATCTTCGGTGGTGTATTGCCACGTTGGTGGGGCAATAATACCTTGTGCTGTAGATGCACCAAGGGCGGCATCTGTTGTGCTAGTTGTTTGGGCAGATGCAGTGCTTGTTGTTGCCGATGCTGTTTTACCTTTGGCATCGGTTACCGTTACATTAGATGCGCTAGTTGGTATTTTCGAAACCGTGGTAGTAGAGGTGCTAGTATTTGCAGGGCTAACAACTGTTTGGGTGGTAGTACCAAATGGTTTGTTGGGTGGGCTTGTTATGCCTCCCGATTGTTCTGGTTTAGGTGCTGGTGAGATGCGTTTAGTTTCGTATTTTAATTTAAACTGAAACTCTTCATCTAATTTTACACATTTTTCGTCGTTGCACGACATATATTCTACGGGTATCGTAAAACTTACCTCGGGTTTGTTGAGTTTAACACGTGCCTCGAAGGTAGCTTCCTCAGCAAATTTCTTTACTTCCATCTCAAACACTTTATCAAAACCTTGTTTGGTATGGCTGCTACTTTCTTTTATTGAACCCACAAGGGTAATATCTTTAGCCTTGCCAAATTCAAAAACAGTAGGCAGAGGACCATCGGGTGGCACATTTTGCGAGTATAAATAAAAACCTTTATCTATTTTGGCAGAAAAAGTTAGTATAAACTCGCCATTGTCTAACGATTTTGAATCTACATCCCAATGTACCGGTTGTAATACTTGCGCGGTGGTGTTCCACGTCAATAGTATCATCAAAAGTGGTAGTAAAAATAGTTTTTTCACAGTAGTTGCAATTTTGTTGAGGCAAATATACGCACATTTAGCGATTTTATTGCGAACAACACCCATTTTGTGCAAGTATAGGCGTTTTTTTGACAAAAAATAACACTTCGAGCAAATAAATAACGGATACTAAACCGTAAAAAAAACACCTAATCTGTTTGTTAATCATTGGTAGTGTTTTTTTTTTGAGACAATTTTACTTCATTTAATTAACAAACTGGCAAGGTATTTTGTAACAAATGCTTTGATAATTGTTCAAAAAAGCGTATCTTTGCACTCCATTTCTACCCAATCAGCCTTAGTTACATAAGGTATTGTTCGTGTTTTATTGCAAAAATAATATGCTTTAGATTGAACTTTTGATGTAATTTTTAATAATATGAAAAAACTACCCATAGGCATACAAACCTTCTCGAAACTACGTGAAGATGATTGCGTATATGTAGATAAAACAGAATTTATTTATCAACTATTAACGAGTTCAAGAGCCTATTTCTTATCGCGCCCACGCCGCTTTGGTAAATCCATGACTTTATCCACCATAAAATCTATTTACCAAGGAGAAAAACAATATTTTAACGGACTTTGGATAGAAGACAAATGGAATTGGGAGAAAATACACCCGGTTATTCACTTTTCGTTTGCAAGTATTGATTATCATCATTTGGGCGTAGAAAATGCACTGATGCTAACTTTACAGCAGATTGCCGAAAAACACAATATTGTTTTAATAGGTTCTAGTCACTCCCAAATGTTCCAAGAACTGATTGAAAAATTAACCGCCCTAAAAGGTCGTGTAGTAATTTTGATTGATGAATATGATAAACCAATTATTGATTTTTTAGAAAAAGAAAAACGCCCAATAGCCGAACAAAACCGAGCTGATTTACGCCAATTTTACAGTATTATTAAAGATGCCGACCCCTACATCGAGTTTTTTTTGATGACAGGCGTATCAAAATTTAGCCAAACAGGTATCTTTTCTAACCTAAATCACCTTAAAGATTTAACGCTAAACGAAAATTTCGTTAATTTAGTAGGATACACTCCCAACGAATTAAACCAATATTTTGCCGAATGGATAGACTATGCTTGGCAATCTTTCCCGGATTTAAGTAAAGAGCAATTTATGGCTCATATACGTTTGTGGTATAATGGGTATAGCTGGGACGGTATCAATACCGTATACAATCCTTATTCAATTCTAAATTTCCTTGATAATCGCTCCTTCGAAAACTTTTGGTTTAAAACCGGCACGCCTACCTTTTTGTTAAAACTAATGCGCGAACAAAACGATTTTTTGTTTAACAACCTTACCGCCAGCGACACATTGATAGATAGCTATGATTTAGAAAATCTAAATTTACGTACCATTTTATTCCAAACTGGTTATTTAACCATAAAACACATAGATAAAATGAACGGTATTTATACCTTAGATTATCCCAATCGAGAGGTAGAACAGGCAATGAGTAACTATATTTTAGCCGAACTGCTACATGCCGATTATACCGCCACTGCCATTCCTGTTTTTAATATAAAAGCCGCTTTTTTTGAAAAATGATGTCGAAAAGTGGTAAAAATTATCAATGCCATATTAAAAGATGTACCTTCGCCTTTGCTTAGAGGCAAAAAAGAAGATTTTTACCATGCCTTAGTTCACCTACATTTTAGGTATCTGGGCTTGTTGATGGACAGCGAAGTGAACACATCGGACGGTAGAATGGACGCCGTAGTAAAAACGCCCAGCCATATCTACATCATCGAGTTTAAACTAAACCAAAGTGCCGAAAAAGCCCTTCAACAAATTAAAGATAAAGATTACGCCGCCAAATACACCACCGAAAATAAACCCATTGTGCTAGTAGGCATCAACTTTAACTCGCGCAAAAAAGCTATTGGCTCGTGGAAAATGGAAGATTATCATTAAAAAATAAATTATGAAAAAACTACCCATAGGCATACAAACCTTCTCGAAACTACGCGAAGATGATTGTATTTATGTAGATAAAACGGAACTTATCTATAAAATATTAACAACTTCAAGAGCCTATTTCTTATCGCGCCCGCGCCGCTTTGGTAAATCTATGACTATATCTACCCTAAAATCTATCTACGAAGGAGAAAAACAATACTTTAAAGGACTTTGGATAGAAGATAAATGGAATTGGGAGAAAAAACACCCTGTTATTCATATTGCATTTAATGCACTTGGATACGTAGAATTAGGATTACCACAAGCAATTACTAATGAGCTAAAAGCCATTGCACATAAATACAATATTGAGTTAGTTAGCCAAAGTTATGATACTTTATTTAGGGAATTAATTGAGAAATTAGCTGCCTTAAAAGGTCGTGTAGTGATTTTGATTGATGAATATGATAAACCAATTATTGATTTTTTAGAAAAAGAAAAACGCCCGATAGCCGAACAAAATCGTGCTATTTTGCGCAATTTTTATAGCAGTATAAAAAGTGCTGACCCCTACATCGAGTTTTTTTTGATGACTGGTGTATCAAAATTTAGCCAAACAGGTATCTTTTCTAACCTAAATCACCTCAACGATTTAACACTCGACCAAAGATTTGTAAATTTAGTAGGATACACCCCAAACGAACTAAACCAATATTTTGCCGAATGGTTAGATTATGCTGCTCAGTCGTTCCCAGATTTAAGCAAAGAGCAATTCATGGCTCATATACGCTTGTGGTATAATGGGTATAGCTGGGATGGTATCAATACGGTGTATAACCCTTATTCTATCTTAAATTTTTTACAAAAACGCAGCTTCGAAAACTTTTGGTTTAAAACCGGCACGCCTACTTTTTTGTTAAAACTGATGCGCGAACAAAACGACTTTTTGTTTAACAACCTTACCGCCAGCGACACATTGATAGATAGCTATGATTTAGAAAATTTGGATTTGCGCACCATCTTGTTTCAAACAGGCTATTTAACAATTAAACATATAGACAGGATGAACGGCATTTATACCCTTGATTATCCCAACCGCGAAGTAGAACAAGCCCTGACCGATTATATTTTAGCCGAAATATTGCACACAAGTCATACAAGTACCGCCATTCCTGTTTTTAATATAAAAGCCGCTTTTTTGAAAAATGATGTCGAAAAAGTGGTAAAAATTATCAATGCCATATTAAAAGATGTACCTTCGCCTTTGCTTAGAGGCAAAAAAGAAGATTTTTACCATGCCTTAGTTCACCTACATTTTAGGTATCTGGGCTTGTTGATGGACAGCGAAGTGAATACATCGGACGGTAGAATGGACGCCGTAGTAAAAACGCCCAGCCATATCTACATCATCGAGTTTAAACTAAACCAAAGTGCCGAAAAAGCACTTCAACAAATTAAAGATAAAGATTACGCCGCCAAATACACCACCGAAAATAAACCCATTGCGCTAGTAGGTATCAACTTTAACTCGCGCAAAAAAGCCATTGGCGCATGGAAAATGGAGGATTATATACAATAAACTACAAACTTCATCTACAAAATAATTAAAGCATATTACTGTAAATATAATGAAAAACAACGAAAATACCAACGCCCCAGCCCACGAATCGCTCAATTTTATTGAACTGATTATCGAAGAGGATATAAAAAATGGCAAGCACAACGGACACATTCATACCCGTTTCCCGCCCGAACCAAACGGCTACCTACACATTGGTCATGCCACATCAATATGCCTAAACTATGGTTTGGCAGCCAAATACAACGGCTTGTTTAACCTGCGTTTTGATGACACCAACCCCGAAGCCGAAGACATAGAATATGTAGACTCTATCCGCGATGATGCTCAATGGTTAGGCGCTAAATGGGACGACCGCGAATTTTATGCATCCGACTACTTCGACAAAATGTACGAATTAGCAAAAGTACTGATAACCGAAGGTAAAGCATACGTCGATTTTTCGACCGCCGAAGAAGTAGCCCACCTAAAAGGCACACCCACACAACCAGGCACACCTAGCAAATACCGCAGCACATCGCCCACCGAAAACTTAGCCCTTTTTGAACGCATGCGCAACGGCGAATTTGACCAAGGACAATGTGTTTTGAGAGCCAAAATGGACCTTAGCTCGCCAAATATGCACCTCCGCGACCCTATTATGTACCGCATCAAAAAGGTACATCATCATCAAACAGGCGACAAATGGTGCATCTACCCCATGTACGATTATGCACACCCCATCAGCGACTCGATAGAGGGTATCACCCACTCTATCTGTACCCTCGAGTTCGAGGTGCACCGCCCTGCCTACGAATGGTACTTGCGCGAGTTAAACATGTTTCCATCGCGACAAATAGAATTTGCCCGCCGCAACCTTACCTACACCATCATGAGCAAGCGCTACCTAAAACGCCTTGTTACCGAAGGACACGTAAAAGGTTGGGACGACCCCCGTATGCCAACCGTTGTGGGCTTGCGTCGTAGAGGCTATACCGCCAATGCCATCCGCGAATTTGCCGACCGTATTGGCGTTGCCAAACGCGAAAACGTAACCGATGTGGGCGTTTTAGAGTTTTGCGTTCGCGAAGATTTAAACAAAATTGCTACTCGCGTAATGGGCGTTCTTGAACCTATAAAAGTGGTGATAACCAACTATCCCGAAGGCAAAACCGAAATGGTAAGCGTAGAAAACAACCCCGAAGACGAAACATCGGGCAGCCGCGAAGTGCCTTTTAGCCGCGAAATTTACATAGAACGCGACGATTTTATGGAAAATCCACCTAAAAAATACTTCCGATTGTATCCGGGTGGCACTGTGCGCCTAAAAAGTGCCTACATTATAACCTGCGATGAAGTAATAAAAGACGCTGCCGACAACATAGTCGAGCTACGCTGCTCGTACATAGAAAACAGCCGAAGCGGTGCCGATACCAGTGGTTTAAAAGTAAAAGGAACCATACATTGGGTGTCGGTGGCACACGCTATTACCGCCGAAGTGCGCCTTTACGACCGCCTATTTACCGTAGAATACCCTAGCAACGAAGACGGCGATTTTGTACAATACCTAAACCCCAACTCGCTGCATACCCTAACCGCCTATCTCGAGCCATCGCTGCAAAATGCCCAACTTGCCGACCGTTTTCAGTTTATCCGAAAAGGTTATTTTTGCTTAGATAAAGATACTACCCCCAACCATTTGGTGTTTAACCAAACCGTTGGGCTAAAAGATAGCTGGGCAAAAGAAGTAAAAAAATAACACACAACAACCAATAAACACAATAATTGATGTATTTTTTTAAAACCCAAATACAGCAATTATTGTTGATGTAGGCGCGTAAATGAATAATGTTTAAATGATTTACGCCTACTTTTTTGCGCGATTTTTATTAGCCCCGTTTCGACTATGCTCAACGACCATCGCCACATCTAACATCACCACTTCACTATATCGCCACATCGAAACATCACCACATCGTAACATCGCCACATCGTAACATCACCACATCGTAACATCGCCACATCGTAACATCACCACATCGTAACATCGCCACATCGTAACATCACCACATCGTAACATCACCACATCGTAACATCGCCACTTCATTTTTAACCTCATTTTATGAACAACACAAAACTATATGCCGCCATATTAGCGGTATTACTGCTTGGCTCGGTATGGGTGTGGTATAGCAACCACACACCTAAAAGTACATTAATAGGCAACAGCTCCGACTTTGCTTTTGCCGACACCACCGCCATCACCAAAATTATTTTGCGCGATGCCAAGGATTTTAAAATAGAGCTAACCCGCCAAAACACCACCGATTGGCAATTAAACAAACGCTATGCCGCCAAGCCATTTATGGTGCAACAATTGTTAAAAACCATTGCCAAGGTAAGCGTACAATCGCCGGTGGCTAATGCTGCCAAGCCAAATGTATTGCGGATGTGCCAAAAACCCGATAAAACCGTAGAAATTTACACCAACAACGCACAACCTGCTAAAAAATACTACATTTGCGGATTAACCACCAACAAAAACGGCACTTATGCCCTACTTGATGGCTCGGACAAACCCTATGCCATACAAATTTTGGGATTAGAAGGACACTTACTAACCCGCTACTCAACCTACGAACCCGACTGGCGCGACCCGTCCGTTTTTCGGTATAACCCCGCCGATATTGCCACCATTGAGCTAAATTACGACAACTTTTTCCCGTCCTACTCGTTTAAACTCACCAACCTATCGCCCGACTCTGTAACCGTTGAGCCATTAGATAAAGCCGAGGCACCCAAAAACACCAAGGCATTTAACAAATCCTTTGGGCTTAATTACCGCAATTTGTTTCAACAAAAAAACGCCGAAGCCTACGCCAACGAACATTCTAAACTAGACTCTATTAAGCAAAGTAAGCCCTTTTGCACCATTACAGTAACTAACCGCAGCGGAAAAATCCAAGTTGTGCCCGTACACTATATGCCAATTAACCGCCGTAGCAAACTGCAATTTGACGAAAAAGGCAAACCCATAGCCTTTGACCGCGACCGCTTTTTTGCCTTTATACACAACCAAGGCGATATGGTAATACTACAACAGTTTAATTTTGGCGATGTTTTTCAGCGGTACGAAGATTTTTTTGGCACGAGCAAAGCAACACCCAAACAAGAAACTAAACAACAATAACCCACAAAAAAAAGCGATAAACCCTGTAAAGAGTTTATCGCTTTTGATGTGCAAAAATACACAAACGTATTATAGTTTTAGTGCTGCACCAACAGTAAGCCACGACATGCCATAGCCTGCCTCGCCAAATACACCAAAACCTTTAGAAAAGTGGTATCTGCCACCACCAAAAAAGCCAAATGCAGGATAAATGTTGCTTACGTCTAAAACAGAGCTACTGCCAGTGAAACGATAACTTAAACCGCCAAATCGCCTATATACACATCGTATTTTTCGGTGTTTAGGGCATCAAAGTGGTAAGTGCCACGCGCAGCAACCATAATATTGCGCCAAGCCCATTTGTAGCCGCTGCCATAATTGTAGGTAGATTGCCAATAACCTACCATACCCCCAAGCCCCAATGTACCAGGTCCTAAACCTTCTTTAAAACCTACATCAACCGAGGCACTCAATGCAGGAAAAAACTAGCATTGGCATAATTGAACCGACAAGCCAATACCCAAGTTTAATACCTTAGAGCCTTTGTGAAACCCTAAATCGCTGTTTTCGGGTGTTGTTTTTTTAGTGCTACTTTGCGGAGCAGGGCTGCTTGGTGTAGCCTTGGGTTTGCTTTGCGACCAAGCAAGTGTTGTACTTAATACACACACAAAAGCCACTAACATTACTGATTTGAAAAAATGAGTCATGGAAATAAAAATTTTGCGTTAATGAAATATTACTATCTGCCACAAAGGTACTACCTTTTTGATAAATTACAACAAAAAGCTCTATCTTACAATAAATATTTTTTTTTGACAAATAATCGCCTAAAAAGCACACCAATTTAGCCCTTATTTTATTTGCCCCGAGCGTCGTTTTAGTTCGTACTCTAACCATTTCAACGATAAATTGTTGCCAATTACCGTCCCGTTTTCGTCTATCAAATACGAAGTAGGTATTACCTTAAAACCATATTGGCTAAGGTAAGGCGATTTAAAACCGAGCGTATCATTAACCATAGTTTGGGTGTAGGGCAAGCTGTCGTTTTGAGCGGCTTGTAACCAGGCAGCAGGTTTGGTATCCAACGATACACTAAAAATTGCCAACCCTTTTGCGTTGCCAAATTGCGTGTCTTTGTAGGTGTTGTATAGGCGCACCAACTCGGGGTGCGACTCGCGACAGGGCGCACACCACGATGCCCAAAAATCTATCAACACATATTTACCCGCCGACACATCGGACAAGCGCAGCGTGTCGCCTTTGCTGTTAGGCAATACAATATCGGGCGCTTTGGCTCCGTTTATAATTTTGTTTTGTTGCTGGCATCCACCCCCAAAAAATAGGGATAAAAACAACAATAAAAATACCCCAAAAGAGTAACTAATTGGCAAAAAAGGCGTATCTTTGAACACTTTTTTAAGTTTAAATGAAAAAATTGTTAATTTTGATTTTTTTGGCAATAAATAACCATTAATTACCCTCACCACATTGCTTACAAAGGCTAAAAGCCAATAGTTAAACAATAAAAAAACAATAAAGTTAATCATGGACTCAAATTATGGTGCCGATAGTATTCAGGTGTTAGAAGGCTTAGAAGCCGTTCGGAAACGCCCTGCCATGTATATTGGCGATATTGGTTTTAAAGGTTTACATCACTTAGTATACGAGGTAGTTGATAACTCCATTGACGAAGCCCTCGGAGGTCATTGCAAAAACATCGAGGTATCGATACTCGAAGGTAACTCCATACGTGTTCGCGACGACGGACGCGGCATACCCGTAGCCATTCATACCAAAGAAGGCAGGTCGGCTTTAGAGGTAGTTATGACGGTGCTGCACGCCGGCGGTAAGTTTGATAAAGATAGCTACAAAGTATCGGGCGGTTTGCACGGCGTTGGGGTATCTTGCGTAAATGCACTATCAGCCCATTTACAAGTAGATGTTGAACGCGATGGACACAGCTATCGCCAAGAGTATAAATGCGGAGCGCCCCAATATCCCGTAAAAGAAACCGGCACAAGCACCCGACGCGGTACTACGGTTACTTTTAAACCCGATGGCGATATCTTTACACAATTGGTATACAACTACGATACCATTGCCGCCCGCCTACGCGAATTGGCGTTTTTGAACCGCGGCATACGCATAACCCTAACCGACGAACGCGAATTAGACGACAACGGCAAGGTAATTACCGAAACCTTTTTGTCGGAAGGTGGTTTGGTAGAGTTTGTACAATACCTTGATGCACAACGCCAAGCACTAACACAACCGCGTTTTATCGAAAAAACCCGCGATATGGTGTCGGTCGAAGTTGCCTTTCAATATAACAGCACCTACAACGAAAATGTTCACTCTTATGTTAATAACATTAACACCATCGAGGGTGGCACACACGTAGCTGGTTTTCGTAGGGCATTAACAAGGGTGTTTAAAGCTTATGGAGATAAAAATAATTTTTTCTCCAAAATGAAAGTCGAAGTAACCGGCGACGACTTCCGCGAAGGTTTAACCGCCCTTATATCAATTAAAGTACCCGAACCACAGTTCGAGGGGCAAACAAAAACCAAACTAGGCAACTCGGAGGTATTGGGTATTGTAGATACCATTGTGGGCGAAGCACTCAACAATTTTTTGGAAGAAAACCCCAAAGAAGCCAAAATTATTATCGACAAAGTGTGTTTGGCAGCTAGCGCCCGACATGCCGCCCGCAAAGCCCGCGAAATGGTACAACGCAAATCGGTGTTGGGTGGCAGCGGATTGCCCGGTAAATTAGCCGATTGCTCAAGCAAAGATGCCGAACTGTCGGAACTGTTTTTGGTAGAAGGTGACTCGGCAGGTGGTACTGCCAAACAAGGACGTAACCGCGAGTTTCAGGCAATTTTGCCACTGCGGGGTAAAATCCTGAACGTGGAAAAAGCAATGGACCACAAAATTTTTGACAACGAAGAGATAAAAAATATGTTTATGGCTTTGGGCGTTTTTCATAACGAAGCCAAAGAGCTAAACATGATAAAATTGCGCTACAAAAAAGTGGTTATTATGTGCGACGCCGATATTGATGGTAGCCACATTGTAACGCTTATCCTTACGTTCTTTTTCCGACAGATGCGCGAACTGATAGAAAACGGCTATGTGTATGTGGCATCGCCGCCGCTGTATTTGGTTAAAAAAGGCAAACAGTTTCAGTATTGTTGGACAGAGGAAGACCGCGAAACAGCCGTTAAACGCTTGGCTGGCGAGGGCGACCCATCGAAGGTAGACATACAACGATACAAAGGTTTGGGCGAAATGAACGCCGAACAACTTTGGGAAACAACCATGGACCCCGAAACCCGCACGCTGCGCCAAGTAACTATTGATAGTGGTGCCGAAGCCGACCGCATTTTCTCGATGCTAATGGGCGACGAAGTGCCGCCACGCCGCGAATTTATTGAAAGCCACGCCAAATATGCCAAAATTGATGCGTAGTTGATTGTAAAGTTTGTGCAGTTATCAAAATTGAACTTTGGTAACAAAATAGAGTTGGGACTGCACTAACAGTGCTATTGGGGTGCCACCAACTTGTCGAATTAGGGAGTGCTAATCATCACCCCAAAAAAAGACCAATAAATTTACCACGTCAAGTGGGGCAACGCCCATGTTTTTTGTTAGATAATCAACAAGCAAAAACGATGATAAACCCTTGTTTGTGCTTGTTGGGGTGCTATGTTATTGATTTAGGTTTATTTGTATGATATAAAAAATCTCCCGCAACTATTGGTTGTGGGAGATTTTTGTTGTAACAAACGGTTTAGTGTGCCGCCCTATGAGGCACTAATTGGTGTTTGTGGCGTACCTCGTCGACAATTAGTTTGCTGATAATTTCGTGCATTACTTCGGTTGTGCCAGCCCCAACGGTCATTAGTCGGGCATCGCGCCAGGCGCGTGCTATGCCATAATCTTCCATATAGCCCCAGCCGCCGTGTATTTGCAGGCACTCGTTTATTACGTCTTGGCATTGCTCGGACACAAAAGCCTTTGCCATGCTAATAATTTTGATAGCCCCCGAGCCTTGGTCTAAATATTCGTAAACAGCCCTGTATGCCATCGATTTGCATGCCTCCGTCTTAATTGCCATTTGTGCCAATTTGTGGCGGATAACCTGAAACTTACCAATAGCTCTGCCAAAGGCGTGTCGGTCTTTGGCATATTGCATACCTTTAAACAAAGCCCACTCTGCCGAAGCCCAACCCATTACGGCTGCAATTAGTCGTTCTTCTTGTATGTTGTTCATTATATAATAAAAGCCATTGCCTATATTGCCCAACAATGCCGATTTGGGCAGTTTGCAATCTTCAAAAAACAGTTGTGCGGTGTCGGAGGTGTGCATGCCCAATTTATTTTTTATGGGTATGGCTTTAAATCCGGGCAGGTTGGTATCAACAATAAACACCGACATGTCGTAGGGACCATCGCCTGTGCGAACTACGGCTACTACAAAATCTGCCATAGTACCATTGGTGATAAACATTTTTGAGCCATTTAGTAGGTAATGGTCGCCCATGTCTTTTGCCATTGATTTAATACCGCCTACGTCAGAGCCAGCGCCCGGCTCGGTGATAGCCAAAGCAGCTACTTTATCGCCGCACAAAGCTGGGGCAAGATAGCGTAGTTTTTGCTCTTCGGTTCCAACGGCGTTAATAAGGGGCAAGGGCAAATAGGTGTGTGCATACAACGACATTGCCAAGCCGCCAATGTTGGCATAAGCTAGCTCTTCGGCAATAACTACGGCTGCCCACAAATCTAAGCCGCTACCACCGTATTGCTCGGGGAAAGTAACACCCAAATAACCATTTTGCCCCATTTTACGAAACATTTCGCGGTCGCAATGTTTTTCGGATTCCCATTGTTCTACATTTGGCATTACTTCGTGCTGTAAAAACTCGCGAAACGATTGGCGAAGTAAATCGTGGTCGTCGTTAAAAGGATTGAAAGGATTCATTTTTACTTGTGTATTTTTTACTTACTTATTGAGGTAAATTTGGTTAAATCTGCCATTTTGTAGCGCTAAGTTAAAGGGTAATTTTGATTTTACGCTTTATTTTTCGGAACTTTCAGTAATTTTTGAAAATTAATTAACAACGGATAATGTTTTAGCTGGCTAAATAAGGTATTTTGGGGCAGATATGGTTTGCGGGTTTATTTTTTTTAATGTCAATAAGCTAATTTTGAGCAAAAAAAAGTATCTTTGCATAACAAAAAACGCGAACAATATGTTACACACGGCATTAATCGAAATTTTTGAAAGAGATTTACACAAATTAGCCACCGAAATTAGTTTGTATAGCAACGAGCAAAATTTGTGGATAATAAAATCCGATATTAGCAACTCGGCAGGCAATTTATGCTTGCATTTGTTGGGCAACTTAAACCATTTTGTGGGCGCTGTATTGGGGCAAAATGGCTATGTGCGCAAACGCGATGAAGAGTTTGCTCTAAAAGATGTGCCTCGAAGCCAACTTATTGCCCATATCGAAACAACAACAAAGGTAGTTTTGGGTACAATAGCAAAATTGTTGGACGAGGATTTTGACAGAAATTTTCCGGTCGAAAAGCATGGTAGCATTGTAAAAACCGATTTTATGCTGCTGCACCTACTAACACATTTTAATTATCATTTAGGGCAAATTAACTATCACCGCCGTTTGATAGATGATGCGGTTGGTGCAAATTGACAGAAAATGAAGATGCTTTGTCTGAATTTACAAAAAAGTAAAAATATCAATTAATCTAAATTAAAATCACTATGCTTAATGCTAAACAATTAACGTTTTACTTAGTGTATGTGCTAAGTATCCAATTAATGCTAGTTTTTGCTGGATGTGCATCGGGGCTTTATGCGCCTAATATGCAAAACGTACCGCTTTTTCAAGAAAAAAACGAAATACGAATAAATGCAGCTTATGGCATAACCGATGCAGATAATGCCGTAGAATTGCAATTGGCTTATGCGCCCACTGCTAATATTGGTATACAAGCCAATGCTTTATTGCATGGGTATAGTTTTTATCTGCCAAAATTTAATAATTTTGATGTATTTTTTGGCGAAATAGGGGCGGGTTATTATCGACCGTTTGGCAATAACAAACATTGGGTATTTGAAACCTATGGTTTGCTTGGTTTGGGGCAAGCTTTTCCGGAGTTTAGTTACTATAAAGAAGGATACAAACAATATGGCAAGTTTAGCCTACAACCTGCCATAGGTTTTACGGCAAAAGGTTTTGATGCCGCATTGTCTGCCAGAGCTAGTTATTTATTAAACGATGTTGCTTGGAAAAGGATCGATGAAAACTCTGATGAATATGGGAAATATTACAAGTCCAACAGTTTTTTGATAGAGCCTGCCATAACCCTAAGAGGCGGATGGAAATATGTTAAACTACAAACCCAATTAGGTGCAAGTATTGGTGGCGAAAAAGGAATGGATAGCCATGCAAATATAGGAATTTGCGTTTTGCTTAACAAAAAAGGTGTTAAAAAATAGGTAAAAATCCAAACAATTGATTTTTATTTTGTTGTGAGTACTAATAACTTACCGCCAGCGACACGCTACCCACTACTCCATCGTTCCAGTTTATGTTAACAGTGGGGGTACCTTGCCCGCTAACAATAGTACCGCCCACCACCGACCAAAAATAGGTGGCGTTGGGTCCGTAGTTTTGGGTGTTATAGGTAGTTGTGCTATTGGGGCAAACTACGGGATTATAGTTAAGGGTGGGTTTCCAAACGTGTATATTAAAGGTATCCGTTAGGCAACCATAAGTGCCATCGGTAACGGTATAGGTGGTATCTTGGGCGGGTGTTGCCACTATACTTGGCGTGGTTTGTTGGTTGTGTTGCCATAAATAATCGCCTTTCCACGAGGCGGTTAGCTCAACGGCTTGTCCGCAGGGCGATACATCGGTGGTTTTATTTACGTCTTTTAGTATCGTAAAACGGTCAAAAACGGTGTCGTTTTCGGTAATAAATTTGGCATCTAACCTATTTCCTTCTACTTCAAGTAACATTGAGCCGCCAACGGTGTAATTGCTCATTAGCATGGCATTGTGGGGCCAGAAAGCCAAGTAGGGGTTGCCTATTTTACCCGACGAGCCAGCTACCACATATACTATACCCTCGTTGGTGGGGTTGCTGCTCGATTTTATATACGGGCACGAATTGTCGGTTTGGTCGTAAAAACCTGTCGAGGAGCTGGTGTTGTGCAAGTTGGCATCAAAAGTGTTTTCGTAGCCATAATGCCCTTTCATTAATTTGCTACGCTCGTAGGTGTGGCTGTGTCCGCAAAGTACCAAATCAACGTGGTATTGGTCTAATAGTTTTACTAATTTACTGCGAATGTTTACCAACTCCGACTCCGAGTCGGAGTTGTGCGTACCCATTGTGTAGGGGGGATGATGCCAATACACAATAGTCCATTTTTGGGTGTTGGCTAGTAAATCTTGTTTTAGCCATTGTGCTTGTGTGCCTGTGGTGTCGTATAGTTTTTTATCATCAACAGTGCCATACGAGTTTAGACTTATAAAGTGTATGTTGGCATAATCAAAGCTATAATAAGCCTCGGTGTTCGAGGCTATGCCGCCACTTTCGGCTTGGGTAGGTATTGTAAAATTTTGGAAATAGGGCGTAGTAAGGCTATTTAGGTTGGTGGTGTTGTAGTAATCGTGGTTGCCCGGTGCCGGGAAAATAGCCGTTTGAGCCATTATTTTACCTGCCATATAGGGTTGAAAAAAGTTGTTTTGATATTCCGAGTCTAAACCTGTTGTGTAAGCATTATCGCCCAGCAAAAGCCATAAGTTGGTGTATTGGTTGCCCACAAAATTTTGATAGGCGTTCATTACCTTAGTTTGTATGGGTTGAGCGGTGCCGCAATCGCCTGTTGCCCAAATGCGGGTTAGTTGTGGTGTGCCAATGGGCGGGGCGGTTATAAAATAACGGTTAGTGTCGGGGGTGGATTGCAACATGGCGGTGGTGCTACCAACGGCATAATAGTAGCGGGTATTGGGCAATAGGTTGTTAAGTGCAACGATATGCTCGGTGGTGGTGGCGGTATCGGTGGCTGTGTTAGCTAAATTGTTGGCAATGGTGCCGTATTGCACACTGCTGTTGGTAGGTATATTGGTGCGCCACCTAATAGTTATGCTGTTTGCGGTGGCTAATTGCAGATACGTGCCGCGTGTAATGGCTGGTTCGGTGTTGCCTTCGAGTTGTAAATCGAACGACAAGTCGGAGCTGGTAGCACTTGATTGATGCACTTCGGTGGCTATTTGGTTCATGCCGGGGTTTAGGTAGCTGCGCGGCAGGGTAATGCTTATCCACGATGCTCCGTCGTCGGCACATGCCCCCGATGCCCAAGTGTTGTAGGTGATATTGCCTGTTGGCATATTATCTCTAAGCACTTCGGTGCCGTTTATATACACTACAATACCGTCGTCGCGTTTTACCTGCAGGTGTAAATTATCGAACGAGGTGGTATCGTTTACCCAAAAGGCATGCCTAAAATAGTAGGCCGGATAGTTGTTATTTGCCGATGCACCTGCTGTTAAGGTGGTTGCCTCGTCGCCTTCGCCAAAGCCTAACTGGGCAAAGCCTTGGTTCCAATTGTCGGTATAGGTGTAGTTTTTCCAGTTGGCATCGGGTTGGCTGCTTGTATAATAATGCCACCATTGCCCAGCCGTAACAAGGTTAATGTTGGCTTGTGCCGTTTGATAATCAAACAATAGGGCTAAAAGAACTACAGAATAAAGAACTATTTTATTAAACATAGCTAAGTAGTAGATTCAGATGATTTTGACACAAAGATACGCCAAATTTGCAAGTTTTGCAAATTTGGCGTATTTGTTTGGGGGATTTGGGAGGCAATAACGAAAAGTGATACGTGACGTGTTGTTTGGTTTGTTAAGTATACTTAAAATTGTATTGGTTCATTGTTTTTGGAGAAAAAATACCCTTTCCAATTCAAAAATTAAGAACCCCGCCACGGGGGGGGGGGGGGGGTCCCCCCCGGGGGAAAAAAATACCTGTTTCTAACAGATTGTGTGGTTTGCAACTCAAGGGCCCGTTTTGGGGGGCCCCCCTTTTTTTTTTGTTTTTGGGGGGGGTGGTTCTTGTTTTTGTTTTATTTGATAAAATTGCCTCATTTAGCTGCATTTTAACCCGAAAAAAAACTTTAAAACTCAAACCACACAATCCATTAAAAGCAGAAGAATAAAAATCAAATCTTTGTTAATCTTGTAATCCTGTCAAAAACACGATTTTTTTGAACTAAAAGCAATAGATATCTTACATCCGATACACGAAACACAATTGGTAAACCACCTCAATGCTACACAAATTGTTATCGGTTGCTTAAAGGTTCGGTGAAGTTAAACGCAAATTTAGACTTTACAAAAACAAAAATTTAGTCAGGAGATTTAAATACCTCACATCACCTTTTAAAATTATCAACCAAATGTAACCGGCGAAATTTGGCACCTATTTTTATTCACCCCTTATAACATGTATGTAGCCGCTCAACGATTGGGCTAAACGTTTTACCCCATCGGCGGTTAGTTCAAACACTTGGCAGGTGTAATAATACACGCCGTCGGGTACGTCCTTGTTGGTATTCGAGTCGATGCCTGCCCAGTTTAGTTGTGGGTCGGTGGTTTGGTACACTATGCCGCCCCAGCGGTTAAACACCTTAAAATCAACGCTGTTTACAAAACGTGCTTTTCGGGGTATAAACAAATCGTTGTCGTTGTCGTTGTTGGGGGTAAATACGTTGGGCAGCTCAAACAAGGGGCAGTTTTCGGCACACAAAATATTACTTTTGGGGCTAATGTTATAAAACGAATCGACGGCAGCCACCGCATAGCAACCCGTTAAAGAGTTTTGAATGTAGTGTATGTAGGCAGTTAATGTGGCACCTTGTACGCTATCTATCAACTCAAAATTGGGGCTTAGTGGTGCTTGGTAGTAAATATAATATTGCGATATATCGTCGGCACAAGTAGCCGTAGGTTGTTGCCAAACAAGGTTGTTAAACAGCGGCTGATTGGGGTCGTCGCTGTTGGGCAGGTTGCAGTTGTTGCTAATGCTTAGTAGTTGCGGGGTGCAGGGTGGTTGTAGGTCGGTTGGTTTTTTACAAACAATCTGCGATTTATTGATGATGGGTTCTATCAAATCATCGGTCGAGTAGGTGCCAATTGTTTCGATGTAATAGCAATAAGTTTCGCCGTTTTGCAGTGCTACATCGGTGTAGGTGTTGTTGGCGGTTTGCCCCAAAAACTCGAAGTTGTTGGTAATATTATTGCGTTTGTAAATTTTGTACTGATAATTAAGCCACGGCACGGCAAATTGCCAAGTTAAAGTTAGCTGATTATCGGCAGGGGCAATGTTCAAAAACACCGAGCTTGCGGTTTGTGTTTCGTCGATAAACTCGTTGTTCGAGAAAAACTTAATTTTGTAGCTATAGCTGTTGTCTTGGGTATTTAGATTGGTGTTGGTATCTAAATAAGTGGTGTCGTTGGCGGTGGCATAGGTATTGGCAGTGGCGGTATTTATCAGCGCAAAATTGGTTCCGTTTATGCCGTCGGCTCGGTACAGTTCGTAGCGGTAAGGCGGCGGATTTTGCAATGTATCGAGTGCCAATGCGCGCGGTTTTGACCATGCTACGTAAATTTGTCCGTTTGTGGTAGCTGTATTTTCGATGCTTACGTTGGTAATAATGGGCGAGTCTTTGGGCAACTCGGCACATACGTTCAACGAGGGTGCGCTGCTGCTTATGTTAATGGGCGTTGGTGGGTTAGATGCGGTAAAATCGTCGGCAAATTCGGCAACTACTCTATACGAGTATTTTATGCCTTCTTGTACGGTATTGTCGGTATAGGTGTTGGTGGTTATGCCTTCGGCAATTTTTATATAGTCGGTTCCGTTTAATCCTTGTTGGCAAATGTCAAACGTTAGCGAGTCGCAACCATTGCGCCGCCACACCGAGTAACCCCTAAATTTAGGGCTTTGGGCGCAAACATAAGGAGCAGCAACATTCCAGTCAAGGCGTATGGCTTCGCCGTCTATGGTGGCTTGCAGGTTGGTAGGAGGTGGAGCAATTAGCTGTATGCGCCACGTTTCGAGGTCGACAAGCGGTGTCGAAAAGTTGTCTTCGGCTCTAAAAACAATGGTATATTTTTGGCTGTAGATGTGGTCGCAGGTGGTGTTCCAGGTTAGGGTTCCTTGTGCTTGTGCCAAACCCGACGACGACTGAAACGTGGCAGGGCTTTGGGGCAACTCTAACGGACCCCCATAAGCCGTTAGGTTAATAACCTGCCCTGGCGAGTCGGGGTCGGTGGCGGATACTTGTAGTATTAAGGTATTGCCAATAACTAAACAGGTGTCGTTGGTGGGTTTTATAACAGGTGGGCGATTGTTTACATCTTCTACAATTACCTGCATATCCCTAATCATATTGCTAATTTGCACGCCATTTCTAAATTCGCGTATCAAAAAAGCAATATTGTAGATACCTTTTTGTTGCGGGGTGTTCCAGACTAACTCGCCAGTGTTGGGGTCTAGCGTTAGCTGATTGTTGGCACCTGCCGACACCTGATTGGGGTATTGATAAGCCGGCACGGGGTTGTTTAAGCCTGCCAAAGGGGCAATTAGTTCAAAGTGCAGGCTATCGCCGTCGGGGTCAAAGGCGTTGGGGTTATGTATAAATATTTCGCCTACATTGCCATAATCTATGGGTGGCTGATACAAAATGGGCGAACTGTTGTAGCCATAAAATTGCGGGTCGCGGAAAAATATGGTATCTTGTATGTAAAAAGGTATATTAACCGAGTTGCCAAATTGTATGTTAATAATATCCGATACTCGGTTGGGGTCTTGCATAGATATTACATAATTAAACGGCGATGCGTAGGCGTGTGTAATTTGGTAGACGTTTTTTTTAACACCTTGTTCGGCATCAATAACCTGCCCATTACCGTTTATACGCGGGGCTAATGCCAAAGCCGAGCCATCGCCAAAATTAATTTCTAGCGAGTCGCGGTCGGCGGCATCGCTGTCGGGGTTGCCAAATTTGGTATAGGTGTTTATGGTTATGCGATACCGGTATGGCTCGCCCGGTAGGGGTTCGCTTACATAGCTAATTTCGCCAGCTCGGTTGTGTGTAGCCCACACCGTTGCGCTGCTCATCAGCAAAACAAAAAATAATAATAGGTTTAGTAGGTTTTTCATTTAAATTATATAGTATTTATTATAAATTATATTGCACAATTTATAAAATAACAAATAAAGGGTAGTATTAGTTATAATATTATTTATTATTGATTGATGTTTTTGAATTTGAAAATCAGCTACCTGTAGATGCTTTTATTATCAAAAGGTATCAAGTTGATTTTTTTGATAGTTCCTATTGCCAACACTTCGTTATCCATTCACAAAGATAGCGCAATTTAACGAACAAGCGCACAAATTTGGTGTGTTGATAATACTTTATTGTTTGCTTGAGCCAAATGTGGGGCTATTTTGGTTTTAAACGATTATCTTTGCACCCCTATATTAATACTTTAAATTTTAATCAATGAAATACAAAATTCTATTATTTGTTTATTTTTCCATACTATCGACAAAGCTATGGGCTGTACATTACGAGTATATTACTTTTGACAAAGAAATATTGCGCATAAAAAACGCCAATTTCTATGTCGAACAAGTAATTGATGCCCGCGAATCGCAGATGTACATTGGCTGTGCACCGCGCAACGGACGGGCAGATGTGGTACTTACACTGCCAAAGCCATTTGCTACCGACCTGCAACGCTTATTTAATCAATCTTGTCCAGCAGCCGAAGGCTTAACTCCAATTACAATAAAAATAAACCATTTGTTTGTTTACGAAAATTTAACAAACGGACGAGTAGGTGCTGTTGAACTAAACCTTAGTTTTATAACCCACAACGACCAACAACAATATACCGAGCTTTTTAACGCTGCCACCAACTATCTGTCAAAAGGTCATGATGCATCTCGTGATCAGCGCAATATATTAAATGCCGTTGAGCAATGTGTTGAGCAATATCAGCGCCGAACAAATATTAACCAACTAAACAACACGCCATTAACTACCGAACAACTAAACAGCAATAGCGTTTTGTTAACTAAATACAAATGCTTGTCGGATACCGATTTTGCAGCAGGTTTGTATCCTAATTTTATTGATTTTAGAGACAATTTGCCAATAAGCAACCCAAATTACACCATTGATTATCGCACCGATTTTAAAGACAATAGCACATTTGCTTATTTGATGCAAAAAAATAGTAATAAAAAAATAGAGGATGTTTGGGGATTTTCGGATGGTAAAAATGTTTTTATCAACCTTGGCAACCGATACGTGCCAATGAAAAAAGAAAACAATAATTTTGTTTTTTTTAACAAAGTGTACCTTCCAAACAACGATGATATTATGGTGGCAGGTATTTTATTTGGTTTGGTAGGTACTTTGGTGGCAACTGCCGTAGATGCAAACAACACAAGCACCGTTAAGTTTCAACTCGATTTGGTTTCTGGAACGCCCTTAAATATAAGCGACAATAAACCCAAACAAATACAAAGCTCTTTTTTATTGTATTGCTCAAAATATAGCAATACCGACGAGCCTTTTGATGTATACCTAGATGATGTAAAGCTATGCGCTTTGCAAAGTGGAAACTATTTTGTTTCGACGGTTGGTTTTAAAAATCAACCAAGTAACCTGTGCTTAAAATATAAGGACAGAGAGGTGTGTAAAGTATTAGAGCCTAATCCGTTTGAACGCATCGTTTATCTATGCCGCTTTGGGTCGAAAGACAAATTAGTGATGGATAAACTAAACATACAAATGCAAAAATCAGTTATGACTGACATAAAAGAAGGAAGAATTAAAAAAACATGCGAATAATAAATGTTTTTTAATAAACAAAATGTTGCAGCTCTTATGCTTTTGTTGTGATTTGGGTATTTTGTATTTTCATACCTAGTACATTAAAATTTAATGATATAGTTGAGTTGTTTGTATGCCTTCTCTGATAAACCAAATTTGTAATTACCCATGCCCTACCTAAACCGTTTTTTGTGGCTGATTTTATGCGGTATTGCCGCATCTACCCAAACAATACCCCACGCATTTGCCGCCAGACACCCAATAAATGCCCAAAATACGCAAACATATTTGCCGTTTGTGCCCCTCGATTCGTCGAATTTACCGATTGTTATTATTAACACGCATCGCCAAAAAATTGTTGACGAACCCGACATTATTGCACAAATAAAAGTAATTGACAATGATAATGGGGTAAATTACCCAACAGACAAACCTGCCTACGAGGGCAATATTGCCATTGAGGTGCGCGGATATAGCTCGCAATCGTTCCGCAAAAAAAGCTACGGTTTTACCACCCTCGATGCCCAAAATACGCCCTTAGATACCACTTTTATGGGCTTGCCCCCCGAAAATGATTGGATTTTGCACGCCTCGTATGCCGACAAAACACTGTTGCGCAACGCACTTAGTATGCACATTGCCCAACAAATGGGGTATTATGCCAGCCGCACACGCCACTGCGAGGTGCTAATAAATGGTAAATATCAAGGCGTTTATGTGCTGATGGAAAAAATAAAACGCGGCAAAAATAGGGTAAATATTGCCAAAATAAAACCCAATAGTGTGCAAGCCAACGATTTAACGGGCGGATACATTTTTAAACTAGACCACCGCGATGAGGGCGGCTGGAACTCGGATTATGGCGTTGTGTCGGCACCACAAACGCCGCTACATTTTCAGTTTGTGTATCCAAAATACCACAATATAAACATCAACCAAGCTATGTATCTACAGGCTTATGTAGATAGTTTTGAACATGCTTTGGCTTCGCCCACGTTTAAAAACAATGCCCAAAAACGATACAACGATTATATTGACCTGCAATCGTTTGCCGATTATTTTATTGTGTCGGAATTGAGCCGCAACCTAGATGCCTACCGTATAAGTACTTATTTTACGAAAGATAAAAACCAAAAGATAAAAGCAGCCCCTGTTTGGGATTATGATTTGGCGTGGCGAAATGGCGATTTTTGCGATGCCGTAAGCACAAAAGGCTGGATATACTACGAGTTTTGCGGACATGGCAATCCGTTTTGGTGGGATAAGATGCTGGCAGATACGCTATTTACCCAAACTTTACAATGCCGTTGGCAACAGTTGCGCACGGGTGTATTGCACCTTGATAGCCTATATAAATTTATCGACCAAAATGCTAGTTTGTTAGCCCTTGCCCAACAACGAAACTTTAAAAAATACCCCATTTGGGGGCGTTATGTGTGGCCCAATCCTATGCCACTGGCTAACAGCTACGAGCAAGAAATTAGTTATCTAAAAGAATGGATTGCCGCCCGCCTGACTTGGATAGATACGCAGTTATTACCCACAAACGACAATCCACAAACAATGGTTGCCCATAAACCCAAAAATACAAACCAACAATTTGTTTTATACACAAATCCTCAAAATACACAAACAAACTTGTATTGCCCAAATACACCAATGCTTAAAAACATAAAATTATTAAACACACAAGGCAGGCTAATATGGCAAACCCAAAGCACAGAAAAAAATATAATAATACCAACGCAATGTTTACCCATAGGCTTGTATTGGATACAATTAAGCACCCCAAATGACGTTTTTTTTACTAAATTAGTGAAAAAATAGAGCAAATACCCCAAATAAACACTAAATATAGTCAAACTTACGACCTAATTTTTGTTTACTTGCCAAAAATATGTCGAAAATTGCTAAAAAAGTCGTACCTTTGCGCCCGAATTGAGCATGGTATGTGCCATTGTTAAAAAACATACGCATAAATGAGCCAAACACCCTTTAAAACGGATAAAAAAGAAAGTTTTAAATCGGCAATAAAGCGTATTAGCTTTAATTTTTTTCCGGCTTATAGGCGCACCGGAGGGCGAATTTGCTTTTTATCGGACGATTGGAAAGAAATACATGTAAAAATTGGGCTAAACTGGGCAACAAAAAATTATGTTGGAACCGTGTTTGGCGGCAGCATTTACGGAGCATTAGACCCCATATATATGGTGCAGCTAATAAACATTTTGGGCAAAGATTATGTTGTTTGGGATAAATGGGCAAGCGTAAAGTTTATCAAACCCATAAAAAAAACAGTATTTGCTAAGTTTTTGCTACCCGACGAACTACTGTACGACATAAGCCAAAAAGTAGCATCAGACAACACCTATATCTTACCAATAGATGTGCAATTTGAAGACGAACAAGGCATTGTTTATGCCATTGTATCGAAACAAATTTATATAGCCAATAAAAGTTACTATACAGCCCTGAAAAATGAGAAAACATAAATCATTACAGATGCTTGACTATCAACCATTGGTACTTTATTCTCCCAACTGATACTAAACACACACCTTGTTGGCAGCGCTGCAAAAAAAGCTAAAATGCTATTGGTTTTTTATTATTTTAGGAGCATTGAGCCTACTGCTTAATTATCCTACATTTGCCGATTCGAGTTATGTAAAGCCGCAAAAACGCTTCGCAGATACTTTGGTATTAGCCACCGATAGCCTTAGCATAGATACCCTTGACGACGAAAACGCACATATTAACCCTACCTACGTAAACTACAAACCCGTACCTACGCCACAACCACTATACAGTTTATATTTTCGCCAAACCATACTTGATGGTCTACAAATAGACTCGTGTGTGGGCAACGAACAACGGCAACTACTATACAACTGGCTTGAGTGCGATACTACCTATTATCTAACCCAATATACGGGCTACAACCTACAACCCAAACGGCAGCGGCAACCATCAGACGCTTTGTTGTTTGGTTTTTTGATGCTATTAGTAGTTGTTTTTACGGTTATAAAACACCTATCCGAAAACTTTTGGGCACGCGTAACCGAGGCTTTTGCAAATATCAATTTAGCCAAACAATTTTTCGAAGAGCAACTTAATTACCAATCTGCCCTACCAAACACACTAATATATGCAGCCGTTTCGTTATTAGGTGCCATTTGGGCTTTTTTGCTACTGCGTTACTTTAAACAAGCACCTTGGCTAAGCGATGCACAACTTATTTTGGTATTATGGGGTGTTTCGGGAACTTATTTTGTGTTTAGGCAGTTAATGTTGCGTATAACGGCTTTTATTTTGTTGCCCTTAAACAACTTAATAGGTTTTTATAGCTTTAATCTTACCATAAACAATATACTTATTGCAGCAGTGCTTACCCCGCTTGCATTTTTATTTGCTTTTGGGCACAAAGCAGTTGTTACCTACTGGCTTATTTACGTCTTAATAGGCACATTGGTGCTAAGTTATTTGTACAACATTTACCGCACTTGGCAAATAACCGAAGATATAGCCATGAGTTATAAGTTTCATTATTTACTATATCTGTGCGCCCTCGAAATACTTCCTATTCTTGTTCTTATCAAAATTGCGCACAATAATTTGGTAGGATAAGCTATTAACAAACCGTTTTTGTCTTATCTATTATTTACAAAGTTCTTACTCATTAACTATTTAATCCTTGCTTCAAGTATGAACACAGAAGTAATCCAAGAGCCTACTAATCACAGAAAAGTAAATTCTATCTTGGTTTCGCAGCCCGAGCCTACCGACCCCAAATCGCCTTATTATGTACTTGCACAGAAATACGGTATAAAAATCGAATTTCGACAATTTATACGCGTAGAGGGATTAAGCGTCAAAGATTTTCGTAGAGCCAAGGCAACCCCTACCGAGTTTTCGGCAATTATTTTTACTAGCAAAAATGCGGTTACACACTTTTTCCGTTTGTGTGCCGATATGCGCCTTAAAATGTCGCCCGAAACAAAATACTTTTGCTCGTCAGAAGCCATTGCTAACTTCCTACAAAAATTTATCTTTTTTCGCAAACGCAAAGTATTTTTCCCTAAGATAGAAAAGAAAAATGCGTTTCAGGAGTTGCTGAAAAAACACCGAAAAGGCGAAACTTATCTTTTTCCATGTACCGTTAATAGAGTAGAGGGCTTGCCCGAATACTTAAAAGCCAACAACTTTAAATTTACCGAAGCCCCCGTTTACGAAACTGTTTTTAGCGATTTTTCGGATATGGGCGGTAAAATTGACTATGATATGTTGGTTTTCTTTACACCTATTGGCATACATTCGTTGTTCCACAATTTTCCTGATTTTGTGCAAAACGATACCCGCATTGCCATTATGGGCGAAAATACCTTAAATGCCACCATCGAACACTCGTTGCGTGTTGACATTAAAGCCCCTCAGCCGGGCTTACCCTCTATAACGGCTGCTATCGAAGATTACCTAAAAAAGATAGCCCAAGAACCCGTTGATGGAAACAACAATTTGGTACTATAAGATTTATTTAGCCCATACCAACGAAAAAACCTTGTTGCCTGTTTTTACAGACAACAAGGTTTTTTTATACTTAAAAAGTATGCTTAGGTATATTGTGCAAGCCATGGGTTATTTTGATACCCTATTTTACACTTTTTAAGACAGCAACACACCCTATTAGCTTTGTCGGCGGATACTGGCACACTCGCGCCAAATTTCTAACACCTCTTTTTTGTGTATTTTATAAGGTTTATAAGCATCGTTATCCGAGCAAAGAGTTAGGTTAAAATCATCTTTGCCAAGCGTTTTAACTCGTTTATAAACAATACCATCGCGTGATACCACAATATAGGTTTGGTTATTTTTAAGGTCGGTTAAATCTTGTACATATTCGCCCACAATAATGTCGCCCGCTTCAACGGGTAACATCGAATCGCCAGTAACTTCAAAAGCTCGGTAGGTTCTGTCCGACGATAAAAAAGGCAAATAAATGTGCATAAGGTCTTTGAGGTATTCGGGGTCGGCATAGCCTGCCGTATAACCTGCCGCCGCCTTTGCTGCCACCAATTCTACATTCGATTGATTGGCAAGGTTAAGTGTCATAGCCACTGTGCGAGTTTTCATGTTAGTCCCTTTTAAACGTACATATTCTTGTATCAACTTGTCCAACGAATCGCCGCTATGTAACGACAATTTGGCAATTTCGCAGAGGTCTTCGTATAGCAACCGCTCTAACGGCACCCCTAAATAGGCAGCCGCAGCCTGCAAATGTTCTAATTGCGGCTTTTGGGTTCCTTGTTCGTAGGCACCAACTGTTTTGGAGTTGCTACCAATTTGCTCTGCCCACTCGCTTTGCGTTAAACCCAAAACAGCCCTAATAAGTTTGAGATTACGGGCTGCTAACGAAAGCGTTTTTTGGTTCTTTGGTTTCTGTGTCATTTGAAAAAATTTAGCCTTGAATATTAACTGATGTACCTAAATATTTGCTTATCTTTCTCCTCTCGGCTTCCGACCGTGCAATGTGCTGCTTTTAGCAAATTGCCTTTATTGGTGGCAAAGTTACGACAATAAAAACAAAAAACCAAATTTTTTGGCATTTATTTTGAAGATTTTTTTTTAATTATTTGTTTTTTACAGAAAAATTAAAAATGCATGTGATTTGTACCGAAGTTTAAATACCATGTAAGATGTCTACTCGAATGATGGTATCAAGCCTATTGACTTTGCAACCATGTATAAAAAGCGTCTATTTTTTCGCCATTTTCTTTCATCCATTTATCAACAACAGCCCCCTTCGATTGGCTAATGTGGTAACAAAATGCCTCGGTATGCCCTGCTTTTTGTAGTTTAGCAAAAAAAGTAACATACAAATCCCAATAAATGCCTTGTTTGGGGCTTTTTGCTTGTAACTCCATTAAGTTACCAAAAAAGGTATTGGTTACATCAACAAAAAATTGTTCGTCGGTGGTTCCTTTTAACTTGGCTATTTGTTCGTTAGTGTTAATTGTTTCCCAAGCCAACACCGACATAGATAATACCATTTCGGTGTTTCCAAAAGTGGTATCGCTACTTTCCGAATACGCTGGATTTATGTTGATAGTTACACTCCCATCTGGCTTTTTGTCGATTGTAGCACCCTTTTGTAGTTGCTCCATTACCTCGTTATAGACTTCGATGCCTCTTTCGGTTTTGGGTTCGATGAGCAAAAAAAAGTAAAGTGCCAATAAGCCCTGCACTCGATTTCCTTTGCCTGTTTGCAAATAACCCAACAATCGGTGACTACTTGCATGGGCGGTGTTTAGTAGTATGGCATTGCCAAGGGCTGTTTCTGCCAAATTATACTCTTGCAAACGGGTATAAGTTATCCCCAAATTAAAGTGCAATAAATAATGATCGGGATATATTTCAATACCTTTTTTGTACAGTTTAACGGCTTCTTTGGGTTTCCCTGCATCGTCCAATATCGATGCTTTGTTCATGTATGTTAGCAATAGCGTTTCGTCTTTTTCGCCCATTTTTATTACCTTATCATAGGCTTTTATAGCATTATCGTATTGCTTCATTGCCTGATAGGTATACCCTATTTCGTAATAAGCGCGCGATGATTTTTTATCAATAAGCAATGCTTGTTCGTATTTTTTTAGTGCTTCGGGGTATTTGCCTGCATCGTTCAAATCAACACCTTGGTTAATAAGGTCGGTAAGTTCGTCTTGTGCTACAACGGGTAGCGATAAAAATAAAGTTGCTCCAAGAAGCCAAAAGAAAAGAAACTTTTTCATGGGGTACGTGTTTTGAAATAAAAAGTAAAAATACTACAGCAAAAATACGGTAAATTTTATAAAAAACCATAAAAAAACGTTTTTATTTTATTGTACACCACATTTTTCGTTTCTTTGAGCTTTCAAATAAGCAGCTGCAAAACCGGCGGTTAATAAATTAGCCAATAATATTTTTGAGCTACTTGTTTTAGTCTTCTAAACTTCAATTATCACCAAAATAAATTGGCATGAACCTGCGATTACAACACCTCTTTCTTATTTGTATCTTGTGTCTATTAAGCATCAATGCATCTGCCCAAAAAACAATTAACATTAAAAAAGCAGTAGGTAAGATACAGCTAGACGGTATACTAAACGAACCCGATTGGCAACAAGCCGAGATAGCTAATAATTTTTGGCAGACACTGCCCACCGACACCTCGGCTGCCCGCAGCCAAACCGAGGTGCGCCTAACCTACGACCAACGCAATTTGTATGTGTCGGCGGTATGTTACAATGCTCAACAAACCGACAATTATGTTATTCAATCGTTAAAACGCGATTTTTCGTTTCCAGTAAACGATGCATTTGCCCTTATGCTCGACCCATTTTATAACCGTACCAATGGCATTAATTTTTCGGTAAGCGCCGCAGGCGTACAACGCGAAGGTACCATAGATAACGCAGGTTTAGATGGGGTAACAACGGCATTTGACACCAAATGGTTTTCGGAAACAAAAAACTATGGCGATAAATGGATTGTAGAAATGGCAATTCCGTTTAAAGTGCTGCGCTACAGCGACAAACAAATGCAATGGGGTATTAATTTTGCCCGCAACGACCTGCAAATTAACGAAACTAGCACTTGGTCGGCGGTATCAAGGCAGTTTAATGTGGCTTATTTGGTACAAGAGGGTATTTTGCAATGGGATAAAGCCCCACGTAAAACAGGCGCTAATGTAGCTTTGATACCCTATGTTTGGGAAGGTTTGTCGGATAATGATGTAACAGATACCGAAAAAACAAAAGTTAGCTTGCCCGAAACAGGTTTAGATGCCAAAATTGGTATCACTTCATCGTTAAATATGGACGTGACCATACACCCCGATTTTGCACAGGTAGAAGTAGATGCACAAGTAACCAACTTAGACCGTTTTAACTTGTTTTTTCCGGAAAGACGAGGATTTTTTACCGAAAATAGTGATGTTTTTAGGTTTGGAAACGAGCGAATGCAACCGTTTTTTTCGCGAGCGGTGGGTTTAAATGCACAATTATTGGGCGGTGTGCGGCTAACAGGCAACCTTGATAAACAGTGGCGTTTGGGCGTAATGAGTATGCAAACCGAAGGTATAACAAAAGGCACTCAAAGCCAAAACTATACAGTAGCTACTATTCAGCGCCGATTATTGGCAAACTCCAATGCCCGTTTTTTTGTGGTAAATAGGCAGGCATTTGGCAACATTTTGCCCGATACCGACGACCATAATACCGTGGCAGGAGCCGAGTTTTTGTATCGTTCAAAAAACGGAAAATGGGGAGGCGATGCTATGTGGCACCAAACATTTACTAACAGAGATGGAACGGTATCGAACAAAAAAATACTCGAAAATGCAGGTGCCGAACTACGAGGCAGTTATAACGGTCGCAACTGGTATGGCTTGGCAACTGCCGAGTATATGGGGCAATTTTATACCGCGGATGTGGGTTTTTTGCAAGACTTATACCAACGAAACGACCAAACCAAACAATTTGTGAGCGTGCCTTATTGGGTGTCGCAACACAATTTGGGCTACAAATTTTACCCAAAACAAAAAAATAAATGGCGTAGTTATGGTCCCGAAATAGGAGGTAAACTAGCCATTAGTAGATTAAATGAGGGTAAAATTGATAGATATAACTACTTAAAATGGGTGGCAACTACCCAAAACCAAAGCGTTTGGCGGGCGCAGGTGCAAAATTATGCCACGCAACTCTATTTTCCAACCAATATAACGGGGCGCATGGACTCGTTGTTGCAGCCCAACACCTATCACTACACCAATGCCGGTATCGAATACGAACCCACCCGACGTAATAAATTTTATGGCACTTTTAAGGCGTACTATGGTGGCTTTTTTGGTGGGCAGCGTCTAAACCTAAGTGCCGATGCCACTTATAGGTTGCAGCCTTGGGGCAATTTGGCGTTAAATGTGGCATATAATAGGGTGCAATTTCCGGCGGCGTATAATAGCAACACCAATTTGTTGCTCATTAGCCCGCGTATAGAGTTGACTTTTAGCCGTAGCGTATTCTGGACAACCTTTGTGCAATACAACACACAAATCGAAAATCTAAACATTAATACCCGCCTTCAATGGCGTTTTGCGCCCATGTCCGATTTGTATTTGGTACTAACCGACAACTTTTTTGCCCCCGAAAACGTTGACCTGTCGGCAATAAAACAAAAAAATTGGGGATTAGTGCTAAAAGTAAGCTACTGGCTAGGGCTTTAGTAATTATTAATTATGAATTATTAATGGTATCTGCTATAAAGATAATCTTACAACGATCTTTTATTAAAAAGATGCGAAATTTTAAATTTTGCATTTGGGGGTGATGTGTGTAGGGGGGCATTTTTTACACAAAGGGGGGCCGCCGGCCCCAACCCGGGGGGAGAAAGCGGCGTCGTTTATGTCTTGGTCGCCTTAGAGCCGCTAGCTATTTATTTGGGCTCGATTACTTGTTTTTTCTCCCAAACGGTAAAAGTGTAATTGTATTGGTTTTTAGTGTCGGCGGGATGTTCTTGGTGTAGTGTTTGTGTCCATTCTGCCCAGTTGGGTACCGGAAAAAAGGTATCCCCTTCCAATTCTGTTTCTATATAGGTTAAATAAATTCGGTTGGCATAAGGCAAGGCAAGCCTATATATTTGCTCGCCGCCAATAATAAAACATTCTGTTTCGTTGGCATTTTGGGCAATATCCAAAGCTGTCCTTAATGAGTTGGCAATGTAGCAACCCTCCAAAACCAAATTAGGGTTTCGGGACACAATGATGTTGGTGCGCTTAGGCAATGGTTTTCGTAGCCCAAACTCTTCGAAGGTTTTGCGCCCCATTACCACACAATGCCCAATAGTGGTGCGTTTAAAATAAGCCAAGTCGGCAGGCTGATGCCAAGGCATACCACCATCTTTGCCAATAACATAGTTGCGCGTAGCAGCGGCAATTAAAGAAATTATCATTTATAAAAATTTGCAGAAATGTAAAGAAAACGGTTGGTGATTTGATGTATTAGACTATTTTTTGTAGATGCCAAAATACGTGTAAGTCCAAACCATCTAAGCTATTAGCTCCATAATTTGGTAGCGGCAATATAATCAAAAACTTTATCAGGTACTAAATACCTAACCGACCCACCCGCTTTTATAATTTGGCGGATGTAGGTAGCCGAAATTTCGAGGCGCGGCACTTCCAGAAAAGTAATGCGGGGGTTATTTTTATATTCATCGGGGGCGGTATAGCCCATGCGTGGGTATACTACTAAGGTGTAATATTTTAATATCTGCTCGTAGTTTTTCCACTTAGCAAAATGTTCTAAGTTATCCTCGCCCATAATTACCACAAACTCGTAGTTTGGGTAGCGCTCTTGTAAATACGTAAGGGTATCTATGGTATACGATGGTTTGGGCAATTTAAACTCAATATCGCACGCTTTTATTTGGGTATTATCGGCTACAGCCAACTGCACAAGGTGCAGGCGGTCGTATTGATTTAATAAATTTTTAGGGTCTTTAAATGGGTTTTGTGGCGATACGGTCATCCACACCTCGTTGGTTAGGTGTGCATTAACTACTGCCTGTGCAATAACCAAATGCCCGTTGTGTATGGGGTTAAACGAGCCAAACAATAAACCAATTTTCTTTTTCATGCCGCAAAGTTACAGATTAATTGCTTTGCTACATACATAGGTTGTAAATTATTAATTGTTAATTATTAATTATAGACAAGTGTTGCTAAATTTACACAATTGACAAAATAAACAAACATTATGTCGTTTATTATTAACTTTCCAACGCCCGATGGTTTGTTGGGCAATCGGGCAAAAATAATACCCCTCGAAACAAGCCATTATGCAGCACTTTGGGAACTTATTTCTGACGATTATGAGCAAATTTTTGAACATTATTCGCACAAAATTCGTTCTTTAGCTGATTTACAAACTACCTACAACCAAGTATTGGCTGACTCAACGCAATTTCCGTTTGTTATCATCGACCAAAACAGCAACAAAATAGTAGGAGCAACTAGCTTTTTGGACATACAAGTTCACAATAAAGCCTTAGAAATTGGACGAACTTGGTTGCACCCTAAAGTTTGGGCAACACACCTTAACACCGAATGCAAATACCTATTGCTAAAATATTGCTTCGAAGTGCTAAAAACCGTTAGGGTGCAAATAAAAACCGACCTCACCAATGTTAGGTCGCAAAGAGCTATCGAAAAAATAGGGGCTACCCGCGAGGGCGTGTTGAGGGCGCACATCATTCGCGAAGACGAAACCCTCCGCGACTCCGTATACTATAGCATACTAGCAACTGAATGGAAAAACGTGAAAGAAAAGCTAGAACAGTTGTTGATTATTGATTATTAATTATTAATTATTAATTATTGATTATTGATTGTTAATTGTTAATTATTGATTGTTTTCAACGCTAATGAAAATTGTCGATTCTGGTTAGGTGTGATAAAAATAGGCAACTTAAATTTAATCATTCCTCAATCAAACTTTTTAAACCCATTACATCTTCAGCACCAAATAGCACTCCAATTTTTCAACCAAAAATAGCATCATGCAAAAAACCACCGAATCAAGTTCTACTTATCGCCACTTAGAGCAAATGAGCGTGCAACAGTTATTGCAGCACATTAACGCCGAAGACCAAACCGTGCCAATGGCTATTGCCCGCATCTTACCCAAAATAGAATTATTAGTAAATGTGGTGGTGGATAAAATGCAGATTGGCGGCAGATTGTTTTACATAGGTGCTGGCACAAGCGGGCGTTTGGGTGTGGTTGATGCCTCCGAGTGTCCACCAACATTTGGGGTGCCACACAATTGGGTAATTGGCATTATTGCAGGTGGCGATACCGCTATACGCCGCGCCGTAGAGTTTGCCGAAGACGATACCAAACAAGCATGGCTTGATTTGCAAAACCACCAAATAAGCCCCGCCGATGTGGTAGTAGGTATAGCCGCGTCGGGTAGTACACCATACGTAGTGGGCGGCTTGCAACAATGTAAGCAAGCAGGTATTACAACGGCTTGTATAGTATGCAACGAGGGCAGCCCCATAGCAGCCCTTGCCGATTATGCTATTGAGGTAATAGTGGGTCCCGAATTTGTGACAGGTAGCACGCGCATGAAAGCAGGAACAGCCCAAAAGTTAGTGCTAAATATGATTAGTACCGCCGCGATGATAAAATTAGGTAGAGTGAAAGATAATAAAATGGTAGATATGCAACTATCAAACAATAAACTAATCGACCGAGGTGTAAAAATGATTATGGACGAATTAGGCTGTACCTACACCAAAGCACAACAACTGCTAGAACAATACGGTAGCGTAAGAAAAGTAATTACTAATTATAAATTATAAATTATTGATTACAAATATAAAAGAGACAACACCCACGCTGTGCAAATTTTATCATTTGTAGCTCTTTTTTCACAAAAATGTCATTTTATACAAAAAAAACTGCCCTAAATACGCCTATTGTGTATATCTAACGTCTTATTATTCGTCCTAAAAAAAAAAATTGTATTTTGGCAACAATATTTTGGTAATTTCGTTCTTTGATTGCCAAAGAATGCCTAACTTTGCTCCAAAAGTTTGGGGTAAACTAACTAACACAACCATATTGCATATCAAAAATACAAACTAAATTTATTTATAGGCAAATTTAGCGGTATTAAACTATATATGCTTGGCAAATGTTAAGATTAATTTTAAACAATTCTTCATCTAAAAAAAAATTACTAAAACATAAATTTATTAAAAGCTCAAAATTTTTCAAATGAAAAAACATTTATTAGCTTTCTTCGCCTTAGTCGTTTTACTAACCTTAAACGTACTAAATGCGAAGGCACAAACAGTATCGTGCGATTGTGCAACGATACCTGGTGTTAATGCAGGTACTCCGGTTGGACCAGCAAACCCAGTGTTTACGCTTGGCACAAGCACCGCCGCAGACATTGCGGCAACTTCTATCCCTACAGATGCCGAAACAAACAGAACAGACTATGTATTCATCGTAACAGATGCAACTGGTTTGGTACTTGGCTTTACGGACGATGGTTCGTTTGATTTTAACGGATATGCACCCGGAACTTATAACGTAGAGGGTTTTGCGTATAACCAAGCACAACTAGATGCCGTTAAAGCGTTGGTATGTAATCCTGCTCTTCAAGGCGTTATTTGCGGCTTGTTTCCAGCCGGTGTTGACTGCCCCGCAGTTTTAGCCGAGTTGTGCCCTCAAGATTTTACACTTGATGTACTTGCTGGATTCCTCGAAAACTTGTCGGGAACACCACTTTTATACGACAGCCTTATTGTACGTATCAACGACCTTGCTTGCGTAGCCCCTGCCGGCTCGTTAATCAATGTATGCTACGCAACAACAAACAGCCCCGCCTACACCATCGAGGTAGTAGAAGGTGGCTCGGCAAACGACGAGTGCGACGGAGCTACTGCCCTTGACCTTAGCGGTCCAAATGGTCCTTTTGATAATACCACCGCAACAGGCGCCGGTATTGTTGATAACTGCTTTGGCGAAGGTGACTTTGGCGGAGCAGGACCCTCAGACGACAACTCGCTGTGGTTCTCGTTTACAGGCGACGGTGGCGTATGGCACGTTTACACCACACCTAACTGCGGTGAAGGTGTAGACCTATTAGCCGAAGGTACTTACATTGAAGGTGGCGACACTCAAATGGAACTTTTTACAGGTACTTGCGGTGATTTAACCTCTATTGACTGTAACGAAGACGACCTTGCCTACGGTGCAGTTAGCCCCGACGGACCTGGTTACTTTGCAGGTTTAACCGTAGCCACCGAAGCTGGCGTTACTTATTATGTAATGGTAGATGGCTTTGACGGCTCGGCTGGACAATACTGTATTAGCGCCGAAGCAGAACCTTGCGGTAGCGTAACAACCATTGCCCCCGAAACCATTGACCTATGCCCTAACGCAACTGCCGATATCTCTATTGATGCAGCTACCTTTGACTTAGGCTGGGAACTAAACGGCAACACACCTGCTCCCTTGTTCTATATCCTTAATGCCGACTTTACCCAAGCATTAGGTATCGTTGCAGGTACATCTGCCGATGGCTTAACCCTTACTTTAGATGGTGCTAACCCACCAGTAGCCGATGCTCAATTTATTGTATTGCCCGTATTGGCTAGCAACTTGCTCGAAAACGGCGGACAAACATTCCCACAAATTGATGGCAATTGCGATAGCAACTTTGGTAGCCCTGTTTTAGTTACTATCTTAGCTGCCGGCGACCCAGCATGCGATGCAGTAGTACCACCCGCCAACGACGAATGCGCTAACGCCATTGGTTTAGATGTAACAGATGGTACAATCAATGGTCCATTCTCTAACACCAACGCAACAGGCGAGGCTGATGCTATACCTGCCGAGTGTTTTACCGATGATGCAAGTGCTGACCCACTTGATAACTTCTACGACAACAGTGTATGGTTTACCTTTACAGGTACAGGCGAAAACATTACCCTAACCACCGACATTACAGGTATTGATAGCACTGCCGCTAACTTAGATACACAAATTGCTGTATATGCTATGGGCTGCGATGGTGCAGAAGTAGGTTGTAGCGACGATGTTGACACCGATGGTGGTAACTACTTATCGTCTGTAACAATAGCTACCGAAGCGGGTACAATGTACTATGTAGTGGTAGATGGTTATTACTATAACTCATTAAATGGTGGTTACTTTGGCGATTTTAACATTGCCGTAAGCGCCGAAGCCGTACAACCTACCTGCGACGCCGACTTTGGTACAGTAACAGCCCCTGCTAACACAACAATTGCTTGCGGCGGAACCAACGAAGCACCTACTGCTACGGGTGCAGCTGCTGGTGACTTTACATCGGCTTGGGTATTAACTCAAGGCGTAGATTTGGTTATCATCAACTTTAACGCAAGTGGCGTATTCGACTTTACTGGCTTGCCAGCAGGTTTGTACACCGTACACGCCTTTAACTATAGCAACGACGACTTAGCAACCATTTTAGGTGCCGTACAATTTGGTACAACAACAGGTGCCGATGCTGCGGGCTTAATTGCCGCAGGCGCTATTTGTGCCGAATTAGACGTAGCCGGCGTACAATATACCCTTGAAGATTGTGCCCCAACTTGCGATGCCGACTTTGGTACCGTAGCTAACCCCGATGCTCAAATCGTTTGCGCAGGTGGCTCTAATGCTGCTATTACCGTAACAGGTGGTGCAACTGGCGACTATTCTACAATCTTTGCCCTTACTTCGGTGCCCGATTTAACTATTCAGGCTATCAATACAGGCGGTAGCGTGTTCGATTTTACTGGCTTACCCGCTGGTAACTACAAAGTTCATGCTTTTAACTTCTTAACCGAACAAGCAGCTACCATTTTAGCCGCCGTACAATTGGGTCAAACAACTGGCTTTGATGTAGCTGGCTTAATTGCTGCTGGTACTATTTGTGCCGATTTAGATGTAGCCGGTGTAAATGTTACCTTGTTAGCTCCGTTGTCGTTTAACTTACAAGAAATTTGTAACCAAGATTTAGGCGAATTGACATTGGTTGTTTCTCCATCGGGTGGTTTGCCAGAAGTAGACGGTAGTGCCACTTACAGTTTAAGCGGTAGCATTGAAGCCGACCTTTTCTTTGGAGATGCTCCAGTTAGCCAAGCATTTGGCGACAATACCTCTTATCAATTAACCCTAACCGATGGCGTTTGTGGTACTATAACTGCCGAAGATTTGGTTACTTGTACCAAATGCGAAAATGAAGCAGGTGTAATGGGTGCTGCTGACATTAGCTGCACTGGTATTGTTAGTGCAACTTCCACAGGTTTTGCAGTACAAGACAGCTCTGTATTAATTTATGCACTACACACTAGTGCCGATATTATTCCTGGCGACATCTTAGCAGCTAACACAACTGGTACATTCGACTTGTCTAGCACACCGGGTGTTGTAGAAGGTGTAACTTACTACATCTCGGCTGTTGTTGGACGCGACCAAGATGCCGATGGCAACATCGACGACCTTACCGATTTCTGTACCGTAGTAGCCGCAGGCGCACCAGTTGTATACAACCCTTGCCCTCCAGAGTGTAACAACTTTGCAGGTACTATGAGTGCTGTTACAAGTCCTACCGTTAGCTGTGATGGTATTGCAAGTGCAGTTTCTACTGGCGAAACTATCGAAGAAAACTCTGTATTAATTTATGCACTACACACCAATTCAGGTGCAAGTGCTGGCGAAATCTTAGCTGCCAACACAACTGGCACATTCGATTTATCTACATTAGGCACACAAGGTACAACCTACTACATCTCGGCTGTAATTGGTCGTGACGAAGACGGCAACGGACAAATCGACGACCTTGGCGGTTTCTGTACCGTAGTAACACCAGGCTTGCCAGTAAGCTACAGCGAGCTTGTACTATCTGTAGATTATATTTGCGAAGATAAATTAGCCGACTTTACTATATCAGCAAGCGGTGGTTCGGGTAGCTATGCCATTAGTGGCAACTTGTATAGCGGTCCGTTTACGGCTGGTCAAGCACCTATTTTGGTATTAGATAAAGACGATGCTACTTACAACGTAACTGCCACCGACGGAAATGGTTGTACAGATACTTACAGTGTACTTACTACTTGTAAAACTGTACCTATCGAATGGTTAACTTTTACAGGCGAAGTAATAAGCACTGGCAACTTGTTGAAATGGTCGGTAATTGAGCAAAACAACGATTATTTTGTTGTTGAACGCTCTGTTGATGGTGCTACCTGGACAGCTTTGGCTACCGTAGATGGCATTGGCACAAGCAGCAACCCAACACAATACCAATACGAAGACAAAACTGCCCCCGAAGGTTTGGCATACTACCGTATCAAACAAGTTGACTTTAACAGCGACTTGTCGTACAGCAACACCATCAACCTTACTCGTGGCGAAACCAAATTTGGTATCACTTCGTTAAGTCCTGTTCCTGCTACCAATACCTTAACTATTGCTTTCAATACAGTTACTAATAACACAGTAAAAGTATCGGTATACGATGCAATAGGTAAATTAATTACCGCCGAACAAGTAGTAGCAGGTGCTACTACACACACCTTAAACGTAAATAACTACGCATCGGGTATGTACTTTATGACCTTAACCGACGGTACAACTACCGTAACCACTAAGTTCGTAAAACAATAATCGGTTTTTAACTAACACGATGTACTGAAATAAAAAACTCCCTCAAGCTGTTTAGTTTGGGGGAGTTTTTATTAAAAAAGTATTTATTGTATTTGGGCTACAGGCTTTTTATAGGGTACAGGCTTTGGGCTACAGGCTTTTACCGCCAAAATACCCCCCTAGTATTTATAATAAATAAAATAACCAAGAGCCGAAAATCGGTAGCTTGTAACCAATTTTATCTACAAAAATAAAAATAAAAATAAAAAATGACCAATATAGTATTTATAACAGGTGCAACAGCAGGCATTGGCTGGGCTACAGCACTATTATTTGCCCAACAAGGTTGGGATATTATAGCCACAGGGCGGCGCAAAGAACGCTTAGACGAACTATGCAAGCAGATACAAAGCCAATATCCAACCATAAAAATATTGCCTTTAGTACTTGATGTGCGCAGCAACGAGCAGGTACAAAAAACAATAGCTAACTTGCCCCAAAACTGGCAACACATACGCGTATTGGTGAATAACGCAGGTTTGGCAGCAGGTTTAAATACCATAGAAAATGCCGATACCAACGACTGGGACACCATGATTGATACCAACATAAAAGGCTTATTGTATGTAACAAGGGCTGTTGTACCACTTATGATTGAACATAAAACACAAGGACACATTGTAAACCTAAGTTCTATTGCCGGAAAAGAGGTATATTTGCGCGGCAATGTGTACTGCGCCACCAAACACGCCGTAGAAGCACTAACCAAAAGTACCCGAATAGACCTACTACCCTATGGCATAAAAGTAACGGGCATTAGCCCAGGAGCCGTCGAAACCGAGTTTTCGATTGTGCGCTATAAAGGCGACGAAGAAAAAGCCAAACAAATGTACACGGGCTATACACCACTAAACGCCAACGACATTGCCGATACCATTTGGTATGCCGTTAGCCGACCCAAACATGTTAATATTGGCGATATTACCATTACCTGCAACGCACAAGCCAACGTTTATTATTGGGACAAAAATCAACAAAATTAAATAAACAACCACTTCTATGAAAATTGCTATCGGAGCCGACCACGCAGGTTACGACCTCAAAGAACTTGTCAAACAACATTTGCTTGATAATGCACACCATGTATTAGACTTTGGCACACACGGCACAGCATCTGTTGATTATCCCGACTATGCCCACCCAACTGCCAATGCCGTAGAAACTGCCCAAGCCGAAATGGGTATTTTGATATGCGGCAGTGCCAACGGAGTAGCCATTACCGCCAACAAACATGCAGGCATACGCGCCGCATTGTGCTGGCTACCCCAAATTGCCGAACTTGCCCGCCAACACAACAATGCCAATATTATTTGCATTCCGGCTCGTTTTGTTAGCACTCAAATGGCTTTAGATATGGTAGATGTATTCTTATCTACCCCTTTTGAGGGCGGCAGACATGCCAACAGAGTAGCAAAAATAGATTGCCCCTAAAAATTTAAACACCTTAATTGGCATCTCGGTAAATTAGTATCCCAGATAGTTGTTAGAATACAGCAAAAGCAGTATCTTTGTGTGTGTTTTTATAACTTATCCAATACTTATACCCCCTCCCTATGCTTGACCATATTAATCTGCGAAATATTTTATTTTTTGACATAGAAACAGTTCCTCAGCAACCTTTGTTTACAGATATGAACGAGGAGTTGCAAAAATTGTGGGAATACCGAATCCATAGATTTAAACCCGAAGAAACACCCCAAGACGATTATTTCTGGGAAAAAGCCGGCGTTTATGCCGAATTTGGTAAAGCTATTTGCATATCGGTAGGCTTTTTTACCCAAGCCGACCCCACAACAAATACCTATCAATTTAGGCTAAAATGTTTTGCCTCGCACGACGAACACCAACTATTATCCGACTTTTTAAGCATGTTAAGCCGATATTTTGATATATCGGACAAATTTTTCTTGTGTGGACATAATATAAAAGAATTTGACATCCCATTTCTTTGCCGACGAGCAACCATATTAGGCTTATCTATTCCTCAAATACTCGATGTTTCGACGGCACGCCCCTGGGAGGTTAGACACCTAGATACGATGCACCTTTGGCGTTTTGGCGATTATCGCAACTACACCTCGTTACATTTGCTAACTACTGTATTAGAGGTGCCAAACCCCAAAAACGACCTAGAAGGTAGCCAAGTTGCCGACACCTATTGGCGACAAAACGACCTGCCACGCATTGCCCAATATTGCCAACAAGATGTGGTAGCCGTTGCCCGCGTTATACAACGATTTAAACAAATGCCTTTGTTAAGCGATGAGCAAATTGTTTATGTGCCATAATCTTTTAAACCACAACTTTATCACACATGTTTATATCCATAAATCCCCAAAACCCCGACGAGCGCAAAGTTAAACAAGTGATTGATTGCCTGAAAGATGGCGGCGTTATCATTTACCCAACCGATACTATTTACGGTATTGGCTGCGATATTTATAATGCAAAAGCAGTTGAACGAGTGTGCCGCATAAAAGGCACCGACCCCGCAAAAACATTGCTGTCGTTTGTGTGCAACGACCTTAGTCACCTATCAAAATACACCCTTAATTTCGATAAATCTATTTATCGGTTGATGAAAATTAACCTACCTGGTCCATTTACCTTTATTTTAAAGGCAAGTAACGAAGTGCCTAAACTATTTGTATCTAAACGCAAAACGGTGGGTATTAGGGTTCCCGACCACAAAGTAACCCAAACTATTGTCGAGCGATTGGGTAACCCGCTATTGTCTACATCACTACCTAAAAACGACGATTTTACCGAATATCCAACCGACCCCGAAGAAATCTATGAAAAATACGGCAAATTGGTAGATATTGTAATAGACTCGGGTATGGGTAACAATAACCCCTCGACGGTTGTTGATTGCTCGCAGGGCGATGGCTGGGAGATAATAAGACAAGGTATAGGCGAATTGGTTTTTTAATAGACCATTATTGTTTTGCTTTTGTTGAATTATACCCTTTTAGCAACCCTGTTTTGTAGCTTAAACTTGAATACTTAACCATTAAAACAAGCAACCTAATTTTGCTTGTTTTTTAGGTAGCACAATCATTTTTTTATCCTTTAAAGCCAAAAGCTATTAGCCATTAGCTAAAAGCTAAGTAGCCACACCTTTTAACAATTAGATGAAAAACCAATTTCTACTCTCTTTTTTTCTACTCTTTTTTACCCTAAATCTATTTGCCCAAACGGGCGATGTACGTGGTTTTGTGTACGATAAAGACTCGGGCGAGCCACTTGTTGGTGCCAGTGTTTTGCTGCAAGGCACAAAAATGGGGCTTTCGACGGACATTGAGGGCTTTTACTCGCTTAGTCGCGTACCAGTTGGCAGCTACACTATGTTAGTTACTTTTATTGGCTACGATACCTCGCGCGTGGCTATTTCGGTAGGTGCAGGTCAGATTTTGAACCAAAAAATTTACCTCAAAGAGCAATCTAAACAACTAAATGTGGTGGAGATTAGCGCCGAAAAAGAACAAGCAAAAACCGAAGTGCGCACCTCGACGGTTACACTTACTGCCAAACAAATTAACCGTTTGCCCTCGGTGGGCGGCGAACCCGACATTGCACAATACCTACAAGTATTGCCCGGTATTGTATCAACCGGCGACCAAGGCGGGCAATTGTACATACGTGGCGGCTCGATGATACAAACAAAAGTGTTGCTCGATGGCATGACAGTCTATAATCCGTTTCACTCGGTGGGTTTATTTTCGGTGTTTGAAACCGATGTAATACGAAATGTTGATGTAATGACTGGTGGTTTTGGAGCCGAATATGGCGGGCGTATATCGGCAGTTATTGATATTGCCACCCGCGAGGGTAATAAAAAACGAATAGCAGGTAAAGTTGCCGCCAATACATTTTTGAGCAAAGCTATACTCAGAAGGACCCATTGTAAAACTGAAAGAAAACGGCGGTTTTAGCGGCTCGTATCTTTTAACGGCTAAAACATCTTATTTAGATAAAACATCGCCTAAACTATATGGATACGTCGACTCGTTGGGTTTGCCTTATTCGTTCACCGATTTTTATGGCAAAATAAATTTTACCTCCGACAATGGCAGCAAACTTAACCTATCGGCATACCGCAATGTTGACCGGGCTAAATTTCAACAAACATCGGAGTATAATTGGAACGCTTGGGGTGGCGGCGGTAAGTTTGTGATTGTACCAGGGCAAAGCAAATTTATTATAGATGGTGGATTTTCGTTTTCGGACTATAGCATTGAACTACGCGAAGGCGACGGCAGACCACGCACTAGCGAAATTAATGGCTTTAATGGCAACATGAACTTTTCGTACTACTTCCCCACATCCGAAATTAAATACGGCATTGAGTTAGGTGGTTTTGCAACCAAGTTTAAGTTTTATAACGACTTAGGATTTGCTGTTACAGACAACCAAAACACCACCGAAATAGCCGCCTACTTTAAGTACAAAGGTATGTGGTTAGACAAAAAATTGTTGTTTGAACCTAGCATACGCCTAAGCTATTTTGCATCCTTACCAGCTTTTCAGCCCGAGCCACGTTTGGGTATCAAATACAACGTAACAGACCATTTTAGGCTAAAAGCATCGGGGGGTATTTATGCACAAAACTTTATTAGTACCAAATCCGACCGCGATGTGGTTAACCTTTTCACTGGCTTTTTGTCGGCTCCCGAAGGGCAAATACGCAATACCAAGGACGATATTATCCGCAACCCATTGCAGTTAGCAACCCAAGCCATTTTAGGTTTTGAGGTAGAGCCTGCCCGCCGATTTAAAATTAATGTAGAGGGTTATTTAAATAACTTTACGCAATTGGTTAATCTAAATCGCCAAAAAGTATTTAGTACCGACCCCGATTGGATTGTAGAAACAGGTAAAGCTACGGGTGTTGATATATTAACGCAATACGACAGCAAACATTTGTCGGTGTGGCTAGGTTACTCGTTGGCGTTTAATACCCGCTACGATGGCACTATTGACTACAACCCGCACTTTGACCGCCGACACAATGTTAACTTTTTAACCACCTACAGCTTTGGTAATGCCCTAAACTGGGAACTAAGTTTGCGTTGGAACTTGGGTTCGGGCTTTCCGTTTACTAAAACACAAGGCTTTTTCGAGCAACTTAGCTTTACCGGAGGCATTGATGGCGATTACCTAACCGACAATGGGCAATTGGGCGTAGTGTACTCGGATAAATACAATGGCGGGCGTTTACCCTACTATCACCGCCTCGATTTATCGGTCAAAAAAACAATACCGTTGGGCATTAATACCTCAATTGATGTAAATGCCAGTGTAACCAATGCCTATAACCGCGAAAACATTTTCTATTTCGACCGCATACGTTATCAACGCATCAACCAATTACCTATTATACCAAGTTTAGGTATTAGTTTTTCGTTTTAATAAATTGACGATATAGTTGTTTCATAAAATAAAGCCCCACTTAGGTCTATTTTATAAAAAATAAACATAAGTGGGGCTTTTTATTGTATTGATGATATTATTCGTATACTTTTATAAAAAACACGTAATCTTCTAAGCGTTTTACTAATTGAGGCAAAGGGGCTGTTTGTTTAGATAAGGTTAGTGGCAGGTTTACTTTTTCGCCCGATACTTCGAGTATTTTTTGAAGTATGTGCGATTTAATGGCATAAGTTACGTTGGTTGCATCTGCGTGTCGCGATTTGATGATGCCAATTAAGTTACCATATTCATCGAACAACGGACCCCCGCTATTGCCCGGCTGCACTTGTGCCGATATTTGGTAGGTGTTAAGGTCGTTTTTAAAACCCGTTGTTGAGGATATAATGCCATTCATCAATTTTACATTATCGCCCATAGTGGCGGCTAATGGATAACCGAGGGTAAAAACACTTTCGCCTAATCCGGCAATTTCGGTGCGTATGCCAAAGGGCAGTTGTCCAAAAGTTTTAAAGCTCCAATCTTTTATTTTTAGCACGGCTAAATCGTTTTGCTCGTCGGTGAGCAACAAAACGGCGGTATATTTTTGCCGATAGCCATTGGCGGTGGTGCTTTCTACGGCAAATTGGTTGCCGCCGGCTACTACATGGCTGTTAGTTACAATGTATCCATCGGCAGATATGGCTACCCCCGAGCCAGTTGCTATAATTTTTTGTGGTAGGTGATTGGTTTCGAGCGGATATTTTTTTTGGTACTGAACTTGTATTTTGGAGGCAAAAGTAAGGTATAATTTACCAACAGTATCTACCGACATAAAAACATTATCGTCCAATTCTTTGTTTGTTTTATACCACCGCACTTTATAGTAGTTGGTGGTGGCGGTAGGTTGTATTTTACCCATCATTTCGCCAGCTACCCAATCTTTATAATTGCTTGCTCCGCCCAAATAAATGGCATCGTAATAACCAAAGTTATCTTTTATAATGGCTAATTTTACTTTGTCGGTTGTATTTTTATCCACAATTTTTTCGTAGATACCTTCTAATTTTTCGGTTTGGTTTTGCTCAAAATAATGATTAATGGCTGCTTCGTCTTTCCATTTCGAGGGTCTTTGGGGTAGTTTTAGCCTATACTGCTCGTTATACACATTTTTTTGGTTGTACATTTTTTTCCAAACGGTGTATAATTTGTCCGCCAAATATTTATCTCTATAAAGGGTATCGTTGCATCTAAACCTATAATAATCGCCTTGGCAAGTAAGTAATTGTATAAAATGATTGGTAAAATAATTATCCTTATCACCTATATCCATATTTACTTTTATGTGTGTAATATCGCACATAGAGCCAATAATATTATTAATAGCTTGTTTTTCTTGTGTGCTAATGCATACGGCAGCAAACCCAATACTGCGTAAATAATTGGCAAAATTATTTAACAAAACACTTTTTCGGTTTTGGTCTATGTCGGCTTGTTCTTTATCGTCCAAATCAATAAAAGCATATTTAACACCCGATAAAAAATCGTGAAGTGGCAGATTGATATTTGATTGCTCTAATTTGCCATCATCGGCAAGTAATTTACAAGATACGAAATTTACAAAAAATAAAAAAATAAGGCACCTAAGTTTCATAGTAATTGGTTTTGTAATAGTTGCTTGTATAATTGCCATTTTTGAAAATAAAACAGATAAATTGTCTTCCTGATTTTTAACAAACTTGCAAACACTACAAAGCAATGCTTAATGCAATAAATATACAGCAAAAAACGTGCAAAGTAATGCGATAACTATCTAAGTAAAGCTTTATTACTTTTTAGTGACAAAATAAATAAAACTCATACAAAAATTAAATAAAAAATGTGGTATAAAGATTTTTTTACCGACATAGCACTCGATTTTTGGGAGAAAAGCCACGACCAACAAACCACCAAAGACGAAGTAGCTTTTTTGCACCAGTTGTTTCGGTTGCCCAAGGGCGCTCGATTGTTAGACATGTTGTGCGGCTATGGCAGACACGCACTTCCATTGGCTAAAAAGGGATATGTGATAACAGCCGTTGATATTGCCCAGCCATATACCCAACAACTACAGCAGCAAGCACAAAACCTACGCTTGCCTATTGATACGGTAAACGACGATTTAAGCACTGCCCAATTACCGGACCAATATCGCGGGGCTTATTGCATGGGCAACAGTATATCGTATTTCGACCGCAAAGGCACCGCCGATGTGCTAACAAATGTAGGGCAACATTTGCAAAGCACTGCTTTGTTGGTGCTGCATACAGGTATGCTTGCCGAAAGTATTTTGCCCAATTTAGTGCTGCGCGATTGGCAAACAGCCGGCGAAATGACCTTTTTGATGGAACACGAACACAATTTACAATTAGGCAGATTAGATACTCAACTAACCTTTATAAAAAATGGACAAACCGAACAACGCACCATTTATCATTACATATACACCTACGCCGAAATGGATTTTATGCTTGCCCAAAGCGGTTTTAAACTGCTAAGGGCGTATGCACAACCCGACGGCGAACCTTATGAATTTGGCGACGAACAAGCCTACTTGGTGGCACAAAAAATATAGTAAACAAAAAAAAGGTCACAACATTAAGTTATGACCTTTTACTATGTCGGGGTGACAGGATTTGAACCTGCGACCACACGCCCCCCAGACGTGTACGCTACCGGGCTGCGCTACACCCCGCTCTTGTTTTCGAGGTGCAAAGATACGCCCTTTTTTTGGTATAAACAATAGCAAATGCAAAATTGTTGCGAAAAATTATTTTTTACACCCAATTATGCCGTATCTTTGCACCACAATCCTGACCCACTACCATTTTTATGCTTAATACTAAGGCATAAACACCCCAAAAACCCCAAAAATGGTTAAAATAGATAATATAGAACTACCCGATTTCCCACTTTTGCTTGCACCTATGGAAGACGTAAGCGACCCGCCTTTTCGCGCCCTATGCAAAAAACAAGGAGCCGACTTGATGTACACCGAATTTATATCGTCGGAGGGGTTGATACGCGATGCCCAAAAAAGCATACAAAAACTAGATATTTACGACTATGAACGCCCCATTGGTATCCAAATCTTTGGCGGCGACTTAGAAGCCCTGCGCGTATCTGCCGAAATTGTAGAAAGCCGAAACCCCGACCTGCTCGACATAAACTACGGCTGCCCCGTAATGAAAGTGGTTTGCAAAATGGCAGGAGCAGGTATTTTGCAAGATATACCCAAAATGATAAAACTAACCGATGCTGTTGTAAAAGGTACCAAACTGCCCGTAACCGTAAAAACACGATTAGGCTGGGACGAAGACACCAAAAATATTGTCGACGTTGCCGAACGATTACAAGACATTGGCGTAAAAGCCATATCCATACACGGACGCACCCGCAAACAACTCTATAAAGGCGATGCCGACTGGACACTAATTGGCGAGGTAAAAAATAACCCGCGTATGCACATACCCATTTTTGGCAACGGCGACGTAGACACCCCACAAAAAGCCCTCGAAATGCGCCAACGTTACGGCGTTGATGGCATCATGATAGGGCGAGCCGCCATTGGCTACCCCTGGATTTTTAGAGAAGTAAAACACTACTTTGCCACCGGCGAGCTACTGCCCCCACCAACCCTAGAAGAGCGCGTACAAGCCGCCCGCGACCACCTAAACCACGCCATGGCATGGAAAGGAACCACACTTGGCATACTCGAAACCCGCCGCCATTATACCAACTATTTTAGGGGGCTACCAAACATAAAACCCTACCGAATGGTGCTTGTTACCGCCAACAACCCCCAAGAAATATACGACACCCTCGACCAAATTGCCCACAACTACGCCAATTTGACCGAAGAAGAACTTGTGTAAATAAATTTAAATATAATTTATCATGCTTGAAGAAAAAATCCCTTATTCGTTAGAACAAGTAAAAGAAATAGCTAACGACTTAGAGTTTGGCTATATTGTATTTATTGATGTTAAAACTGGGCAGGCAGCATCTTTGTTGCCCGAAGAACACATGGACGATGTAGAATTATGGCAAGAAACCCAAGATTTGATAGACTCTTGGGAAGAGCCCGAACGCATCGAACCAATGTCCTCTCGTGAATCGTACGACATTATGGTAGATTTTATAGAAACAATCAAGTCTGAAAATCTGCAAAACAAACTTCTTGCAGCCATAGCTCAACGAAACCCCTTCCGTAAATTCAGAGACATACTCGATAATCTCCCTAATCCCGAACCTTTGGAAAAATGGTACAAATTTAAGGAGCAGTCTTGTATAAATCATACTAAAAAAATACTATCCAGTATTAGCCCAACATGGGAAAAAGCAATTAAAAACATATAAATGCCATAAGACTTAAATTTGTGCTAAATAAATGGCTAACCAATTTAAGTAAGGCATCGTTTGTTATAGATAAAATGCTTTTTTAAAAATACTTATCAGTAACTCCAAAAACAAATTGCATACGCCCCGCTTGACGCGGTAAATGTCTTTTTTGGGGGTGATGATTGGCTTACCCTAAGTTGACAAGCAGCTGCCACCCCCATAATCAAAGTACAACAAACACCCAAAAACCTCCATCACAATATCATCTTACAAAAAATAAATGAAACTAATTACCTACTACAACCCCAACACCGAAGAAGAACAACTAGGTTTAGTGGTGCAAAACAAAGTGTATAACCTAAACGAATTACACAAAGATTTGCCCAATAACATGATGGACTTTTTGTGGGGCGAAGACGAAACTATGGTACTTGCCAAAGCCATGGACGCTAAAATAAAAGCCGGCGAAAAAGTAAAAGCACAGCCCGCACAACTCGACAAACTAACCCTAATGGCACCCGTGCCACACCCAAGCTCGCTGCGCGATGGTTATGCCTTTAGACAACACGTTGAAACAGCACGCAAAAACCGCGGATTAGAGATGATACCCGAATTTGACCAATTTCCGGTATTTTATTTCTCGAACCACAATGCCGTTCAAGGACCCGGCGAAGTAGAATGTATGCCCGACCACTTTGAACAACTCGATTTTGAACTAGAAATTGCCGTTGTAATTGGCTCCGAAGGGCGAAATATACAAGCTCACGAAGCCGACGACTATATTGCAGGCTTTATGATTATGAACGATTTTAGTGCCCGCGTGCTACAAACCGAAGAAATGAAACTAAACTTGGGTCCGGCAAAAGGTAAAGATTTTTGCACAGCCGTAGGTCCATTTTTAGTAACCCCCGACGAACTCAAAGACTACCTATGCCCCGCACCCAAAGGACATACAGGTAACCACTATAAACTTGATATGCAATGCTGGGTAAACGACCAATTGGTGTGCAGCAACAATATGCAAACCATGAACTGGACATTTGCCGAACTCATAGAGCGAGTATCGTATGGGGTAGATATTTTTCCGGGCGATATTATTGGCTCGGGTACGGTTGGCGGCGGTTGTTTTTTGGAGATAAACGGCACCGAAAAGCACAAAAATCCCAACTACAAACCCGTTTGGCTACGCGAAGACGACGAAATAGCCATGGAAATTAGCGGTTTAGGGCGTTTAAGCAACACCGTTATTGGCTCGCGCGAAGATTTTTCGATACTTAAACAAAGTAAAAAACGAAAATAACTATCAGGCTACGAGCTGTTAATTTCAAGGATAATTTATTTAATTTAAATGGTTTTTAAAAAACACAACCAATCAAAAAAATCCTCGTGCCGCAATGGCACGAGGATTTTTTATGTTTACCTATTAGCTAAGGCTTATTGCCAAGGGCGTTTAGGCGATTTGCTTTTAGGCGCTTTCATTTCTTGACCGTCGGGGCTACCCACACGAATCATGGCACAACGGAAACCTACCCAGTTGGCGGCTTTGTCTTGGTCCATAAAACGGCGTACACCAGGCGATAGATAGTAAGCAGGGTCGCGCCACGAGCCACCTTTTACCACGCGCGATTTGTCGCTGATAAGGGTAGTTTTGTCTGAGTCGTAAACCGATTCAGATTCTTCGTCACCATCGCGGTAGTTAATAGCATTGGCTTTACGAATGTTGGTACGCTGACCAATTTCGTCCTCTTGTAAGGCGCGATATTGAATACGACCAAGGCTGTCTTTGGGTGCTATGTTACCTTCTTCGTCGCGGGCTTGGGTTTTAAATTCGTTACCACGGAATGGGTTAAAGTCTTCCGAATCCATGCTAGTCATTGGGCGATAAACGTCTAAGCACCACTCGCTTACATTACCTGCCATGTTATACAAGCCAAAGTCGTTGGGCAAGTAAGTTTTTACAGGGGCGGTAATTTCGGCTTTATCGTTTAGGTTACCTGCAATACCTGCATAGTCACCATTGCCACGTTTAAAGTTTGCCAACATATCGCCTTGCCATTTGTCGTGTTTTGCATAACGCACCGAGCTACCTTCCCAAGGCATTGATTTACGGTTGTCGTAGCGTTCTTCGTCGGGGGCGCTAATAACGGCAAGTGCTGCGTACTCCCATTCTGCCTCGGTTGGTAGGCGGTAGTCGGGTAGCAATATACCATCATCAAAACGCACGCGGCGGGTAGGTTCGCCATTAGGGTCGAGGTTAGGTAGTCCTTTTTTCTCAATACCTTCGTACTGACCCAATAGGTAGGCTTCGGTATTAAAGTTTTCGGCTCCATATTGGTTGGGGTCGTATTCAACAATACCTTCTTTGATTAGTTCGTTTTCGTTTACCCTGTCCGAGCGCCATTTGCAATACTCGTTGGCTTGCTCCCAGGTTACGCCTACTGCTGGGTAGTCGTTGTAAGCAGGGTGGCGATAGTAGTATTTTACGAATGGCTCGTTATAGCCCAATTCTTCGTACCATACTAGGGTATCGGGCAACGATTTGCGCACCAACTGTGGGTATGTTTCGCCAAAGGTACGCTCCATCCAGTGGATGTACTCGCGGTAATGCACGTTAGACACTTCTGTTTCGTCCATATAAAACGACGAAACGGTTACTTTTTTGGGTATGTTGTCGTATTCGTAGGTTACGTCTTCTTCAACGTTACCCATTACAAACGTACCACCTGGCACCAGTTTTAAGCCTGGCGCATTTTTTTGTTCTTTGTTTTTAGCTACTTCAAAACCACCCATTTTGGGGTCGTTGTAGTTCCAGCCTGTTGCGCTCGATGCATCTGTCTTTTTTTTGCACGAGAAAAGCGTAACGGCTACCATTGCTAGTAGCAAAAACTTGGTCGAATTGCTCACCATGTTCTTCATGTTATTAAGTGTTTATTCGGATTTTTAAAAATTTGGTTGTTATTCTTTGTTTGTTATTTAATTATGGATATTTTTGTGCTTTTTTGTTCGTTGGTGGTTTTTAATGTAGCTACATAAATACCTTTATATAAGCTTCGTTTTCAAAAAAATAGCTTATATTGTTATCCGAAGCAATTTTTAGATTTTTCTTTGCCGTGCTGTTTATGCTATTCAATCTATCTAAAATTACTTGTTTTTCTTGATTGAGATTTGTTTTAAAATTTAGCGGAGAGTCGTTTCGTTTTTTCTGCCATTTGTAATCCGTTCTTCTAAATTGTTTCTTTGTAAAATCAATAACATTAGTATTTTCTATTCGCCTAATAAAATCATACACTTCTATGGTGTCTTCAAATGCTATTTCTCCGTATTTTCTATCTCTGCTATTTTTACGTGAAATATATCCGATACCCAAACTGGTATTGTGCTCGTATTTTGAGTTTTTTGCTAAATTGTACCATATTTTCTTTCCCGAACAGGTAAGTTTTATTTTGTTAGTTGTTTTATCCCCAAAAATAGCTTTGGGTGTAGGGCTTGCTGTTGTATCAAGGCTAATGGCTATATCAAGTGGTTTGCCGTCACAATCTCGTTTTTTAATTTTTATAATTGGCAAATAACACAAAGTATCGAGAAAAAATACACCTGATGAACCTATCTGTCCAGGGTCATAAGAAGTAGTATCTCTCTGAACTAGCTTGCGAGGGAGTGGGGGGCGAGGAGAGTGTTTATCGGCAAAAATATCTATGTTTTTTGTCATCAGTTCCACCGTACCGCTTTGCAAGTTTCCTTTAAAACTTTTGTGTATTTGTATCAAAGTGCTTGTCCATATTTCGTGCTTATCGTCTTCAAATATAGTAATTTCGCGGATAGTACCTTCAAAAATAAAAGGATAGTTGCTAACTTCTTTTAGCAGGCTATCTTTTAGTGCATCTTGCGAAGGCGGTAAATCTGTGGTTGTGCTTTTGGGGGGAGCAACAAGTGTATCGGAGCGTTGAAGACTGGCTTGCGCATTAGCACTAAAAGCAACAAAGAGGCACACTACTAAAAGTAGCAATTGAGTTATTTGTTTTTTTTTTCATGTTTGTGGTGTTTTTTTTTAAGTTTGTTTAAACTGGGGTGTTTTTAACCCTCAAAGTTAAGTGTTTTTTGGGCAAACGAAAAATGTTTGCGTTTTATTGTCTAAAAAATGATTTTTTGGTGTTTTTTTTGTCATTTTTTTAACTTATTGTCCAAACAAAGCGGGGCATTCGGCTGTTTTTTTGCGTTTGCGGGCATCGCGTACTGCTTGGGTGTTGCCAAAGTCGAGCATCACCGATATTTCGTGTGCGCCGGCATTGGTGTTTAAATTGGACACCGTAAAGTCGTAGCTGTAGCCTACTTGCACAATGTCTTTGCGCACGCCAATGGTTGTAATAAACGCATCGGGGTTTTGCATAGTATGCCTAAATTGCAATCCGCCAAAAATAATTCCTTTGCCTGCATATACGCCTGCATTAATTTGGTTAAATTTGCCTTGGTTAATAAGCAAAATATTAGGCATTACATAAAAGCGGCTTTTCATAAATTTTTCGGCTCCTACATAAAATGTATAGCCTGCATGTATGGAGCTGCGCACGGGCAGGCGGTTTTCGTTGTCGGCAACGGTAGTAAACGATAGGTTGGGGCGCGATACGTGTTTAACCGACGCTCCGATATACAATTTTTCGTTATAGGCTAATATGCCTGCTCCAAAGTCGGGGCGGTGTAGGGTTTCGCGCAGGGGCAGGTCTTCGCCCGATGGTATGATGGCTTCGCCCGTTAGTGGGTCAATCATATCGCCCAAAATAACTTTGTCCCAATTTAGGTTTTGTTGCAGATACGAGGCTTGTAAGCCAGCTTTTAGCAATAAATTTTCGTTGAGGTGCAACTGATAGGCATAAAATCCCGTCAGGTAGTAAGTGTTGTAAATACCGCTGCCTGTGCGGTCGGCAAACACCGAGCCACCAAAGCTGCTATTTAGTTTATCAAAATGTTGGTCGTAAGAGGCAGCAAGGGTAATATAGCCCTGATTAAACGATGGGTATTGGTCGCGGAAGTTGACAACAACACGCGGCATTGGCGAAAAACCTATCATGGCAGGGTTTAGGTGCAGCGGAGCCGCAAAAAACTGACTAAACTCGGCATCTTGTGCCTGCAAAGAGGCAGTTGCGCTTAAGCAGCAAAAAAAAACGAGAAAATATCTAGCAATACTTTTTAACATAAATTATACATAGTTACTTTTAGTGCCAATACAAACAATAATTGGGGTTGTTTGTTGTTTGCTAAAAGATGTTATTTTGCTTTATCTACAATAGTTTGCAAAATGCCCAATAGTTTTGGCAATTCGCCCAAATAATACAAATCGGTATCTACCCAAACTACCTTATCTTGCAGCAACAAAAATTGCCAATCGCTGCCTGTTGTAACGCAGCCATAAACGGTTGGTGTAGGTTTTTCTTTTTTTTGATTAAAGATACGTATGCCCAACATTTGTGCGGCACATTGTGCTAACCCCAAATCTATATCGGCTTTTTTAGCTTCTACGGCTGTAAATAAAGGCGCATCGAGGCTTACTGCGTGTGGCACCTGTCCCAAGCAAAAAATCGCATTCGCCATTTAAGCCATTTTTTTTATCGGCGTTTAGCTCGGCACCCGAGTATAAGGTGATAGTGTCTTTATTTAGCTCCAACAAATCGGTTAGTATAGGATAAACTAAACTTTCCGAGCGTGCTTTTTCCGACATCAAGGGGCTTTGCAAACCCCGCTTGATGGCTTGTATTAACCAAGCCGAGGGTTGAATGCTTGGCGTTTCGTAAAATATTTTTTTGCGTTGCGCCGTAATACCAAAGTTATCATTCAAATTGTCCCAAGTAATTTTTCGGTACATCGTATTTTGTTTTCAAAAACTAAATCCATATCTTTTTCGTTTACCTTAATATACACGTCAAAAAATCAAAATAGCATGAAACCTTATCACACCTTATTGTTGTTTTTTGCTGCTTGTGTTTGTTTGCAAGCATCGGCACAAAACAGCATCACCCAACACCTTATTATTAATTGGCAGCAAGCCACCCGCACTATTGCCGTTGCCGAGGGCAAGGAAGCCCAAACGCTAAGTTTCGAGGGGGCAATGTACGAGCCTCAACAACATTGGCTGCCCATCTTTGGTAAAAAAACACCCGTTAATGCCACAGGGCGCATACAAGTAAGTATTACAAATGCACAATACGAGGCAGTTGTGTTGCCACCAAACTTGTTAGGGGTTAACGATGTGGTGCAAAATAATATTGTGCCACAAGCAAAAATTGCGCAAGAAAAAAAGAAACCTTTTGCGTTGCTTAGTTTTGTGCCATTGCGCCGCACCGAAATGGGTGGTTACGAAAAATTAATTTCGTGCGATTTGGTCTATCAAATACAACCACAGCCTGCACAACGCGGCATAAGGCAATATACCAACAACTCGGTTTTTAACCAAGGTGATTTATACCGTTTTAAGGTGACAGAAGAGGGCGTTTACAAAATAGATTTTGCCTTTTTAAGCAAGTTAGGTATCAGCCAAACAGTGCCAATTGCCAACTTGCGCATCTACGGAAATGGAGGCGGTATGCTACCTGAGCTAAGTTCGGGCGAAAAATACGACGATTTACTCGAAAATCCTATACAAGTAAGCGATAACAACCAAAATAACGTGTTTGATAGCGGAGATTTCTTGATTTTTTATGCGCAAAGCCCAAATCAGTGGTCATTTAACCCAACAACCAAGCGTTTTGAGTGGACAAAAAATGTTTACTCCGATTATAATTACTATTATTTAAACTTTGATATTGGTGCCGGAAAACGCATTGCACAAGCCGCACCCAACACCGCCACACCTACCCTACAACTAAACACTTTTAGCGATTATGTAGCCCACGAAATTGACGAAGATAACCCCAATTATAGCGGACGCACTTGGTATGGCGAGTTGTTTAATGCACAACGAACCGAACAAACTTTTAATTTTACGATACCCAACCTCGACCTATCGGCACAGCAATACTTGACTACATCGGTTGCCGGGCGCACCATAGCTGCCTCGGCATCGTTTAGTACTTTTGTTAACGATGCCTTGCTGCAAACCATGTCTATCAGCACAGTTACACCCGGCTACGAATACGACTACGGACGACCCGCCCTTGCCACTACCGCCTTTACCGTATCTAACAACAACCCCATTGGCATAAAAGTACGCTACAACATTGCCGATGCCGCCGCCGAAGGTTGGCTAAATTATTTGGTGCTTAATGTGCGCCGCAACTTAATTTGCAACGGACAAATGGGTTTTAGAGATGGTGCATCGGTTGCCCAAAATGCCATAGCCCAATTTAACCTACAGGCAAACAACAGCCTTACTGTTTGGGATATTAGCCGCATAGACCAAGTACAACAAATACCCCTTAATGCCACAACCAACGGTTTTAGTTTTGTGGCACAAGCAAGCCAATTGCGCCAATATATTGCCTTTGATGGCACACAGTTTTTAACGCCCGAAGCCGAAGGTATTGCCGAAAAACAAAACCTACACGCCCCCGAAACACCCGATATGGTCATTATATCGCACCCCAATTTTGTATCATCTGCCCAACAGCTTGCCGATTTTCATCAACAGTACGACAATTTAAGCATAAAAATAGTTACCCCACAGCAAATTTACAACGAGTTTTCGTCGGGTAAATTAGATGTTACTGCCATGCGACTACCTAAAAATGCTGTACGACCGCGCCGAAAACGACCCAAACGCAATGCCTCAATATGTATTATTTTGGGGCGATGCATCGTATGATTACAAAGACCTGAAATTTAAAGACGGCACAAACAGCAATTTTGTACCCACCTACGAAAGTCCCGAAACACTAAGTACTACCTACACCTATTGCTCCGACGATTTTTTTGGTTATTTAGATGATAACGAAGGCGAAACCATGTCGACCAATAAATATTTGTTAGACATTGGCATTGGCAGAATACCCATAAAAAGCAACGAAGAAGGCAATATTGTGGTAGATAAAATAACACACTATACCCAACAAGCCACCATGGGCAATTGGCGCAACGATGTGTGTTTTATTGGCGATGACGAAGATGGCAACACCCACCTAAACGATGCCGAAGAGGGCGCCGATTTTATGGCTGCCAATCATCCAGTATACAACATAAACAAAATTTACTTAGATGCCTATCAACAAATAAGCACCGCCGGAGGCAACCGCTACCCCGCAGCAAAAGAGGCATTGAATGCCCAAGTATTTTCGGGAGCATTGATGCTTAACTACAGCGGGCATGGCGGCGAAGACGGCTGGACCTACGAGCGCGTATTAGATGCCAGCGATTTACCCAAATGGCGAAACACCGACAAAATGCCTTTGTTTGTAACCGCAACCTGCAGCTTTGCCCGATACGACAACCCCGACAAATACTCGATAGGCGAAAAACTAATGCTATACCCCGATGGCGGAGCTATTGCCCTTATGACCACTGTTAGGTTGGTGTATGCAGGCTCAAATGCCACCTTAAACGGAGCTTTTACCAAACGCCTATTTGAACCTATTAACGGCACCATGCCCACCATAGGCGAGGCAGCCCGATTAGCAAAAAATGATGTGTTTACACTTAGCTACTCGCCCAATTTCGACTCGCAATCGAGTGCTGTAAATAACCACAAATTTGCCTTATTTGGCGACCCCGCCTTGCATTTGGCTTATCCGCAACAAACCACCGTTGTTACTACACAAATCAACAACAAACCCCTAACAGGCGGCACCGCCGACACCATACGAGCCCTACAAACCGTTGTAGTAAAAGGCGAAGTACGCGACCAACAAGGCAACCGATTAGAATCGTTTAATGGCATTGTGTACCCCACAGTTTTCGACAAAAAAATTAACATCGAAACACTTGGCAACGACTCGGGCAGCCCCAAAACCTCCTTCGATTTGCGCCGAAATGTGCTGTTTAAAGGACAAGCAAGTGTAACAAATGGCAGTTTCGAGTTTTCGTTTATCGTACCCAAAGATATTAACTACCAATATGGCATAGGTAGAATTAGCTATTATGCCGCCGATAATCAAACCGACTTTAATGGCTATACCGAAGCCCTATATATTGGCGGCATAAACGACCAAGCTTTTAACGACCAACAACCACCGCAAATAGATATTTTTATGGGCGATGAACGATTTGTGTTTGGTAGCACCACCGACAAAAGCCCCTTGCTAATTGCCAAAATACGCGACGAAAACGGCATAAACACAGCCGGTAGTGGTGTTGGTCACGACATAACTGGAGTATTAAACGACGACAACGGCAACGCCTATACCCTTAACCAATACTACAAAACCGACCTAAATAGCTACAAAAGTGGCGAGGTACAATACCCCTTAAACGACCTGTCCGAAGGCTTACATCGTATTGAGGTAAAAGCATGGGACATTAACAACAACTCGGGTAAGGGATATACCGAGTTTGTGGTGGCATCGTCGGCAGAGTTGGCACTTAAAAATGTGCTTAACTACCCAAACCCATTTATGGACTATACCCAGTTTTGGTTTGAACATAACCGCCCCAACGAACCCCTAAATGTGATGGTACAGGTATACACCCTGTCGGGCAAATTAATAAAAACTTTGCACCAAGAAATACAAACGGCAGGCTACCGCTCGGACGACATTACCTGGGACGGACTCGACGATTTTGGTAGCAAAATAGGACGCCGGAGCTTATGTATATATACTAACCGTAAAAACCAACGACAACAAAACCGCCCGACAAGTGCAACGTTTGGTGTTTTGAAGTAGAAAAATAAATACAGCCTATATATTTAATGTTTTAAAAAATATATTACTATTTGAAATGTATAATCATTTTACATAAAAAATATGCCTCTAAAACACTTAAACAGGTGCTTTAGAGGCATATTTTTGACTAAAAACTGCTACAAACAGCTAATTTAACTACACAATGCAATTTTTAGGGCATATTGCTATCTATCTAAACACAAAATTATGTACCTTTAACCCCTTTTTATCTTACAACATTAAGTTCATGAAAACTATACAGTTAGCTGTTACCATAGAAGCCTACGACAACCACCAAGATTTTACCGAACAAGAACAACAACTATTTGCCACTGCACGCAAAGCCTGCCTTAATGCTCATGCACCCTACTCAAAATTTCAGGTAGGGGCAGCCGTATTACTCGCCGACGGGCAAGTGTTTGAAGGCAACAACCAAGAAAACGCAGCTTATCCAAGCGGCTTATGCGCCGAGCGAGTAGCCATTTTTTACGCATCGGCAGCAAACCCCAACACCCCGTAAAAGCCGTTGCCGTAACTATTAACTACGACCTAAACCCCAACTTCGACGAAATAGTGTCGCCCTGCGGCGGATGCCGACAAGTGCTTGTTGAGTACGAACATAAATTTGGTAACAACATTACCATATATATGGTAGGCAAAAACGAGCGGGTATATGTTGTACGCTCCATGAAACAACTAATGCCCATGTCTTTTTCGGGCGATGTATTAGCCGATTTTGGTAAGAAATAACAAACATTGCAAGTTTTAAGCAGTTTTCGTATTTTTCATTCTCCATTCTCTATTATTTATTAAATATGCCTTATTACAGCATAGAGCAACTCAATAACACCGAAATTCATTTTATTGTGGGGTCGGGGCGCAGCGGCACAACCCTAATGACCACCATTTTTAACGCCAACCCCGAGGTAATTTGCATACCCGAAGCAAGATTAGTAATGGCATTTAACCAAAAATATTCGGGTACAACCGCTATGCCCGAGCATTTTAGTACCGATTTAAGCAACTACGTATCTACCATTTTAGACATAAAAAAACAAACCGACGAGCGCCTATGGCTCGCCGATTTTGATACCGATATGTACCTGCATTTTGATAAACAACAACTGCCACAACACAGCTATGCCAATGTTTGCAAACAATTGTTGATGAATATTACGTTGCCCAACCGCAGTAATGAACAGGTGCGTACTATTGTGGATAAAAACCCCGAATACACATTTTTTATTGAGCCACTGCTCAAAATTTTTCCGAAAGCTAAATTTTTGGTAGCTGTGCGCGATTATAGGTCGGTGGTGCTGTCGCAGCGCGAAAGCGAAGCCCGAGCAGGTTTGGGCGATGTGGCTTTTCATGCGTTTTTGTGGGATAAATACAACCAAGAGGTACTGCGAATGAAAAAACGCTACCCCAACCAACTAATGCTGATACCCTACGAAAAAATGGTGCAAGATACCGAACAAACCCCTACGCGAGGCATGTGCGTTTTTAAACATAAATTTTGATGCCGATATGCTTACGCCTTACAAAAAGGTGCAAGCCCACCAACGTAGCACCGACACCAGCAACCGCGACCAAAAAGTATTGGGCGATTTGCAAAAACCCATCAACACCTCGCGCATCGAGGCATGGAAAAACCGCTTAACTACCCAAGAGGTTGCCCTTATCGAAACGCTTTGCGCCCAAACAGGCACACAATTGGGCTACCAAGCTACCCAACAACTTAGCTTTGTGGATAAGTGCAAACTGCTATTACCCAAAATACCCAATCTGGCTTTTGCGGTTATTGCTTATACCATCTTTCTAAAATATTATTACAGCATTCCCCTATCGCTGCGCCTACAAATGATTAAACGATTGAGACTAAGCAGGTAGTTTTGTAAGTTTGTTTGCTATCAGTCAAAGGTTTGGGAGCAATAAATCGCGAATTAGGCTAACATAAAACGCCCTACCAATTATGGTAGGGCGTTTTATGTTGTGTGATACGAGCGTAGGGGAGTTTTATTGTGCAACGTTTTGCACTTGGCGAAGAAGCGAATTTCGAAGCACTAAACGTCAATCAGCACAAAAGTTGATACGCGGTAGTATGTTCAATTAAGCACTGAACCCGCCATTTTGCCAAACCCATGTTAGTGGTTCGTGCTTTTTCGATAGGTAACAATTTTGTCATGGATTTATTTAATTTAATGTCACCAGTTGATATTTTTGGATTGCTGCTTTGTCAAGTCTGTCAACTGTTTCGCTTAAATATAAGAAGTGATTCAAAAGTTCACTAATGGAAAGCTGATGTTCATCGTTCACATTATATTGCCCAGTGTAAAATTGTAAAAATTTTTCATCAACTATTCCATTTCGGTGGGCATATAAATGTCGAATTTGTAATACTTTTTCGATATCATCTTGGGGAGTTGTTGGCGAATTTGGATATAGTAGATTACCCAAATCAGAAATAATATTTAAAACACTTTGATAGTGTTCTATAAATTTAGTCTTAGCACTTGTACTGTTTTCCCTGAAGTTATTAAGCCTTTGAGTTAATTGGTTGACAATCGGAACTGGGGATGGTCTGCTAGATGTTTTCGAAAAGTTTTTTTGAATTATTGTTTCTCCTTGCCTAATATATTCTTTTCCTTCCATTAAAACAGGTAAGTCAGATTTTTCAACCTTTATTGCATATACTTTTTTTGAATGATAAACTACATATTGATAATTAACAATAGGTTTTGGAACTAGTAAATCAATTGCTTTGTGAGTAACACTATTTGCGTTAAAATCTTCACTTAAACCATTAACTGTTATCTGACCTTGAGATTCAGATACCCCTAAGATAATAATTCCGCCTTGTGAATTCGCAAAAGCAGAAATCATTTGCCCTATACTCCTTGCAGGAGGTAATACAGATTTGTATTCCAATTTTTCGTCTTCGGGCTTTCCTATTAATTGAAATATTTCTTGTGATAAATCCATAATTTTAGATTGGGAATTTAATTATTTTTGCCTTTTTTAAAATATGACCCAATGAAATTTTGCGAGGTATAATACCATCATCAATCCACAATTCAGAAGGCTCGAAATCTAATATATCTCTTTCGGAGTCGTAATGAATTATTACCTCTCCCTGATATGCTGGTCTCGCAACAATACTTATATCTTGACCATCCTTTTTTATTCCAGCTAAAATTGTTGGGGCGGTTGTATCGTCCAACTCAGAAATATCATAGTTTTCAAGTGTTGTTAAATGAGCTATAATATTCTCTTTAGCTTGTTTTATCAAACTTTGAACATAAAAAAACATATCAGTTGTTGGAACTGATTTATGAGAGAAAATTGCAGCAAGGTTTTTATCCTTAATCGCCTCTGCCCACTCCTCATGAGATGAAATACCCATGCTAACTAGTATTTCCTGAGTGATAGGTAAAAGGTTTGCACTATTACTTTGCCCTTTTGCAATTAATTCTTTTAATTCTGCGATGCTACTGACATTGTTATCCTTTAATAAATCGGTTAGCTGTTCTGCTTTATTTATATTTTCCAATATTTCGTCATCATCATATAGTTTATGCTTGTTGGCATAAAGCAATGAAAATAAGTTTTCAGCAAGTAATTTATGCTTGTTAAACCACAACAAAGTGATTTGAAAATTTGCTTTGTTTCGTCTGTTCTGGAACTCTGCAAACTTAGGCGTAATCAATTTTGAAATTTCATCTGCTACAAACCCTTCGGTTCTTTCTCTTTTTTTTGGCAATTCTAAGAAAATTGACAAATCAAGAAGTTCTTTCCTAAGTTCATAATCAAGACTTTCTAAAATGTCTTTTAGTGCTTCGTCTATCTCTCCGTTGTCTAAAAATAAGTCGTCCTTTATGCAGAAGTTACCGTTTTTGGTTAGGTAAAATAGGCGACGTTTTAAGGTTTAATTGGCTATCATAGCCATTTGCCACTAAGAAATCAATGAATGAATTTAACCAAGTCAAAGACTGTTTTTTGTCTAATTTTAGACTTTCCTGTAATTTTTCAATGTTTTTGCCTTCTGCAATAGTTTGGATTAGCCACTTAATTTGAAGTTTATTAACTTCCTGCCAAATACTCGCACTCCAGTTTTGCAATTTTTCTTTTCGGGCATATCCCAAATAGCCTTACAAAATGTATAAATATTTTCTTGTTCGGTGGGAAACGCTGTATCATCAGCAAAGCAAGCCGATAAGTAATCGCAAGCCTTTGATATATTTTCGTTCTTTCCTTCTTTGATGATTTTATTAAGTTCATCAATAATATTATCTTGGGTTTTAGTTGCATAAACTATCTTTTCCCTTGTTTCAATATCTTGGTGAACTAAGATTTCTCGCCAATCTTTGCCAAGTATTATCAAAGCATTTTTTAGTTCTTCTTCAATACTCCCATCAACACTCAACTTAGATTTGAGTTGAAACACATTGTTTTGATTAAGTATAACCGCATATTTATCTTGATTAATAAGATTTGAGGCACTATCATCAAGGCTAATCAAATCATAAAATTGATTTAACCATTCTATTGTTTGGCTTTCACTTTTCAAAAGTTGTTCAGAAAGTGTTTTTAAGTCCTTTTGAGATGCTACCCAAGAAATAATAGTTTCTAAGGTAAGATAATCGTTTTTGTCCCAAATGACTTCGTACCATTCGTGTATTTCATCTTTTATAGGCAACACGAAGTAATTACCAATATTACAAAGTTCCCAAATTTTCTCTCTTATTTCTTTCTTTCTGTGGCAAGGAAAATCCACACAACTTTCATCATTTTTAATCGCTAATCTACCGTTTAGTGTATCAACAATTGGTGTTACAAGTAGATTTTGACGAATTGGTTTTTGGAAGTTGGTTTCAAACCAAGATTTTGAGAACCATTTTTTTTCTGTTGGTGTGTCTGTTTTTGCCAAATGGAATAAGTGTTGCCAATTATTTTCAGAAGCATATTCAAGTAGTATCAAATACAATTCTACACTATCTTGTATGTTTTGTTTATTTTCAAGAATTTTAGGCTCGTTATTATGGTCTGTGAGCCAAACCCCATCTCGTGGCTCGGTAGGATTAAAATTTGAACTATTTATTACGATTGGTAAATTAAAATCATTAGTTCCTATCAGAGGGAAATCACAAAATAATTTTGGTAATTCGTCTGCAAACCCTTTCAAAAAGGTTTTACCATTTGACTGCTCTATTTCAACTGCAATCGTTGTATTATTTTTTGAAAGTGTTGCAATTTTTATCTCTTGGGTTTTAGATTGCACTTTTTGTAAATTGTTGCAATTTGAATATTAGCACTTTCCTCCTCAATTTTGGCTAATTCATAAACCGTATTTTCGTGTTTAATTGATACAGATTTGATGCTTGGTAAAAAGGCAAGTGTGTAAGGAAGTGAAATATGCAAATCTTCAACCCCTACTTTTGCGACTTCATAACCTTCTTCTTCTAAGTTGTAGCAAAATGATGTATTAAAGGCTTTGGGGTTGTAATTAGATAATGGACTTTGGCTATCCAATGTATCACGAACAATTATAGACTTATTTACACTTTCAATAATTTGTTCGGGTGTTCTACCACTTCTGTCTAATGGTAATATAAAGGTGCGGTAATCTAAATCAGGCTCTTTTACAACGCCTGAAACTTTTACTTTTTCAGAAAGTAAATGGGTTGTCAAAAAGCCTGTTCCAAATTTACCTGTTGTCTTAGGCTTTTCGTTTTCAGGATTAGCGTTTCTTTCTTTTGTAGAAACCTGCTTTATTAAAAACGTAATATTGTCAACTGTAAACGGTTTTCCATTATGACTAAAAGAAACACTTTTTTGTACTCCGTTGTCTTGAATAAATACTTCTGTTTCCACTTGTTGATTGTCAAAAGAAACGTCTTTTGCGTTTTGCAGCAATTCCCAAATCCACCTTCTTTGTGCATTTTCGTTTGCGTCTAAACGTAACTTGTCCATAAGGTCAAGAATTTTAGTCGCAATAAGCGAATTTAGGCTTTTTTTGTCTGACTGCTCAAATTTATCCTTGTAGTTCATTCGTGTTTCTGTTTTTAAAATGGCATACAACTCAGATACAAGTGTACATTATTTTCGAGTGGTTTGTTAAAAGTCACACAATCCTTTTTGTTGCCTTGCTTGTTGTTGTAGCTGCGGGTTTTGTTTTTGCTTGCTTATATTATTCCAAATTGCGTCTACGGCATAGCCGGTGGTCAGTCACATTAACAACTGTCGTTGTTCTGCCTTGCAAAGATACAGTAAAAAAATGGAAACTAGGAAAAATTCTCAAAAAAAAGAAAAAAATAATTTTGCTTGATAAAAAATTGGGTATTCGTAATACGTAAGTTGTTGATTATCAACAGTTATTGCAAATGCTATTTTTTGATACTACATGAAGTTATATATCTATCATGCTTTTTTATAGTGCCGAAAAATTTAAAATCAACCTTCCAGTCAGAACTAATGAAATTTGTTAAAAATTAATCCCCCCAAAAAAAACAAAAACCCTCCCCCCGCCATCAAGCTCAAAACTTGACAGCGGGGGGAGGGTTTTTTTGTCTACTGTTTATCGTATCAAGGTAATATTACCTTTGCTTGTTTCCTCTTTGTCGTCGGTATATGTAATTTGTAGGTAGTACACATACGTGCCAATTTCGCAAGGTTTGCTATCGTGTTCGCCGTTCCAGCCCACCGAGGGGGCACCTTCGTATTCGTATACCAACTGTCCCCAGCGGTTGTATACTGCCATGTAGATACTTTGCAGGTTAGTGCCTTTTACGCCAAAAAAGTCGTTAGTACCATCGTTGTTTGGCGAGAACGAGTTGGGTATTAGCGTTAAATTGCCAATAGGCTGGGCAGTAACTGTTTGTTGGGCATTAGCTACACAACCATTTTCGTCGGTTGCTGTAAGCGTGTAGGTGGTGGTTTGTATTACATTATCGCTTACGGTGGTGCAAGCCGCATCGCCACAAATAACCGTGCTAGGCAACCAAGTATAGGTAGCAATATCGCCATTTGTTGACGAGGCAGTAGCTGTTAAACTAACCGCATTGCCCACCGTAACGCTGCTCGCCGATGCCGTAATGCTTGCCGTTACGGCTGCCACGTTGGTCGTAAAAGTAGTATCGTACACACAAGCACCATTGGTTAAGTTATACGTTAAAGTAGCCAAACCAGTGCCTGCCGTTGCGGGGCTAAACGTATTATCTGCCATGCCGTTGCCGCTCCATGTGCCACCTGCGGGTGTAATGTTTAACGCCACTGGGGCATCTTCTAGGCAATAAACAGTTGCTAAGTTATCTAACACAAATGCTACTGGGTCGCAAACCGTAACGCCTGTGGTGCAAGTTTGGGTAGCTGCTGTGCTGTTTCCACACTCGGCAGCACCTATCACGGTAACACTAATGCTTACTTCTTGCCCTTCGGATAAACCATTTACGGTAAAAGTAGTGGTATTACCCACATCTTGCGCCGCACCGCCATCTACCGCCACACTATACGAAACCGCACCTGCCACTGCCGTCCAATCAAAGGTTAGGCTGTTGGTGTTGGGTTCGCCGCAGCTAACTACGGTAGGTGCTATCGAGCCAACAACCGTAGCTGTGGCAGTAGCCGTACAGCCGCTGGCATCGGTTACAGTTACGGTATAACTACCGGGCAATAAGTTGGTAGCCGTTTGTGTAGCTTGTGCAGGTGTGGTGTTCCAAGCAAAACTATATGGGGTAGCGCCGCCTGTGGCATCGGCACTAACACTACCTTCGGGAGTGGCACAAGCAGCCGTGCCGTTGGTGGTGGTGGCATTGGGTCCGTCGGCATTATCTACCGCCACACTTAATGTTGCCGAGCAAGTATTGGCATCGGTTGCCGTAACGGTGTAGGTGCCTGCCGCCAAGTTGGTAGCCGTTGCCGCTGTTTGTGCAGGCGTGGTACTCCATGTGTAACTAACAGGGTTGGTGGCATTGGCAACCGTAACAGCAGCACTACCATTTGTTTGCCCGCAGTTGGCGTTGGTTATAGTACCTTCGGTTAGGGTGATGGGGGTACTTGTCAATACATCAAACTCGGCAGTTTGTGTACAGGCTGTTGCATCGGTAATGGTTACTGTATAACTACCCGCCGCCACGTTTGTTGGGTTGTCGGTGCTAAGTGTTGCATCGTTCCAGGTATAAGTTAAGCCTGTGCCAGTAGCTGTAACGGTAATTTCGCCATTGGCTAAACCGCAAGTAGTGTTTTGTACCGTGCCATCTACATTGGTAATGCCACCTTGACAAACCACCGTAGCTGTTTGTGTGGCAGTGCATCCACCTGCATCGGTAACTGTTACTTCGTAAGTGCCACAAGCCAAATTACTAATGTTTTGGGTGATGGCTGCATTGCTCCACACAAAACTTGGCGATGCACCTGCGTTGGTGGTGCTAATGGTAATAGCTCCATTATCTAAACCACAAGTGGCGGGTGTTAGCAAATCAACGGTTATGGTAGGGGCAGGCAATAAGATAATGTCGTTGCCTTGTGTTATGCTACAGCCGTTGGCATCGGTAACAGTTACTACATAATTGCCCGGTGCTAGGTTAGCCGCCGTAGGGGTGTTGTTGCCGGCATTGTTCGACCAAGTATAGTTGTAAGGCGTTGCTCCGCCCGATATGCTAACCGTAATACTTCCGTTAGATTGGCTGCACGATGCCTCAACAACCACCGTGTTATCAATAGCGGGTCCGTTGCTGTTGTTAATCACCACATCAACCGTTGCCGAGCAGTTGTTGCCATCGGTAACGGTTACTACATAGCTACCCGCAGGCAAGGTGTTAAGCGATGCCGCATTGTCGTTGCTTAATGCAAACGACCAATCGTAGCTATAATTACCTGCACCGCCATTGGCTTGTATCGTAGCCGAGCCATTGGCAGCACCACAAGCGGCATCGGTAGGCACGCCCACCAAAGTAGCTGTTGGGGCATTGCTGTTGTTTATGGTTACAGCTAAGGTGTTGGTACAAGCATTGCCATCGGTAACGGTAACAATATAATTGCCCGCCAAAAGGTTAGATGCACTAGCACTTGATTGCGGCGGTATGGTGTTCCACGAGTAGGTATAGTTGGGTATGCCGCCACTTGGTGTTACGGTAACAAAGCCATTTCCTTGTCCGCAATTATCTGCCAAAATAGTAGTTACGGCTAAGGTAGGTGCGGGCGTATCGTTAATAGTTATGGTTTCAACGGCTTGGCAACCTGTTGCGTCGCTTACGGTTACGGCATAAGTATTGGGCAATAAGTTGGCTACGCTGCCATCGGTATCAGCAATACCATTCGACCAAGCATAGCTCAACACGCCCGTACCGCCACTTGCCGATACGTTAATACTGCCGTTTGCTGCCGTACAAGTAGCATCGGTAACACTATTTACGGTAATAGTAGGTGCGCCCACATTGCCAACCGCTAAGGTGATGGTTTCGGTACAAGCGTTGGCATCGGTAACAGTGGCTGTGTAGCTACCTGCCGCTAAATTGGTGGCAGTGGCAGTATTTTGTGCAGGTGTTGTGCTCCATAAATAGTTTATGGGCGATGTGCCACCCGTTGTTATCACTTGTAAACTTCCGTTCGATGCGTTGCAGGTGGCATCAACCACTGTGCCTGCGCTTAAAGTGGCACCGGGCGTATCTGTTAAAACAAGCGTTTGTTCAACGGTGCAGTTATTGGCATCGGTAACGGTTACGCTATAAATGCCGTCGTCTAACAAGGTAGCAATGGCATTGTTTAGTTGCAAATCGTGCGACCAAGCATAATTATATGGTGCAGTACCGCCACTTGCCGATATTTCAATTTGTCCGTTATTGTTGTTACAGGTAGTATTGGTTGGGGTTGCAAAATCTACCACAACACCCGCTATATCGCCCACTGTAGCTTGTGCCGTTGATGAGCATCCGCTACCATCGGTAACTGTAATATTGTATATGCCAGCAGCCAAACCCACCGCCGATGCACTACTCGATACATTGGGCGACCAAATGTAGGTATTTGAACCCGAGCCACCAACAACATTAGTGCTGATACTGCCTGTACTTTGTCCACAAGTAGCATCGCCAACACTTTGTATGGTTAAAGTAGGTGCTGCTGCGTTGCTAAGCGCAATTATCTCCGAGTCGGTACAGCCATTAGAGTCCGATACATTAACGGTATAAGTGCCTGCTGCCAAGTTTATTGCCGTCGAGCCTGTGCTGTTTGTGCCTATCCAAGTGTAGGTAATAACACCTGTTCCGCCCGATACACTTACGGCAATATTGCCATTGGCGTTGCCACAACTTTCGTTGGTGGTGCTTGTTACCGATAGGCTTGGAGCCAACGAATTGGCAAGTGTAACCGATTCTGTGTCGCTACAGCCATTGGCATCGCTAACAGTTAGTGTGTATGTTCCGGCACCCAAAGCAGTAGCTATGTTAGTGGTAGATGCACTACCCGCCCATGTGTAGGTTACGCCCGCAATAGATGCAAAAGTAATGCTACCGGTGTTACTACCGCAATTGGGTTGCACAACAGTAGGTGCAGCAAGTGTTGGTCCCGACGAGTTAGTGATGTTTATGGTTTCGGTATCTGTACAACCATTGCTATCTGTAACTGTTACATTATAGCTAGCTGCTGCCACATTAGTAGCCGTATTGCTTGTTGATACACTGGGGAACCAAGCGTAAGTATAACCTAGACCACTACCACCCGATGCCGATAAGGTAATGCTGCCATTTGCTTGTCCGCAGTTGGCATTGCTGGTATTAACAATAGCTATTGTTGGCGATGCGTTGCTGCCAACTACCGCCGAGCTAGTAGCCGAGCAACCTTGTGTGTCGGATACCGTTACATTATAAGTACCTGCATTTAGGTTATTTAGCGTTCCGCTGATGCCCACATTGGGTAGCCAGGTATAGCTAAACAAACCGTTTCCGCCCGATGCTACTAAGTTAATAGAGCCATTGGCTTGCCCACAACTAGCATTAGTTACGGTTGGGGTATTAATAGTTATTGCCGCCGATTGTGTAATGGTTAAACTAGTGGTGGTTGTACAGCCAATGCCATCAGTTACAGTTACCGTATAGGTATTGGCAGATAAAGTAGTTGGGTTGGGTATGGTGTATCCACCCGAACTCCAAGCATAACTAAACGGAGCCGAACCGCCATTTACGGTAATAGTAGCTGCACCGTTGGTTTGCCCACAAGTGGCATTTTGTTGGTTAGTTACGGTAAGTGTTGCCCCCTGCGAGTCGGTGATGGTTACCGTATAAATATCCGAGCAGTTGTTGCTATCGCTAATATTAAGGGTATACTCGCCTGCCGATACGTTGGTAATAGCAGGGGTGATGTTGCCCGGAAACTCGGACCAAGCATAGCTATAAGGTGGTTGTCCGCCCGACGCATCGAAGGAGGCTGCACCATTAGCTTGCCCGCAAGTAGTATTAGTTTGGCTAAGTAACGACAATTGCGGGGCTCCATCGTTGCTAATATTAAACGATGTGGTGGCATTACAGCCATTATCGTCGGTGGCAGTTACGTTGTACGAGCCTGCTGGGTAGCCAATAGCTTGGTCTGATGTACTGGGGTTATTCTCCCAAGTATACACATAAGGTGCAGTGCCATTGGTAACGGTGCCTGTAGCAAATCCGTTGCTTTGCCCGCAAGTAGCGTTATTGGTAGAAATACTTACTAGTAATTGCACAGGGTCGGTAAGGGTAGCGGTAGCGGTACCTGTGCAACCGTTGCTGTCGGTAATTACCACTGTGTATACTACTGTGGCGGCTAAGTTGTTGGCGGTGGCGGTACTTTGGGTAGGGCTGGTATCCCACAAAAAAGTATAACCTGTATTGCTTCCGCCATTAGGCGTTACAGTAGCGGTGCCATTGGTGTTGCCAAAACAACTTGGCGATGTGTTGGTGGTAGTACCCGTAACGGCTGTAGGTTGCGTAATGGTAACACTTGCTGTTGAGGGGCAACCCGCACTATCGCTAACAGTAACGGTATAAGTACCTACTGCCAAATTGGTAGCCGTAGCTGCATTTTGCGGTGGCACGGTGTTCCACACATAATTAAAGTTTCCAATTCCGCCCGCTGCTGTTACGGTGGCACTTGCGTTTGTACCAGCATTGCACAATAAGTTTGTTTGTGCAGATATGGTAGCTGTTACAGCCTATTTTGGTCAATAAAGGTATCGGCAGTAGCCGTACAACCACCTGCATCGGTAATGGTTACGGTATAGGCACCCGAAAGAATATTATTGGCTGTTATGGTGTTTTGAGCAGGTACGGTGTTCCATGCATAGATATAGGGTGTTGTGCCACCTGTGGCTGCTGCCGTAACATAAGCATCGCTTAAACCAAAGCAAGTTGGATTGTCTGAGTCGATGATTTGGGCTACTAAAGGTGCAGGTTGCGTAAGGGTTACATTGGCAGTAGCCGAACAACCATTGCCATCGGTAACGGTTACGGTATATAGGGTAGCAGCTTGTAGGTTGGTAGCTGTTTGGGTATTTTGTGCAGGTGTGGTACTCCAGTTGTAACTATACACACCATTACCACCTGTGGCGGCTACTGTTGCCGAGCCTATGCCGCCATTACAAGCGGGGTTGTTGGCGGTAATATTAGCGCCCATAGCAGCAGGGTTGGTAAGCGTTACCGATGCGGTGGTTAAGCATCCGCCAGCAGCGGTTACTGTAACTACATAAGCAATACCCGACGATAAATTAGTGGCTGTTTGGGCAGTTTGTTGGGGTGCTGTGTTCCATGTGTATCCAAACGGAGCCGCGCCGCCAACTGTATTAACCGTAGCCGAACCATTGTTGCCGCCATTACAAAGCGGTGGTATTGGTGCAATGCTTGCTGTAAAGGGAGCACCCGGTGCAACAACAACCGTAGCTGTTCTTGAGCAGCCCCCGTTGGTAACAGTTACCGTATAAGTACCCGATGTTAAACCAGTAGCTACATCGGTGGTTTGTTGTGGGGTGGTACTCCAAGCGTAAGTATAGGTAGGTGTTGCTCCGTTAGATGCTACAACTGTTGCCGTACCAGTGTTGCCCCCCACACATGATGGTGGAGTTGCTGACATACTAGTAACAATGGCTTGCGGACTGGCAAGCACTACACTTGCCGTTGCCGAACACGAACCGCTTGTGCTGCTTACCGTTACGGTATAAGTACCGGCAGGTACATTGGGCACGCTTTGTGTATTTGAGATGGGGTTGGTGTTCCATGTATAGTTGTAAGTGCCTGTTGGCACAGCTACTGTTAGGCTACCAGTATTGGTATTTGCACATGCGGGTGGTGTGCCACTTGCGCTAATACTTAGGTTGGCGTTATTGGTTAGTGTATACGAGGTAGTAGTACTGCATCCGCCACTAGTAATGGTTACAGTATAAGTGCCTGCTGTTAGGTTGGTGCGGGTGGGTGTATTAGGTGGTGTGGCAGCAGGTGTCCAAGCGTAGGTATAAGTAGCCGCTCCGCCTGTTGGAGCAAGCGAGATACTACCATTGTTTAAACCACAACTTGGATTAAGTACGGTAGCATTGGGGTTGATATCTATTATATTAACATCCCAAGTGTCGGGTGCCGATGTACAGTTGCCATTGGCAATAATAACTACTTGGTATGTTCCTTCTTCGGCGATGGTGGCATTTGGTATCTGAACGTTGTTAAATTGGTTGGTAGAATAGAAAAATCCGTTAGGTCCCGTCCACTCATAAACCACACTTGCCGATGGTGGTACTAAGGTATTGGCAATCATGGTGATAGTACCGCCTGGGCATACATTTGCGGTGCCATTTACGTTAACAGCGGGTTGCCCCGCAAATATATTGATGGTAACAGGTGGTGATATACAACCGTTTGAGGTGACAACCAAGGTATAGTTACCTGCATTGGCATCGGTTACATTGGGTATGGTAATGTTTTGTTGGGTAGAGCTAAAACCATTGGGGCCTGTCCATTGATAGGTTTCGTCGGTGGCACCGGGTAGGTCGTTGCCGTATAACTCTAAGGTACCCCCCGTGCAAACAGGCGAGTTAGAACTTGGCGCTGCATCAACCGTTGAGCAAGGGTTGGTAGTGGTGCAACTGGTAGTGCCAACTGTGCCTGTAACATCCTCGACCCTAATGGTGGTAGGCTGATTACTAAAGTTGGTAATAATCATGATGTACACCTGCCCGATTTGTGCAGTGGCTGGGATGTTGATAAATTCGGTTGCTGCCGCGCTGTAGCTGCAATCAATGGGGGCAGGTAAACTTCCGCAGGCGTTGATAGCTGTTGCTACACTAGGAAAGGGTCCCCACAGGGCAAAGTCAATATCAAAGTTGCCCGAATTAGAGGCTTGTATATTAATGGCTCCGTTGCTTGCCATTTCTACAAAATACCAAGCTGGGTTGGGTTGGCTGCCCAAACAGCCATAGTTATTGCCCGGTTCGGCAACGCCTGCACCCGTTGATGCCGGAAATGTGGCATCGGGACCGGGCTGATTGACAATGCAAAATGGGTCGGCACCTGCACATAGCGAGCTTTGTGCCCGAGCATCTTGATACACAAAAAAAGAAAAAAGAAAAGCAAAGTGAACGAGTAAAATTTGCTTCATGGCTTTTTATTAAAGTTAAAAATTTAGCGTTATTTTCGAGTAATTATAGGTAAAACAATGTTAGTAAATATTATTGGCTATATAAACAAAAAGGACGATTTTTTAGGGTAACAATATAGTTTTGAGTAACCTTTACGGAACAACTTGGGTAAATTCGACACAAAGTTAGCTTATTTTTAACAAAATGTTAAACATTATGACGTTTTTTATTGTGTACTGGTTGCATCGTTGCTAATTGATAGTAAGAAGAAGGGTAAAACGGTGTTATTTTCTTTCAAATTTAGGGCTAATCATCTTACAAAACAAAAAAATAGCTACCTTTGAGGTGTTAAGTAATGAGTAGTTGATGATGCATTTTATTAAATATTATTTATAAATTAAGCAATTCCTGTTTTCTTAAAATCAATAACCATCATGAAACCTTTTATTTGCCTTTTGTTAGCTTTGTTGATAGCTCGTTTTTGTGTAGCCCAAAACGTTACCTCTTTAGATAATATTGTGAAAGCCGAGCAAAACAATCACTCTATTCATCATCACAAACAAGGGGCTTATGCGTAGCAGCAATGCACAAAGCAACAACTACAATGTACATTATTATAGATTGGAGCTAAACACCGACCCCGCTGTGCGCTATATCAGTGGATCGGTGACAACTTATTTTTCGGCGATATTGGATAATGTAAATACTATCGAATTTGATGTATCGGATAGCTTAACCGTTAGCCAAGTGTTGTACCACAACAACCAAACGCTTAGTTTTTTGCAATCGAACAATGTGTTGAGTATTAATTTGCCTAATGCACTAAACCAACAACAACTAGATTCGGTTACGGTAAGTTATAGCGGTGTGCCTTTCGACTCGGGTTTTGGGTCGTTTGTGCAATCAACGCACAACGATGTGCCTATCATCTGGACACTATCAGAGCCTTATGGAGCATCGGATTGGTGGGTTTGCAAGCAATCGTTGGCAGATAAAGCCGACTCGTTAGATGTGCTTATTACCACACCCGAAGCCTATAAAGTGGCAAGTAATGGCTTGTTAGTTGCCGAAACAACAAGCAACGGAAACACTACTTATCATTGGCAGCATCGCTATCCTATTGCTACCTATTTGGTGGCTTTTGCTGTTACCAATTACGCGGTATATACCGAGCAAGTTAATTTTTCGGGCGGATACGAATTGCCCGTTTTAAACTATGTGTATCCCGAAAACTTAGAATCTGCCCAAAATGGCACGCCTGCTTTGGCAAATATGCTGCGTTTATACGACAGCCTAACCATTCCATACCCATTTTTAGCCGAGAAATACGGACATGCTCAATTTGGTTGGGGCGGCGGCATGGAACACCAAACAATGGGTTTTATGACCAATTTTAGTTTCGACCTAATGGCACACGAGCTGGCACACCAATGGTTTGGCGATAAAGTTACCTGCGGCGGCTGGCAAGATATTTGGCTAAACGAGGGCTTTGCTACCTATTTTAATGCCCTATGTTATCAGTATATAGATGGGCAACAACAATATTGGAGCATCTGGAAAAATCAAACCATCAACAATGTTGCTTCGCAGCCCGACGGCTCGGTGTTTGTTGATGATACAACGGACATAAACCGCTTATTTAACGGCAGACTTACCTACCGCAAAGGGGCTTTGTTGCTGCACATGTTGCGCTGGAAACTGGGCGATGAAGCCTTTTTTGGTGGATTGAGAAACTACCTAAACTCGCCCGAAACAGCTTACAACTTTGCCCGCACTAGCAACCTACAGCACCATTTAGAAATGGCAAGCGGACAAGATTTAACGGCTTTTTTCGACCAATGGCTGTATGGACAAGGACACCCATTGTACCAAATTTACTGGCAACAAGCCGCCAACAACGAGCTAACGCTTACTATCAACCAAACCCAATCGCACCCTTCTGTTGCGTTTTTTGCTATGCCTTTGCCTTTGCGTTTTTGGGGCAATGGGGTGGATACTACGGTGGTGGTTGAGCATTTATTTTCGGGGCAGGCGTTTGGCATTAACTTGCCTTTTGTGGTAGATAGCATACAGTTTGACCCCGAAAGGTGGATTCTTTGTGCCAATACTACTATTACAAATGGGGCGGTTGGCATCGAAAACGAAACGATACAATCATCGCTAAACATTTACCCAAACCCAGCTAACCAACAACTGTATGTGCAATGGACACCAAACCGCATCAGCCAAAACCCCACCGAAATAAACCTTTACGATACATCGGGCAGGTGTGTTAGCCACCTAACAACTACTAACAACACCGCCACCATAAACCTACAACAACTGCCCGCAGGTATTTATGTGTGCGAAAAACGCGATAGCACAGGTATTGTTAAGCAAAAAGTAGTGGTGTTTTGATGTGAAGATGTTTTGATGTGGAGATGTTGTGATGTTGTGATGTTGTGATGTTGTGATGTTGTGATGTTTTGATGTGGAGATGTTTTGATGTGGAGATGTTGTGATGTGGAGATGTTGTGATGTGGAGATGTTGTGATGTGTCGAAAAAAACATTTTAGTATAGGTCTATGTATCTATGTAAATCTATGCATCTATGTGTCGAAAAAAATAGTTTAGTGTAGCTCTATGTATCTATGTCAACCTATGCATCTATGTGTCGAAAAAAATAGTTTAGTGTAGATCTATGTATCTATGTCAACCTATGCATCTATGTGTCGAAAAAATAGTTTAGTGTAGCTCTATGTATCTATGTCAATCTATGCATCTATGTGTCGAAAAAAATAGTTTAGTGTAGGTCTATGTATCTATGTCAATCTATGCATCTATGTGTCGAAAAAAATAGTTTAGTGTAGCTCTATGTATCTATGTCAACCTATGCATCTATGTGTCGAAAAAAACAGTTTAGTGTAAATCTATGTATCTATGTCAATCTATGCATCTATGTGTCGAAAAAAAAAAGTTTAGTGTAGGTTTATGCGTCTAAAAATCATAAAATCATCAATGAAAAAAATAATTTTTGCAACCAACAATGCGCACAAACTAAGCGAGGTGCGTCAAATATTGGCAGATGTGTACGAGGTGGTTTCGCTTGCTGATATGGGTATTACCGACGATATACCCGAACCTTACGACACCTTTGAAGAAAACGCTTTGACCAAAGCCCATACCATTGCCCAACAAACAGGCTGCGATTGTTTTGCCGAAGATACGGGTTTAGTGATAGATGCTTTGGGTGGTGAGCCGGGCGTAAAGTCGGCACGTTATGCCGGTGAGGCGCGCTCGACAAGTGCCAACATGGAGTTGGTGTTGCACAAAATGCAAGGTGTAACAAACAGGCAAGCGAGGTTTAAAACCGTAGTGGCGCTGCTGCTTGAGGGCAAAGAGTATTTGTTTGAAGGTATTGCCGAGGGTAACATTTTAACAGCCCCAAGTGGTGGCGGCGGGTTTGGCTACGACCCTATTTTTGAGCCGTTGGGCTATACCCAAACCTTTGCACAAATGCCCGCCGAACTAAAAAATCAAATTAGCCACCGAGGCAAAGCCGTGCAAAAGTTATTAGATTTTTTGCACAAAGTGTAGTTTAGTGCCTAACAAAAGTGGCTGCCTCGTATTTGCGAGGCAGCCACTTTTTTTGGGCAGATGCCGATTTACTTAACAACTAACGGTAGTAGTTATAGTTAAACGGGGTCTTCGTTTTTCGGTTGTTCGGTGGGTTCTTCAGTTTGGGGTTCTTCAGTTTGGGATTTTTCGGTTGGTGGTGTTTCTTTTTCTTTGGGTTGTTCGTTTTTCGGTTGCTCTGTAGGTTGTTCGGTTGGCTGCTCGGTGGTGTTTGCTGGGGGCATAAAATTACCCATCATTTTTAGCATATCTGCCGGATTAACGGCTGGTTGAACTTGTTCTTTTTCGGCTCGGCGTTGTTCGGCATCGCCAAAAACAAGTGCCATATCTATGGCTTCTTGCATTTCGGGTATGTCTGCTTCGGTTAGTGTGCGTAATATTTCGGTGGTAATGGGTGCAATACTTACAATACGGTTGGCTTGTCGTTCTACACATTCTTCAAAAATGTTGCGCACTACGCGGGCATTGCCAAAGGTACGGTTTCGTTTTTCGTGCAGTTTATCAAAAATAAACGAAAGTTTATCTTCGGCATCTTCGGTCAGTTCAAAATCCGATTTGTGGGCAAATTGTTTAAAAATTTCCAACATTTCTTCGCCGTTATAGTGGTTAAAGGTAAAATAACGGTTAAAACGCGACTGTAGCCCTGGGTTAGATTCGATAAAGGTGCGCATTTCGTCGGGGTAGCCTGCGGCGATAACCACTAACTCGCGGCGGTGGTCTTCCATTCGTTTTAGTAATGTTTCGATGGCTTCGTTGCCAAAGTCGCGTTTATCTTCGCCACCACGGCTAAGGGCGTATGCTTCGTCAATAAACAATACGCCATCTATGGCTGCTTTTGTTACTTCGTCCACTTTTAGTGCGGTTTGCCCAATATAGCCCGATACCAACCCAGCTCGGTCGGTTTCAACCAAATGTCCGCGTTTTAAGAAACCCAAATGGTGGTAAATTTTTGCTAATAGCCGAGCAACAGTAGTTTTGCCTGTTCCCGGAGGACCCATAAATACGCTGTGCATGGCTTTTTCGGACAGAGCCAAGCCTTGGTCTTCGCGCATTCGTTGTACTTTTAAAAAGTTGATAAGGGTTTTTATATCTTCTTTTATGTTTTTCAATCCCACCAAATCGTTTAGTTCTTTTATAACATCGTCGAGGGTGGTATTGGGGTCAATTTCGGTTTGTTTTACGTTGGGCATTGCTTTTTTAGGTTTTTGAGCCATTTCGAGTACTTCGCGCAATTTTCCTTCTTCTTCGGGCGATACCATTCCGTTGGCTTTTATGAGCATTGATGCAAAGCGGTAATAGTGTGCCCCTACATTTTCGAATTGTTCGTGAGCTAACTTTGACAAAACAGTAGGCAACAACAGCTCGTTTGGGAACTGTCCTTTGGCATCAAAAAGTTTTACGGTTTGTAGATATTTGACGTTATCGGCAAATTTGGGGTTGCAAATTAGGTCATTTAGTCGGGTTAATTTTACGCTTTTAGCAAAGTCGTTTTCGTTAATTAACCGCTCAAAGGTATAAGCAAGCACAAACTGTTCGCGGCGGCTTGGGGTAGTTGTGTCTATACAATGGTTGTATATTTTTATTAAATCTTGGGTAAATAACTCTTTGCTTTTAGGTTTGTTAACGATTATGTCGCTATTGTTGGTCATTTTTTGTAGGGTTTCTTGCACAATGGGGTCTTTGTCTAAGGTTTCGCAAAGGGCTAAAAACTGGCTACTTTCAATTTGCAATAGGTTTAAAAAATCATCGTCTAGCAAATCTTGCTCGGCGGCATTAGCTGCTGTAGGTTGGTTGGTTGGGGTGTTTTGTTTTGGGCAGATGGGGTATCGTTATTTTTAGGGTCGTTGGTTTTTATGGTAATTTCTATACCATCAATGTTAATGGTGGTGTTTTCGGGTTTGCCATATCGGGCTTGGTTGCTGTCGGCAATTTCGTCGTATTGGGCAATATTTTTGAACAATTGGCTTAGGTTATCTTGCATAGCAGCAGGCAAATTTGGATAGTTAGTTTTTAGTTTGCCTTGTTCGTCAAAAAGGGTGTTTAATTTGTCGATACTTAGGTAGCCGCTAGCAAAATGGAGGTTAAAATCGGTGAGCACAAAGCCTGCATTGGCAGCTCCGCCCGCATGAAGGTCGTAGCAAAGCAGTATTTCTTCTTTGGCAAGGTTAATCGTTTGAAACTGCGTGCTTAGGCGTATGATAGCCATAGGCGGTACTTTGCCGGCAGTGTAAAAATGGTTGTTTTTTAGTTCGTCGGGTGTAAATGACTGATTAATGAGTTTTTCGATTTGATTGGCGGGCATTTTGCTCATGGTAAAAACTTTTTTATTTGGACAGTTCAATAATTATGCGTAAATTTAGGGCGATTTTTGGTTTTTACATAGTAATTGCACTTTTTTTAGCCTAAAAATTGGATAAGTGCAAAAAAAAAGTCAAATTTGTGCGCAAATGGCGTTATAATGCTTGTAAATTGAAATAAAATAAATTTGTTATGAAAAAATACACTACCTTTCACGATTTTTATCCGTATTATTTAACCGAGCATCAAAACCGTATTTCGCGCACTTTGCACTTTATTGGCACGGGCATTGTAATTGCTTTGTTTGTTGTTTTTTTGCTAACTTTTAATTGGCAATATTTTGCTTTAATGCCTGTGGCAGGTTATGGCTTTGCATGGGCTGGACACGCTTTTTTTGAACGCAACAAACCAGCAACCTTTACCTACCCACTATACAGTTTGGGCAGCGATTTTGTAATGTTTTGGCACATTTTAACGGGGCAATTGCCCAAAAAAATGCAAGAAGCCCGACAATTGCTCAATAAGTAGGTTATTAATTAACTTTGCCTTATCTTTGCGCAATAACCACATTGTTATTTAGCTATGCCGACTTAAGTACCTGATGTTATGCGCAAGAGGACACAGATTTTACGGATTAGACACGGATTTTAAAAAATAATTTAATTTTAATTTAAAATCTAAATCTAAACAAAAAATATAGGGTAATGGTAATTAAGATAACAAGGTTGTAGTTGTTTGTTGAGCAATAGATTGTTTAATGAATGGGCTATTTTGCGGGTATTATCAATCTCATGTAGCGTTATTAAACAGCCAATCAATCTAAAATAAATCCGCCTATATTATTAAATAGAAATTCATATTATCTGTGTCTTATCCGTAAAATCCGTGTCCTAAATAACGCTACAATAGGGTAGTGCGTAACATGAGTTAAGTAAGTAGCAATTACCTGCCCCGCTTGACGCGGAATCGGTCTTTTTTGGGGGTGATGCTTGGTTTGCCCTATTTGCACAGCATAACGCACCCCCAAAGCAAAGCAAGCGCAACCACCCAATCAAAATTTTTCAATGTCGGCATCAAATTGTTATTTAACTATGCCACCATATAAAAAAATACATTTTAAAATATATGCAAATTCATCACGAAGATAAATTTAAATACATCGAAGAAGGCGAAGGTCCTATTTTGATGCTATTACACGGTTTGTTTGGTGCCTTGAGCAATTTTGCTCCACTTATTAACCATTTCAAGCACACACATACCGTAGTAGTGCCGCTGTTGCCACTTTACGAATTACCCGTTAAAGAGTGCGACTTGGAGCACCTATCCGCTTTTGTTCACGATTTTATATTGCACAAAAACTACCAACAAGTTACACTACTTGGCAACTCGTTGGGCGGGCATATTGGTTTGCGATATGTGGTTGATCACCCCGAAAAAGTAGCTGCTTTGGTATTAACAGGCAGTTCGGGCTTGTTCGAAAACGCCATGGGCGATACTTACCCACGTCGTGGCGACTATGAGTACATCCGCCAAAAAACCGAGTTTACTTTTTACGACCCTAAAATGGCAACCAAAGAATTGGTTGATGAACTATTTGAGGTGGTTAATCAGCGCGACAAAGTGATACGTGTAGTAGCTATAGCAAAATCGGCAATACGCAACAATATGAAAGACGAATTAGTACATATAAAAGTACCAACCATGCTTATTTGGGGTAAAGACGACCAAATTACACCCCCATTTGTTGCCGACGAGTTTCATAAATATATAGTAAACTCGGACTTGGCATTTATTGACAAATGCGGTCATGCGCCTATGATGGAACGCCCCGACGAATTTAACCAAATCTTATCCCAATTTTTTGCTAAAATAGCCCTAGCAAAATAATTGGTTTGGATAAACGGTTGTTTTGCTTTACGTCTTTTAGTTTATTGTTTCAACTAAACATTTGGGGCTATTTTGTGTCTACTTGTAATGCCAATAAGCGCTTTTCTTAACTTAATTATTACCAAACATGATAGCAAAAACTTTAATAAATCGTACAATACCCCCCCTAAAACCAAGCGATGACGGTACCAAAGCATTGGCGTGGATGAGTAATTTTCATGTGCAACATTTGCCCGTAGTACATCATCACCAATATTTAGGCTTAGTAAGCGAATACGATATATTGGACAGAAATACACCTATTCAGGCATTTGATAGATACGAATTGGACAAAACCAACCAACCTTTTGTAACCGAAAACACACACTTGTATGTTATTTTAAAAACGGTTATCGAAAACCACCTAACTTTAGTGCCTGTTTTAGACGAACAGCAACGATACGTAGGTGCTATTACCATCGAAAACCTACTTGAACATTTTGCGCGTGCTAGCTCGTTACAAGAGCCTGGTGGCATTATACAACTCGAAATGCCTGCTCATCGTTATGCTTTGTCCGAAATTGCCCAAATTGTAGAATCGAATGGGGCTAAAGTGCTAAGTGCCAATGTGGTAAGCAATCCCGACGAATCGAGGGTTGAAGTAACCATAAAAATAAACCGCACCGAACTAGACAGTATATTGGCTACCTTTGAGCGATATAACTACGATGTAATGGCAACACACGGAGAAGATACCTTTGCAAGCGAGGTGCAAGATAATTACGATGCTCTTTTTAATTACCTTAATATGCAATAAATTACCGTTTTGTTGCGTATATAGCACGCACCCCCAAAACCTCGCCATAATGCAAAAAAATGGGCGAGGTTTTCGACTTATATTTTAGTATTTATATAAAATGCTTGATGCTATACAAAACACAATAATTTGTGACTACCCAACTTGTTTATGTTGGGCGTAGCCAAAACACGGTAAATTTTTTTTTGAGGATGATGGTTCGACAGGCACCATTTCACCACAATTTCACCACCTCGCACTTCACTCTTTCACCACTCTTTCACCACTTCACCACTTCACTCTTTCACCACATCGCCATTTCACCACTTCACCACTTCACCACATCGCCACTTCACCACATCACCACATCACCACCTCACCACTTCGCCACTTCACCACATCGCCACTTATGCTACACAACACTTTAGGCATTGTATTAAAAACGGTAAAATATGGCGAAACAAGCCTAATTGCCAAGGTATACACGCAACAATTTGGTTTGCAATCGTACATGATAAATAGTGTACGCACCACACAATCGAAACACAAAGCCGCTTTACTACAACCCCTATCGCTGCTCGAGATGGTAGTGTACCACAAAAAAAACAAAAACATACAAAATTTAAAAGAGATAAAGTCAGCCTATTTATTTACACAACTACCTTTTGATGTGCTACGAAGTAGTCTGGCACTTTTTGTGTCCGAAATATTACACAAAACACTAAAAGAAGAAGAACCCAACGAACAACAATTTAATTTTATTTATCAATTTATAGTGTTTCTTGACCAAACACCTATGCTGCTTGCCAACCTGCACCTTGTTTTTTTGACCGAACTAAGCACCTACATTGGCTTTCATCCACAAAACAACTTTTTTTATACCGAACGCCCCATTTTTGACCTCATCGAAGGCGTTTTTACACACCGCCCACCCGAGCATCTGCACTACATCGAGTTGCCCTTGTCCGAAAAACTCTCCAAATTATTGCAGACATCTGTTGTTGAGTCTCATCACTTACAACTAAACCACGATACACGCCGCCAATTGCTACACGCTTTGCTGCATTATTACAATTTACATATCGAAAACTTTGGCGAAACTAAATCGGTGCCTATTTTAGAAGAAATTTTTAGCCATTGAGATAAAATACCTAAAAAATACCCAATAGCCCCCAAACCATGTTTGTTCCTCAATATTTATCCCATCACCAAATAAATCAATTACTTTGGGACGAGTGCATTGACAATGCCCAAAACAGTATGCCCTATGCCTACAGTTGGTATTTAAATACCGTAGCCCCCAATGCTTGGAATGCTTTAGTTTTGGGCGATTATCTTGCCGTAATGCCACTGCCTACCCGCACAAAATGGAGTATTGTACCCTATATTTATCAACCCTATTGGTTGCAACAATTAGGCATATTTTCGACCTTTGCATTGAGCGACAACCTGATAAATAACTTTTTAAAAAAAATACCTGTCGAGTTTAAATTGGTGGATATATGCCTTAACGAAGGTAATAATTTTGGCATAAAACAAGCAGCTACTACTGTTTGTATGCGTGCTAACTATATATTATCGTTGCGTAAACCCTACGAAGTACTATGTACAGCCTACAACCAAAACACACGCCGCAACCTGCGCAAAGCACAACAAAGCAACCTATACGTCGAGTTCGATTTGTCGGCAAGTATGCTGGTGCAAAACTACCGGCAACAAGTAGGCAACCGACAACCCATGCTTAAAGCCGAGCATTATCAGCAAATGGAAACCCTTATTCGCGAAGCACAAAAACGCCAAATGGCAATTACCATAGGCATTTTTGACCCCAACGGACGGCTACATGCCACCGCTTTTTTTATGAAAACCCACCGCCGATTGATTAACCTACTACCCGCTAGCACACCACTGGGGCGGCAATCGGGGGCAATGTTTTTGCTGCTCGATACAGTTATAAAACAACATGCCCAAACACCTTTGTTATTTGATTGCGAAGGTTCGATGACCCCATCGGTGGCACAATTTTATGCTGGATTTGGCTGCAAACCAACCATTTACCCCAACTTATTGCGAAATACCTTGCCAAAATGGGTAAATTGGCTGTATGATAAATTTAAATAACTGATATTGCGCACTACGCTATTTTAGCTTTATTGAGGACACAGATTTTACGGATAAGACAGGGATAAGATAGATTTTTATTTAGTGATACGGGCATATTTATTTTAGATTGATTGGCTTTTTAATAGTACTACATGATTGCTAGTACCCGCAAAATAGTCCATTTATTAAACAATCTATTGCTCAACAAACAAATACGATCTTGTTATCAAATAATAAAAATCGTAACTGTTTAGGTAGGTCTTTTGCAGAATATTTAATAATTGAGGTTTTTTTTTGAAAAAAAATCAATAAAACGGCGTTTTTTTTGAAGAATATTTAACGACAAACTCAAAATAGTCAAGATTTCAAATCAATTTCGTTTTTTTTATTTATGTAATTAGCTTACTATCAACAATTATAGACTACCTAGATAGTTACTAAAAATCAAATCTTGTTAATCTTGTAATCCTGTCAAAAACACATGCAACACGAAGAACTAACCAAAATAATAATAGGTTGCGCCTATACCGTACACAATACTAATGGTCAACAACACGATTATTCTTGAACTAAAAGCAATAGATATCTTACTACACAAATAGATATCGGATTGCTTATCAATTTTGGGCGTTCGGTAGAAGTTAAACGCAAATTTAGACTTTACACAAAAACAAAAATTTAGTCAACAGGATTGACAAGATTTAAATACCTACATCACCTTTTAAAATTCATACAGACTGTTGGCAAGCCCATTATTTCAAGAAAAAACGGCTAAATTTAAAACCACACAATCCGTTAGAAGCAGAAAGAATAAAAATCAAATCTTGTAATCCTGTCAAAAACACATGCAACACGAAGAACTAACCAAAATAATAATAGGTTGCCTATACCGTACACAATACTAATGGTCAACAACACGATTATTATTGAACTAAAAGCAATAGATATCTTACCGCCCCCGCCGACCCACCTACACAAATAGATATCGGATTGCTTATCATTTTGGGCGTTCGGTAGAAGTTAAACGCAAATTTAGACTTTACACAAAAACAAAAATTTAGTCAATTGCAGGATTGACAAGATTTAAATACCTACATCACCTTTTAAAATTCATACAGACTGTTGGCAAGCCCATTATTTCAAGAAAAAACGGCTAAATTTAAAACCACACAATCCGTTAGAAGCAGGTTATCTTAAATGCCATTAGTATATATTTTTTGTTTGCATTGATGTTTTAAATCAAGATTGAATCATTTTTTTAAAAATCCGTATCCTCGTGTGTATAATATCAATAAATAAAATAAAAAAACTCATGATACCAGTTGAACAACAAATTTTAGATGCCTTACAAGCCGTTAAAGACCCCGAAATACCCACCATTTCGGTAGTTGATTTGGGCATTATTACCAACATCCAATGCAACCAAAACGGCGAAGCAATAGTAACCATGACCCCAACTTTTACCGCCTGCCCCGCCATAAAAATAATGCAACACCAAATAAAAGAAACCCTTGAGCAACTACCTTTTGTCACCCAATCGGAGGTAGTTGTGGATTATTCTATCCCTTGGACATCGAACCGAATTACCGAACGAGGCAGAAAACAAATAGAAGAACATGGCTTATCATCGCCCGACCGATACGAAGGCGAACTAACCCTAGAACAAATAGAAAAAGCCCGCTGCCCACATTGTGGTAGCACACACACCTCGCTAAATGTTTTATTTGGTGCTACCCTTTGCCGCTCAATACATTTTTGCTACGATTGCAAACAAAGTTTTGAAGCATTTAAGCCCGTGTAATTAAATTATTATTAAATATAAATTACTATGAAACACTCCAACATCACCCGCACATCTTTGCTCGGCACCTTATTACGAGCCTTTCGGACGGCGGTTATAGCCAACCGCAAAAATCAAGCACCCGTTGATGAGCTAGTAGATATGCAAAAACAACACCTACTTACGCGGCGCCGTTTTATCAGCCAAACAACTATGGCATCGGTGGCATTGGGGGTAGGCTCAAGTATGTTGTTTTCGGGTTGCCCCCGCGACAAATCATCGCTCGACTATAGCCGCAAAATAACCATTGTGGGTGGTGGTGCAGCGGGTTTAAACGCAGCTTATCAACTAAAAAAAGCAGGTATTGGCTCAACCATTTACGAGGCTTCGAACCGTACAGGCGGACGCATGTTTACGGCTAAAAATATAATGGGCAGTGGCTTAATCACCGAAATAGGTGGCGAATTTATAGACACTATTCACGAAGATATGCTAACAATGGCAACCGAATTTGGCTTAGAATTGATAGATGTCGAATCGCCATCGGAGCAAGCACTTATCAAAGAAACCTATTATTTTGACGGACAACATTATACCTTTGCCGATATGGTAACGGCTTTTCAGTCGGTAGCTGCCCAAATACAAGCCGACTACGACCTTATACCCGACGACATTACCTATCTTGTACCAGGTGCCGCTGCCCCATTTGATAACTTATCGTTGGCTGCCTATTTCGACCAAATTGGCATGACAGGCTACTTGCGCAAAATGATGGATGTAGCCTATATTACCGAATATGGTTTAGAAATGCACCAACAATCGAGCATCAACTTTTTGTACCTTTTTGTACCCGAATTATTTACCAACAACCAACAACTTTTTGGCGAAAGCGATGAGCGGTACAAAATTAAAGGTGGCAATCAGCTTTTGGTTGATAAATTAGCACACGACGTAAGCGACCAAATTTACACCAACCACAAATTGGTAGCCATAAAAAAAACGTTAAACGGCAATCGTTTAACGTTTGAAAGCGAAGGAACGACCTTTGACCTTGATACCGATTTTGTAATTATGACCATGCCATTTAGTGTTTTGCGCGAGGTAGATTTGTCGCAAGCCGAACTATCGGCTGTTAAAATGCAGGCAATAAACGAGCTAGGCTATGGCACAAATGCCAAACTAATGTTGGGTTTTGATACCCGCTACTGGCGCAATTTGGGCTATGCTGGAGCCGTACTTTCGGATAATGGCATACAACTTGGCTGGGACAATAGCCAATTGCAAACAGGTACAGCAGGTGGATTTACCGTGTTTTTGGGCGGGAACGACGGCGTAAATGTAGGACTTGATACGCCCGAAACGCAGGCTGCTCTTTATCTGCCCAAAATAGAGCAAATTTGGACAGGTGCTACCACACAACACAACAACAAAGTGTCGCGTATGCACTGGCCCTCGCACCCCTTTACCAAAGGTAGCTACGCCTGCTATAAACCCGGACAATGGACAGCCTTTGCCGGCGCCGAACAACAAACCGAAGGAAATATGCTGTTTGCCGGCGAACATTGCAGCGCAGCTTACCAAGGCTATATGAACGGAGCTTTAGAAACCGGACGGGTAGCCGCCGAAAACCTTTTGGCAATGATTGGGTAGATAGCCGCCGTAGGTTGCACGCTTCAGGCTATCGGCTATCCTAAGTTATTGATACAGAATTACCTATACCATAAAATGAGTTAATAACCTGCTCCATCAAGCAATAGCTGATAGCCCAAAGCGGACAGCCGACAGCCTGTAGCCTAAAACAATCAAAGTTTTGCTAGTTTTTGAATAACATACGCTGCCATGTGTAAACCAAACAAAGCAGGCATATACGATATAGTGCCATAGTACGATTTTTTGTATTTTGTGCCGTCGGTCATGCACCTTGATTTACGCACCAATGGTCCTTGTGCCGATACTACTTTAAAACCCGATATAATTTTACGGCGTTTTAGGGTTTTGCGCACTTGTTGAGCCAGCGGGCAATCGCGGGTTTTTAAAATATCGCGCACACCTACCCCCGACGGAACAAACCGCCCACCTGCACCCATCGAGCTAATAAAGGGCTGCCGTAGGTCTTTGCAACACACAATTAAGGCTACTTTGGGCTGAAAACTGTCAATGCAATCCAACACAAAATCGAAACCGCTACCAACCAATTGCTCCATAACTTGGGGTTCTAAAAACTCCTCGATTACGGTTAGCTCTAAGGCAGGGTTAATGTCTAACATACGGGCAGCCATTAGCTGTGCCTTTGATTTACCTACTGTCGAGTGCATAGCTTGTAATTGCCTATTGGTGTTGGTTAGGTCAACTACATCGCCATCAACAATAGTCATTTTGCCAATACCTGCTCGGCATAAAAACTCGGCGGCATAACTACCTACGCCGCCCAAACCAACTACCAACACGTTTGATTGGCGTAGATAATCGGTATTTTCGGGGGTGATGAGCAACTCGGTGCGCTCAAGCCAATTTTTATCTATCATCTTATTTTTTGTTTTTTTGAAAATTTAATACTTGCCTATTTTTTGAACTATTGGCACAATTATTGAGAAATTTCTGTGTATCCATGTAAAAAAACAACTATGCAATCACAAAGTTTTATTTCAAATAACTTAGCATCTTTAAAAAAAGAGCTACTTAGCCGTATCAATCAACAATTTAAACCCACTTTGGCATTTGTTTTTGCTTCTGTTGAACACGATTTAGCACAAATTGTTGAATTATTCAACCAACACAATATAGTTTTGGCGGGCTGCTCTACGGCAGGCGAGATTGTAGATGGCAATTTGTACGAATACCAAATAGGTACACTATTGATGGATATGCCACTTAACTGTTTCAAAACGTTTAGCTTTAACCATAAGACAGCAGATTTAACCGAATTGGGCGTTAAACTGGCAGATTTTGCGCGCAATAGCTTCGAAAACTCCAGTATTGTTGTTTTATCAAGCGGTTTGTATCACCCCGAGCAACTAGTTGACAGCGTTAAACAACAGTTGGGCAACGAGGTATCTATGTTTGGCGGCTTGGCTGGCGATGATTTGAAAATAGAAGACACTTTTGTATTTGACAATAAAAGTGTTGATACCGATGCCATAGTAGGTATTATAGTAGACCGTGATAAGATAGAAGTAACAGGTATGGCATTTAGCGGTTGGGAGGCAATTGGTACCGTGCATACCATTACCAAAGCCAAAGGCAATGTAGTGTACCAAATTAACAACGAACCTGCCTTAGACGTATTTATTAAGTATTTTGGGCATTACGGAAATTTATCTAACAACACCGATGTAGCTACGGCTCAATATCCTTTGCAAATAATGCGCGAAAACGGCTATTCTGTTCTTCGTTCTCCGCTTAGCTCTAACCCCAAAGATGGTTCGATAAGTTTGGCAGGTGGCGTAATGCAAGGCGATAAATTTAAGTTTTCGGTATCGCCTGGCTTTGAGGTGATAGACGCAACCGTTGAGGAGTTTGTTTACATGAAAAACAATCAGGTTACAAATGCCGATGCCTTAATTATGTTTTCGTGCAAAGGTCGTCATGCTTCTTTGGGACCACTTATCGAAGATGAGTTGGCAGGTATCTACAATGCTTGGCACAAACCCATGCTTGGTTTTTTATCGTATGGCGAAATTGGCTGTGTAAAAAACGGCTCTTGCGATTTTCATAACGAAACATGTACCCTATTAATCCTAAAAGAAAAATAATCAAAGGCTTTTTTTTGCTAAAAAATGGCACATAGTAAATTTATCCAAGAATACATAGACGCTTTACAGCTAACCGACGAACAAATAGCTGCGAGCATGACGTACTTAAAAGCACTCGAAAAACAACTTTTGGGGGCTGATTTTAAGTTGCGCCGTACACTTATGGATAAACAAATTATAACCAATGTACTAAATTCAACTATTGCCGATTTAGAAAAAAATCAGGCTGCCTTAGAAGCAAGTAATACCGAACTACTTGAACAAAAAGAAGAAATTGAAGAAAAAAATCGAATTTTAGAAGAACAAAAGAAAATAATACTCGAAAAATCGGGGCATAAAGACCGATTTTTAGCCAACGTAAGCCACGAATTGCGCACACCTTTAAATGGCATTTTGGGTATTGGCTATTTGTTGGGCAATATATTACAAGACGAAAAGCAGGTAAATTACCTGAACATGATAGTCAATTCGGCAAAAAATTTGTTGGTAATTGTTAACGATTTGCTAGATGTATCGCGCCTCGAAACACATACCTTAAGCATTAACGAGCGCCCGTTTGCACTTAATCAGCTAATTAATGAATTACAAATTACCGTACAGTTGCAAAGTAATGCTCGGAATTTAAATTTGTTTTTCGAAACTGCACCTAATTTATCCAATTACTTAATAGGCGATAAGGTGCGCCTATACCAAATTTTAATTAATTTACTGTCAAATGCCATAAAGTTTACCCATCAAGGCAGCATTAAACTAAGCATTACCCCCCTCGAAAAGCCATTAGCTTCATCGTTGTACTGGATAAAATTTAGTGTCGAAGATACAGGTATTGGTATTGACCCAACAGAAATTGCTAATATTTTTGAAGATTTTAAGCAAATTAATAGCAATAAAGACCACCAAGGCTTGGGCTTAGGGCTAAGTATAGTAAAACAATTGGTAGCCCTAATGAAAGGCACTATAGAGGTGTCGAGCCAACTATACAGCGGCAGTTGTTTTAGTGTTTCGTTGCCTTTTGCTATTGCCACCAACGAAGACATGGCACAAGAGCAAGCCCTACAACAACAAAAAGAAATTAGCCATCAATGGAAAACCAAACAAGCATTGCTAATAGAAGATAACCCAGTTAATAGATTATATGCCGAAAGTTTATTAACCCAATGGAACTTGGTTAACACCAAAGCCGAAACCATACGCGAAGCCAAAGAAAAAGTAAAAGAGCAAAAATACGACTGTATTTTTGTAGATATTGGTTTACCCGATGGTAATGGGTTTGATTTTATTAAATGGTTACAAAGCTCGCAAGGTATTAACCAAAAAACACCCATTATTGTACTAAGCGCCACTATGTTCGAGGAGCATCAAAAGCTGGCATCTGGGCTACAAATAAAAGCTTACCTAACTAAACCTTTTTCGCCACAGCAACTATTTGCCGAAATAACCAAATTGTTTGGTTCTACGGTTAGTTTTTCGCCGCTTTTACCGCCTAACAATTTGGTAATAGACAAACAAACAACTGCCACAACCGATTATTTAGCACACCTGCGAAAATTACTTAAAGGAAACGCAAAAAATATGCAAGCTATTATAACAATAGCCCTAGAGCAAATTCAAGAATTTATTGATAATACCAACCAAAGCCTACCTAACAACAACTGGGACATGGTTTTTAACGATGCTCATCGCCTAAAATCAACATTGGGTACATTAGGCATCGAAAGCATAAGAGAACCTATCATTGCTATCGAAAAGCTAACCCATTCTCGCCAAAACTTAGCAGAAATACCCCGCATTTTTGAGCATTTTAAACAACAATGCCAAACAGAAATACCCAAACTAGAAGCCGAATTGCGGCAGTTACAAACCCCAAAATAAGCGAAAACTTCTTTAAAAAAGAGGTTTTCGCTTTGTTTTTTGGGGATATTTGCAAGGCTATTTAAGCACCAACACCAAGTCGTCGGTTTGTAGCATCGAGCCTTCTTTTAGCTCTAGGTGTTCAACGGTTGCGGCGTGTGTGGCGGTAATGGTTGTTTCCATTTTCATTGCTTCTATCACAAACAAGGGGGTGTTGGTTTGCACTTTATCGCCGGGTTTTACAAACACTTTTGACAACAAACCTTGCAAAGGCGCACCAATGTGGTTGGTATTAGCTGCATCAACTTTGCGGTTGGCTGCTTTTTTTGCCTGAATGCTATTGTCGCGCACCTTTAGTGTGCGGGTTTGCCCGTTTAGTTCAAAATGTGCCGACCTAAATCCGTTTTCGTCGGCTTGGCTCACAAACAATAATTTTATAAGCAATAGTTTGCCTTCGTCAATTTCGGCGGTTACTTCTTCGCCTTGTTTTAAACCAAACAAAAAAGGCGGTGTTGGCAACATGCTTACATTGCCATATAGTTGCCTATGTGTGTAATATTGTTCAAATACCTTTGGATACATTTTATACGATAGATAATCACAAAAATCTACCTGCTCAAAACGTTGCTTAAAGGCAGCAAAATCGGCATCAAAATTTACGGGCTGCATACCTGCATTGGCTCGTTCTTTTAGTGGTTTTTCGTTGCGCAGCACCATTTTCTGAAATTTTTTCGGGAAACCCTCGGGGGGTATGCCCAAATCGCCGCGCATCAATCCTTTCACCGATTCGGGAAACGAAAGGGTGTCACCGCGTTCTAAAACTGCCTCTTTGCTTAGGTTGTTTGTTACCATAAACATTGCCAAATCGCCTACTACCTTCGACGAGGGCGTAACTTTTACAATATTGCCTACCAACTCGTTTGCCACCACGTAGGCATGTTTAATATCCGTCATTCGGTTGCCCAAGCCCATAGCATTTGCCTGCGGGCGTAGGTTGGTGTATTGCCCACCGGGTATTTCGTGGTCGTACACTTCGGCGGTGCCTGCTTTTAGGTCGCCCTCAAAGGGGTAATAATATTGGCGCACTGCCTCCCAATAATTTGAGTATTGATTGAGCGATGCCAAATCGAACTTAGGTTCGCGTTCGGTGTTTTGGAGTATTGCCACCAAGGTATTAAAGTTTGGTTGCGATGTAAGCCCCGACATAGCCGCCAAAGCCACATCTACTACATCAACCCCTGCCTCAACAGCCTTTAAATAGGTTGCCAATTGTGCCGACGACGTATCGTGTGTGTGCAAATGTATGGGTAGATGAACGGCTTTTTTTAGCTCGGTAATTAATTGCGTAGCCGCATAAGGTTTTAACAAGCCCGCCATGTCTTTTATTGCCAAGATATGTGCGCCCGCATCTTCGAGTTGTTTGGCTAAATCTACGTAATATTGTAGGGTGTATTTTTTTTCGTTTGGATTAAGCACATCGCCCGTATAACAAATACATGCTTCGGCAAGCGAGTTGGTGCGCTCGCGCACGGCAGTTATGCTTACACGCATGTTTTCTATCCAGTTAAGCGAGTCGAAAATGCGGAAAATATCAATGCCCGTTTGTGCCGATTGCTCAATAAAACGCTCCACTAAATTGTCGGGGTAAGCGGTATAACCTACTGCATTGGCTCCGCGCAGCAACATTTGCAACAACACATTGGGCATGGCTTGCCTAAATAGTCGCAGTCGCTCCCAGGGGCATTCGTGCAAAAAGCGCAAGGCAACATCAAAGGTAGCTCCGCCCCATACCTCCATCGAAAAAGTTTGTGGATGATTTTTGGCATACGATTCGGCAACTTGCAGCATATCGCGGGTGCGCACTCGGGTAGCCAACAACGATTGATGCGAGTCGCGGAAGGTGGTGTCGGTAATTTGTACTTCGCGTTGTTCTTTTAGCCATTTTACAAAACCGTCGCGTCCTAGTTCGGTTAATAAATCTTTGGTGCCTTTTGGATGTGGGCTAAACCTATCGTAGTTGGGTACTATGGGTGTATCAAAATTGCGTTCGTTTTTTTTGATGCTAACATCGGGATTTCCATTTACGGTTACATCTGCCAAATAGCTCAACATGCGCGTTGCTCGGTCGCGGCGGGGTGCAAACTGTAGCAGTTCGGGGTGTTGTGCAATAAATCCTACATCAATATTACCTGCCTGAAAATCGGGGTTGTTAATTACGTTTTCTAAAAATGGGATATTGGTTTTTACGCCCCTAACCCTAAACTCAATCAAAGCTCGGTTCATGCGTTGGCAAGCACCTTTAAGGGTGCGTCCTGCGGCGGTAACTTTGGTCAGCATCGAGTCGAAAAAGGGTGATATAGTTGCACCCGAGTAGGCGCTGCCTTCGTCTAATCGTATATCAAAACCTGTTGCATTGCGGTAGGCGATGATGGTTCCGTAGTCGGGTTTAAAATTATTTTGTGGGTCTTCGGTGGTTATGCGGCATTGTATGGCATAGCCGGTTATGGTAATATCTTCTTGTTTTTTGATAAAGATGCCGTCCGAGTCGAGGGTGTTACCTGCGGCAATTAAAATTTGCGAGCGCACCAAATCAATGCACGTAATTACTTCGGTAACGGTATGTTCTACTTGTATGCGTGGGTTTACCTCTATAAAATAGATGTGTTCGTCTTTATCTACCAAAAACTCAACGGTTCCGGCATTGTTGTAATTAACTTTGCGGGCAATTTTTAGGGCGTAGGCATGTAGGGCAATTTGGGTTTCGGCGCGCAGGTTGGGTGCGGGTGCAATTTCGACTACTTTTTGAAAACGGCGCTGCACCGAGCAATCGCGCTCGAAAAGATGGACGATATTGCCATAATTATCGCCCAAAATTTGCACTTCTATGTGTCGTGGGTTTTCGATGTATTTTTCTAAGAATATTGTATCATCGCCAAAAGCATTTTTTGCTTCGCGGCGTGCCTCGCCAAAGGCTGTTTGTAGGTCGGTATGGTTGCGCACTACGCGCATGCCGCGCCCGCCACCACCTGCTGCCGCTTTTACAATTAGGGGGTAGCCAATGCGCTCGGCTTCGGATAGGGCAATGCTTACATCGGTTAAGGGCTGCTCGTTGCTTTCTATAATGGGTACTTGTGCTGCCTGTGCAATGGCTTTTGCCTTTACTTTGTCGCCTAATTGCTCCATGGTTTCGGGCGTTGGACCTATAAAAATAATGCCTTCTTCGCGGCAACGGCGTGCAAAAGTAACATTTTCGGACAAAAAGCCGTAGCCCGGATGTATAGCATCTATTTTATGTCGTTTGGCAACATAAATTATTTCTTCTATATCAAGGTAAGGCTTTAGCGGCTCGTTGTCTTTGCCTATCTGATAGGCTTCGTCGGCTTTGTAACGATGTAGCGAGTAGCGGTCTTCGTTGGTAAAAATGGCTACTGTTTGTATGCCTAACTCGGTAGCTGCCCTAAACACCCTAATGGCTATTTCGCCACGATTGGCTACTAACAGTTTTTTTATTTTTTTTATCATTGGATAAGGTTAATGTTTTTTGAAGATATTTGTTGTGCTTTTACACAACACTGCTCAATAAATAGTGCTTATTGTTTTACAAAGTTGCTTAATGGCTGCAAACAACGTGCAAAGTTCGTTGTTTTTTGCGGTTTTGCAAAGGTTAACAATAAATTAACGCAATAACAAGCTTACATTATACGGTTTAGGTTGTAGCTTTGTACCCAAAAAGAGCAAAAGAGTGAAGGAGTGAAGAGAGTGAAGGAGTGAAGGAGTGAAGGAGTGAAGGAGTGAAGAGAGTGAAGGAGTGAAGAGAGTGAAGGAGTGAAGGAGTGAAGGAGTGAAGGAGTGAAGAGAGTGAAGGAGTGAAGAGAGTGAAATTTACCACATCACAATATCCCACATCACAATATCCCCACATCACAATATCCCCACATCACAATATCACAATATCCCCACATCACAATATCACAATATCCCCACATCACAATATCACAATATCCGCACATCACAATATCACAATATCCCCACATCACAATATCCCCACATCACAATATCCCCACATCACAATATCCCCACATCCCACCTTATTATGTCAAACGAAATAAAAATATTGATTGCCGACGATGAACCCGATATTTTAGAGTTTGTAAAGTACAACCTCGAAAAAGAAGGGTATCAGGTTTTTACTGCCGAAAACGGCAATGACGCATTGCAAATAGCACAAACAAACTTGCCGCATCTTATTATTTTGGATATTATGATGCCCGAGCTTGATGGTATGCAAGCTTGCAAGGCGTTGCGCAATGATGCTAGGTTTAGCGAAACACTTATTATTTTTTTAACTGCCCGCAACGAAGAGTTTACGCAAGTAGTAGCCCTTGATTTGGGTGCCGATGATTATATTGCAAAACCTATACGCCCACGGTTGTTGGTTAGCAAAGTAAAATCGTTGTTGCGCCGCTACACCACCGACGAACCCGAACAAGAAATACAACGCATTGCCGACCTTGAAATTGACCGCGAAAAATTTATGGTTAGAAGAGGCGACGAAAGCATTGATTTGCCTAAAAAAGAGTTTAATCTGCTGTATTTATTGGCAAGCAAACCAGGTAAAGTTTTTGGGCGCGAAGAGATATTGGCGCGTATTTGGGGCGATGACGTAATTGTAAACGACCGCACTATTGATGTGCATATACGCAAAATACGCGAAAAATTGGGCGAACACTACATAAAAACCATTAAAGGCATAGGCTATAAGTTTGATTTGTAGTAGGCTTGCCACTTTAAGCGGCTTTTGGTAGCGATTATTAATTATTAATTATTGATTATTGATTATATATTGTGAAAATCCAAAAAGGTTGACAAAAAATGGGGCAGTTGTATTACAACTTTGCCGATTTTGATAACCCAAAGACCTAAAATGCCCACCTATTTTTGTGTTACATTAATAGGTGGGCATTTTTTTAGGATGTTGTTTGGTGGTTAAACAGTTGGGCAATGCCTGTTTGGGTGGCTGGGCAAATGCCTTTTTCGGTGATTAAACCAGTAACTAATCGGGCGGGTGTAACATCAAAGGCGTAGTTGGCAGCGGGCGTAGATGCGGGTGTAATGAGTACTTCTTTGATAGTGCCGTTGTGCAAGCCCGACACATAGCGTACCTCGTTGGGGTTGCGCTGTTCAATTGGTATGTTTTGGATGCCGTTATTGGTTTCCCAATCGATGGTGCTAGAGGGTAGGGCAACATAAAAAGGCACGTTGTTGTCGTGGGCGGCTAAGGCTTTTAGGTAAGTACCAATTTTATTAGCCACATCGCCGGTATAGGTGGTGCGGTCGGTGCCAACAATGCAAATATCTACCATACCATGTTGCAACAAATGCCCGCAGCAGTTATCAACCACCAAGGTATGAGCAATGTTGTTTTGGTTTAGCTCCCAGGCAGTTAGGTTTGCACCTTGGTTGCGCGGGCGTGTTTCGCTTACCCACACATGCACATTTATACCTGCTTGTGCGGCTTGGTAAATGGGCGATGTGGCTGTTCCCCAGTCGGTGCAAGCCAGCCAACCCGCGTTGCAATGGGTTAATATGTTAATGGTTTCTTTTTTTTGTGCTATTTGTTGCAACAAATTTAACCCATGTACGCCAATCATTCGGCATATTTCTACATCTTGATTGGCAATTTGGTGGGCATTTTGTAGGGCAATTTGGGCATGTTTTGCGGTGTTTGTTTGGGTTAAAATACTATTGAGTTGTTGCTCAACTGCCCATCGTAAATTAACGGCTGTTGGGCGAGTATCTATTAACTGTTGCGCCAATGTTTGCAAATGGTTGTTGTTGTTTGCTTGCAGGGCGGCATAATACATGCCGTAGGCAGCCGTAACGCCAATTAAAGGAGCTCCGCGCACCCACATATCGCGGATAGCAGTGGCACAATCGGCAAGGCTGCATAGGTTTTGGATAACTAATTGGTGCGGCAAATAACGTTGGTCAATAATTTGAACAAGTTGTAGGGCATCGTTCCACCAAATAGAACGGTAATGTTGATTGTTTATTTTCATGTGTTTAGGCGTTGTTATTGCTTATTGTTGTGCAAAAGTAGGTATTTTGCGGTAATTTTAGCTCATAAAAAGATAATGATAATTGATGTAGTTTTTATTTTGGAAAAACAACAACTTTTTTGTAGTTTTGTGCCTGCCAAACCCGACATTAAAGAACCACAAACCGAAACCCAAGCCACCAACTACTTAATACAACAACAGCGGTGGCAGGAGAAGCTATTGAAAATAGTGATAATGCCAATTTTTTAATATCACCTGAAAGAAATAAAAATGAGTAAAATAAAAGAAAAATTCATTTCATTATATAATGAAAATAAGTGGTATTGGTTTTTTATTTTAACTTTATTGGTTGGAGGATCAATTTATCGATTAAAACTTAACTACGATATAGCTAATTATGGTGTTTATGGTGTAGCTGAAATTGTTTCTTATCATGGAATGAGTAGCAAAGGGCATAGTGACATAAATTATGAATATTTTGTCGATGGTCAAAAATATACAAGTGGTTATTCGGGACACCGACTTAACTGTGAAAAAGACAACGATTGTATTGGCAGGCGGTATGAAATAAAATATTTGCCACAAAACCCCAATAAATGCTTTATTTATTTTGACCGCCCAATAGAGTAATTTTCAGCACCATTTTAGCCAAACAAATACAGTACCCTACTTTGAGAGTAACGTACTGTATTTGTGCGCCCATAACTCACTACTTCCACAAATAATTGTACCTTTGTACTAAAATACCTAATCTATCCAAGCCCGTGACTAAAATTATATTTATAAGTATATTATTTGAAATGCTTATTTTATTTTCAATTTCTTGTGATTACTATACAACTTGTCAAAGAAATGAAGTGGTAAAACAAGTTGTTAAAAATTATAATGCCAATTACTTAATGTATACTGATATATCAACTGTGGTTGATAAGCTACCTACTATCAAAGATACAGCAATTATATTAACTAAACATCCTGGACTTAAGGTTATATCAATAAAGACTAATCCATATAGCGATTATGTAGCTAATATAAAAAAAGAAATGCGAATGAGTATAGGGGAAAATACGCCTAAGTATATGGATAAGTTGGGGCTTGAGTACATCAACATTGAACCAGAGAAATATATTGCTAAACTTGAATTTCGACATCAATTATGTTCTAATTTTAATGCCGAGATTATATATTCACAAAACATGTTTTTTATTTTTAAAGGGCATTTAACGAAAGACTTGTTACAGAATTACCATGAAAGCAATAAATACCCATGGTTATACAAAATAGATGAAAAATGGTATATTTATTGTACCTTAACTGATGAGTAATTTTTATCCAACCCCCACTATTAACCACCCAAGCCCGCGGCAGCAAACAATACGAACTAACCGTACTCGACATTAAAAAACCGCTAACGGAAACCCAAGCCACCAACTACTTAATGCAACAACAGCGGTGGCAGGAGAAGCTAGTGAAAATAGCGATAAGGCTAATTTTAAATTCCCCTAAAAAAGAAGAAAAATAATTTATGTTTAAAAAGATACAAACTATACTTGGCGGGATAATGCTTTTATATGTTTTTTTTACGTTTGTAAGCAAAGAGGTTCAACTAAAATATCATGCTCGATATACCGTTGCTTACTTTTCTGAAAAAAAGAATAGAGAATGGTATTTTTATTATTATGTAAATGGTGTGCGTTATGAATCATCGACACGAGACTGTTCTTTAAATAAAAATGAAAGGTACTATGTTAAATTCTCAGCAATAAATCCAAATTATGTTTATTTTTATTGTGAGCCAACTGTACCTGCTGGCTTTCATGTTTTCTTGGAAGGTTGAGATTTTCCAATCCTGTCGGTAAAGTCGGCCTTTTAGTCCCGTTAGGGGTGATATGGTTATTTATTCATGCAAAACACACCAACAGATGTTGCCAATTTACTATGGTTTAACGTGCCGGGAAGCAGAACCATTAAACACCCGGACGGCAGCAAAACGGGAGTTAAAAAAAAGGACCAAAAAAAAAAAAAACCCCAAAAAAAAATTTTTAATTTTTGTAAATTGTAAAAAAAGGGGACAATTCCCCCGGCAAAAAAACCCAGGAAAAAAAAAAGCAAAGAAAAAAAAAAAAAAAAAAAAAAAAAAAAACACCCCCTTCCACCCCCCTCCCCGCCTTTTTCCCCCCCCCCCTTCCTCCCCTTCTCCCCTACCTTTTAAAAAATTTAAAAAAAAAAAAAAAAAAAAAAAAAAAAAAAAAAAAAAAAAAAAGAGATTTGATTGGGTTAACATAACCCCCCCCCCCAAACTGAGTTTAAGAAATTTAAAAAATTTTTTTTATTTTTCCGCATATTTTTCCCCCCGCGTTAATTTTGTTTTTGTTTTTATAATTTTTTCACCCTAACCCTCAACAAAACTACCCCTACGGCATGTTGCAGGCGGGGCGTAGCCGTAATGCGGTCGTCCTTTGTCTTCTCGGGTAATAGGGTTATTGATGCGGTGGAGTTGGAGGGGGCGGAGATGGCAAGTTGTAAACTCATGCGGGCATAGGATTAACAACATAATTAATAACAACTGATGAAATAGCTAATACTTTTCACAATGCACTTACTACAAAAATTGCAGACAAATATATTATATTGATAAAGTACAAATAATTATATTGTTTAAAAAAATATTATTATTAAGATGGCTTCTAAATTACTGCTCTTATTTAATGTAGCTATATGTATATGTTGTAATCCGAAAACAAAATCGAGCTGTGAGAACAATATTGCTTATACAAATATTAACTTAGATACCACAAATAAAACAAGTTTAAATAATAGTAATATACTATTAGCAGACTCTAATTTATTAGGAAAATGGTTTATATCCGATTTTTACCTAATAGATCCAGGACAGGGTGTGGATGGTTTAGATGAAATTCGTGCTACTAATCAAAAAGATAGTACTTTATTATCTAATGTAGCATTAAATTTGCTTGGAAGCAATATTTTTATTACAAAACATTCTATTGAATTAAATAAAAAAGAAAGTTGTTTATTTGTTTTGCAAGATACAATTACAACAACTTTATCGGATTATTATGATGTGAGTCATACTCATATTCGCAATCCATTATCAGGACAATTTAAATGGGATACTAAAATTAAAATATTTAACACATTATGTAAAAGTGGGGTTTCGCTAAATATTATTTTTATTAAATATAATAATATATATATAGAAGTTGATAACTGCTTGTTACAAATAAAACGAATAAAAAGCAAATAAAATTAATCATGTAATGTCAATTCAACTTCCGCCTCAACAAAACTACCCCTACGGCATGTTGCAGGCAGGGCGTACTAAAAATGCGGGGGGCAAGAGGCAGACAACAAAATTGGCGTACAAGGCAACTTCGTGTGTAACTACAACGGTTTCTTTTTGACCCTTTTGCACAAAACAGTCTGTATAGCAAACACCCCTACTATATATCATGGAAATGAGCAAACAACAAGCCACTTTTTTACAAACCGCCCTTGAGCAATGGGAAAAAGACCAATTGTTAGCCCCCGAAACAGCCCACAATTTGCGTCAGAGTATTGTTGTGCGTCCATTTGATTGGCGCAGGTTGGCTCGGTATTCGTTTTGGGCATCGTTGGCATGTGTGCTTATTGCCTTGGGTGCTTTGCTTTTTGATGATTGGTTGCTAAAAATGGCTGCTCGTTTGTTCGAGGCATCGTCGTTTTTTTTGTGCTTATTTTTTGGTATCTTGTCGGGTTTGTGCTATACTTGGGCTTTTTATAGGCGCAAATCGCACCCGCAAAACACCTACAGCAACGAAGCCCTAGTGCTGTTAGGCAGTATTGGCACGGCAACAGCTTTGGGTTTTGGCGGACATGCGTTAGGGAGCGTAGAACAACATTTAGGTGCTTTAACCCTATTGGCAACCCTTATTTATGGTACATTAGGCATATTTTTTAGGTCGGGTACTATGTGGTTTATGGCATTATTGGCATTGGGCGTGTGGTTTGGCGTAAAAACCACCGATTGGGCGGGTACAAACGGCTATTTTATGGGCGCAAATATACCTTTGCGGTTTGTTTTTTTGGGCGCTTTGCTCATTGTTTTTGCCTTTATCGCCACCAAATACCGCAAACTAGTGGTATTAACCGATGCCACCTATGTTGGCGGTATGATTTATTTTTTTGGCGCCCTATGGCTATTATCTATCTTTGGTAACTACAGCAGTATAGAGCTTTGGCACGGGGTGCGTCAATATACTTTTTTACCATGGGCTATTGTAATGGCAATAACAAGCATGTGTAGCATTTATTGGGGTTTAAAAACCGAAGACACGGTTGCTCGTGGGTTTGGCATCACGTTTTTGTTGCTTAACCTATATACCCGCTTTTTCGAGTATTTTTGGGATAATACCCACAAAGCACTATTTTTTGGCATTTTAGGTATCTCGTTTTGGGCGTTGGGTAGCTATGCCGAGCGGCTTTGGAAACTAGCATTTTTAAAAACCGATAACGGTAACACCTCATCAAACTAATACACAAACAGCGACATCCTTAACAAGAATGTCGCTGTTTGTGTGTTTATTAGTAGCCATTTATTTTCCGCCTTGGTTTCTTATTGCTTCTTGTCTGTCTAGTTCGTCTTGGTATTTGTGGGCGTTAATTAGGTGGTCTTCGTAGGTAACCGCAAAGTTGTGGTAGCCCGAAAAATCTTCGCGGGCGCACATAAACACATAATTATGGTCGGCGGGGTGCAGCACGGCATCTATGGCTATTTTAGCCGGTATCCTTATTGGACCCGGTGGCAAGCCAGTGTTTATATAAGTATTATAGGGCGATTGTATGGCAAGATGCTCGTGCAAGATGCGTTTTAGGGTAAAATCGCCGACGGCATATTTTACTGTGGGGTCGGCTTGTAGTGGCATATTAGCGGCTAACCTATTTAGGTATAGGCGGGCAATTTCGTCCATTTCATCGTTTTTGGCGGTTTCTTCTTCAACAATAGCTGCAAGGGCTATTGCCTGAAAATTGTTGAGTTTTTGGTTGGCAGCCAATTGTTTGCGTTCATCTGTCCAAAATTTATCGTATTCTTTGTACATTCGGTTAAAAAATGTACTAGCATCGGTATTCCAGTTAAATTGGTAGGTATCGTTCATAAAAATGGCGATAACATTGTCGGGTGTTAGCCCTTTGGCTCGCAAAAAAGTGGTATCGGCAAGTAAGGTAGCCAGTTCGTTGGCGTTTACTTCCAGTTTTTGCGCAGTCCAAACAATTAACTGTTCTTTGGTGCGTATATTATTTATGGTGTAGTTAATGGGGTCTTGATTGCCAATGCGCAATTTGGTAATTAGGGCGCGATTATTGGTGCCGGGTTCAATGAGGTATCTACCCGGATAAATTTTATTGCCATATTTCATCATCTTAGCTACCCAACTAAAATAGGTGGTATTGCGCAAAATATGTTTAGTTTCGAGCGAGTCTAACACTTGTTGATAAGTAGCACCCGTAGGGATGTATAAATCGTAGGATTGGGCATCGGGTGTGGGTGTTTGTACATTATTGCCCAAAACAATATAATACAAAAAACCTGCCGAGGCTATACCTGCTAACAGCAAAAATAAAACAAACCAACGTACAAAAGACATTTTACAATTATTGATTGTTAATTATTGATTAGGACTAATTTATATGCTTACCGCATAATCATTTTAGGGTGTTTATTTAGGATACAAATTAAGACAGTTTTTTATGTTTTTTGTCTTATTTTTTGATGTGCGATATTTTTTGCGGATATTATCTGTGGATGGTGTTTAAGCCTCCGAAGTCTATCAATCGAAAGTGGGGCAATTGGCTAATTTAGGCTTATTATTTCCTAAAAAAATTGATACAGCTATCTACTACCAACTGCGAATCTTTGGGCAAGTTTGGTAGTGTCCAAGGGTGTTTGGCTCCAAAAACGTGGTCGGCATTTTCTATAATAAGTAGTTGGCTTTGGGGGTTCCAAAGGTGCATATCGTGGGCGGCTTTTACGTTAACAGCCGAGTCGTTGGTGCCGTGTATAATTAAAAAAGGTATTTTTAGGTGTTGCACAGCCTGTTGCACATCAAGGCGCGGCTGATTGTTGTTAAATGTTTCGCAAAGTTGATAGTATAGCGGCATTTGTTGGTGTGTTCGGGCGTTTTCTACATACACTACGCCTTTTTTTTGCCAGTTATCGATGGTATCAAATTGCCAACCGCCCAATTTGCTTACGGCAGCCCAAGTAGCTAACTTGCGTATACGTGGGTCTTCGGCGGCTTTAATAATGGCAACACCTCCGCCGCGGCTGTGTCCAATTAGGTAAATTTGGGTGGTGTTTATTTCGGTGGCAGGCACCCATGTTTGTGTGGGGCTGCTTAGTTGGTCAATTACTGTTTTTAGGTCGTCTAGTTCAATTAGGTGGTTGTTGTTGCCAAACGCTTCTAGGTCGGCAAAGTCGGTTGGTTGTTGTGGTGTTGTGCCATTGTGCGAAAAATTAAATTTCACAAACACAAAACCTGCTTGGGCAAATTGCTGTGCTACCACATTAAAATGTCCCCAATCTTTGAAACCCTTAAAGCCATGTGCAAAAATAACAATAGGTTTTGGCACACGATTAGCAACATAAAACACATCAACAGCAATAGGTTTGTTGTTGTGTATGCTGTTTAGTAAATAATTTTGGGTGATGAGCATAGCTTATAAAAATACAATTTTTACAAAAAACAAAAAACAAACAAGAAAGCAAAATAATATCAAAAACAATTCATGGTAACGTTCAAAGGGTGTAAGTTCGTTATTTTCTTTCATAACTAATTATTGGTTAATTTATTTTTAATTATCAATTATTGATTATCAATTGTTAATTATTAATTATTGATTATCAATTATTGACTCGTGTTACGCACAAGAGGACACGGATTTTAAAAAATGATTATATACATCTTGAATTAAACCCCGAATTTAAGAAAATATATTTTATTTCTTTTTGAGCAACAGATTTGTCCGATAAAAATGTTCTGTTTTGCGTAATATCAGCATTTCGCCCCAAACAAAAATTATATTTTCCATTTATGGTCAACTAAAATGGGCGATTGGGCTATTTGCCCAACATGTCGTTTTCCCACCGATTGTTGTTCGGATTGTACAATTTGTTTGTTGCCAAAAAAGTCGCCTGCCATTACCTCTAATTTGGCTACGTCCCACACCGAGTCGGCGATGTGTTTGCCCATTTGGCAACGAAGCGACAATTGGTAAGTACCCGACAGCAGCGGAAATTTGGGTATGATGCAATCCAAGATACCTTGTTCGGGTAGGTTGTTGATGTGTCCATACGACATATCGGAGTTGCACTCAAAAATGCACTCGCTGTTGTGGTTATGAAAATTTATGTTAAACATAACCCCCATAGTGTTGGTATTGGTTTTGTAGCCAATGCGTAGTTTTAGGTATTGCCCGGTTTGTATAAGGTCGGTTAGGTTGTTGTTTTCGTCGAACAGTTGGATAGAGGTGAAACGCAAACTGCCGTTTCCGTTTCGGTCTTCGCGGGTGGCAATGTCGCTGGTAAAGGTGTCGCGCATCGACATATATCTGTCTACTACTTCGTTCATGCTGCCTTGCATAACCATATTGCCTTGATTAAGCAAAACACCTTTGTTGCAAAGTTCCAAAACAGCGCCCATGTCGTGGCTAACAAACAAAATGGTGCGCCCCGAGCTAGTTACTTCTTGCATTTTGTTCATGCACTTTTTTCTAAATTCGGCGTCGCCCACCGACAGCACTTCGTCTATAACCAAAATTTCGGGTTCGAGGTGTGCTGCCACCGAAAAAGCCAATCGCACCTGCATACCGCTTGAGTAATGCTTTACAGAGGTATTTAAAAATTGTTCAACGCCGCTAAATGCCACAATTTCGTCGAATTTTTGGGCGGTTTCTTTGCGCGACAAGCCCAATAAAGCTCCGTTAAAATATACGTTTTCGGCACCTGTTAGCTCGGGATGAAACCCCGTGCCTACCTCTAGCAAGCTTGCCATGCGTCCGCGTGTAATAGCATAGCCTTTGGTTGGCGGTGTAATGCGCGACAAAATTTTAAGTAACGTGGATTTACCCGACCCATTTTTGCCAATAATGCCAATTACATCGCCTTGTTGCACATCAAAACTTATGCCTTTTAATGCCCACATTTCTTCTTTTTTTGAGCCACCTCCTTTTAACGAGTTGACAATAGATTGACGTAAAGTTCGGTATTGCTCGCGGGTAGCTCCTATTTTAAATTTTTTATGTATGTCGTGTATTTCTAAAATTGGCTCGTTCATGGAGAATGAAAATGGAGAATGAAAAATGAAAACTATTTATTGGGTGCTTTGGGCAGTTTTTAGTGCAAATGCAAAAAATGCGGGGTTTGGTTTGCAAATTTTGTTGTTTAAAAACTATATATTTGTGCTATGTGTGGCGTGTATGGTGCTTGTTGTACTTTGACAACGGGGGTGCCACCAACTTGTGTAGTTAGGGAGTGCCAAACATCACCCCCAAAAAAGACATTTACCGCGTCAAGCGGGGCTGGTGCAAGGTGTTGTACGGGGTGGCTTGTAGTTGGCATAGCCAATTTACAGTTTTGATATTAAATAGCAATGGCTAACGGCTAAATCGTGGGTGGATAGGTTGGCGTATTGGCGATGTACGGGTACCTTTTTCAGGTCGTTTTCCGAGTCGGTTCGTAGTTCTTGGTGGGTAATGGGTAAGCCAATTTGTTGGTATATTTGCAGGTAATTGGGCAATCGCAATCGGTTTTGGGGTTGTATGCTGTTGTCAATTAATGCCCATTGTGCGTCGGAAAATTGGAGGTAGTTGTAGATGGTAATGCTTTGGTCGAAGTGGGCGAAATGGTCGGACATGTCGATGAAGTGCGATTGTATGCCGCCATTTTTTTGGCTTATGCGTTTAAACTCTGCCAAAATAGCTTTTAGTATATTGGGGTAGATGTGCTCAAAGGTGTTGTTCGAGGTAATTAGGCTGATGCTGTTGTTGGGCAGTGGCAGGTTTCGGGCGTCGGCTATTAGGTATTTTATGTGCAATACATCGAGGATAGCTTGGAGGGTATCGGGTGGGTTTTTGAGTAGTTGCTCGAGTTGTGCAAGTTTTTGGGGCTGATACGTGATGTAGTTTTTTAGTTGGTTGCTATGGGCATAATCTACCATTTTTTGTATGGTAGTTAGCATAGTATTGTGGTTTAGCAGTGGCGATATGTCTACGGTATATATGGTATCGGCGCCGTTTAAAAACAAGCTAATGGGTACTACCGGATACCAACCTGTGCCTAACTCGAGGGTAGTGCTGGGTGTGGTGGTGTGGCTATATTGCTCAAAAAAACGTAGGTGTTTGTTGGCATGAACCAAACGGTCGGTAAAGTATGTGTTGTTGAGTAATACACCTTTGGTAACGTATCGTTGAAAAAAATAGTTAATTTGGTGCTTGTATGGTAAAAAAGAAATTGTTTTTTGGACTATGGCTTTTAGTATCCAAGTTTTCATGCCAAGAAATATTTTGCTAATCGGAGAGGCGATGAGTTATTAAGTAGGTGTTGTTTGTTTTGGGCTGATGGATTTTGTGGTTTAAATTACACAATATCGGCAAAGAAGGCTTCTTCTTTGCGGAAAAAATAAACGCCCAACACAAAAACAAATAAGGTAGAGACAAGGCTAATGCCAATTAAATTCCACTCGATGGGTTTGTCAATAAATATGGAGCGAGATAGGTTTACGGCACCTGCTACGGGATTAAGGGCAAAGGCATATTTGGCATAATCGCCCTTAAAAATAGACGATGGGTATAATATAGGGCTGATAAACAGCAACATTTGTATAAAAAAGGGCAATGCGTATTTAAAATCGCGGTATTTTACGTTAAGTGCTGCCAATAAATACCCCATGCCGCAGGTACTAAACACGGTAATAAGCAATGCCAAGGGCAACAATGTTACCAAACGCAACACATTAACCGAGTGTTGATAATACAACAACAACACAAAATAAACACTTAGTGCCATTAAAAAATCGAAAACGCTAACCAATACCGCAGAGGTGGGTATGATAAGACGCGGAAAATAGATTTTTTTTACAATGCGCGAATTAGTTAGCAAACTATTTGCAGCATTGCTCAAACCTGTCGAAAAAATGTTCCAGAACATTAAACCCGAATAGGCAAAAATAGGATAGGGTATGTCGTCGGACGGTATGTTGAGCGCTCGTTTAAAGACAAACGAAAAAGTAATCATGAGCATTAAAGGCTGTAAAATAGCCCATAGTACGCCAAAAATAGTTTGTTTGTAACGCACTTTTATGTCGCGCCACACAAAATAATAGAACAACTCGCGAAACTCCCAGATTTCGGGTAAGCCCAACGAAAAACGCGAAACTGGTTTTATGGTATAACTCACGTACTTATAAATTATTGATTATCGATTGCTAAATACCCAAAATTTGTTTGGGTTGTTTAGAAACCGCAAAAGTACGATTTTTTTTGGTGATTATGGCTTTCTGCCAACAAATCTAATTTTTTTTAACCCAATTGTTAACAAACCTCGTTTTTTGTACACCTATTTTAGTGCAAATTTTTAAACAAATAGCTTGCTACTACCCCATTATTGCGTAACTTTGCGCTCGTTTTTGGCAAACCAAATACAAAGGCAGTTTAATAATGGCAGATAATGTAAAAATAGACCTATCGGTGGTAGTACCTGTATATAATAGCGAAGAAACCCTACAACCACTTTTCGAGCGCATCCAACAAACATGCACCAATAATGCTTGGACGTTTGAAGTGATTTTTGTTGACGATTATTCGCAAGATAAAAGCTGGCAGGTACTTCGACAACTAAAACAAACCTACCCAAGCCAAATTGTTGCCATTAAGTTAGCCAAAAACTCGGGACAACACAGCGCCCTAATGTGTGGGTTTAACTACATACGCGGCAAATGGGTGATTACCATTGACGACGACCTGCAAAACCCACCCGAAGATATAGTAGAACTAATAAAGTGCCAACGCGAAACCAAAGCCGATTTGGTGTATGGTGTGTATCAAAAAGGACAAAAAAAACACAGCATTATACGCAATATGGGCAGCATTGTGTTGCGCAAAATACTCGAAAGTGCCACAGGTTCTATCCGCGAAAGCTCGGCGTTTAGGCTCATAAACGCTAAAATTGTAGAAGAATTGCGCCGCCATAGACAAATGCACATTTATATCGACCAAATTTTGAGTTGGTATACCCAAAACACCGCCACGGCATTAGTGCGCCATTTCCCGCGCGAAGCAGGCACATCGGGCTACTCTATGTTTAAGCTTATTTCGTTTACATTGGGTATTATTATCAATTATACCGTATTGCCATTGCGCCTTATTACCTATATTGGTTTAATAGCTTCTTTTAGTAGTTTTGTATTAGGCACAAGGTTTATTATCCTTAAAATGCTCTCCGACATAAAAGTAGCCGGTTTTACTGCCATTATGGTAGCCATTACGTTTAGCGCAGGCTTGTTGATGTTTTCGTTGGGTATTATCGGCGAGTATATTTCCAGAATATACATCTCGCAAACACAACGCCCAATCTACTCCGTTGAAAAAAGTTTAATTATAGAAGAAATAGTCTAATTTTTGATAAAAAAGCGGTATCTTTGCCTTTTAAATCACTCATCTTAATTATAAAAAAATATAAAATATTATTTTTAGTTAGTTGCAAATTTTAGGCAGATGAACTTAGCCCCAAACAGGACTATCATCGCACCAAATCCTACAATACAATAAATATTTCATTCTCTTATCGTTATGGAAACAAATCCAGTATATTTTTACGACACCGCCGATTTTGCGTGGGTTAAAAACCTCGAAGTCAACTGGCAACTTATCCGCCACGAGCTTGACCAAATTATTACACAGCCCGCCAGCGACAAACCCAACCCATATTGGAAAGCCTCGCACCCCGATTACGTAAAATCGGACCAGCCCATTGCCTGGAAAACCTACGGATTTTTGTTTTTTGGCATCCGCCAACAATCACACTGCAATGCCTGCCCCGAAACATGGAAGCTGCTATCGCAAATACCCGGGCTAACAGGTGCCGAATTTTCGATGATGGAACCCGGCACACATATAACCCCGCACAAAGGCTACACCCGCATGGTGTTGCGCTCGCATATTGGTTTGGTAATACCCCAAGATGCCCAAGCCTGCGCCCTGCGCGTTGGCGACCAAACCCGACATTGGGAAGCAGGCAAAGTAATGATTTTTGACGATAGCTACGAACACGAAGCCTGGAACCGCTCGTCGGAGCGCCGCGCCGTACTAATGTTTGACATTGCCAACCCCGAAATGGGCTATACCGCCGACCAAATTTGCCGCTACAAACTTAGCAACGTATCCGACCCCTTTATGCTAGGTATTGCACCCGCCGAAAAATGGATGGAATGGTACGAACAAGGTTATATCCCCGAAGATTTAACCCAATAACATTGCCCATAAACCGCACTATTTTAAGCAAACAATTAAAACTTATTCTCGATGGAAACCATCCAAGAACCAATATATTTTTATAACAAAGAAGATTTTCCTTGGTACAAAAACCTCGAAGCCAATTGGCAGCTTATCCGCCAAGAGTTAGAGGCAGTATTATCATCGCCTGCCAGCCACAAAATAAGTAAGGCGTGGATGGGCGCACACCCAAGCTACGTAAAATCCGAAACAGGGCACGATATTGCTTGGAAAGTGTACAGCTTTGTATTTTTGGGCATCAGGCATAAGTTTCACTGCGAACAATGCCCCGAAACCTACAAACTATTGTCGCAAATACCCGGGCTAACAGGTGCCGAGTTTTCGATGATGGAACCCGGTACGCATATTTTGCCGCATAAAGGCTACACCCGCATGGTGTTGCGCTCGCATTTGGCACTTATTGTACCTCAACCCGCCGAAGCCTGCGCCCTGCGCGTTGGCGACCAAACCCGACACTGGGAAGAAGGCAAAGTGTGGGTTTTTGACGATAGCTACGAACACGAAGCCTGGAACCGCTCCGATGCCCGCCGCGCCGTGTTAATGTTTGATATTGCCAACCCCGAAATGGGCTATACCGCCGACCAAATCTGCCGCTACAAACTAGAGCGCACCGACGACCCCTTTATGCTAAACATTGCCCCGCCCGAAACATGGTTGCAATGGTACGAACAAGGCTATTTTCCGGAGGCTGATTAATACTTGTTGGCTAAAAAGATTTGAAAAACAAAAACTTCCTTATCACTTCACCATCTATCTGTCGAAGTTTATGTTTTCAAACCGTTTATAATGATAAAAGAATTTTTTTTTCCGAACGACGGAAAAACCGAACACTTTGCAGCCCTCGACGGGCTGCGAGGTTTTGCGGTGTTGTTGGTATTAATTAGCCATGCTAATTTAATAGGTGTTTATGTGCCAAATATACTCAATTACCCGCAAATGGGCACGTGTGGCGTACAGCTTTTTTTTGTGTTAAGTGCTTATTTGCTCGACAGGCAAATTGCAAATGCCCTGCTCAACCAAAAAGCCGATAAACGATATTGGTTAAATTACGCATTGCGGCGCTTTTTGCGCATCTACCCTATGTTTTTTTTATCGTTACTACTGTATTATTTTTTGACAATGCACGTAAAAGGCAATATGGTTTTTGGACACGATATAACCATAAAAGACATAACAAAACACTTATTACTGCAAAAAGGCGAAGGATTTTATTGGTCGATACCTGTAGAGTTTAAATACTATTTCTTGTCTCCTTTTTTAATGTTGGCTTGCCATTATTGGCTAAAATGGGATTTTAAAAAAGTAATTTTGTTTTTTGGGTTAATTACATTGGGTGTGTTAGCTATTAAATTTAAATTTGATTGGTCAAAAATAGCAACAACCAACTACCTACCTATATTTTTTGTAGGTACTATTTTTTCTGTAACCGAACTACTTAAGCAAACAACCTTAGATAGTTTTAAAAAAACTTACCCTATTGCAATAGACATAATAGGTATTATTGCTTTTATTACAATTTTTGTGTTGCTTAAAACCGACAATAGCTCGGGTATAAAAAATGCTCTTTTATGGGGGTTAGTTTTGTTTGCTGCAAAATACGGACATGGAATAATTAGTTACATTTTTAGTTTTACTTTTTTGCGCTTATGGGGCATATTTAGCTTTAGCGCTTATTTGCTACATAGGGCAATATTAGGATATGTTTATCATTTATCCCCATTTCCAAATAAAAGCAAACTAATTGCATTCTTAATATTTAGTTTGTTGATATCGTTAATTAGTTACTTAGTAATAGAAAAACCATTAAGCAAAATAAGATTGACTCGCACAAAAACTTCATCATCCTAAAAATTTGTTTTTGACTAATTATACGCAAATACCCATTCATTTTGTTGTCGGAGCTGCCCGCTCAGGCACTACTTTGTTGCGCACCATCTTAAATGCTCACCCGCACATTTATTGTACCGGTGAGGTACGCCACACTATGGCTTTTTACAGTACGTATGGCAATCAACAACCTATCTCGGAGCAATTTATTACCAACTTTAAGCAATACGAACTGCTTAGATTTGGCAATGTAGGCAAAAAAAAGGAAAAAAAAGCGCTGTTATTGGCAAAAATGGACGAGGTTTTGGGCGATTTGCGCCCTCAATTGCCTACAATGGATTATGCCCAATTATCTAAATATTTGCTATTAAACAGTAGCAAAATTGCCGAGCAAAAACAAGTAAACGTGTTGATGAACAAAAACCCCGATTACTGTTTTTACATTGACGAGCTACTAAAAATACACCCCGAAGCCAAATTTTTAGCTTGTATCCGCGACCCACGCGCGGTTGTACTTTCGCACCAAGAGCACAAAGGGTTTAACGATTTTTCGCAATATATGGGCGATAGCGCTGCCGCCGTATCGTATTTCTGGAAATGGAGCAACGAGGCTATACTTGCAGCCCAAGCCAAATATCCAAACAAAATACTATTGGTGCCTTACGAGCAAATGGTAACCGATAAAGAAAATTTGTTGCACAAAATCTGCAGTTTTTTAAACATCGAGTTCGACCAAGCTATGCTTACACACGAGCAGCAACAAAGCACAACAACAACCGAAACCCCAAACAGCAACGCCAATAATACCAACACCCCAAAAACAGCAACAGAATGGGAGCAATGGAAAACCGACAACCGCAACCAAGCCGTATTTACCAACCGTTTAGCCGCCTGGAAACAAAAACTAAGCACCCGCAACCAAGAAATTTGTAACACCATAAGTGCCGCTACTGCCATTAAATTAGGCTACGATACCGCACCGCCAAGTTTGCTTAAACAAACGTGGTTGCTGTTTAGTTGCCTACCGCAAATTGCGTTGGGCTATATAACCACCACATTATTTATCCGTCACTATTTTCATTTACCATTTAGCTGGCGATTATTGCTTGCCAAATACCTAAAAGTACGAAAATAAATTTTACGATGACCCTAATCGAACAATTAGACAATATTCAAATGCACTTTGTGGTAGGTATGCCACGGGCTGGCACAAACCTGCTCCGTATGATACTTAATCGAAATCCAATAGTTAATTGTACTTCAGAAGTGAAATTTCCTATGGTATTTTACAAAGAATATGCTCATCAAAATCCAGTATCGCCACAAATAATTATAAAATTTAAAAAATTTTACGCCAAATGGATAAACATAGATCATACACTGCCTGCCAAAACAACCTACAGCAAATTTGATGCGGCAAATTTTTTGCAAGTAGCCGAACAAAATATAGATAAACTATCGTATGAACAACTATGTAAACTAATGTTGTTACATGTGAAGGGAGATGAAAAAAAAATAAACGACATTAAAGTTATTGTTAATAAAAATCCCGTCTTCTTGTTTTCAATACCAGAATTATTGACAATTTTTCCGGATGCCAAATTTGTTGTTACTATACGCGATTATCGAGCTTTTTATTTATCTTTTAAACAAAGCAAAGACCAAAGTGCGTTTACTCGCTTTTTGAGTAATTCGTGTGCATCAATCAGCCAATATTGGCTGATACAGATGGAAACAATCAAACAATATCAAAAAAAATACCCCAAACAACTGTTTTTATTGCCTTATGAACGTTTAACAACAGATAAGGAAAATAGTATTAAAGAAATGTGTTCGTTTTTGGACATTCCTTTCGATAGTGCCATGCTGTCGCATGAAGAAATTGCCGTAGAACCAATCTATGATACTGCCGACGAAAGAGCGAAAAAAAAACAAGGCGATCTAACAAAATCTATTAATACCAATCGAATAGCAGCTTGGAAAAAGGATTATCGCCCAACGAAATAGCACTCTCTGAAATGATTTGCGGACAATTAGGCAGTGAATTTGGCTATGCACCCACACAAAAATTATCGGTAAGTAAAACTTTTTTTTTACGCTTCACTCAATTACCAATACAAATAATCAGCCAAATAAGTTATACCATCTTTACTCAAAACTATTATCGTCTGCCATTTAAAATACGCTTTGGGTTGCAAAAATATTTCAAATTTACTCAATAAATGTCCTTTCTCAAAAAAATAATCCAGCCTTTTATCACCAAAATACCGTATAAAACAATAGCTTATTATAGCTATCATTTTAGGCGCACCCGGTATTATTACCAACACAATAGGGCAGATTTTGCAAACATCGAAAGCTATTGCATGTTTTTGGGCTATCCGCGCAGCAGCCACACACTTATTGGTGCTATGCTCGATGCACACCCCAATATGGTGGTGGCACACGAACTAAATGTGCTAGATATGGTCAAGAAAAAAAACAGCCGCGACTGGATTATCGCCAGCATTTTGGCACAATCGGATTGGTTTGTGAACAAAATTAACGCCCAATGGACAGGCTATAGCTACCTTATACCCAATCAATGGCAAGGTAAATATAAGCAATTAAAAGTAGTGGGCGATAAAAAAGGGGGCGTATCGAGCCGCCTATTAACCCAAAACCCACAACTGATAGAGCAGCTACAAAGCGTTTTGCAGATGAACATCAAAATTATTCATGTTGTCCGCAACCCATTCGACATCATCACTACTATGGCAAGTTGGAAAGGCGAAAAACGCATCGAAAATATCACTACCGAAATGCTCAAAGAACAAACAGAGCAATTTTTTATGCGCGTCGAGGCAGTACAACAAGCCAAAAATAACCCCAAATACCCCGTTTTTGACCTATACAACGAGCAACTAACCGCCCAACCTGCCCAAACACTAAGCCAATTGTGTGCTTTTTTAGGGGTAGATGCCCCCGAAGATTATCTGAAAGATTGTGCAAGTATTGTGTTCGCAAAAAGCAAACAAAGCCGACAAACCGCCCCTTGGAACGAACAATTAAAACAATTGGTGCTAAATAAAACACAGCAATACGATTTTTTAAAACATTATACCTTCGACTAATTTGGTGCCTGCTCTTATGTCAATATCATCATAAAATACAAGAATTTGCATAAATTTGCATGATAAAGAGATTTAGAAATAAAATTTTATTATCAATTTTGGACATTTAGTTGATTGATTATCAGCGAGTTATGTGTTAAGGAAAATGATTTCTAAACCTTTCTAAATATTGACAGGTATTGTTTCGGGATTTTCACGCATGATGCTGCTGAAAAAAGGTGAAAAAGCCATCAATTTACTTTTTTTTGTTTTTTCAAGATGCTGAAAAATAGCGACTTGTATATTGATATTTTAATCAAATCATACCCAAAATAACCTTTTTGCAGTACACTCACGTATCAAAAATATAATTTATAATTAATAATTTACAACTAATTAATGCCCTATTATGCACCTTCGCACCTCAATTCGGTTGGTGTGCATTTTATTATTGGCTCGCCTCGCAGCGGCACCACGCTATTAACTAGTGTGCTTAATGCCACACAAACGGTGTTAAGCACCCCCGAAGTGCGTTTTACCATGGCATTTTATCGCCCATACGGCACCCAAAACCCTGTTAAGGCATCGTTTGCCCAGCATTTTACCACCTACACCAAGCTATTATTCGACAGGGTTAAGCGCCACAAAAAAGCACAATTACAGCTTACCAATTTTGACCAAGATGTATACCTTAACTTTGATGCACAAAAATTAAACAACTTAAACTACGCAAATTTGTGCAAATTATTATTGCTAAACATACAATTACCCAATAAAGACAACAGCACCGTACAAACCATTGTAGATAAAAACCCCGATTATACGTTTTATGTCGAGGCGTTGATGAAGATTTACCCCGATGCTAAATTTGTGGTTGCCCTGCGCGATTATCGAGCTACCGTTTTGTCGCAAAAAGAAAGCGTAGAACAACAATCCGATTTGCTACAACACGCCTATTTGTGGGATAAAATGCAAGGCGAAGTTTACCGCCTTTTACAACTTTATCCTACCAAAATCTTGCCCATAAAATACGAAGACACGGTACAACAAACCGAAACTACTATTAAGCAAGTTTGTTCGTTTTTAGGTATCGAGTTTACACCCGAAATGCTTAATCCGCAACAAAAAGTAAAGGTACAATTAGACCAAACCGACATCAGCGAGCGCGAAAAAAAGAAAATTGGCGACCTACAAAAACCCATCAACACCAACCGTTTAGAGGCTTGGAAAACACGCCTAAATACCACCGAACTGCAACTTATCGAAACTTTATGTGCCGATACAGGCAAACTTTTTGGCTATCAACCCACTCAAAATCTGCCCAACAATAGCCGCCTAAAATTGTACCTAAGCCACCCCTTGCGTTTGTTGCGTATGGCAATTTCGTTTAGATTGCTCAACAAATACTATTTTTATTTGCCCTTTGAATGGCGTATTTGGCTAATTAAAAAAATAGGTTTGAAACGATAATATTTGCAAAGTATTATTTTATAGTTAAAATTATTATTTTATCTTTAATAAAAAACTACAAATATTAAATACTTAACCCCCAATAGAATTTAATCCAAGATTTAATTATAATTATTAGTGTATCCAAGTAAATTCATTTATAATTTATAATTTATAATTAACAATTTAAAAAATGCCTTATATTTCTCCACAACGCCTTACCGATGTGCATGTACACTATATTGTAGGCTCAAATAGGTCGGGAACAACCCTACTAACCACTGTGTTAAATGCCAACAACGAGGTATTATCTACCCCCGAAGTGCGTTTTACCATGGCATTTTGGAGGCAATATGGCAATCAAAACCCCGTTTCGGGCAATTTTGCTGAGGACTTAAATACTTATGTGCAAATCATATATAAATATGTGCAACAAGCTCGCAAAATGCAGCTATCATTAACAGATTTTGACAAAGATACTTACTTTAATTTTGATACCGAAAAATTAAAACAGCTTAACTATGCTAATCTTTGCAAATTGCTGCTGTTTAACATACAATTGCCCAATAAAAATTACGATACGATAAAAACAATTGTTGATAAAAATCCCGACTATACGTTTTATATAAAGCAATTATTAAAAATATACCCCGATGCCAAAATTTTAGTAGCCATGCGCGATTATCGGGCGGTGGTTTTATCGCAAAAAGAAAGCATTGAAACAGGTACGGGCGATATTGCCACACAAGCCTATTTGTGGCATATTTATAATAAAGAAATACACAAACTAATAAAACAATACGAAGGTAAAATAATGCCTGTTTATTACGAACAAATGGTGCAACAACCCGAGTTAGTAGTAAAGCAAATTTGCTCGTTTTTAGCCATCGATTTTACGCCCGAAATGCTTAATCCGCAACAAAAACTAAGTGTTAAAGCACAAGATTTGCAAAAAAGCGACATATCAGAACGCGATAAAAAGAAAATCGGCGACCTGATAAAACCTATTAACACTAGCCGTTTAGAGGCATGGAAACAACGCCTTACACCAAACGAGATGACACTTATCGAACATTTTTGCGCCCAAACTGGGCAAAAATTTGGCTATCAACCCACACTCCAAATTTCGGCAAGTACGCATCTAAAACTAAATTTGCGTTATTTATTTCGGATGATGTATATTCAAATATCATTTACTATACTCACCAAATACTACTTTTTGCTACCTTTTAAACTTCGCATCTTTTTGATGAACAAAATTGGGCTACGAAGATAAAACAAAAAATAAATGCATTTTTTATAGATAATAATTATCCGGCAAATAGCAACCTCGTATTGCGTGTATAACATGGATACTTACAAATACTTATGTAATATTTAATTGTTATTGTTTTATCTAAAATCCATTCATAATTAATAATCAACAATCAATAATTAATAATTGCCCTACTACAGCCCCGAACACTTACAGTCCTTATCGGTTAATTTTATTATCGGCTCTGGACGAAGCGGTACAACCCTTATGACCACCGTTTTTAATGCCAACCCTACTGTTTTGGCAGCCCCCGAGGTGCGCCTATGTATGGCTTTTTACCAAAAATACGCCCACCAAAACCCAGTATCTGCTACATTTGCCCACGACCTTGCCAATTATATAAACTTAGTTATTGGACGCAAAAAAGCCACCCGAAAAGCACATATATGGGGAACCGACATTGAAAACTCTATTTTCAACAACCTTGACCCTGCCAAATTACAGCAACTCGACTATGCCAATTTGTATAAATTGCTACAGCTAAACATCGAGATGCCCAATAAAAACAATGCCGAGGCGCAAATTATTATTGATAAAAATCCCGATTATACCTTTTATGTCGAGCCATTAATGCGGCTTTTTCCTGATGCCAAATTTGTGGTTATGCTGCGCGATTATAGGTCGGTGGTGTCGTCGTACAAACTTCATCAGGGCAAACGCATCGAGAGTTGTGTGCTTAATGCCTTTTTGTGGAACAAATTTAACCGCGAAATAGCCCGCCTACATGCTGCTTATCCAAGCAAAATAATGTTGTTGCGCTACGAGGATTTAGTGCAAGATACCGAAAAATGGGTGCGCCAAACCTGCCAATTCTTGAATATTGGTTTTGATAAAGCAATGCTTACACCCCATCAAAACCTCGAAACACAAGCCCAAAACCTACAAAATACCGAAGTAACCGCCCGCGATAAAAAGAAAATTGGCGAACTTACCAAACCTATCAACACCTCGCACCTTGGCGCTTGGAAAACCCGCCTTACCGACCAAGAAATAACCGAAATAGAAACCTTGTGCGCCCAAACAGGTAGCTTGTTTGGCTACGAACCCAGCAAACAATTAACTACAACCGATAAACTAAAAGTGTATTTGCTTAACCTGCCGCGTTTGGTGTTGGCAAATATTACGTTTTGGTTGTTGGTAAAAAACTATTTTTATCTGCCTTTTAACCTGCGTATGTTATTGATAAAATACTTAAAAATAACACGATAACAGCGCAAATAAATACACAAAAACCAATTAATACCTAAAAAAGTGCCCTACTACAGCCGCGAACAACTCGACCAAACCAACTTGCATTTTATTATAGGCTCAAATAGGTCGGGAACAACCTTGCTTACCACTATTTTAAATGCACACCCGCAGGTGTTTGCAACACCAGAAATGCGCTTTGTGATGGCATTGCATAATCCTTATTCTTATAAAAATAAATTATCGCCAAGAATAGCCACTGATATTAGGCAATATGTTACTTTATTGTTTAATTCAGAAAATACCAATGAACAAATAAATGCTTGGCGAAAATTGATTAGTTTTGATGAACAAGTATTATTAAATTTTGATTTAACTAGTTTAGATGATTTTGACTATGCAAGTATATCTAAATTACTCCTATTGAACTTAAGGGTTTCAAACAAAGATACTTCGCATGTAAAAACAATAGTCGATAAAAATCCAAATTATATTTTTTATGTAAAACAACTTATAAGACTATACCCTACTGCGAAATTTCTCGTGGCAATACGCGATTATCGGGCAGTTTTATTATCAACTAAACAAAGTGGGCATAAAAAAGGTGAATTGCTCAAAAATATGTTCAGGTGGAAATGGGAAAATCAAGAAATTTGGAAATTACACCAACAATTCCCAAATAAGTTATTGCTCATTCCTTACGAACAATTAAGTACCTCTCCAAAAGTAGTTATAAACAATGTTTGTAATTTTATTGGTATTGAATTTGACGAAAATATGCTACAACACAACAAAAAAATACAAGATGCTTCAGAAACAAAAAATATACAACAAACGCACCCAAAAAATAGTATCTGAATTAGCAAAACCCATTAATACATCGCGTGTTGATGCATGGAAAACACAGCTTTCAGAACAAGAAATAGCTATTGCTGACTTAATTTGCGGTAACATTGGTTCAAAATTTGGTTATGCCCCAATTAGCAAAAAAAACTCCTATAAAAAAATGCTGTTTTATTTACAAAATAGCTTTCAAATAATCAAACAACAACTTAATTTTAGTATTTTCATAAAATACTATTTTTTATTATCTTTCAGCACGCGATTGTGGCTGAGTAAATTTTTTAGAATAAAATGACAAAAATAACACTTCTTTTATTTATTTTGTTTTGTGTTGATACAATGGCTCAAACATTTGAGCCTATTGATGTTATCATTTCTGATACTACAGTTTCCATACCAGACCCTGAATTTAGTAACACACTCAATAAAATGTGTTTTTATGACCCAAGTGGTTTATGGGTATGTGATGTAGATCCAAATACGGGCAATTTGCTGTTCGAGAATGGTAAACAAACCCTTATAGACTCTACGGTTTCTATATATCATGGCGATGTTTTATCATGGCAAGGACCAGAATGGGCAGAAAGTGCTAATGGCATATCTATTTTCTATACTGATTCGCTAGAAACAAATCAAGATTTTCAAATATCAAAAGCTTATCAAAATGGATATTTGTGGCAACACAATCCATTAGCTAATACTGCAACAGCTTCTCTAAAAAATACTACACAAAGTTCTAAATATGAAAACGTAGGTATCTTATATAAGAAAAATTACGCAGCATTAGAATGCTTTCGTTTCGAAAACAATCCTGCTACAGAACATTGTTTTCCTACAACACAAGGAAATGGCGGACGATGGGCAATAGACACAAGTGGATTTACATATATTAAAAAAAAGCAAGGAATTGGACAAGTCCATTTTTTTAATACCACCAACAATACTGCCAGCATAATAACTACTGACGCTTACAATAAATCTCAATCGTATATGATAAAATCAAGCGAATATAATAATAAATTTATCGTATGGTGCCAGGCAAATGAGGCGACTACAAATAATATTTATGTGTATAAGAGAGAACAGGGAACATGGAGCAAAATAGACACTATTCGCCCTCCAAGTTCATTACCCTATATTGTATCACCTGAACCATTTAAATGGAATGGAAAATCATATATTGTAATGCAAATGAGCCTTTATCCGCAAAACAACCATAGTAATTTTACCCCCGACGAAATATGGATAGCTTCAATAGAAAAAAATAATCGATTATACAGAAAGATAAGCACTACTGCAACACATCGAAAGATAGATCCTGAGATATATTTAACGCCAACTGGTCCGGTGATATATTACTCCGAAGTACGAAATGGAAAATACATATTACACAAATGCTCCACCGGTCTGCACTAAATAAACCTTTACTCACCTTAACTAATCAATGCTTTTTATTAAAAAACTTGACTATCTTGCATAGTGTTTTTTTTAATTGTATATTATTTATTAGGCAATCGCAACAAAAAATAAAAAAATAACCTTCCCAAATCCCACAAAAACAATGAAAGCAGCCGTATTAGTAAAAAATGCCAATCCTGAGCAAGCCTTTGAGCTACGCGAAATGCCCGACCCCACACCACAAGCCAACGAAGTATTGGTGGCAGTGCAGGCTTTTGGCTTAAATTTTGCCGATGTAATGGCAATGCGCGGCTTGTATCAAGATTGCCCACCACTGCCCACCGTTATTGGTTACGAAACAGTAGGTATTGTTGAGCAAGTTGGCAGCGGTATAACGCATGTAGCTATTGGCGACCGTGTTGTAGCTTTTACGCTTTGGTGCCTATGCTACCCAAAGTAGTAGCCCGTGCCGAAGGCGTTGTCAAAATTCCAGAAACAATGCCAAACGGC
>JADKCK010000002.1 GCA_016718845.1 Sphingobacteriales bacterium
ACTTTAGTTCGTATTTATTCAGTTAAATTATAAATTTTGTGCCATTTAAAGATTATCCAACGGACTTTTAACCCGCTGAATAGCATACGATAGCAAGTGTCTTTATCGGTTGCAAATATAAAGTGTTTTTTTTAGTTTACGCAAGCTTTTGGGAAAATTTCTACACATTTTTTTTAAAAGCAATTGGATTTGGTAAAAAATATATAAAAATACTGCCGCCCCATTATCTAGTCAAGATAATGGGGTAACATTTTAAAAGGTTTTTTTGGTATATTGCAAAACCTAGGTGCATTTTTTAACAAAAACCTACAACCCAATCATCAAACAAGTGCATCATACAAAACCTCCAAAGGGTGTTTGGCGGTGCGTTGGGTTCCGTCTTTTATTTGGTGGCGGCAACTGGTGCCGGGGGCGGCAATAATAACATCGGGGGCGGCTTTGCGCACCGCCGGAAACAATACTAACTCGCCAATTTGCATACTTACGTTGTAGTGTTCGGCTTCGTAGCCAAACGAGCCTGCCATGCCACAACACCCCGACGGAATAACATCGACGTGGTAGTTTTGGGGCAATGCCAATAAAAATGCGGTGTCGGATACCGAGCCTAATGCCTTTTGGTGGCAATGACCATGCAGTTTTACGGTGCGTTTTTCGGTGGTAAATTGTTGCGGGCTAATGTTGCCTTTTTGCATCTCGGCGGCTAAAAACTCGTCAACAAGCAAACAATTTTTGCTTAGTTTTTGGGCAGCTTGTTGCTCATCGCCGCGCAAAAGTTTGGGGTATTCGTCTCTAAAACTTAAAATTGCCGATGGCTCGATGCCCAAAAGTGGTGTTTGAGGTGTAATCAAATCCTTAAAAATGTGCACTTGTTGTTGGGCAATAGTCACTACTTCGGTCAATAAACCTTTTGATAGATAGGCGCGTCCGCTTTCGGGGTGTTCTATCATAAGTACTTTGTAGCCCAAACGCAACAACAATTTAATGGTTTTTATGCCAATTTCGGTGTCGTAATAGTTGGTAAACTCGTCGCAAAACAAATAAACGGTGCTTTTGTTGGGTGCATATTGGGCGTTTAATTGGGCAATATTTTTGTTGTACCAAGTGCGCAAAGTGGTTTTGTACAACATAGGCATGGAGCGTTGCGGGGCAAAACCCAATAGGCGTTTTAGCAAGCCACTTGTTGCTTTGTTGCCCATTACAAGGTTGTGCGCAAAGGGCGCAATACCTGCCAATTTGTTTAGGTTGTTTATGTTGGCAATTAGTTTGGTACGAAGCGGTATGCCATTTGTTTGGTGATAATGGTGCAAAAACTCGGCTTTTAGCATTGCCATATCCACATTTGATGGGCATTCGGATTTGCAACCCTTGCACGAAATGCACAAATCCATTACCTCGTAAATTTCGGGACTGTCAAATAGGTTTTCTTTTCGTTGTAGGTTGTTGGCGGTTAGTATCTCGCGCAAAATATTGGCGCGGGCGCGGGTGGTGTCTTTTTCGCGGTGAGTTGCCATGTAACTTGGGCACATAGTGCCACCCGATAGGTGCGATTTGCGGCAGTCGCCCGAGCCATTGCATTTTTCGGCGGCGTGTAATATGCCTCCTGTTTCCGAAAAATCGAACAAAGTAGGTATTTCGGGCAGATGCTGTCCTACCTCGTAGCGCAGCGAGCTGTCCATAGGTGGGGTATCGGTTATTTTGCCCGGGTTAAAAATGCCGTTGGGGTCCCACACTTGTTTAATACGTTTAAACAAGGCATAGTTTCGCTCGCCCATTACCAAGGGTATAAATTCGCCGCGCACGCGTCCGTCGCCATGTTCGCCGCTTAGCGAGCCGCCAAATTTTTTAACCAACTTAGCCGATTCGGTGGCGATGTATCTAAACTGTTTTACATCGTTGGCATCTTTAAGGTCTAAGGTAGGTTTTATGTGTAGCTCGCCTGCGCCTGCATGGGCATAATATACAATGGTAGTTTGCCCGGCTTGTCGCAGCATGGGGTCAAGTTCTGCCAAAAACGCGGGCAGTTCCTCAACGGCAACAGCCATATCCTCGATAAAACTAAGTGGTTTGGCATTGCCCGGCACATTAGACAACAAACCCAAACCTGCCGAGCGCAGCGTCCATACTTTGTTGATATTTGGCGGATAAACCAAGGGGTGTGCATAGCCCATTTGTTTTGCTTCGAGGTCGTTGATAAGCAATTGGGCTTGGGCTTGGGCTTGCTCGCGGGTATCGGCGGCAAACTCAATGGCTAATATAATTTCGGGGTCGCCTTGTACAAAAAAGCGATTTTTTAGCTGTTCGATATTTTCTTTGGTGCAATCTAAAATTACCTTATCGAGCATCTCAACGGCGCGTGGCTTATGCTGCATAGCTACAACGGTTGCTCGGGCGGCTTCGTTTAGGGTGGTAAAATGCGAGCATACCAAAACGGCTTCGGGCGGTGGTAGCGGGTCGAGGTGAATTTTTATTTCGGTGATAAATGCCAACGTACCTTCGGAGCCAGTTAGCAGTTTAGCAAAATTAAAGGCTTGTTCGCTGTATCTGTCAAAAGGTTCGGTGTGTAGCAGTTCGTCAACGGCATAGCCTGTGTTGCGGCGTGTAACGGTGGGTTTCGGAAACTGCTCGCGTATTTCGCGTTGTGTTTCGGGGTGGCTTAGTTCAAGGGCTATTTGGCGATACACTTGGCTTTCGAGCGATTGCCCAATACTTTTTTGCTTAAACTCGTTTTTGGTCAATTCGCCAAAAACTACCTCTGTACCGTCGCTTAGTATGGTGTGTAGTTCTAGTACATGGCGGCGCGTATCGCCGTATACTATTGAGTACGACCCGCACGAGTTGTTGCCCACCATGCCGCCTACATTGGCTCGGTTGGCGGTTGAGGTGTTGGGGCTAAAAAACAAACCATGTGGGCGCAGTTGCACATTTAGGTCGTCGCGCACAATACCCGGTTGCACGCGTGCCCAGCCTTCGGTGGGGTTAATTTCTAGCACTTGGTTCATGTATCGCGATACATCTACCACAATACCGCTACCCACACATTGCCCACCCAACGATGTACCACCTGCCCGAGGGATAAGCGATGTTTGGTGTTTGGCGGCAAAGGCAATTAATGCTTGTATGTCGGTGGTGTTTTTGGGATAAGCTACTGCCAAAGGTAGCTCGCGATAAACCGATGCGTCGGTGGCATAAAGGCGGCGCATGGTATCGTCGGTGTATATATCGCCCGTAAACTTGGTAGCAAGTTTGGCAAGGGCATTGGTTAATTTTTTAGACACAGTATTTTTTTAATGATGATGGGTTTTGGGTGATGGGGTTATTAGGGCTACAAATTTATAGTGCTATTGTAATTTGATGCCGACATTGAAAAGTAGTAAATAGCTGCTCAATTTACGCCAGCTTGTTTTTTTAAATTTACAACGGAGACACAGAGAACACGGAGTTTTTTTGGGATGGCTTTTTTATTTGTTATTTTTTAGTTTGCAACCGAGACAGGGGAAAAACATAATCTCGTTCTTCTCTGTGCTCTCTGTGTCTCTTGTTGTTTTTTATTTTTTAGTTCACAACAAATAAAACACTCATAGCCAGCTTGCCCTAGTTCGACAAGCTCACTATGACCATGCCCTTTCAATAAGCTAAAACTTTTCAATGTCGTTATCAAAATGCTCTGTTTTATTTCAAGTTGATTAAGTAATTGTGGCTTGGTGCTGTAGCTATTTTGGGCAAAAGAAATGGTTGCGGCTTGGTGCCGTAGGCAACTGAAAATCAATAATTATCGAGTATATACTTTTGGCGCAAATCATCTATCAATATCAATTTATTATTTCGTTCAACATACCAATATTTCCAGCCATTGTTGGCGGGGCGGTTAAGTATTGCGGCGCTTATTTTATGGATAGAGCCTATGTTGTCGTTCCAGAGCAGGGTAGAGTCGGCTTGTACTTGGGCGGCATGTGTTTTATCTGCCGAAAACAAATCTTCGCCGGCATTAATCCAACCAATACTTATTAATGTGCCAAATGGTACTTTGGGTGGTTTGGTTTCTATTTTATAGTCTAGCAGGTTAAGGTTTATGGGCGTAACTTGTGCTAATCGTTGATTGGCTACATCTACATAAAATGCCTCTTGTTCAATGCCAATATATTGCCGTTGTAGGCGTTTGGCAACGGCGGCGGTGGTTCCGCTACCGCTAAAAGGGTCAAGCACTACATCGTTTGGGTTCGAGGTGGCTAAGATGATGCGGTACAAAAGGTCTTCGGGTTTTTGGGTTGAGTGGGCTTTTTGTCCGTTTATTTTAATACGTTCTTCGCCTGTGCAGATGGGCAAGTACCAATCGCTGCGCATTTGTAGGTCGTCGTTAAAGTTTTTGAGTGCTTTGTAATGAAACGTAAATTTTGATTTATCGGTTTTTGATGCCCAAATTAGGGTTTCGTGGGCGTTGGTAAATCGGGTTCCTTTAAAGTTGGGCATGGGGTTAGTTTTTATCCAAATAACATCGTTTAGCAGCCAAAAGCCTTGGTTTTGCAGGGCGGTGCCTACCCTAAAAATGTTGTGGTAACTACCAATCACCCAAATAGTGCCATTGTCTTTTAGTACTCGTTTGCAGGCAGATAACCATTGTTGGGTAAATTGGTCGTAGGCAGCAAACGATTCAAATTGGTCCCATTGGTCAAAAACTCCCTCAACGCGGCTTTGGTTGGGGCGATACAAATCGTTTTGTAGCTGTAGGTTATAGGGCGGGTCGGCAAAAATAAGGTCGACCGATTTTTCGGGCAGTTGGGCTAACACCTCAATGCAGTTGCCTTGTATGATTTGATTAAACAATTTTTAATTATAAATTATTGATTATAAATTATGGAAATCCGAAAAAGGTTCACAAAAATGGGATTCAATTTGGCTTGAACCATAAATGCCTAAGCTACACTATGTTAAAATATGCAGCCCCTTAATGTGGACTAAAGCCTAAAACGGTGCAAAATTAGCGATGATTTGCCATTTGTCCAAAAAATGAGCTAAAAGTAGGCGTATTAAAGTAAATAATCCTACTTTTGCACGCTCAAGTTGTTTAGCTGCTGCAAATTGCTCTAAAAGCCCCAAGTATCCTCCCCAAAAGCTATAGCCCGAAGCGGACAGCAGATAGCCTGAAGCGGACAGCGGACAGCCTGTAGCCAGCGACAGCTTAAATGTAACTTTTTGGATTTATTAACGTCTAAACCAATGACTTTTAACTCGCTTGCTTATCTATTTTTTCTGCCCTTTGTTAGCCTTATTTATTTTTTATTGGGCGATAAATGGCGTACTTGGTGGTTGTTGGTATGTAGTTATGGCTTTTATATGTATTGGCGATGGGAGTATGGCGCACTGATGCTGTTTAGCACCTTTGTAACATTTGTTGCTGCATTGGGTATACAACAATCGGGTACACAACATGCCAAACGGTGGTGGTTGGTGTTAGGTTTAGTCACCGATTTAGGGTTGTTGCTGTTTTTTAAATACGCCTATTTTTTGTCGGTTAATATACAACAATTAGGCTCGTTTTTTGGTTGGGCGATACCTGTTTTTCATCACTCGTTTTTGTTGCCCGTTGGCATTTCGTTCTACACTTTTCAATCAATAGGATACACCATTGATGTATATAAACAACGAATACCCGCCGAGCCAAATTTTAAAAACTATGCGCTCTTTATTTCGTTTTTTCCGCAATTAGTAGCTGGTCCTATCGAGGCTGCCGCACATTTGTTACCACAACTAAAACGCACCCATAAATTTGATTGGCAACGTTTTATAAGCGGCGGGCAATTAATTGTGTGGGGGTTGTTTAAAAAAATAGTTATTGCCGATAACATAGCCGATTATGTAAATGCTGTTTTCAATAACCTACATCAGCACAGCGGTTTTACATTAATATTGGCAATGTATTTGTTTGTGTATCAGGTATACTGCGATTTTTCGGGCTACTCCGACATAGCCGTTGGTTCGGCACGCATATTGGGTGTTAATTTAATGCTCAACTTTAACCGCCCATTTTTATCGCGCAGCTATGCACAATTATGGCAGCGTTGGCATATTTCGCTTACACACTGGATGCGGCAATACGTATACATTCCGTTGGGGGGCAACCGCACAAACCGTTGGCAGTGGTATGCCAATATTTTGTTGGTTTATTTTTTGGTTGGATTGTGGCATGGCGCCGCCTGGACATTTATAGGCTTTGGCTTGCTGCATGGCATAACCATTGTGTTAGCACTTATTACACAGCCTTTACGACAGCAATGGGTTAGGGCAATAGGCTTACACAAATACCCCCAAATAGACACCGCCATTGACCAATTTTTTACCCTTAGCTTGTTTGCCTTTAATTGTATTATTTTTAGATGTGCGTCGCTTACCGATTGGTGGTACATTATTACCCATGCCTTTAATACAACAACTAAGCTATCAAACATGCCTTTGGTGCCACTTACACTAATAGCACCCATGTTGCTATTATTTTTGTGGATACAAAGTTTTCAGCCCGTAGGCAGCTACTCGCCCTTCGAGCAGTTGCAAAAATATACTTGGCGATGGGCAATTTACCTTGTTTTGGTGTTTGCTATACTACTTTTTGGCAACCAAATGAGTAATACCTTTTTTTTATTTTCAGTTTTAGGTAAAAAAACTCACTTTTTGTGTATTATAACGAACTAAACCACCCTTAAAAATTGTTTACTATTGTAGCAAGTTTTGCCAACTTTAAACAAATGCAAGGCTTACAAGCAAAGCAAAATTTGTGCTATTTGTACCTCATTTCCCCAATAATTTAAATTAAACTTGAGCAGTTATTAGGCAATATTTTTTAACTACTCATCAAACAAAAAAATATTAGCAACCCTATATTTATTGCAGCAAATAGTGGTATAAATAATAAATAACTATGACAAGAATAAAGTATACAGTTGATTATCTTATCAAATCATCGCCTACTATCCTATTCGATTTTTTATCAACTGCCTCTGGTTTATCTCAATGGTTTGCCGACCATGTAGACGAGAATACAGACGAGTTGGTATTTTATTGGGAAGGGTATCCAGAAAAAGCAACTATTATAGATGCTGTTCGCCCCGAATTTATTAGGTTTGAAATGGAAAGCGGCGAAGACGATGAATACCTTGAGTTTAAAATAGAAAAATCGGAGGTAACATCGGACACTATTTTAATTATCACCGATTTTGCCGATAAAGCCGACATCCCAGACCAAAAAAAATTGTGGGACAGCCAAATAAAAACTTTAACTAACCGCGTAGGAGGTAGTAATTAATAACTATTGAATGGACGCAATGCTTTAATAATTAACGTGTTAGTAGCTATTACGTTTATTTAAACATCGAATTATTGCGTCGGGTTATGTTAATTATGGTTGTAAGCATAAACTAAACGATTATTTACAAAAGTGTAAAAGCACCTTTCTTATCATTGCAAAATGATGAGTAAGGTGCTTTTTGTTAGGGTATTAATAAGGATTGTTTTACCAATATCCAAATACCTTGTTTATAATCCGCCCGAAAACTGGCGTAAAAAACGCACATCATTTTCGAACAGCAAGCGTATATCTTTAATGCCATACAATTGCATAGTTGTACGCTCAATACCCATACCAAAGGCAAAGCCTGTATATTTTTTCGAGTCGATGCCACAATTTTCTAACACATTAGGGTCAACCATGCCTGCTCCTAAAATCTCGACCCAGCCGCTGTATTTACACACCGGGCAACCTTTTGCTTGGCATATAAAACAAGTTACGTCGGCTTCGAGCGATGGCTCGGTGAAAGGAAAAAACGACGGACGAAGGCAGATCTCAACATCTTTGCTAAACATTTGTCGGGCAAAAACCAGCAATGTTTGTTTAAGGTCGGCAAGCGATACATTTTCGCCCACATACAAACCCTCTATTTGATGAAACTGACAGTGCGAGCGTGCCGAAACCGTTTCGTTGCGGTAAACCCTACCCGGTGCTACAATCCTAATGGGCGGCTGATTTTTTTCCATGTGTCGGGCTTGCACCGGCGATGTATGCGTGCGCAACAATACAGCAGGGTTAGTTTGGATATAAAACGTATCCTGCATATCGCGCGAGGGGTGGTCGTCGGGGGTATTTAGGGCAGTAAAGTTGTGCCAATCGTCTTCAATTTCGCGGTCGGCAACAACGGCAAAGCCCATACCTCTAAAAACATCTATGGCTCGGCGCAAAAACAACGACACCGGGTGTCGGCTGCCCAAAGGTTGTGTAAGGGCAGGCGCTGTAAGGTCGGGTATGTCGGTAGGGGTGTCGGTAGCTGTTTCAAGCTGTGTTTTTATCTGCTCTATTTTGGCTTCGGCAGTTTGTTTTACTTGATTAGCTATCTGTCCAAATTCTTTTTTGCGCTCGTTGGGCACACTTTTAAATTGCTCGAACAGTTGTTTTACTTTACCATTGCTGCCCAAATAGGCTATTCTAAATTTTTCTAACTCGGCAGTGTTATTGGTTGCAAACTCTTCAACTTGTTGTAGTAAGTCTTTCGCCAACTCAAATATGTTTGTATTGTCCATTATTACTTGTGCGGTTAAAGGGGTTAAATAGGTGGAGAACTTAAAGTTTTTTATTATGATGATATTTCAAGACAATTATATAACAAGCTACTCTCAAAACCAATAATTTATAATCAATAATTAATAATCAATTATTGCGGTTTTATGTTTGCCAAATCGGTTCCGTTTATGATGTGTCCGTCTAAAATGGTGTTTTCTTCAACATATCCCGGCTCAATATAGCCGCCACCGCCCTCCAATAGGTTGTTGTTGGTTGTTTGGGCAACTATGGTATAACTACCCTCGCTTTGTTGCGGAAAAGCAAAAAAAGCAGTTTGGTTTGGCGCTAATTGTTGGGTATATACTGTTTTACCGCCGCTATAAGTTAGGCTTAGTTCTTTTACCACAAAACGCGATTTGTTATGAACAAGAACTTGCACATAATCGGTGGGTAATCTGCAATTATCTAAAAAATAAAAAGCACCTACAACGGCTGCCACACCCAACAAAAAGGCAAGCAACACATAAAAAATTGTAGCTTTGATAGACATGGGCTGATTTTTAGCGCACAAAGATACTATTTTGTTTGCTCAATATGCACATTAAACTTTCAGAAAAGTACAAAACAGAGATAGTTAAGCAGAATAAGCAAAAAAAAATACGCTAAAGGTACTTACTTAAAAACAAATTACTACATTTGCAGCTAATAAATGGGTTTGCAGAGCTACTAAATTGCTTTTTTTTAGAAAAATGACGAAAAAAACGTCATCTAACAAAAACCGAATCTTTTTTTTGCGTCTATACTTAAACCTGTTTGCTGCTGCTTACTTATCATGTAGCTATTTGCATTGCCACAAATTTGATAGCTAAAAAACAGGCACTTTATAAAACCGAAATCACACATCTTATTTCATAAAAAAACCAAGAAACATGAGAGTATTTCTACGTTTATCAAGTTTTTTGCTGTTTATGTGTATCTGCACTTTTGCGATAGCACAAAACAGACAAGTATCGGGTTCTGTTACCGATAAAGCCGACGGTTCGGCAATGCCCGGTGTAGGTGTATCGTACACTTATAATGGTACCAAAGGCGGCGATGCAACCGACGATTCGGGTAATTTTAGCCTATCGGTGCCGCAGGGTGTTACTACCCTTAAATTTACCTCGGTGGGTTATGGCTCGCAAGAAGTAGCCATTCCGGCATCGGGTAAAATGTCGGTACAGATGAGCTCCGACGAAAATCTACTTAACGAAGTAGTTATTTCGGTGGGTAGCCGTGCCGTGCAACGTACCTACACCGACACGCCGCTGCCCGTTGATAACCTAAGCGCCAAAGAAATTACCAGCTCGGGGCAGGTAACATTTGACCGCGCCTTGCAGTACAAAGTGCCGTCGTTTAACTCCTCGAACTTGCCGGTGCAAGATGCAACGTCTCTGCTCGACCCTTACGAGTTGCGTAACTTGGGACCCAGCCGTACCTTGTTGCTCATCAACGGCAAACGTAAAAACATGAGCTCGTTGGTGTATGTACAAAACACCGTAGGTAAAGGCGAAACAGGTGCCGACCTTGCCGCTATCCCAACAGGTGCTATCAAACGTGTCGAGATTTTGCGCGATGGTGCATCGGCTCAATATGGCTCTGATGCCATTGCAGGGGTAATGAACGTTATCTTGAAAGACAACGTAGAATACACCGAAGCAACCCTACAATCGGGCATTTATACCGAAGGCGACGGTGCAATGGTTGGCATGAATGTAAACACAGGCTCGTCGTTCAAAAATGGCGGTTTTGTGAATTACAACGTAGCCTTTAAACAACAAGCCCGTACCAACCGCTCGGGTCCGCTCGATGTACAATCCGAAATCAACACCCTAACAGGCGGCTCGCCCGAAGAAGTTGCTTTGGTAAATAGTTTCTTAACAGAGTTCCCTGATGGTAAAAACATCAACGGTTTGCCCGAGATGACCACCGCTAACTTTTTGGTAAACGCCGCCGTACCTGTAAGCGAAGACGGAAAATCGCAGGTGTATGGCAATGCAGCTTATGTGTTTAAACGCGTGTTTAGCTATGCCAATTACCGTACTCCATACTGGCGCGGCGACCCGTATAACTTACTACACAACCCAGGCGAAGAGTACTTAGGTTATCACCCAACTTTTGACGGCAACCTAAACGACTATAACGCTACCTTTGGTTACAAAACCGAATTAGAAAGCGGCTTTAAAGTAGATGTAAGTGCTACAACAGGTGGCAATGGGCAGTTGTATTATGTAAATGGTACGCTTAACCGTGGTTTAGGTGCTGCAAGTCCTACCTCATTCCGTCCGGGTGGTTATAACTTTAAACACAATGTAGGTAACATAGATATCACTAAATCTATCACCGAAAAATTCAACATTGGTTTTGGCTCTGAGATTAGAAACGAAACTTTCGAGATTATTGCTGGCGATACCTCGTCGTATGTAGCCGAAGGAGCAAACTCGTTTCCGGGTATCCGCGACGAAAACGCAGGCATATTTAGCCGTTACAACTTTGGGGGTTATTTAGATGCCACCTACGATGTAACCAAAAACTTTTTCCTAGGTGCTACCGTCCGTGCCGAAAAATATAGCGACTTTGGAAGTGCTTTTGTTTGGAAAGCATCATCGCGCTACAAAATTAACGATAAAATAACCGTTCGTGCATCGGCTGCTACGGGTTTCAAAGCCCCATCGTTACACCAAATAAACTTGCAACTATCGCAAGCCACTTTTAGCGGCGGCGATATTGTTATAGAGGGTATACTTAACAACAACAACCCTGTTGTGGCAAAATTAGGCGTGCCAAAACTAAAAGCCGAAAAATCGTTGAACCTTAGCGCTGGTATTGGCTTAAACCCCACCGACCACCTAAGTATTACCATTGATTACTACAACATTGCCATTGACGACCGCATTGTGTTAAGCTCGCGTGTTAGTGCAGCCGCAGACGATGATAGCTCTGATTTGTACAACATCTTACAATCAACCGGTACAAGTGCTGTTAGTTTCTTTATCAATGGTATTAATACCACCACCCAAGGCGTTGACTTTGTGGCAAGCTACCGCAAAATTCGTTTAGGTACAGGCTACTTAAACGCAAGCTTGGCTGCCAATTACAACATCAACGAGCAAAGAGACGAAGCAAACACACCCGAAACTATTGCAGCAACAGGTGGTACTATTTTTAACAACGTAGAAAAAGCCATTATCCTTACTGCACGCCCCAAATATAAAGGCGTTTTGGGCTTAGATTATCAAATCAAACGCTTTAATGTAGCCATCAATAACACTTTGTTTGGACCTGCTACCTTCCGTAATGCCGATTTACCGGGCGTAAATGGCAACATCGATACAGCACCCTACTTAGAGTTTGACCCCAAAGTACTAACCGACCTTATATTAGGCTATGACTTTAACGACAAAATTGGCTTGTCGATTGTGGTAAGTAACATTGCTAATGTTATTCCATCGTACAAACTATTTAACCTACCCGCCGACAAAACAGATGAACAAGTACGTAACGACATTTCGTTTAACGGCAGATACTGGCAACAAGGCTACGACTCGTCGCACTTTGATATTAACGGAACCAACATTTTGGGTAAATTGGTATTTAAACTGTAAATACCACCACCCCAACACTTATACACTTTAAGGTTGTGTAAACCTTATTTAAAACTTTCGGGGTATTAAAAAATACCCTGAAAGTTTTTTTTTAACCCACTAACATTATTTTCAACAATCAAAACTCTTTTTTATGCACAAACTATACACCGATTTAGCACACGTTTTTCAGATAATGTACCAACATTTTATTGATTACAACGAAGAATTTGCCTATTACCACGCTATTTTACAGCCATACCACACAAAAACCGTATTAGAAATTGGCTGCGGAACCGGTAACATTGCCCAACGTATGGTAGTCCACAACTATCAATACACTGGCATGGATATTAGCCCCGATATGCTGCAAATAGCCCAGCAACAAGTGCCAAATGCCGTTTTTGTACAAGCCGATATGCGCCATTTTAATACCCCAAACAAACAACAAGCTGTGTTAATATTGGGCAGAACCATTAGCTATTTACTATCCGACCAAGATATGTTTGATGCCCTAAAAGCTATTTACAACTGCCTCGATACAAACGGTTTATTGGTTTTCGACATCATCGATGCTAATAAATTTATACCCCTCATACAGCAACAACCCAAAGTAGTGCATACCGCCCCCTACCAAACCGACCTATACATACGCGAAAGCACCTTTACCCTAAACACCCAAAATGTTTGGACATGGGATTGGGCTGCTACCTATTTTGTACAAGCCCCAAACCAACCTAAACAACAAATTGCCACCGACCAAAGTACCGCCCGAGCTTTTACCGCCAACGAAATAAGCTTGTTTTTGCAACTAACAGGCTTTAACATACTACAACAATACAGCCGCCCCTCGTATGCCTTTGATACCATTGTGTTTGTAGCACAAAAAAACAACACAACAGAACAACAAAAGGCTTAAGCCCGTACTGTCGAAGACGAAGTTAACACTGCTTTACCTAATATGTCGCCAAATAGCCCAACTTGTGGGTGTTTTTCGTTTTTACTAAACATTTGCAATGTATTTTTGTTTGTAACCTTTTTTAATCTTACAAAAATGTTGAAAATATAAATTTATTTTCATATACTTACCAATAAAACCATGATTAGAATAATTCTTACGTTTAGCCTTGTTTTCTTTTTGTGCTCACAAAGTACAAAGTCAAATGCACAATGCTGCAATTATAGATTGTTTATGCACGACAGCTATGGAGATAGTTGGAATGGAGCAACGCTTCAGGTGTTAATCAATAACATTTCGGTTGGAACATACAGCGCAATCGATAACGGAAGCATGGCTACCATTGAGGTATGTAATGGGGACACTATAAATTTAATTTATACTGCTGGCATGTACGAAGAAGAAAACTCTTACGAATTGCAAGATGCGTCGTGGAATATTGTTTTTCAAGATGGTCCCAACCCAGGTATTGGTAACGTCTTTTTTTCAATAGGTGACTGTAATACGCCCCTTCTACAAGGTAGTCATCCATGCACAGCAATTCCAATTGATACCATCGAATGTGTTTTTGTTGACAATACGGGTTTTCCGGGCTCTGGTCTAAATCCAAATTGTGCCTCGTTTGAGGGTGGGGATATTTGGTATACAATGCAAGTTCCTGCATCTGGTAATTTGAGTTTTGAAACCATTGCCGGAAGCATAAATGATACGGGTATAGCTGTTTGGACAGGCAGTACATGCACCAATCTCAATATCATAGGTTGTGATGATGATGGCGGCGAAGGTTATTTATCTTTCTTGCTTATGTATGACCTTACACCCGGAGAAACCATTTACATACAAATCTGGAAATGGGGCGGTGGTGCAGGAACATTTGAAATTTGTGTAAACGATATCGGAACCGTATCCTTTGATAGCTCAGAACTGCCCATTGTAATGATAAATACATTAGGACAAACCATTATCGAGGATACAAAAGTGGATTGCCTGATGGACATTAAATACAATGGGCAAGGCAACATTACTTACGTAACCGATAGCGCAAATGTTTATAGCGGAAATATAGGAATTGAAATTCGCGGACTTACATCTGCTGCCTATCCACAGCACCCTTATGGTATCGAAACCCGCGATTCGGTAGGGGCTAATAACAATGTTTCTATTTTAGGAATGCCTGCCGAAAACGACTGGGTATTATTGTCTAATTTCAACGACCGTTCGCTCCTAAAAAACCTCATTGGCTATAAACTTTTTGGCGAAATGGGTAATTACAGTGCGCGGGCGCAACTCTGTGAAGTGCTTATCGACAACTCTTACAAAGGTATTTATGTAATCGGAGAAAAAATTAAACAAGACGACAATCGTGTTGACATTGCTAAATTAACCGCTGTTGATACACTCGGATATGACTTAACAGGGGGCTATATCCTTCAACAAAACTATTGGAATGAAACCAACAGTTTTCAATCAAATTATTCACCCATAGACCACCCCGGATTCGATGTTCACTTTGTTTATGAATATCCCGATGCATCTGCCATTAATGATGCACAAAAACAATACATCGCCTCCTTTGTAGACAGTCTGGAAACGGCACTTTACAGCCCCAATTTTGCTGACCCAACAACAGGATACCGAAACTATATGGACGTAAAATCTTTTATTGATTATTTCCTTGTCAATGAGGTAGCAAGAAGTGCAGATGGGTTTAAAAAGAGTGTCTTTTTTCATAAAGATAAATACTCAAATGGCGGCAAACTTAAAGCTGGTCCAGTTTGGGATTTTGACTGGGCTTGGAAAAGTATGCAGGGGGTTTGTTCCATCTATGAAGGCTATACAGGTGCTGGATGGGCACACCTCAACAATGATTGCTTTACCGATAATTATTCGACAGGTTGGTATGTTCGTATGTTGCAAGATAGTACTTTTAGCAACGAACTACGCTGTACCTACGAGGATTACAGGCAAACTATGCTGGATACTACCAATCTTTTTGCCTATATTGACAGCATGGGGGTTCTGGTTCAAAATGCACAAGCACGGCATTTTAAAAAATGGCCCATACTTGGCATGAGCGGGGCAGCTCCCGATTTTGGACCCGTTGCCACCACATACAATGCAGAACTAGATTCACTAAAAAGTTGGATTAGCACCAGATTGCAATGGCTTGATGCAAATATGCCCGGACTTTGCACTACAACAAGTATAACTGAAACTAACTTATTTAGCAGGGTCAATTGCTATCCTAACCCAACAAACGACTATCTTATAATTGATTATTCCTTGCCATCAACAATGAACGTTTCTGTTCGACTCTATAATTATTTGGGTTCAGAAGTGTTATCAACTCCCCAAGCAACAAAAAATACTGGACAAAATTCTCTTAAACTCGAAACAAGAACTCTTTCACCTGGGGTTTATATTGTAAAACTTGAAATAGGCACGGCTATTATTTCTAAAAAAATAATCATTCTATAATTATGCTTTTTGTTAATCCTTAATGAATCATGTTACGCAACCTATTCCAATAACAAGGTATTTTGCATTTTTATGCACGGTTTCGTATGTGGTTTCTTCCGAACCGGCATTATAGGAATTGGCGTTAAGAAATTTATTGGGGCATAAATGTAGCGTTAAGAAAGATATACTGTTTGAAGTACGCCACACCGAACCCAAAAGTAAAATCGACCAACAAAGCGTTTGGCAACGTTAATACCTAACTATCTTCCGAACATTTCCTAAAAAAAATCCCCACTACAACCAAATGTAGCGGGGATTTTTTATTGAAAACAATTAATATTTATTGCGAGCAAGAACCCACCTGCGTAATATTAGTAACCGTTTTTGAGCAACCCGTAGCTGCCGAAAAACCAGCAGTAAAGGTAGATGAAGTTCCATTGGCAGGAAAACGCACACCAATAAAATTGTAGTAAGTATTAGTTAAACTACTTACTGCCACCGATGGTTGTGGGCTATTTAAAATACCTGCACCGCTTAGGTTAAGCGTACCCGTTGTTGGCGGATTGGTGTAGTTAACCCTAACGGTAGCCGTATAATAGTCGTCGGCGGGGTTGGTAGGTGTGCCGTTGTTGTTGCACAAACTTACACCCAACAAATACACCGTACCAATAGAACAGTTGCCACCCGTTGAGCACGATTGTACAATTATTGGGTTAGTAACTGTTTTTGAACAGTTTGGCGTTGCCGAGAACGATGCAGTTATGGTACTTTGCGTACCATTGGCAGGGAAACGAACGCCCGTAAAAGTATACGAACCACCACTTAGCGATGAAACAGCCACCGATGGAGCTGGGCTAGTTGCCGTGCCTGCTAAATTAAGCGTACCTGTAGTAGGTGCGTTGGTAAAACTAACCGTTACATTGGCAGTATAGTAGTCGTCGGTGGTAACTGTAGGCGTACCGTTGTTGTTACAGGTGCTGGCATTAGTAATAGTTATAGCAGATACGTTGCAAGTAGCAGCCCCCGACGAGCAAGGTTGTACACTAGTAGTATTGGTAACTGTTTTTGAACAACCCGTAGCCCCCGAAAAACCTACTACAAACGTTGATGATAAACCGTTGGCAGGAAAACGCACACCAATAAAGTTGTAGAAAGTGCCGGTTAAACTACTTACTGCCACCGATGGTTGTGGGCTATTTAAAATACCTGCACCGCTTAGGTTAAGCGTGCCCGTTGTTGGCGGATTGGTGTAGTTAACCCTAACGGTAGCCGTATAATAGTCATCGGCAGGATTTGTAGGTGTGCCGTTGTTGTTGCACAAACTAGCACCTATCAAATACACTAAACCAATTGAACAACCGCCACTGCTTGTTGAGCAAGGCTGTACAATAGTGTTATTATTTACCGTTAATGTACAAGCCGTATTAGCACTAAACGAAGCTATAAAGCTAGATGCCGCACCATTGGCACGAAAACGCACACCCGTAAAGGTATAGCTTGTACCTGTTAGCGCTGATACCGCCACACTTGGCAATGGGCTGCTTACAATGCCCGAACCACTTAAATTAAGCGTACCTGTAGCTGGCTTATTAGCAAACGTAACGGTTACATTAGCCGTATAATAGTCGTCGGTAGTTACTGTTGGCGTACCATTGTTGTTGCAAGTGCTGGCATTGCTTAGGGTAGCATTGCTAATACTACACGTCGCTGCACCCGAGCATGGTTGTACTATATTGTTGTTGGTAAAACTTAATGCACAGTTTATTGATGCCGAAAACGACCCAATAAAGTTAGATGGTTGCCCATTGGCAGGAAAACGCACACCCGTAAAGGTATACGAACCCCCACTTAACGACGAAACCGGAACCGACGGCTGTGGATTATTTAAAACACCCGTACCGCTTAAATTAAGCGTACCTGTTGCTGGCGGATTAGTAAAGTTAACGGTTACGCTAGCTGTATAATAATCGTCGGTTGATACCGTAGTACCATTATTATTACAGCCAACTACATTTGACAAGTTAGCACCCGTTATACTACACTGTGGAGCCGAGCAAGAAGATACCACAGTACTATTGTTTACATTTAACATACAATTGGGCGATGCCGAAAAAGACGCATTGAACGTAGATGCCATGCCATTGGCTGCAAACTTAACACCCGTAAAGGTATAACTATTGCCCGTTAAAGCCGAAACAGCCACCGACGGAGCTGGGCTGTTTAAAATACCCGTACCGCCCAAATTAAGCGTACCCGTTGCTGGCGGACTACTAAATACCACCGTTATGTTGGCAGTATAATAATCGTCGGTGGCAGTAGGTATAGTGCCATTGTTGTTGCACGATGATAAGTTGCTTAATGTAGCACTAGCAATATTACATACTGGCACCGAACAAGGTTGTATAATGGTGTTATTAGTAACATTTAAACCACAGTTAGAAACACCCGTAAACTGAACCGAGTAATTAGATGGTTGCCCATTGGCTAAAAAACGCACACCCGTAAAGGTATAACTATTACCGCTTAACGATGAAACCGAAACAGCCGGCTGAGGCGTATTTAGCGTACCAACAAGCGTTAACGAACCCGTAGCAGGTGGATTGGTATAGGTTACCGTAATATTTACCGTATAATAATCGTCGGTGCTGATGTTGGGCGTGCCGTTGTTGTTACAAGTAATAAGATTAGACGATTGAGCACCAATGATACTACACTGTGCTACCGCACACGATTGCACTATAGTATTGTTGCTAATGCTTAAAGCACAACTTGGGCTGGCACTAAATACCGCAAAAAACGACGATGCCATACCATTGGCAGGAAAACGCACACCCGTAAAAGTATACGAACCCCCACTTAACGAACTAACAGGCACACTCGGAGCGGTAAGGCTTGCCGTACCGTTCAATATTAAGTTACCCGTTGTTGGCGGGCTGCTATAATTAACCGTTACATTGGCTGTATAATAATCATCAGAGGCATTAGACGAAGTACCATTGTTATTACACGAACTAACATTGGTAATAGTGCCATTAGTTATCACACAATTTGCCGAACCCGTAGAACAAGACGGCACATTTGAGGTATTGTTTACATTTACACTGCAGCCACCTACCGAAAATCCTACAGTAAACACATCGTTGGTAGTGCCATTTGCCGGAAACTTAACACCCGTAAAGGTATAAGTTGTGCCACTTAACGACGATACCGGAACCGAAGGAAGCGGGTTATTTAATCCGCTCATAGTAGCACCACTTAAACCCAAAGTACCAACAACTGGCGGATTAGCATACGTTACTACCACATCGCCTGTGTAAAAATCGTCGGTGGTGATGTTGGGCGTGCCATTACCATTACAAGTGCTAGCATTGTTTATAGTTACATTAGTAAGGGCACATTGCGGGTCAGAACAAGACGAAATAGTTGTATTGTTGGTAATATTTAACTGGCAATTAACCGCCGAAAATGCTACATTTAAGGTAGAACCTTGCCCATTAGCACGCAATTTTACACCCATAAAGGTATAACTAGTACCACTCAACGACGAAACAGCTACTGATGGTTGCGGGCTGTTTAAAATAGCCGTGCTAGTTAAATTAAGCGTACCTGTTGTTGGCGGGTTAGTATAATTTACTTTCACGTTTACGGTATAGTAATCGTCTGCGGGGTCGGTAGTACCGTTGTTATTACAACCTACAATGTTCAAAAACTCGGCATTACTTAGCGTACACTGTGGCTCCGAACAAGGCTGCACTATACTAGTATTACTAACCACCAACGAACAAGGTAATGCTGTAAACGATGCCGTAAACTGCGACGCTGCACCATTGGCAGGAAAACGAACACCCGTAAAAGTGTGGGTATTGCCCGTTAAAGCACTTACAGGTACTACATTGGGGTTTAATGGTCCATTTAACGTCAAATTGCCCGTAGATGGCGGCAAACTGTAGGTAAGCGTAATATTCACTTCGTAATAATCATCGGCACTATTGCCAACCGTACCATTGTTGTTACAACCTGTATTGTTGCTGATGGCAGCATTAGTAATAGCACACTGCGACGTAGAACAAGGGGCAACCGCCGTTTCGTTGTTAACATTGCGCGTGCAATTGGGGCTTGCCGAAAAACCAACCACAAACGTAGAACCTACCCCATTGGCAGGAAAACGCACATTTTGAAAAGTATAGCTACTGCCCATTAAAGACGACACCGCCACCGAAGGCAACGGATTGTTAAGCGATAAGTTTGTACCCGTTAAATTAAGCGTACCCGTTGTTGGCGGATTGGTATAATTTACAATCACATCAACAGTATAGTAATCATCGCCATTGTTTCCGCCCATAGTGCCATTGCTGTTACAAGGCTGCCCATCGGCAAAACTTATCGAGCCAATATTACACACCGTTGAACAGGGTTGTACAATAGTACTATTATTTACATTAGCAGTACAATTAGGGCTTGCCGAAAAACTTGCCGTAAAAGTACTAACCGCTCCGTTTGCCGGAAACTTAACCCCCAAAAATGTGTAGCTTGTTAAACCCACCAAACTACTTGCCGACACCGAAGGCAGCGGGCTGTTCAACGAAACGCCCGTTCCACCTAAATTTAAGGTACCCGTTGTTGGTGCATTAGCAAAATTTACTTTTACATCTAAAGTGTAATAATCATCGGTAGATGAGGTTGTGCCATTGCCATTACAAGGTTGGGTGTTAAGCAACTGTACGCCACTAATGGTACATTGTGGCTCAGAGCAAGATGGAATACTGCTGGTGTTGTTGAGCGTGCGGGCACAACTCGGTATCTCGGAAAAAGCCGCCGTACAAGCCACAGGCGATACGCCCGCCGGAAATTTCACACCCGTAAACACATAAGTGCTACCCGACAACGAACTTGCCATTACCGACGGTGCAGGCGTGTTAAGGCTGTTAAACAAAGCCGCATTTGTACCCGAACCAGCCAAACTCAAACTACCCGTAGTTGGTATCTGGCTATATGTAACTTGCACACTAACGGTATAAAAATCGTCGGTAGCCGATGTAGTACCGTTGTTATTACATGCCGTTGTGCTATTAGCTACAATAGCAATATTGCTAATCAAACAACAACTAGCACCCGGTGTGTAGTTGTTTAGGTTAGCCCCACAAGTTAATGCCGAAAAACTTGCCGTAAGTGTATAGCCCGTAGCAGCCACAGGCATATGCACATTCTGGAATGTATAAGGCGACACCCCTAACGAAGCAACAGGCACCGATGCCAAAACGGTAGTGCCTTTTTTAAGGTCAAAAGTGCCTGTTGTTGGAGCCTCGGCAAAGGCAACTGCCACGTTGACCAAAAAATAATCGTCGGCATAGTTGGTAGGTGTGTTATTGTTGTTGCAACTACCCGATACCGTAGTAGGTACAATGCTTGTTACCGAACAAGCATCGGGCTGTGCAAATTTAGGATACCACAACGCCTTGCCAAGCAATGCATTGTTCAATTGTTGGACAATGTTTATTGATTGCCAATTGGCAGTACCAGCCGATGCCTGCGATATTGCCGCTGATAAGCACAATAAACCCAACACCAAAATTGGAATTGTTTTTTTCATGATTTTTTTAAAAAGAAGATAAATTTAGATTTTTAAGTGCTGATAAGCACCTTAGGTAAGCAACAAAAATTGTGCTAAATTTTTTTTTCACCCTATTTTTGTACTATTAGGTGTATTTTATACGCTAAATAAACCATAATAATCATGCAAAAAATAATTGTTGATGTAAAAAAAATGCCGCCCAGCAATTTTTTATTTTTGCAACAAAATAAACCTTGATGCCTTTGAGTGCGTCTAAGATTGATGTTTTAAGTTCAACTAAAATATATCATGATGAAAAACAAACAAATCTTTTTGAGCTTATTGCTCATCGTATCTTCTTTTTTAGCTTCAACGGGCTGTTTGCGCGAGTCGTCGGAGGATGTTAACCAAGACAAAATACACACCGAATACGAATTGTATTACGATGCCAATGCCGACAAAACCTATGCTCGCGCCATCTTTAAATTTGGTAGTATTATAGGCACTTTGTTAGAGCTATCGGGTAGCAGCCAAGTAACTTGCAATGGGCAAGTACTTACCTTTAAACAAGCCCTATCGTATTACGAGCGCGAGTACCCAGGCTTTGTACAAAGCGGCACTTTTGTTTGGACAGATACCGAAGGAAACTCTTTTACCAACACCGTTAGCATTAACCCAATAGGTTACCCAAGTAACCTCGATACCCTATCCCGAAACCAAAGTTTTGAACTAGTTTGGACAGGCGACTCGCTTGCCAACAACCAAAATGTAACCCTAACCGTAAATGGCGAAAACGAAGCCGATTTGCAAATATTTTTCCAAGACGACCTAAACAGCCATAGTATCATCTTAGAAAAAAATAAACTCCAAAACCTTGGCGCCGGACCAGGCAAAATGTACCTCGACCGACGAAATATGCCACCCCTGCAACAAAAAACAAGCTCTGGCGGATTGCTAACAGGTAGATACCGACCCGAAAATAAAAACATTATACTCAACTAACACCCCGCAAATACAACTACAAAAGCCACTTGTTATACGCTAACAAGTGGCTTTTGTAGTATTAACAGATGCCTTTTGTATAAAAATATGCCAATTTGTCTTTGGCATCTATTAAAAACAGACTTTTTGTCAAAAAAAATGTATCTATGACAGATAAAACACCACTATAAACGATTGGCATAGCGTTTGAAATAACTATTACATCAACAATGCTGATTGTTGAATTACTTTATTTAATCACCCAAAAAAAATAAAAAAACGTAGTATGTTAATCAAATGGAACAACCGCGATTTGACCCCAGCTAACCTAAACAGTTGGTTAGAAAACTTTTGGGGTCGTGATTTATTTGGCGATGTTGCTGTTGCATCAAGCACACCAGCCGTAAATGTTAAAGAAACCGAAACAGCTTATCACCTTGATGTTGCCGCTCCAGGATTAGACAAATCGGATTTCAAAATCAAGGTCGAAAACAAAGTGTTAAATATTTCGGCAGAGAAAAAAGTAGAAAACGAAGAAAAAAAGGACAACTACACCCGCCGCGAGTTTAGCTATCAATCGTTTAGCCGCAGCTTTACCCTACCCGATTTGGTCGACACACACCAAGTTAAAGCTACTTACAGCAACGGCATTTTAACAGTTGATATACCCAAACGCGAAGAAGCTAAAAAAACACCTCAACTCATCGAAATTTCGTAAAGGTTGGGCAACATAGCATAAAAAAAAGGACAGCCCGCAAAGGCTGTCCTTTTTTTAGGATAGTATAATGCAACGTTAAAAAACATTGGTTCTTTTACTTTTGTTGTGGAATCTACGTATTGAGCAGGGGTGATACAAGGAAGGTAGCTGTTAAGTAGCATGGTGCATTACTTAGCATCTATCTGTATTTTTTTCTTATTTACCACTTATTAAAGTTTGTTAAATAACTCGACACGCCAAACGCTTTGCTTGTCAGCTTTATTTCAAAGTTCGTGTGGCGTGTCTCAAACATTTTTTTTTAACCGCTTCATTTTTGCCTATTTCTTAACGCCAATTCCTATAATGCCGGTCCCGAAGAAACCACCTACTAAACTAGGCGTGAAAATGCAAAATATCCAAATCACAACAAAAGTATAAAAGCCAAAACATTCGATTAAAAGGCTCGTTGTATGCCCAAAGCAATGGCAACTATACCACCAAATTGCCTTTTTCTTCTAAGCCTATCCCAAACAAAGCAAAATCGTATTTAACGGGGTCGGTGGGGTCAAATTGGCGTAGGTTGTTGGTTAGTTCCAATACCGTTTTCCAGTCGGTTTGGGGTCGGTCAATTAAATTTAGCCGCCGGGCAATGCGTTCTACATGCACATCGAGGGGTATAAGCAGTTGAGCGGGCGAAATTTGTTGCCATAAACCCAAATCTACCCCTTGTGTATTAGGGCGCACCATCCAGCGTAAAAACATATTTAGGCGTTTGCACGTCGAGTTGCGGGCAGGCGTTGATACGTGTTTGCGGGTGCGTTGTGGGGCATCGGGCAGGGCAAAAAACTGCTCGTGAAAACCCATCAAAGCCTTGCCAATGTGTTGGTCGGTGGGCGATAGGTGTGTGGCAAAAGCGGTTTCGAGCGACTGATTTTGGGCGTAATAATGCCTAAAAAACTCGATAAAATAAAGCGTGTCGGTGGTGTTAAACGTGCGATGTTTAAAAGCCATTAGGCGTTTAAGGTCGGCCGAGGTGTGGTGTAATATAAAATCGTGGGGGGCATTGTCCATCAAACCAAACAACTCGTTGGCTTTGTTGATAATGGTTTTTCGCAAGCCCCACGCCAACATCGACACCCAAAAGGCACTTATTTCTACGTCTTGCAACTTGCTAAAACGGTGAGGTATGCTAATGGGGTCGTTGATAATAAAATTGGGGTGATTAAAACGTTGCACTTTTTGCTCAAGCAATTCGTGTAAAGAAACAAAATTAGATGGCATATTTGAGGATTTTAGAAGCCAATACAAAAAACTATTTTGCTTGGTAGCAAAAAATTGCACGCAAGATACACATTTTTGCGCAAAAGTGCGTACCTTTGCACCAAAATAAACCAACAACCATGGACAAAGTAAGCCTTGTAGCAGGTATAGTAGTCGTTTCTATCATTTTGGGCGTTTATTACTCAAAAGTGCCTATCACCGAAGCCTACATGAACGGAGCTGGTAAACTATCGCCCGTTACCGAGCAACAATATTCTGCCGAGTATCTGTACAAAAACCGCCCCACAGCTGCCCCCGCAACTGCTACCCCATCGGCTGCTGCCCCCGCCGACACCGCAAAAGCAGCACCCGCCAACTAAAAAACAACAACTTATAACAATCATAAATCTTACAAAATGGCTTTTTACGCATTAGGAGTAGTTATTCCGGTTATTGCGGCTATGATAGTAGCTGCTGTTCGCTTGTCGCAACCACGCCGTTAATAAACAATACCATATTCACTATTAAGCAACCGCTTGTAAAAATGGTTGCCGATTGCTTGTTTTAACACAAAAACAAGCTAATATTTCCTTATTATACAAACCCGCCCACCACCCACTAACACCAAAATCCCCCTTTTGCCAATCGACAAAAGGGGGATTTTTTGCGCCCACAAAAATATATTACCACAACCCCTTTACTTTTTTGCTAAATTTTTAACTTTTTTGGCGTATTTTTGCGGCATGATTAGTAAATTATCGTTTAGCGGACACGAAACTTTTTATTGCAGACATTTCTGGCTGAAAAAAGGGGATGATTATGTAGCGGCTAACCAGAGTTTTAACGATGATAGCGCATTAGTTTATTTAGGAGTAGGTAAAAATATGGTGTCCTCTATTAGATATTGGATGAGAGCCTTTGGATTGATAATGTTTAATACCGAAACAAAACGCGATGAACTAACCGAGTTAGCCCATTTTATTTTTGCCGATAACATAGGCGTAGACCCCTACCTCGAAAACATAGGCACACTTTGGTTATTGCATTACCAAATTGTTACGCAACAAAAAGCTTCAATATACGGGCTTTTATTTAACGAGTTCAGAAAAGAACGCGTAGATTTTACGCGCGAACAAGTGACAGATTTTGTAAAACGAAAATGCAATGAACAAAATACCATATTTAACATCGAAACCGTAAAAAAAGATTTTGATGTACTTGTGCGTAACTATGTTCGTCCTATTGTAAAATCTAAAAACATAGAAGAAGACTTTTCGGCTTTATTAATTGATTTGGGTTTGTTGCGAGAAATCGAAAAACCAATAGATGATGTACCTGACAAAGAACGAAAAAGATGGTTCAAATTAAATGCTACTACACGCGAAAACCTACCCCTAGAAATTTTGCTATTTGCCATTTTAGACAATCCAAAATACGCCTCTGAAAATGTACAATCGGTATCGTTTATTAGTTTGTTAAACGATGAAAACAGTGTTGGTTTAGTATTTGCACTCACAACAACTGGTTTAATAGACAAGTTAGAGCAAATGCAACAGCAATTTAAAAACTTTTTGACCTACTCTGACGATGCTGGAGTTAGAGAACTACAGTTCAAGGTTAAACCCAATAAATGGGATATTTTACAACAATACTATGCAAAATAATTTTTCTCCATCGGTTAATATTGTAAGGGATAACACCAAAGTAATAAACTACATTACAACCCCTAATGCCAAACAAATTTTTAATCAATTAGTCAACGATTTTAAAACAGGTATTCATGTCTTTAACCTCATTGGCTCGTATGGTACGGGTAAATCATCTTTTTTGTGGGCTTTGCGGCAAAGTCTACAAACAACAACAAGCTATTTTGAAGGAGCTAAAGTAGCCTTCGGCGATTTTCAGACAATTAATTTTCTGAGTGTCGTTGGAGGCTATAAGTCGTTGAGTGATGTTTTTAAAGAAGAACTGCAAATTAAAGCAGAGTCAATTGCCGAAATCTTACAAGCCTTTGATGCGTACTACCAAAACCAAATAGCCCCCAATAATGGATTGTTATTTATCGTTATCGATGAATTTGGAAAACACTTAGAGTATGCCGCAAAAAATCAACCCGAAAAAGAGTTGTACTTTTTACAGCAATTAGCCGAGTATATCAACGACTCTGACAAGCAAATCATTTTATTGACAACGCTGCATCAAAGCTTTTCGGCTTATGCTAAAAACAACAACTTAACACGCGAACAAGAACAAGAATGGGAAAAAGTACGTGGCAGATTTAAAGATTTAACCTTTAACGAACCCATTGAACAACTCTTATTTTTGGCTTCGGCTTTTATGCAGCAACATGGATTGCAAAAAAATACACCCGATAATCTGCATAAATTAAACGATGCTTTACACAAAGCACACGCCATTACATTAAGTAGCGACATTAGCCAACAATTATTACACACCCTTTATCCCTTCGATTTACTAGCCGCTTGTGTCTTGACATTGGCTTTGCAAAAGTATGGACAAAACGAGCGCTCTTTATTTTCTTTTTTGGTAAACAACGACTCTTACTCACTAAAAAATCATAGCACGGAAACAACGCCTTACTACAACGTAAGTTCGGTTTACGATTATTTACACCACAATTTTTACTCTTTTCTGCACACCAAATACAACCCACACTACGCACAATGGCAAGCCATTCAAACAGCCATTGAACGCATCGAGGGTAGTAGTGGCTTAGACCAACACATAACAGAGGCAAGCCAATTAATTAAAACAATTGGCTTGTTAAACATCTTCGCATCGGCAGGTGCAAATTTAGACGATAAATTTTTAGCCACTTACGCCAAATATGCACTAGGGATAAAACATGCTACCAAACTGGTTGAGCAACTCGAGAATAAAAAGATTATCCGCTACAAAAAATACAAAAAGCAATATGTACCTTTCGAGGGTACAGATGTTGATATTGAGGCACAATTATTAGAGGCAGCCACACAAGTAGAACAAATTAACGATGTTGTTACACCACTTAATAACTACTTTAACTTACCCTACATCCCTGCTAAAGCTGTGCAGTACCAAAAAGGAGCTGCCCGCTTTTTTGAATTTCAATTGTCCGATAAAGCAATATCGTTTGTGCCACACGAACAAATAGACGGTATTGTTAACCTCGTTTTTTCAGAAAAATTAACCTCAAACGAAATTGTCCAATTTTCTGCAAAACAAACAGATGCCATTTTGTACGGTTTCTTTATTAACTTAAAACCCATTAAAGATGCCTTATTTGAATTGGCTAAACTAGATTATCTGCAAAAACACCACGAAATTGCAGAAGATAAAGTTGCCCTGCGCGAAATAAAAAGTTTGGCTACCTTTGAAATAGAGCAAATAAACGATTTAGTACTCAATAGTTTGTTTGATGATAAAGGCAATGTTGTTTGGATTTATAAAGGCGAAATATTGCAATTAGATAGTAGCACACAGTTCAACAAACAATTGTCGATAATATGCAACGATGTGTATCATCATACTCCTGTATTTAAAAACGAACACGTCAACAGACATGCCATCTCGACCGCCATATCTACAGCACGTCGTAGTTATTTTAAACAGCTAATAAACTGTTGGAATATGGAAGATTTAGGCTTTGACAAAGATAGATTTCCGCCCGAAAAAAGTATTTACCTTAGCTTACTTAAACAAACAGGCATACACGCCGCCGATGAATTTGGTAACTACGCCCTGCGATACCCAACCGATAGCAGTTTTGCAAAACTATGGGACATAAGCGAAACCTTTTTAGAACAAGCAAAACACAACCGCAAAAACCTAAAAGAATTTGACGCACTATTGAGCAAAAAACCGCTAAAACTAAAACAAGTTTTTGTCGATTTTTGGTTAGCTACTTTTTTATTCATTAAACGCAACGACTTCGCCCTATTTTACGAGGGGCAGTACATACCCGTTATTTCTATTGAGCTAATAGATTTGCTATACCACGAACCCGCTAAATTCCAAATCAAAGCCTTTAATGTATCGGGTGTGCGCCTCGAACTGTTTAACCGTTATAGGGCTTTGATACAAAAAAGCACCGTAGAAAGTATCAACCAACAAAGTTTTGTAGAAACCATCAAACCTTTTCTTAGTTTCTACAAACAATTGCCACCTTATACCCAAAACACCAAACGTTTAGCCTCGGCAACCTTACGACTGCGAAATGCTATTGCTAATGCTACCGACCCCGAAAAAACATTTTTCGAAGATTTTCCTAAAGCATTAGGCTATCACGACATAGAAAAACTGCGCAACGACGAAGAAATGCTGCAAAACTATGTGGATAAACTACAAGATACCATACGCGAACTACGCACCGCACAAGACGAGCTATTTAACCGAATAGAGGCTTTTATTTGCGGACAATTAGGCTACGAAGGACAACCTTTTAACCAATACATACACCAGCTACAAAAACGTTATGCGGGTCTAAAAAAACATTTACTACTACCCCATCAACAAAGCTTTGTAAACCGCCTACTCTTCGACAACCGCAATATGTGGCTAAATGCTGTAGCTACTAGCGTAATAAACAAAAGCCTAGAAAGCATAAACGATACCGATGAATTAATTTTGTTGGAAAAATTAAGCGATTTATTCAAAGAATTGGATAATATTTCCGATATTAGCGCCGCCAATGTAGACACCGAACACGAAGAAGTAATAAAACTCGATTTTACAACCCTAACCGAAGGCACAAAAACCTTTCAAATACGCTGGAACAAAAGCAAAACAGAAGCAGCCGAAAAACTAAAAAACAAACTACTCAAAAACCTTAGTGCCGACCCAAATGTTAATAAGGTTGCATTGATTCAGCTTTTAAAACAACTATTACAATGACAAAAATAAGGCACGTATTAGGCATATCGGGCGGTAAAGACAGTGCTGCACTGGCTATTTACCTAAAAAATAAACACCCCGAATTAGACCTCGAATATTATTGCTGCGATACCGGTAAAGAATTAGACGAAACCTACCAATTGATAGAAAACCTAGAAGTGTATTTGGGTAAGCCCATCAAACGCCTTCAGGCAGCCGAAGACAGCCCCGAAGAAAACCCCTTCGACCATTTTGTAAAAATGTATACAGGCTATTTACCCTCGGCAACTACCCGTTGGTGCACACAACGCCTAAAATTAGAGCCTTTTGAGCGATATGTAGGCAACGATTTAGTAGTGTCGTATGTAGGCATACGCGGCGATGAAGACCGCGAGGGCTATATCTCTAAAAAATCGAACATCCAATCTATTTTTCCGTTTAGGCAAAACATTTGGAGCGAGGACGTAGTACAAAAGCTACTAAACAACAACCATATTGCCCAACTACTAAACTACTACAACAACACACTAGCCCCCGAAGCCTTAAACAACCTATTGCCTTACCTACAAACACCCATTAGCCCCAACTTTACCCTACAGCAAAAAGCCGCTGCCCTACTCGATTACAACACCAAGGCATTTAACCAAGTAGTGTTTAGCTATTTGCAAACAACAAACTACCCCTTGAGCAAAGTGGCTAGTTTTCCGTTGTTAGACAACGACGACATTTTGATACGCGACGACATTTTTAACCTTTTGCGCGAAAGTGGGGTAGGCGTACCTGCTTACTACGAAAAAATAGCCTACCAAATAGACGGACAAACTGCCTATTATGCCCGCAGTAGGTCGGGTTGTTTCTTTTGCTTTTTTCAACAACGCATCGAGTGGGTTTGGCTATACGAGCAACACCCCGATTTGTTTAAAAAAGCTATGGAATACGAAAAAGAAGGTTACTCGTGGATGCACAACGAAACCCTCGAGCAACTAATACAGCCCGAACGCATTGAGGCTATTAAACGCGAAAATTGGGCAAAAACCCAACGCAACAACAAAAAATCATTGTTTTTAACCGACATTTTAGACGACGCCGAAGAAGAAGGCTGCGCCGCTTGTTTTATTTAACACTATCGTGGAAATACAAACTATGGAAAATAACCTTTTAGAGCAAGAACAAATTAATTTTACGGTTGATGCAGGGATTATTAATCGTTTGGGTCAAGAATTGGTTGGACGTAGAGAAACAGCGGTTGCTGAACTTATAAAAAATGCCTACGACGCCGACGCCACTGTTGTCACCTTAAATTTTATAGATTGTAATGAAGTAGAGCAAGGTACTCTAACTATCGAGGACGATGGTTGTGGCATGAACAAAGAACAATTGATTAGTGGCTTCATGCGCATTGCCTCTATTGATAAAATAGAAAACCCCGTTTCCGCCAAGTATAAACGCTACAAAGCGGGCAAAAAGGGAATTGGACGCTTTGCAACACAATTTTTAGGCAATAAATTAACGATTATTACCCAAACTTTAACAGCTGAAAAAGCATTAAGCATCACTATTGACTGGGATAAGTACGTTATTGGACAAAACATTGAAAGTATTTATAACCCCATTAGCGAAATTCCTAAAACTAAAAGCGAAGGTACAAGTTTAATAATAAATGGTGTGCGTGACGTATGGACAAACGCTCAAATTAACCGCGTTTTTCGCTATGTTTCAGAACTTCTACAACCAAATTATCTATCGGATAGAGAAGATGCTTTTAAGTTTGCCGTAAAAAATAAAGATGCTTTTGAAGTAAAGTTTTTCAAAACTGAAAATACCCTTAAAACAGATATTGCCGATTCTCAAAAACTTATCTTTGACCGTGCTTTAGCTATTATTGAAGGTTATGTTGATAAGACAAAAGATGCTTATATTACTGTTCAAAGCACTGCTTTTGACATTGATGAAGAACTAATGCCTATATCAGCAGGTGATAACTCAAAAGATAGAGATATAGTATTGCCTTACAAAACCTTACGAAATGTCCATTTTAAAGCCTACTACTTCATTTATGAAGCCAATTACTATGAAGATATGCCCAAAATGGAATTGAATCGCCTCAAAGAATTATCAAAAGAAGCAGGAATAAGGTTGTATAGAAATGGTTTTAGGGTATTGCCCTATGGCGAAGAAGGTAATGATTGGTTAGAAATAGACAAAACTGATACCAACAAAGTAAAGGTTTTAATTCAAGAAACCAATAAAAAAATAGATGCGTATATACCGTTTGGTAATAGAAATTTTTGGGGGTTTGTCGAAGTACTTGACACCCAAAAACCTACTCTTTTTGAAGAAACAGCAAGCAGAGAAGGTTTGATAGAAAATGAAGCACTGAGCGAATTAAAAGATTTTTTGTTCAAGTCATTGAAAAAAGCAGCAGAGAAGATAAATTATCAACGTTTTTTAAGGAAAGATAAAAAAGAAAGAGAGGTAAAACAAACTGTCGAAAAAACACTTAAAGAAGAAATTAAAAAATTGCAAGAAGTAATAAATTCAATAACTACAGTTTCCAATGCCGATACATTTTCTAGTGAACCTATCTCGCAAGAAATAAAAACACTAATAGACAATGTAGCCCAACGCTATGAAGTAGAAAGACAGCAAACCATAGAAACAGAAGGTATGTTGCGCGTTTTGGCAGGCTTAGGTTTGGTGATTGGTGAATTTGCACACGAAATACGACAGTTTACACCTGCTTTTCAGGGTGATATTAGCTTTTTATTGCGCCAAAATTTACCTACTGATATAAAAGAGGCGGTAGATGATCTTGCTCAAAATTTTAAAGATTTTCAAACCTATGCATCTTACTTTGACGAAGCAATTACTCAAAATACACACCGTGAACTAGTACCATTAAACTTGCAAAGCATTGTAGATAAATTTTCAAAAACAGTAGCAAAAGATGCTCAAAATAGCAAGATAAGTATCGAACTAGAACACATGAGGGGCGAATACTATACTTGCCCTATGCACTATTCGGAATGGACTTCTATTCTGTGGAACTTCTATACCAATGCTAAAAAGGCTATTCGACGAGCAAGAGCCTCTGTAGGCAAAATTAAGATTAGTTGTGGAGAAGAAAAAGATAAAATTTACCTGGAATTTCAAGATAATGGCGATGGCATCCCACCCGGAAATGAAAACAAAATTTTCAACGCTTTTTTTTCTACAACTACACCAGCATCTTATACTGCTACTATAACCGAACAACAAACAGGCACTGGTTTGGGGTTAAAAATAGTGAAAGATACCATTGAATTTTATCAAGGCGAGATATTTCTAATACCCGCCGAAAGTGGTTACACAACTTGTTTCCGCATCGAAGCTCCTAAATCAAGTCAAAAACAATTAGACGAATATGGCTTATAATTATCACTATATTGATGACAACCCTACAAGACGAAATGCAAGTATAGCAAGGGGCTGGAAAATTCCTGACAGTTTAGATATTACGCCGCACGATGCAACTGCTTGGGATAATCAAGTAGCACAAATCGCTCAACTAATTTCAAACGGAGTATCGGGTTTTATACTCGATTGGCGTTTGAATGAGCAGGGTACTAATATTCACTACAGCGCAGAAGCATTAGCCGAACAAATAAGGTTTATTATAAAAGACCAAAATTCCGCCGCTGTGCCGATTATTTTAGTTTCGCAATCAATAGACGATTTTAGGCGTAGGTATGAAGGCAACCTAAACGTCAATGGTTTGTTTGATAGTCATTATAGCAAAGAGGAGCTAATGACAGAAAGCAATAAACAACAAATTATGTCCATTGCTGCGGCATACCAAACGCTCAATGATTTAACTTCATCAAATGCAAACCATGAAGAAAAAATACAACGCCTATTCTCTATACCTACATGTTCCAATTTGCACCCTGATTTTATAGAGTCCTTGCAAATCAAAATGGGCATATCTATTTCTGATACCGTCCAATTTATATTGAACAGTGTTGTTTTACACCCTTCTTTTTTAATAGAGGAAGATTGGGTAGCTGCTCGCTTAGGTATTGATAAAGCAAATTCGTTTGATTGGGACATACTAAAAAACGATTTTTTGGCTTCCGCCAAATACAACGGTATATTTGCTAATGCTTGGGAGCGTTGGTGGATGTTTGGCATAGAACAATGGTGGCGCAGCAATATGGTAGATAAATCATTGCAAAACACCTCCGCCCCTGAACGTGTTGACAAGATAAAAGTATATACAGGCTTGCAAAACCTTGTTGCTGCCACTAAATTGCCGCTTTGCAAATCAGACAATTTTTGGACAATTTGTGAGGGACATAAAAGACCTTTGAGCAACATGGACGGTTTTGTGATACGCGGACAATCTAATTTAGCTATTTGGCAAGAGAAAAAACAAGTTTCACTTGATGCCGCTATTCAACGCATCAATATTGACGAATGGGAAGCTATTGCTGCCCAATACAAACCTAAATTTGAAAAATTAAAATCTTTTTATGCCGATTGACATAGCCCAACACCTTGATGATAAAGATTGCATAAGCTATGAATTAGCTCAAATGCAAGAACTCTTAGTAACGCATGGCATTACTAAAAGTTTTTCTTTTGAAGATCGCAGCACTCCAACTACATGGAAACAAGTGGTTGGAGAATTGCATTTTGATTTGCCAGTGCCGACAAGTACTCTACCCACCAATACAAAAAATGTAGAAGTCACATTTTCTGCCGAAATGGAAGGGCGTTATTTCGATAAAGGCAATCCCAATATTTTGTCTGACCCTTGGTTTGCCTAACAAACTTTAACATCATGATTTATGGACTTGATGAAAACAACAAAGATTTATGCGCAGCTTGGCACTTAGATAGACATACTGATGAGTTAGGAATAGGTACTGCGGATGATAGAGGCTATATGCACCCCGAATATCACATTACATTTGGTGGAAAAAAAATGGAAAAAGATGAACCGCTAAATTTTGGCAATATCTTGATTCTACCGACACCAAGGTTACCACATCCTCCCATGGATGTTGTATTAGGCATTGATTTCATTATACAAAACTTTTACCCCAAAGAACATAAAATAGACATTTTGGAAGATGAGCGATATATTGCCATTGTAAAAAATGCGCAATTGCGCTTGTGGCGTCCCTATTTTCGTTCTTTAGCATCACATTGGCAATCTAACCTTTGTACCGTCAATACAGATAATTTCAGCCCTATGAGACTATTATCTTGCCTAATAACTCCTAATCCGCAATTTGCATGATTTCTTCTTTCAATAAAAATACAGCTTGCTCAATGTTTTTGAGCAAGCTGTTTTTTTTATTTCAACTCCTTTAAAAACTGCACAAAACCATATTCATTGTCAAAGTAGTACGGGTCTTCTTTTAGTTTCGATTGAATCATGTCGAAACCACCATTGGCGTACTCTTCCAAAGCAATTCTAAGCGAGGTAGTCACCGAAGAGGCTTGCTCATGCGTCATATCCTCAAACTCATTAAAATCTATACCCGACTTATCTAGCAGCCCCATTAATAGATAGTGGACTATATCGACAGGGCGCCAGTTTTTTACATTCCATGCAGTGGACGTTTCTCCTGACAAGGGTAATCGATATTCTTTTCGCATCCCAATACTTGCAGCATACATGTAAAACTCATACGCATTAGAGAAAAACCGACCAGTTTCTTCCTTAAGTTTTTCGGCATTTCCCCCCACCATTGCATACTTTTCCATAATGCCACGATATCTATTGCTGTAAGCCGGATTTTTACCTTCTAGGGTTTCTATAAGATTGTTCATTGATTGTGAGTTGGTTTAAAATTTTTCGCGTTGAATGTGAACAGAAAGTGTATTGCGGTTTGTGCGCTCGGTTTCGCTTACCGATGGCTCAATAACATACATGCTGCCTAACTGGTCGCCTAATTCATCGATTAAGCGTTTGCGCAAATCGGTATTGTAGTAAAAATCCTTGCTCATAATAATGCTCTGCGAATAAACGGTGGCTACAGTTTTGCAAAAGCCAATAGCATAGTTTTCGCTAAACTTAGAAGTCGGTGCATCGGTTATAAAGGTATACAAGTCTGGGGCAGCAGATGACTTTTTAGCAGAAATAATTGCCATAATTACAGCTAATTTTATCAAAATGATGTTTGAGTCATTGATAGACGATAACTTATTACCGTTATTATCTAAATTTTGTGGCATATACGTGCCATTATTTTGCTTCACCAATTTAATACTGCCTCGCACAGCTTTATTTTCGGCAGTCATACTTATATAGTGTTTGTTTGCCTCGGTTTCTAATTGTCCAATCAACCGATTGTATACCCGTTCGCGCGTACTATCTGCAATAGTCTTAAAGTCCTTCAACAACCTTCTTTTGTCTATCAATGTCTGCGGCATTTTGCCTCTTACTAATTTGGCGGTGTCGGCTTCTATATTACTTAGTGCATCTTTCGCTCTTTTTATGCGCTGTTCAATCCGCTCTTTTTCGAGCACAAGTTGTTGTATTTTTTTACGGTACATATCGAACTCCACTATAATACTTGCAGATTTCAGCTCATCAATATTAGTGTGTTCAACTAAAGTACGAACCTCTTGTCGCAAATCTTCTAAATTCCTAGATTCAAGAGCTCGTTCATTTTCTAATTCTTTGATAGCTGACCGATACTCATCAATCATGTTTTCTATGTTCCCAATAGTTTGTTGTAACCCCAATCCATTATGATACAACTTATTAAAGTCGTTATCAAAATCATTGTTTGGTTTTTCGCTAACTACGGTAAGTTGCTTAGTTTTAGTTGCTTGTTCCACTGCCAATAGTTCGCTTATTTTTTCCCAAGGTGCCGAGTTTTTGGGTGCTTCACGGTCGCAAACCAAACAGCGCTCTTCATCTAGCATTTGTTTAACGTAAGTAGGCGCTGGAACATTAATAGGCAAACGCGGTTTAGCTAATTGTTCTTCCAAGTCGCGCTCGGCATTTAGTTTAGCTTGTGCCATAGCTCGACGTTCTATTTTCTTTCTTTGATAGTTATTGTACTTTTCGCCAAAGCTACTTGTCCAATCTAAGCCTAAAAGTAGCCATTTTTGGGTAAACAAGTTTTTGTTAAATGAAAGCAGTTTTCTATCCAAGCTATTCCCCAAACGAGTTACCGTTTGTTCCACCGATTTTATTCGCTCTTGCAGTGTATTGATTTTACCAGCATCTTCTATTTTGCCAATAATTTCTTGTTCTTTTTCTTCGGCTCGCGTCATATTTTCATTTGCTATATTTAGCTCTATATTAGCTCGTCGTAATTCTTCTTCCTGAAATGTCCTACGCTTTTCTAAGTCTTCATATTTTTCAGACTCTTCGCTTAATGTTTTTTCGTTTCGTTTAAACTCTTTAAAGACAGCACTTTCGGCAAGTTCCGCAATATCTTTGTAAGTATCAAACTCTTTAATGTCAGACAATACATTAATCGCTTTTGTCAAAGAGTTGTTATCTTTAAAGTCTATTAAACTATCTACTTGTTCACCCTGAAACCACATGTAGTCTTTAATTCCGTCGGGCATAATACGGCGCAATACACGCTCTTTTTCCTCTTTATCGCTTAGTAATTTCGGAACAAGTACACTTTTTTTGAAAATACTTAACTCGCTTTTTTCATCATCGTGCCAAGCATTTACTCCCTTTTTTTTACTTTTATAGGTGCGTTCCAACACGTATTCTTTACCTTGCGAACCTTCAACTATCAAAGTAACCGAGGTCTTAGCATAGTCATCTATTTCGCACAAGTCTTTGGCTTGGTCAGAAATAAGTTGATTTTGGACTTTCGTGGTTTTTTCAAACTTACGCGAGGCGGAATCAAATACTTCATCATACAATACCCAATGAAAGGCATCGTACAATTTAGATTTACCAGCGCCATTGTCACCTATTATCAGGTTCAACCCTTCTTTGAACTCAAACAAGTTATTGTCGCCATAATAGCATTGGAAATTTTCTAGCTGAATACTTTTGATAAACATAGTAGGTTTAGTTAAGTTTTTGATTGAGGTTTCGGCTTATCATTGCTGTTGATTTACCCTCTTTGTGTTGTTGTATGGCTAACTTAAAAAGTTCGACAATTTTTACATTGTCATCTCGCCAGCGTAGAGTAGCTATTTGTTCGGGGGTTAAGTAGCCCTTCTCCAAAATTAAAGGATCGGACATAAACTCTTTGAGTAATTCTTCTTGGGTCATAAAATTAAGTGTTTAAAAGATTTTGGTGAATGGTGTGTAGGTTTAAACGGTAATAATCACAAACTTCCTGAAATGCATCTAAAGCATCAAAGCGGTTGATGGACATAAATGCAAAATGTGCCACACGCTCTAATTCTTTTTGTACAAGACTACGCTCTAAGTTGTAAGTATCTTCGTTTTCCATACTTACGTAATCGGGTATTACTACCAAATCGTGTATCGTTGCCAAATGTTTATCGGGGTGCTTTCGTAAAATACGCCCCCTACGTTGTATAAACTGACGTGGATTACCTGTACTTGAACAAAATATAGCCAATTCGGCGCGTGGTATATCAACGCCTTCATCTAAACATTTCATTGAAGTAAGTACGTGTACTTCGCCTTTTGAAAACTGTTGCAATAACTCTTCTTTATTAGGTGTAATGCCTAAATACGGAAATACTCGCAGTTTGCTATTTAGCATTTGTATGGCATTTGTGTATTGCAACACCAAATGTTCGCCTTGTTGCGTATCGTCTTCCTCTTCTATTTCTTCAAATACAGTACTGTAGCCTTCGGGTACATAAACAAAAGCATATTGTAGCGAATGATGAGTTGCTAAATGTTTTTTGAAGATTTCAATGGCAATAGGTAACTTATTTTGAGCTTTGTGAATAATTCGCTTGCGTTTTAGCAACAACATTTCCATCATTTTCTTTTGTTCTGCATCTTTGCTGTTCATCATTTTAGCCAATTTTTTTGTTATTTCCACATACTCGGCATATTCTGCGGGCAAAAGTTTTACTAAATGAGGATAGTAATAATACTTACATAGAATACCCTCGTCTATTGCCTTTTCCATAGAAAATGAGTAGGTATAAGGCTCTTTATCTTTGAAAAAAGTTTCCATTGCAGTGCTACCTTCTTCGTCGTATATTCGTTTGGGGGTAGCAGATAAAGCTAAACGTTTGGTCAAATGCACCAAAGGTAATTTTTCTAATACTTTGGGATAACCAATATTGTGTGCTTCATCGGCAATAAATAAAGTTTCTTTGGGTAGTTTTTTAAAGTAGCTCTGAAATTTAGTGCGATAAAATGAGGCATAAGTGCAAATAATTACAAAATCGCTATTATCCCAACTTAGTTCGGCAGTAAGCCGTCCAAGTGTTTGTTGCCATTTATAGTTTGATGATACCGTAATGATTTTATTTTTAGGAATATTGAACAATGCTACTTCTTTTTCCCATTGATTGACTAAGGCAGTAGTAGGAACAAGAATAACAGCTTGATAAAAGCCTGTTTTGTGGTATTCGTTTAGCAAGCAGTTTAAGGCGGTTATTGTTTTACCCGTTCCTGTTGCCATTGCAAATATGCCGCAATAGTTATTGTTAACCCAACTGTCATAGGCTTCTTTTTGGTAGGCACGTGCGCCTTGTACATACGGAAAACGCGGAGCAAGTTTAAATTTTTTTATTTGCTGTAAGTTAGTAGCTATAGCCCGTTTTACTTGAGGGTTATTTTGAAAAACAGCCATTTTCTTCTTAGCTAACTCCTCTTCGTTAACTAGTAGCTCCTCTACATTTTTATTGCCAAAATCGCGTACAATAGCTTCTTCTATTTCTGAAAATGGAACATACTCAACAAAAGATGCTCGTTCCTCAAAAATTTCGTTAAAATAAGCCTGATACTCTTCAATTGCTTCAAGACTCTGAGCATTGTCCCACGAACATTTTATGTCTAATTCCTCTAAATTTTCGAGTAAACCATATGCGGTAAAATTGCACGATGCTTTAAATTTTACTTTATCAACATCGCTTGCAAACACACCCGATTTGTAGTGTGCAATTCCTTTTTGGTTGCGTGGTTTAATTACTTTTATAGCAATTCGATTGCAGGCAATGAGGTATGCCAAACAGTCAAAAAAATGTTTACCGTAGTCATCTAAACTTTTTTTCAACTGCTCATAATCATCTAGAGAAAAAAACTTTTGACTGTTCAAATCAATAGTAGCACTATGTTGTAATAACTCCTTATCTTTAGTTGATAAAATGTGGTTAATAATTAAGCGCATTTTGCCACCCGAACAAATAAATTTGGCAAACCCAATAGATAAAACATTAATAGCTGCCGAGCTAAAATAACCTAATAGTAGGTCAAAATGTTTGCTTTCTAATAAAGCGTCTATGTAAAAATTAATAGGTTCATTTAAAGAAGCCGCACGGTATTCACGGCTTTTAGGATAGGTTATAGAAGCTAACATGTAAGTGTTTCTGAGTTTTTTTTAAAAAATAGGGTATTATCTTATCCCGCTGCAAAGATACAACCAAACCTATTATAAGCAAGTATCTACCCAAAAAAATTAACAATTAGTTAAATTATCCAATATCTCTCCCTCTAAACGTTAAAAAAACTTAAAAACCACCAAAAAACATAAGCATTTTTAGGACGTTACAAAAAAACGTGTATCTTTGTATTGTTTTTAGCTAAAACACACTTCGCACCCATTTTTTAATCCTCAAAAAACATCTTGTTTTTATGCAACAAACTCGCAAATTTAAATGCAAAGCCATTGAGCTATTAATTATCGGCGAAACCATTGCTACCGTAGCCGCCACACATGTTGAGGCATTAGCCAAACGCCGAGCCGCTTTTACCCTCGCTTATTTCGATGAGCTAAAAACCAACATCGACAAAGCCTACACCGATGTACTAGGCGTTGATAACGCCCAACAAATGAAAGATGCTACCCAACTACTAGGCAGCATGATGAAACCCGCAAAAAACGATTTAGTGGATTTTAACAAACAACTTACCTTTGATTTTAGAAAAAACGCCACCCGCCTAAAACAACTAAAAGACCAACTAGGCTTTACTACCCACTATGCCAAGCTAAAAAGCGGCGACCAAGAAAACTTTATACAGCTACTTGCAAAGTTTAAAACCAATATGTTAGCCGACACAAAAACCGAAATACTAACCCAAGGCACCGACGCCAACCTCATAGACCGTATTTTGGGCTATGCCAATACCCTAAAAAATGCCAACGTAACCCAAGAGGTAGGTAAATTATTGCGTAAAGAGCTTACACAACAAGACATAAGCACCCTAAACGACCTCTACGACCAACTGATACTTATCAACAACATTGCCCGCCGCTCGAATTTAAGCGATACCGTAAAAAAAACATTCTCGTTTCCGGCATTGCTCAAAAACCTAAATAACCACGGCACAACCACTCCACCCGATACCGACAACACACCGCCAACTAACTAAACCTGCCATAAATAACAATAGCGAGCATTACCCAAATGCTCGCTATTATTTTTTGTCCATGCTGTATTATACAAATGCCCCTACAGCACAAACAAATAGTTCAGACTACCATACATATCTTCTCAAAACCCAAAGAGTTAATGCTGCTATCAAAAGAGTTAATGCTGCTATCAAAAGAGTTAATGCTGCTATCAAAAGAGTTAATGCTGCTATCAAAAGAGTTAATGCTGCTACCAAAAGTTAATGCTGCTACCAAAAGAGTTAATGCTGCTACCAAAGAGTTAACACAGCACAAAGAGTTAATGCTGCTATCAAAAGAGTTAATGCTGCTATCAAAAGAGTTAATGCTGCTACCAAAAGAGTTAATGCTGCTACCAAAAGAGTTAATGCTGCTACCAAAAGAGTTAATGCTGCTACCAAAAGAGTTAATGCTGCTACCAAAAGAGTTAATGCTGCTACCAAAAGAGTTAATGCTGCTACCAAAAGAGTTAATGCTGCTACCAAAAGAGTTAATCTATTTCATCAATCCCACTAACAGACAGCCAAAAGCCGACGCCAAAAGCCAGCAGCCAAAAGCCAACAGTCAAAAGCCATTTTCCCATAAAAAAGCTGTATCTTTGCAACTCGTTTTGGTGTAGTAAGTAGGGGTGCCACTGTTGGCTGAGATTATACCCTCTGAACCTGATGCGGATAATACCGACGCAGGAAACATACACACCCAAAAGCAAATCTTTTGTACCAAAGACGCAAAGGGGGAACTCCCAAAAAGATTTTGCTTTGGTATGTTTATATCAGATTTTCTCTCTCCGTTTACTACACTTTTTTATCATCAAAAGAAGTGTAGCACATGTTCTAAAATTACTGTATTTTTTTATTTGTGCCTTTTAAGCAAATGCGTTTAGGGCGCAAACATTTTGCTAAATGGCAACGTTAGTACCCTAACTTACGAGCCGCTCGAGTTGGCAAGTGTGCAAATAAAAGACATTACCGACACCACCTTATTAACCGATGCCAAAGGTGCTTTTGCGGTGCTGCTGCCAAGTGGCAACTATACGCTGCAAATTAGCTATGTGGGGTATCAGTTGTATCAACAAAAAGTGGTGTTGAGTGCCAATTTGCCCCTAAACATTAGGCTGTTGCCCGCTACGGTGGCATTAAATGTGGTAGAGATAAGCGCCACCCGCGCACCACAAGGCATAAATGGCAGCAATAGCAATGTGTCTAAAAAGCCCAATTAGACCGTCAGAACAACGGGCAAGACCTACCGTTTTTGTTACAACTTACGCCCTCGGCAGTTGTCACCTCCGATGCAGGTGCGGGCGTAGGCTACACAGGCATTAGGCTGCGCGGCTCCGATGCCACCCGCATCAATGCCACCATAAACGATATGCCACTCAACGACCCCGAGTCGCACCAAAATATACTGGGTTAATTTGCCCGATATTGGCGCCTCGACGGACAACATAGAAATACAACGCGGCATAACCGTTCCAAACGCAGGAGCTTTTGGGGGCAGCATAAACATACAAACCCTAAAACGCAATGCCGTTGCGTATGTACTGATTTCAAAGAGTTATGGCGCGTTTAACACCCAAAGGCACTCGGTAGGCATGGGTACGGGCATGTTAAACAAATACTTTACCCTCGATGCTCGGCTGTCGTATATTGCCTCTGATGGCTACATAGACCGAGCCTCATCTAACCTAAAATCGTATTTTTTGGCGGGCAACTACTACGGCAATAGGCACTCGCTGCGGCTATTGTCTTTTGGCGGACACGAGATAACCTATCAAGCCTGGGAGGGCGTCCTGCCGAAATAATAGACACTAACCGCACCTACAACCCTTATACCTACGATAATCAGGTAGACGATTATCGCCAAAACCACTATCAGCTACACTATGGCTATCAGTTGGCAAGCCGCCTAACGCTTAAGTTAGGTTTGCACTACACCAAAGGCAGCGGTTTTTACGAGCAATACCAAACCAACCAAGATTTGGCAAGCTATGGGCTAAACAACACAACCGTCTACAACACAGCTAATGGCGATACTACCTTAATAACAAACACCGATTTGGTGCGCCGCAAATGGCTCGACAACGATTTTTATGGTCACCTTGCCCCTACTGTTTAAGCCACAAAGGGCGAGTTTATGCTCGGCGGGGCTTAATCAATACGACGGCAAAACATTTTGGCGAGCTAATTTGGGCAACAATTTGCCGCTAATAGTCAAATTAGGCAGCCTTATTACAACAGCAAGGGCTTAAAACCGATGGTACTATTTTTGTTAAGATGAGTTATCCCATCGCCCAAAAGCTAAACGCCTTTGCCGACGTGCAGTATCGCCAAATAAACTACCAAATTACGGGCAACGACGACGGACAAGACAGTTTAGCCCTTGACCTAAACTACCGTTTTTTTAACCCCAAAGCAGGTATCAATTATACCCTTAATACCAACAATCAGGTGTCGGCATCGTTTGGCATTGGCAACCGCGAGCCTACCCGCAGCAATATAATAGACAATGCCACCCCACCAAAACCCGAGCGCCTTGCCGATTTAGAACTAAATTACACCTACACCAACAACGCCAAACACACCCTTGCCCTTACCGCCTATTATATGCACTACAAAAACCAATTGGTGCTAACGGGCAACTTAAACAATGTAGGCACACCTATCCAACAAAATGTGGATAACAGCTACCGCACTGGTATTGAGCTTAATGGGGCAACACAACTACACCGCAAACTGCGCTTTGAGGGTAATGTGGCACTAAGCCAAAACAAAATTGCCAGCTTTGAGCAAACAACCAGCATTTACAGCAACAACTGGGATTGGCTTGCCGATACCACCCTTTGTACAAAAATGTAGCTATTTCGTTTTCGCCCCAAGTAGTGGCGGGGCAATCTTAGCTATCAGCCGTTTAAGGGGTACCGAGATAGCTTTGACCAGCAAATACGTAGGCAAACAATACCTCGACAATACCCAAAACCCCAACCGAACCCTAAACGCCTATTGGGTAAATAATGCACAGATGAGCTACACCCGAAAAACAAAATGGTGCAAAGAAATTGGCTTTAATGTGCAACTAAACAACCTGCTAAACACCCTCTACGAAGCAAACGGCTGGACATACTTTGTGCTGTTTAACGAAAACAACGCCATACGCCCCACCAACTACAACAATTATTACCCACAAGCAGGTTTTAATTTTTTGGCAGGATTAAGCCTTAAATGGTAAAAACAAAGGATGATTTTAATCGTTAACTACATTTTTGGGTAAAAAAGTTTTGTTTTTTTTGTAAAAAACGAACTTTTGGCGAACCGCAGGGGTTTACAACATTATACACATAAAAGCCCACAATTGTTAGTACATTAACAAAGCACAAACTGCTGATAAGGGTATTTTCAGCTCCGTAGCAGCGTAATATCGGTAGCATAAAAACATTTTTCAAACAAAAAAAATAATCAAGGGTTATGGGAAAATTAATTGTTTCTGTTTTGATGAACGGCTTAGTCGTTTATTTGCTTGCCAACTTTTTTGCCTGGGTCAATGTACCATTATTGTGGGTTATGTAGGCATAGGCTTGATTAACAATTTTGTTAAGCCCATTATATCTATAATTGCCATGCCTGTTACGGTACTTACGTTGGGTTTGTTTTCGTTTGTTATCAATGGCTTAATGATACTATTGGCAAGCTATTTGGTTAGTGGTTTTCATGTTAGTGGTATTTTGTGGGCAATGCTTTTTGGCGTAGCTTTATCGCTTGCCAATACCTTTTTGGGCGGATACAGTTTTACCAAATAAAGCATCTTAGTGTAATATAACCAAACAACAACGCATAAGGCTAATGCACTAACACAGCGCATTAGCCTAGTTGTTGTGTTTAGACAATAAAACAGAGAACTGTTAGCAACAGTGCAAATAGTTGAACTGTTGCGTGCGTTTTAAAAAGTTAAGTAGGTAGGATATTATGACTTCGTTTTTTTTGAACACTCTATTAAGTGAAATTACGAGCGTATAGCATCATTGCCAAATATCCAATTACTTACAACGCAGAGTAATTATTTTATCAAGATTGGGCAACTAATCTATTTTTTTTGAAAAGATTTATCTATGATACAATCAATCGTAGCAAGCAATGCACAATTGCCTATACAAACGGTTCCGTCTATGTGCCAAAACAGTTTGTTGGGCGGTGTAATTAGCGAAAGTCAAACAGCGGCGGCAGCCCTGTCACCATATTATTATTTGAATGGTAAAAAAATATTATTAGGCGTATCGGGCAGTATTGCAGCCTATAAAGCGGCATTAGTGGTGCGTTTGTTGGTAAAAAACGGTGCCGAGGTGCGTGTAATCATGACCCCCTCTGCCACTAATTTTGTAAGCCCTTTAACGTTTTCTACCCTGTCAAAAAACGAGGTTATCACCCAGTTTTTTAGTACACACGAGGGTTTATGGAACAACCACGTAGAGCTTGGTTTATGGGCTGATGCCATGTTAGTAGCCCCCGCAACAGCCACTACCTTAGCCAAAATGGCAAATGGCAATGCCGACAATGTGTTGGTTGCCACCTACCTATCGGCACGCTGCCCCGTGTTTATTGCCCCTGCCATGGATTTAGATATGTGGAAACACCCCGCCACTCAACGCAATTTACATTTTTTAGTAACCGAATGTAAAAATCACCTAATACCCGTAGGGCATGGCGAGTTGGCAAGCGGCTTGATTGGCGACGGGCGCCTTGCCGAACCCGAACAAATAGTTGACTATATCAACCAATACTTTGCAACCAATAGTAGCGCTTTAGTCGTCAATAATGCGCCACCATTGCCCCCGCAAACCCTGTTGGGCAAAACAGTACTTATTACCGCTGGTCCTACCTACGAACCCCTCGACCCTGTGCGTTTTGTAGGCAACCGCTCGACGGGCAAAATGGGCATTGCCATAGCCGAAGCCGCCGCACAAATGGGTGCCAAAGTATTTTTGGTATTGGGCGAAACAAATTTACTGCCACAAAATAAAGACATACAGGTAATAAGTGCCCACACAGCACAAGCCATGTACGAGGCTACAACCGCTTTGTTTCCCGAGGCTAATATCGCCATTCTGTCGGCAGCCGTTGCCGATTATACCCCCGTTGAACCACAAAAAAGCAAAATTAAAAAAACAGGCGATTTGCTAGTCATCAACCTGCAAAAAACACTCGACATTTTAGCTACCTTGGGCAAAAATAAAAAAGAGGGACAACTGTTAGTGGGCTTTGCCCTGGAAACGGATAACGAAGAAGAAAACGCCCGCAAAAAACTACAAAATAAAAACCTCGACCTTATCGTTCTTAACTCGCTGCGCGACGAAGGTGCCGGATTTAGACACGATACCAACAAAATTTGTATTATCGACAAAGAAAACAATAAATACGAATACCCCCTAAAATCGAAAGACGAAGTAGCCTGGGATATTATGAATTTGATAGTCAAAAAAATACCTAGTTCGGTGTAAATTAATAGCACATTTGGATAAAAACAAAAAAAGTATTAACTTTGCCACACAAAACCCTCAAATTATTGTTTTTGGCTTATTTAGTACACTCTAAACCTAAATATTGACCTTATTTTTTTTATTAAAACATTCCCTGTCTCTAAAAGTGAAAAATCTATCATTCCTGTTCCTTACTTTATTATCTTTGTATAGTTGTGGTCAATCAGACAATAGCAAAAATACAACTTCGGCTGCATCTATCCAAACAAAAATGGCAGTAGCCGACACTAGCTTGTTAAACAAAGCCGAATCCGCCCTAAATGCCAAAAATTACGACGAGGCATTGGCAATTCTTACATCTTTGCATCAGCAATATCCCAAAGACGTAGAAGTTATCTACAAAACAGGCTTAGTTTATGCCTATCAAAACAACTTACCAAAGGCAATAAAATGTTTTGACCAAGCCATATTGCTCAACCCCAATCATGCCAAATCGTATGGCAACCGCGGCTTTGCCTTGTATTTGCTCGAAAGCCGCACCGAAGCCGAAGCCGACCTGCGAAAAGCCGTAGAACTAGAACCCCAAAACGCTAAATTTCATCATAACTTAGGTGCATTTTTAACCGACGAAAACAGCCCCGAAGCCTGCATAGAACTAAAAAAAGCCCGCGAATTGGGCTATAACGACCCCAATAAGTTTTTAGAGCAAAAATGCAAATAATTTAATTGTTTGGCAGATGAAAACCTCAAAAAAAAGCAACGAGCATTTTATTGTACCCTTTATCTCCGATTATGGTTTTAAGGTAACTTTTGCCCGCAACAGTATATTTTCGCGCAAGGCAGTACAACTACTTATTGATACCAACACTATCATCAAAAAGTTAAAAATGCTTCGCAACGAATTTGAAGGAATGGTAGAAGATGCCCGAGCAGGCGTGTACGATGTTTTGTGCGAAGACGAAATAAAGCGCATTTTTATAATAGAAATGCAACGCGGCAACTACGACAACCTATTCGAGCGGCTTCAATTTTATGCCTACCAAATATACAATACCTTAGTACAAAAGGGCAAGCATGGTTTTTCATCGCTGCGCCCTATCTACTGTATTTGCGTAATAGAGGATAAAATAATCAACGACGATACCTACTGTCGTGTACTTAATCTGCGCGACGAAAACAACAACCTAATTGGCAAAAACATTGAATTTAGGCTAATAGAACTAGGCAAGTTTCCAATAAAACAAGCCAATTTTGACCAAGTAACCACCGACAAAGAAAAACTACTCTATACCATGAAATACGCACACCGTATAAACCCTAAAGATGCTAACCAAATACCCCCATTTTTTAGCGAAGAATGGCTAGCAGAAGCCGTCAAAAAACTCGACACCAGCAAAATGTCGCCCGACCAACTTGCCATGTACCATATTACTATGGTAAGAGCACGTACCATTTTGGACTACGAAGAAAAAAAACGCAACGAAGACCGCCAAAAAATGAGACAAGAAGTAAAAGAAGAAGTAAAACAAGAAGTAAAAGAAGAAGTAAAACAAGAAATTAAAGAAGAAGTATTGATGGAAGAACAAGCCAAAACCATTATAAATCTGTATAAAAAAGGCGTTTCCATCGATTTTATTGCCGATGTTATGGGTTTATCATCAACCCAAATCGAAACAATTATCAACACCCTTAATCTATAAATTTGCTATTAAACACGCAAGTTTAACTATTTTTTATTTTTTATGAAAAGTACCATTCAGTTATTTACACTACTGTTGTTAACGTTTGTTTACAACCAAAGTTTTGCTCAAGAGATAAATGCCAAAGTAACTATTCAGGTGGGTAACCTGCAACAAACCGAGCCTGCAGTATTCAAAACCTTAGAAACCGAGGTGCGCGACTTTATCAACAACCGCCGCTGGACCGACGAAACCTATAAACCCGAAGAACGCATTGATTGTAATGTACTCATTACTATCTTAAAAGAGCTATCACCAACCCGTTTCGAGGCTCGCTTTGCCATTCAATCGAGCCGCCCTGTGTATAACAGCTCGTACAATTCGCCCATTTTTACTTATCAAGACAAATTTTTTACCTTCGATTATGCCCAATTCGACCCCATACAATTTAACGAAGGCATTTACACATCGGAGTTAAGCTCGGTAATTGCCTACTATATGTATATGGTGTTGGCAATAGACGGCGATACTTTTTCGAGTAATGGTGGCACAGCGGCTTTTAACAAAGTACAACAAGTTATTACAGGTGCGCAAAACTCGCCCTACAAAGGCTGGAAAGGTCACGAAAGCACCGACAACCGCTACTGGCTACTAGACAATTTACTAAGCGGCAGGTTTGTAAAAATGCGTCAGGCATATTATCAATACCACCGCTTGGGCTTAGATAACATGTATAGCAATGCAACCGAAGGTCGCAGCAATATATTAAACGCCTTAGCTATTATCGAAAAATTGCGTAAAGACAACCCAAGCGGCTTGGCAATTGACTTGTTTATCAACACCAAATCAGAAGAGTTGATGGGCTTGTTTAACAACGCAAAGGTTTCGCCTTCCGAAAAATCGAGGGCAGCAAGCTCCCTATCTCGAATTGACCCGGGCAACGAAAACAAATACGGCGCCTTAAACAACGTTTCGGGCGGAGCCCCCGACATGCAAGACATGGACGTGCCAACTATGATGGGCGACAAAAACCGAGAACCAATAAGAAAAAAACAATAAGCCCCCGTTTATGTCTATTTGGCACACACCACCCAATATTGAGGTTGTCAACCAGTTTTCGGAGGGTTGCATGGTTGCTCATTTGGGTATCGAAATTACCGACATTGGCGACAACTACCTTTGCGGCAAAATGCCCGTTGACCACCGCACCAAACAACCCTTTGGCTTGCTACATGGCGGAGCATCGGTAACACTTGCCGAAACATTAGGCAGTATTGCATCGGGCTTGGTAGTCGACGCTACGCAAAAAAAATGCGTTGGCTTAGAAATAAACGCCAATCACCTGCGCTCGGCTACATCGGGCTGGGTATATGGCACCGCACGCCCCATACACATAGGCAGAACTACACATATCTGGGACATACAAATTACCAACCACCAAAACAAACTAGTTTGCATTAGCCGCCTTACCATGGCGGTGATTTAAGCAGTTTTACAAATTTATCCATCAACCATTAATTATCTTTTAGCAATATAATGAGCTTAGAACTAATCATCAACAACGACATAAAAACGGCTATGAAAGCCAAAGAAGACGTAACCCTACGCGGCTTACGCGCCATAAAATCGGCAATATTATTGGCAAAAACCGCCGAAGGAGCCCCGAAAACACAAGCACCGAAGACGAAATAAAACTATTGTCCAAATTAGCAAAACAACGCCGCGACTCGCTTACCATCTACGAACAACAACAACGCCCCGACCTTGCCGCCAAAGAAGCCGAAGAAATAGCCATCATTGAGCTACTTTGCCCAAACAACTATCGCCCGACGAACTACAAACCGAAATTAAAGCCATTATTGCCCAACTAGGCATCACATCGGCAAAAGATATGGGCAAAGTAATGGGCGTGGCAAACAAACAATTGGCAGGCATGCCGACGCAAACAAATTGCCGCACTCGTAAAACATTACTTACTTAATATCCATAACCGCAGCCCCAAACTGCATAATATAAAATACTTTTAACAATGGGTAGTTTTAACGCATTGGATTTAGCTTTTTAATAGCCATTGCCTTTGGCGTTTATCGTGGGCTTACACAAGGCTTGATAGGCTCGGTATTAACCGTATTTCGTTTTGCTATATCCATCATTTAGCCCTGCGATTCAACAACATCATGTGCGCGTACTCTCAAATTCCGGACGAATAGACTCGGCATTTACACCCATCATATCGTTTGTGGTGCTATTTTGCGGCTTTATGGTTGCCATGTTTATCCTCAATTTGGTACTCAACTTTTTTGTAAAAGCAGCCCACCTTAGCTCCGTCAGCAAACTAACGGGCATAGCCTTGTGGGGTTTTATGCTCACAATAGGATTTAGTTTTCTTACCTCCTTAGCCGACAAAGGTGGCTTACTTACCGCCGACTTAAAACGCAACTCAATAATTTATCCCATCGTTGAGCCACTCGCCGATGTGATGATGTGCAAAATGTATTTTGTGATGCCCGCAACCTCTCAAATATTACAATCGTTAGAAAACACCACCAAAAACGCCGCTAACTATATAGTAGGCGATTGCCGAAGCGGACAAAACAGCACACAACCCTATAACGAAGCACCGCCCGCCCAAGAAGAATCTAACGACGATGTTTATAACTAACCAATAAAAAAACACTCAGCTATTAACTTTTAGTTGAGTGTTTGTTATTCGCACATTATTCAAAAACCATACCCGTCCCGCTTGTTTATATTGAGTGTTTTTATTGAGCGTAGCTGAAATACGAAATACAGAAAATGCCTTTTTGGGGTGATGATTGGCACTCCCAATTTGCCAAGTAGGTAGCACCCCAAAACACTGTAGGAACAAACCAACACCCCGTTTACCCTTTAGTATCATCATCCACAAGCATCAAACATCTACTCCAAACCAACAACCAAACCCCAAAATGCTAAAACACTACTTCGACATATTTGTTAATGGCTATGCAGGTTATGCAGGCTATCTATTTAACGAAATAACACATCCATCGTGGCACAATTATTTTTACTGGCTACTGGGTGTTTCGCTGTTTTTTATGGCATTAGAATGGATTGCCCCTTGGCGACCCTATCAAGCCAAATTTCGGAAAGACTTTTGGTTAGATGCATTCTATATGTTTTTCAATTTCTTTCTTTTTTCGCTCATCATCTACAATGCCGCCTCCGATGTGTTTGTCAATCTGTTCAAAGATTTTTTGCACACCATTGGCATTACCAACCTAACGCTACTACCCGTTGAGCGGTTGCCCTTATGGTCGCATTTGTTAATAGGCTTTGTGGTGCGCGATTTTGTACAATGGCAAACCCACCGATTGCTGCACCGTGTGCCTTGGCTATGGCACTACCACAAAGTACATCACTCTGTCGAGCAAATGGGCTTTGCCGCACACCTGCGCTACCATTGGATGGAAAACGTAGTGTACCGAACCATAGAATACATACCATTAGCCATGATAGGCATTGGGCTAAACGACTTTTTTGTTATCCACATTTTTACCCTTGCCGTTGGGCATTTTAACCATTCTAATATCAAGTTGCCGCTTGGTCCGCTCAAATACATTTTCAATAACCCGCAAATGCACATTTGGCACCATGCCCACCACATGCCCAAATCGCACCCCTACGGCATCAACTTTGGCATTACCCTTAGCCTCTGGGATTACCTATTTGGCACCGCCCACCTACCACACGATGGGCGAGATATAAAATTAGGTTTTGACGGAATCGAACAATTTCCGTCTAAATTCTGGGAACAACAAAAACCCTAAACAAAACCCTCAATTTTGTTTTTATTTTAGCCAACTATCCACAAAAACAATAAATGACCGTTTTCTTTGCAAGTATATAACCATTGGCTAAAAGTTAGTACCTTTGCACCACAAAAAACAATCATCAAAGTAAATTTTTAAACTGTTTTACACAATGAGCACTATTGACATTGCCGAAAAAGTACGTAGTATTATCGTAGATAAATTAGGCGTTGACAAACCGGCAAAAAACAACGACGCAAGTTTCGTTGATGACTTAAGCCGATCCGCTTGATACCGTAGAGCTAATCATGGAGCTTGAAAAAGAGTTTTCAATAGCTATCCCAGATGCCGCAGCCGAAAAAATAACAACAGTAGGCGAAGCTATTGCATATATTACAGAAAACTATAAAGCGTAATATAATTGATAGACAGTTGATACAATAGCTATGCTATACCTTAGCATAGCTATTGCTCAAACACTATTAGTTGGTATTTTTATTGCTGCCTCTGTCTCTTCAATCCCAAAACTGCTATCATACACATGCTACTCAAACGAGTTGTAGTAACAGGTTTGGGCGCCTTACACCCATAGGTAATACCGTCGCCGATTATTGGCAAGCATTGTTAGCTGGTAAAGCGGAGCTGCCCATCACCCATTTCGATGCCTCTAACTTTAAAACCAAATTTGCCTGCGAAGTAAAGGTTTTGACCCCACCAGCATACTCGACCGCAAAGAAGCCCGAAAACTCGACCCCTTTGCACAATATGCCATTGCAGCCTCGGACCAAGCTATTGCCGACGCAGGGCTATCAACCGACCCCAGCATCAACAAAAACCGCGTAGGTGTGATATGGGCATCGGGCATAGGTGGTATATTTACGTTTCAAGACCAAATAATTGATTATGTAAAGGGCGGTATAGGCAACCCACGCTTTAACCCGTTTTTTATACCTAAATGATATCCGACATAGCATCGGGGCATATCTCTATACGGCATGGCTTTCGGGGTCCTAACTTCTCGGTTTGGTCGGCTTGTGCCTCGTCAACTAATGCCCTCATCGACTCGTTTAATTACATACGCGCCCGGCCAAGCCGATGCTATTGTAACAGGCGGCTCGGAGGCGCAGTTACCGACTCGGGCGTTGAAGGGTTTAACGCCACGAAAGCCTATCGGAGCGAAGCGTTGACTTTCGCCCGGAACAGCTTCGCGCCCCTTTGACTTGCACCGCGACGGTCTTTGTACTGGGGCGAAGGCGCTGGCCGCATTATCCTTGAAGAGCACGAACATGCCCTGCGACGCCCGGAGCAACCATTTATGCCGAAATGGTTGGGTCGGCGGTATGAGCGGCGATGCCACCAC
>JADKCK010000003.1 GCA_016718845.1 Sphingobacteriales bacterium
TTCATATCTTGAAACATCTAAACAATTAGAAAAGGAATAATAATAAATATTCCAAAGATTTGAAGCAAAAATAGAAAAAAACAAACTTGCAAATTCATTGGATGAATAGCTATATTTAGATTCCTTCTTTGAATATGTTGGAAAAAGAGTAAAAACCCTATAATGTAAACCATCTGTTGTTCTGTAATAAACAGAATTATTTGAATTATAAATATAATTTATCATTGGTTTATTATTTGATATTTTTTTTAAAATATCAAAATGAACTCTTGAATATATTTTTGGCATTTTTCCATATTGTTTAATAATACAATTGGTTTTAGTATAAAATAACACAAAAGTCCGTGCGTTGCGAAAGTTCTAGGTGTCATTTAACCCTTTGGTCAATTGATTTTCTATGTTGTCGTATATTTTTGGCATTTGAATGTTTTTTTATTTTGTGGTTACAATTATTTAAAACGCAACTTCCTTAAACGCTCTCGCCACGTATGCGGCAACTAGTTGCAACATACGTGGCGTTTATGGGCTAAAACCCGCTTTTTGTTCGTTTTTTGGTACGGCACTGCCGACCGTCTTCAGCACCAGGGTACCAAATCCGCAACTTTTTAACGATTTCTACGCACGACATTTAGCTTAAAAAGAAGCTAAGAAACTTGCTCGTTTAAGTTTGGTGCAAAGGTAATTATTTATTGCCAAAACTTCCAAACTTTTTTTGTTTTTTTTTAAAAAAAATTTGCTGTTGTGGTGTAAAGTCCTTTTGCAGTTTGTGGGTGCAAAAAACCAAACTAACTAAAAAATGCAATCAAGTCAATTATCTCAAAAAGATTAGTTTCCTTCCGCCCTGCTAATATGTTTTAATTTTTAAAATATTATAAAAAATATTTCATTGTCAATCATCTGTTGGCGTTAAACTGGAATGGAAATTATTCAATTCCTGGATAAGCATAGTTTCCAGTTCTTTGGTTGGTAGTAATAATTTATATTCAGATACACCAATAGGTTTATTTATATCTTGTAGTGCTATTTCTACGTCTAAATGGTCTTTGTCGGCACAAAGTATAATGCCAATAGAGGGGTTTTCATCGGTTTGTTTTTCGAGCCTATCAAGCAAGCCTAAGTAAAAGTTCATTTTGCCAACATATTCGGGCTTAAAAGCACCAATTTTGAGTTCTACTGCAACCAAACAACGCAGGCTGCGGTGGTAAAGCAAAATATCAACAAAATACTCTTTTTGGTTAAATTCTAGCCTATACTGATTGCCTATAAAGGTAAAGCCTTTGCCAAGTTCGAGTACAAATTGTTTGATTTTTTCTACCAAGCGTTTTTCAAGTTCGGTTTCTTTAATGGCTTGTGTCAAGCCCAAAAATCCCAAATTATAGCTACTTTTCAGCATATCATTGGCTTGCTCTGCCAATATTTCGGGCAGTGTTTCGCGGAAATTATGCGATTTTGGCAAGTTTTTTTCCGCATTGTAGGCATCTGCTTTCAGATAATTGAGTAAAATATCACGCGACCAACCGAGTGTACTGGCTTTTTCTGCATAAAATAAAGCTTCGTCGTGGTTTGCGGTTTTACTTAAAATCAATAAATTATGTTTCCAAGGCAAAACTGCGACACACTGTCGCAGTTTTGGAGAAGCGTCTTTATACTCTTCATAAAACCGCTTCATATCCCATAAGTTACGTGGCGAAAGCCCCATGTCTGGAAATTCGGTTTTTAAATCTATTGATAATCTGTTTACAACACTTGCTCCGTGTCCTTTTTCTATTTTCCTTTCAGAAAGGAGTTTGCCCAAATTCCAATATACTTCGATAGCGGTGGTGTTTATTTGTCGGGCAATGCTGCTTCGGGCGTTTCTAATTTCAGTTAGTGCCTGAACGAAAATTTCGGAATATTTTTTATCTAACTCCATGACTTTCTATTTTTATGTTGGCTAATAATTTCATTGAGCTGTACTTCCTCTTTGGGTTGCTCTTCTAGTTGGGTTTTTACGGCAATAAAGCGTTTAGCAAAATCATCTTCATTGTCGGGCAAGCCCACATAACGTCCGGGGTTATGCTCGAATAATTTAGCTAAGAAACTTGCTCATTTAAGTTTGATGCAAAGGTAATTATTTATTTCTAAGGTTGTCAAGCTTTTATGATTTTTTTTAAAAAAAAGTTACTTTTGTGGCGTAAAATCCTTTTGCAGTTTGTGCGTACAAAAACCCAAACTAAGTAAAAAATACCAAACGTTTATTATCAAAATTGCCATTAGCCGAACAACTTAATTTGGCTAACTCCCAAATTGTCGTCGTTGAAAGCTGGTGTTCTTTGGGATTTGAACAAATTCAAGTTCACACCAACGATAAGCCGTGCAAACTAATCAATTTACTAAAAACAAAAAAGAAACACTATTGCTTAATTTATCCATGTCAAGGAAATAAAAAACAAAAAAATATACTAATTTAAATATTTTAAAGCGTTATTAGTTTACTTTTACCTCTAAAGTAGATAATAATAAGAGAATAGAATATGCCCCAAAAGATGACAGATAAAGACACTTAATGACACTTAAAAAAAAAGAAGTGTCATGACAAAAAAAGCCGCATAACTAACTGATAATCAGTTAGTTATGCAACATAAACATTGAATACATGACACAATGACACTTAAAATCGAAAAAAAAAGAAAAAAAAGGTTTTTTTGTGCAAGTTTTTTAAAAAAAGTGGGGCAAGAAAAACGTCCTATCCCTACCTAAAATGGTACAAAAGTGGGACAAGAAACCACAAGTGAGACAAGAAAAATCATTGATTATCAGTTAGTTATGATAGAAGTATGGAATCCCTCGTTTTTCGCACATCCCCCATAAAGTGCTGATTATCAGCACTTTATGCAAAAGTGGGACTAACCACCTAACTCATTGCCAAAAAACTTTAAGGCAATGATAAAAAAAAAAATTTCTTACACGCTACTTCCAACAAATAATGAACTAGACAAACGTTGGTTCATTAAGGTTAAGGTATTCAATATTAATACACTCAGTGTAGAGTACCTACGAAAATATGGCTCGCGCCTCAACCGTTTTAGGACAGTTGAGGCGCGTTTGCTTGTTTACCCCCAAGTATTAGCTTCGATTGACGAAGAACTGCAAAAAAATGCTACTTACTGGGGTAGTATTGAAGAGTACGCCGAATGGAAACGGCAGCAGGTAGAAACAAAACCTGCAATTATTGAGGTGTTGATAGGGCAGCTAGAAACGCACAAGTTGAGAAAAAAAAGCTACACCAGTTTGCGTTCAAAAATCAACAACCTACATAATTCCACAACAAAAGTAAAAGAACCAACATTTTTCGTACAAACTCATATTTCCTCTAGTCGTACCAAAGTCGTTTAGATTCATCTCTAAAAACTCGCTACCAGTCAAACGAGAACTTTTCCTTGATATAAAACCTGTTTCCTTAGCCAAAGACTCAATAGCATCCGTATGCCTTGACATCGTAAACACCTCCGATTTGCTGGCAATTTTACAACCCTAATACCCACAAACAAAACACCCTCGACCAAGCTTAACAAGCCTAATCGAGGGTGTTTTTATTTTGGTAGATGATGAGGTACAACAAAATTACGCATCTTTACCTACGGCTTTTTTATATACTGCCAACACCCTTTCGCGTGCCATTTTGTGGTCTACTATTGGTTTTGGATAAGCTGCAGTGCCGTATTCTGGCACCCAACGGCGTATATATTGGTAGTTAGTGTCAAATTTTTGTGTTTGAGCTTCGGGGCTAAACACCCTAAAATAAGGTGCTGCATCGCAGCCGCTGCTTGCTGCCCATTGCCAGCCACCTATGTTCGATGCCATATCATAATCCAAAAGTTTGGCGGCAAAATACTGTTCGCCCCATCGCCAATCAATAAGCAAATGTTTGGTTAAAAAACTAGCCACAATCATACGCACGCGGTTGTGCATAAAACCCGTGGCATTTAGTTGTCGCATACCCGCATCAACAATTGGGTAGCCTGTTTTACCGGCACACCAAGCTGCAAACTGTGTAGGGTTGTTTAGCCACTCGATGTGGTCGTAGGCAGGTTTAAAAGCTGCTGTTGCCGAGTGCGGGAAATGGTATAAAATGGCTTGATAAAAATCGCGCCAGATAAGCTCGTTTAGCCACGATGTACTGTTTTGTTTGCCTAAAACTGCCATCTTGCGTATGCTAACAGTACCAAATCTAAAATGCACGCTTAGGTTTGATGTGCCATTTGCAGCAGGTAAATCGCGCTGTTGTTGGTAGTTTTGTAATACACTTTGGCTTACTTCGTTAGGTGCAAAAACGGTATCTGTTGGCACAAAACCCATCTCTTCGAGGGTTAAAATAGGCATCGGTGGGCAAACATAAAAATTATTTGACGATAAAGCATCACCATAAATAGGCGGTGCATCTAACTCGTAGCGCATCAACCAACGTTTGCTGTAGGGCGTATAAACGGTGTATGGTTTACCATCGGGTTTTACCACTTCGTTTTTCTCAAAAACTACGTGGTCTTTATAGCCTTTAAAGGCAATACCTTTTTTTTGCAACAAATCATACACTTCACGGTCGCGTTTTTGGGCATACGGTTCGTAATCGCGGTTGGTATATACGGTTTGCAGGTCGTATTGTTGGCTTAATTCGTCCCAAATGTCCAACGGATTACCATATTTAACCAATAAAGTGCTATTTTTGTGCGCCAATTTTGCAGCTATAGCCTGTATTTGGCGATAAATAAAATCTACGCGTCTATCGTATTTGTCGGTTAAATGGTCGAGGATGTTGGTATCAAAAATAAACAAACACAACACAGGCACATCGGCAGCTAAGGCGTGCCAAAGGGCGGTGTTATCATCAAGACGCAAATCGCGCCTAAACCAATGAATGGCTATGGGCATTTTTATAAATAATAAATGGTTAATAAAAATTAAAACCCACTAAATAATGGGTTTTGAACAAGAGCAATTTGATAACAAATAGGTGGCATTATTGTTCTTCCATCAAAAACTTATCCACCTAAAAATCACTATACAATACACAACTAATAATAAACAACCAACATTGCATCATTAAACAGCTCATCTTATCCAACAATTTAATAGCCCTTGAGCGATTACCTACCGAAAGTGTAGACTTGGTGTACATCGACCCACCATTTTTCTCGAACCGCAACTACCAAGCCCAATGCACCGAAACAGGCACGGTGCGTAGCTTTAGCGATAATTGGGGCGGTATGCAAAGCTATATCGAGTGGCTAAAACCGCGTGTAGAGCAGTTATACCGTGTGCTAAAACCCAACGGAACCCTGTTTTTGCACTGCGATTGGCACGCTGATGCCTATATTAGGGTGCTAATTCTGGATCCTATATTTGGTTCCGCAAATTTTATCAACCACATTGCATGGTGCTACAGTACGGGTGGAAAAAGCAAAACTACCTTTGGTAAAAAACACGATACCTTATTTTGGTACGCCAAAGGCAATACATGGACGTTTAACGCCGATAAGGTAAAAATTGAAATGCGCAGCGGCAACAAAAGTTTTGGCGGCAGATTATGTACCGACGACGAGGGCAGACAATACCGCTTAGTGTATGGCTCGAAAAACAAACAGGGCGAAACACGCTATTATAAATACTATTTAGACGAGGGCAAAACACCCGAAGATTGGTGGACAGATATTAACTCGTTGCAGGCAAGCAGCACCGAAAGGCTACAATATCCAACCCAAAAGCCCGAGTCTTTGCTCGAGCGCATTATATTGGCAGCCACCAATCCAAACGATGTGGTGCTTGACCCTTGCGTAGGCAGTGGCACATCGGTGGCGGTAGCTAATAGCTTAGGGCGACAATGGATTGGCATCGACCAATCGGTAGATGCCATAGCCGTGACCGAAAAACGCCTACAACAACAAGACGAAAATATTGTTTTTGAACGAATTAATTGGCTTTGATTTTGGATAGGCTGCAGGCTATCCGCTGTCGGCTGCAAGGCTGTCGGCATCTTGTGTTTCACAAGTAATAACGGTTGATTGTGAGATACAAACAGCGGCATGTGTGTAGCTTGCAGCCCGTAGCCTCTTCCATAGGAATAACCTAAAAAAAACGACAATCACCGTTTGGCAATTGTCGTTTTTTTTGTGTTGATATTTGCTTATTAATTTACAAGGTGTAGCCAAAGCCTGTAGCAGACAACTTGCAGCTAATAGCCAGACGACTAGCAATATTTTTCAAAAACATCCATCAATCCTTTGGCTATTTGTTGTGCCGATACGCCTTCGATTTGGTGGCGCTCGATGAAATGCACCAATTTGCCATTTTTGAACAATGCCATAGAGGGCGACGAAGGTGGATAAGGCAAGGTATATTGGCGTGCGCGAGCCACTGCACCTATATCGAAACCTGCAAAAACGGTAGCTAATTTGGCAGGTTTTTTGCTGCCGTAATGCACCGCCATTTTAGCACCCGGACGGGCATTTGCTGCCGCACAACCACAAACCGAGTTGATGACCAAAAGCAATGTTTCGTCTTCCGAAGTTTTATTGCTGTCTATCAACTCATCAACACGTGTAGGTGTTGTTACATCTTCAAAACCTGCTACGGTCAGGTCTTCTTTCATCGGTAATACAATATGTTCTGGATACATGCTAATTGTGTATAATTTGTTAGGAATTAGGATACGGTTAGTCAATGTTTAAATTGGACTGCAAAGGTAACAGTTTTGGAGCAATTATTGTTCATAGTTTAGAACAAATCTAAATAGTAGCACAAAAAAACTTACCCTTTATGCAATAATTGGCTTTTGTTGGCGTTATTCACATTCAAACACACTTTTTTATGACTATATACATCAAACGTTTTGCAAGCGCCTTGTTGTGCTTTTTTTTTATGTTATCGGCAGTGGCTCAAAACTCGATGCCTGCCTCCTCCCCTACCCCAGCGTTAAACAAACAAATTGTGGCTTTTGTGGATAAGCACATGGGCAAAAAAATTGGTAGGGGCGAGTGTTGGGATTTAGCCAAGTACTCGCTTAACGAAGCGGGTGCTAAATGGGATAAGGCTTTTAAGTATGGCAAGCCAGTTGACCCTAAGAAAGACGAGGTTTTTCCGGGCGATTTTATACAGTTTGAGAACGTAAAGGTGCAATTCGAAAAAGATGGAGGGATACACACCGAAACCATGACGCAACATACGGCTGTTGTGTACGAAGTAAAAGCACCGGGTGTTTATGTGATTGCACATCAAAATAATGCTTTTTCGGGGCGCAAAATGGGTACAAGCGAGCTTGATTTAGCTACTGTAAAACGCGGTAAGTTAAAATTTTATCGCCCTACCAATTAATTAACTCGTATGTTTGCGCTGTGAAAAAAAAGTAGAAAAAAGAAAGAAAAAAAGTCGTATTATTGCAACGAAAAGCGAGATGTTTATTTACTTAACAAGTATGTCAATACTATGTAGAACATGAGGTAGCTCCACTTTTCGTTGCACTCATGTTACGCAGGGGTGTTACCTAATTAAAAGGCTGTATAGTAAATAACTGACTACATACAAAGGTTTGAGCTTGCCCCATTAGTTGCGTTGAGTATAACCAGAACACAGAGCAGTGCCACATCTCGATAATTAACAATTAATAATTAACTACTTATACCCTATTTTTTTGAGTTTCTTAATATTCAAAGGCGACTCCACATCTTCGGGCAAAAGGTATCCTACTATTTTTATTTTTCCGCCTATTTTTTCGGCATAACTTTGGTACATTTCGGCTTCGGCAATGGTGGCGTAGGGTCCTAGTTGGATAAAAGTGCCCTTTTCGGTTTCTTTTTGATTGATAGGCGTGCCAATTTCGGCATAGCTATAGTATACGTTATTATCCATGGTTTTGTAAGGACCAATATTTATCCTAAATTGCATTTTGGGCAGTGTATCTATAGCGTTTATTGTTTTTATGGTATCAACGGTGAGCATAGCCACACCCGTCGAGTCTATCAATACTGTATCTACCTTTACAATAGGTTCGGGTTTTATAGTTACATCGGGTAGTGTTTCGTAGGGTGGTGGCAGGGTAGCTTTAACGGGCGAACCACGCAGGGCAATAACTTTTACATTTAGTCGGTTGTTTTGTTCGTGTTGGTCGTTGGTGCAAGGTATGTTGTTATAGCAACCATTTAGCACTTCGTTTTCGCCGTAGCCCTTCGATTGCACTTGTGTGGCGGGCAGCCCTTGCAAAAAGATGTATTCGCGGGCAGCATCGGCGCGTTTAATGCTGGTTTCGTAGTTAAAAAAGTCGTCGCCGCGCGAGTCGGTATGCGACCCTAACTCAACGGTTACTGCCGGATTTAGGCGCAAAAAACCCACTACTTTGTCTAGTTCGGTTTGGGCTTCGGGGGTTAGTGTCCAATCGCCTGCTTTAAACACAATTTTGTTGATGCCCAATTTAGTGTTTAAGATGGGGTTATCAATTTCTGGTTTATCTAATATAAACATAGCTGGCGTTTCGCTAACTGTTGTTAGGGTATCTACTATTAAAGTAGTATCTATTTTAACTTCCTCAAAATAGCCTTCTACGTTAAAGCGGTAGATGTCGTCGTTGCCCATGCCGCCGGGGCGGTTCGACGAGAAAAACCCATATTGGCGGTTATCACTTATCCAAAAGCTAAAATCGTCGAAATTGGCATTGATAGGCTGCCCCATATTGTCGGGGTTTGTCCATTGATTGTTACGGCGTTGGGTGCTGAAAATGTCGTATCCGCCCAAACCGGGCAAGCCATTCGACGAGTAGTAGAGTTTGCCGCTATTGTCCACAAACGGGAACATTTCGTTGCCGGGCGAGTTTACAACAGGACCCAAGTTAATGGGGCGGCTCCAAAGGCTATCAATTCGGGTACAAAAATACAAATCTAAGCCCCCCATACCACCGGGCATATCCGAGGCAAAGTATAAGGTTTGCCCGTCGGTAGATATGGCGGGGTGCGAAACGGTGTATTCGGTATTGTTGTGTTCAAAGGGTTTTAGGTTGCTAAAACGCCCATCGGCTTGCAACCGAGCCGAGAAAATACTTAACCTAATTTTGCCATCAGAGCTTTTAATTTTTTTACCACCCGTTGCCGACGAGTTGCGCGAAAAGTACAAGGTACTATCGGTAATCGAGAACGAAGCAGGTCCGTCGTTGTATTCGCTGTTTACTTTGCCCTTTATGCGTTTTGGCACATCGAACAAAAAGTTAGGTTGGCGGTCAACCCAAAATATGTCTAAAAAACCATTGTCTTTTGCCGACGAACTTACTTCGCCTGCTACTTGCGTGCGATTGCTACAATAAATTAATCTATCGCCTACATTGGTTATCCCAAAATCGGCGGCAGGCGAATTAAATGGCACGAAAAAAGTTTGGTATTTATTAGGATTTCTGCTCCATTGTGCCACTTTATCGCAGCCTTGTGCTAGTTTTTCGCCCCAAATATCGTATTTGGCATATTCGAGGTACCATTTTTTTGCTTCGGCGCATTTACCATTTATTTGCAATACTTGTGCATACACCAATTTATTTTCGGCAATTTCGGGTTGTTGCTCAATTAATTTTTTGTACCAATATTCCGATTGGGCTAAGTTACCCAACATTCGGTAACATTCGGCAAGGCGTTTTTTGGCTTCTGCCGAGTTGTCTTCAATCAACACATCTTTATACAACTCAATGGCTCGGTCGTAGTTGTAGTTTTGGTAGAGGGTATTGGCTGCTTTCATCAATCGCTCGGTATTTTGAGCATATAACGAGGTGGCATCTATCAGCCAAAAAGCAAAAAGAAAGATACAGTATTTTGGTAAACTTTTCATTGATAAGAAAATAGGAATTAAAATTGGAGTTATGTTAGTCCAATGTTTTACACAGCAATTTATGCCATTAAGTTGGTAGCAAATTGTTAAAAGTTGGATAAAGTACCTCTTAAACGCACAAAATAAGTGCAAAGATACAAATTTAAACCGCATTTACCCAAAATTAGCGCCAATTCAAAAACATTTGCTATCTTTGTAACGAAATTTGGGCATTAATTAGTGTGCCTTGCCTAAAAATTGCCCATAAATGCTTGTTTATCTGGTTTTTAAAAAACATTCCGAGCAATTTGCATAATTTATAACTTACAATTTACAATTTACCATGACCTTAGTTCCCGCTCCGCCAGCAGCCAACAATGCCGCATCGAACAACATGGGCAGCATTTTGCAAAAACAACGTGATTTTTTTGCATCTAATGTTACCAAAGATGTTAATTTTAGAATTAACCAACTAAAAAGGTTAAAACATGCCATTCAGCACCACGAAAAAGAAGTGTTCGAAGCCTTAAAACTAGACTTGAACAAGCACCCTTTTGAGGCTTTTGGCACCGAAATTGGCATTGTACTCAACGAAATTGACAACTGCATAAACAATTTACCTAAGTGGAGCAAACCACAAAAGGTAAGTACGCCTTTGTTTTACTTTAAAGCCGATAGCTTTATACAACCCGAGCCTTATGGCTTAACCCTTGTTATTGCCCCTTGGAACTATCCTTTTCAACTGCTGATGGTGCCTGTTGTTGGGGCTATTGCAGCAGGTAATTGTGTAGTTGCTAAACCATCAGAGGTTGCCGAGCATACATCGGCTATTGTAACAAAAATATTGAAAGAGGCTTTTCACGACAACTTTGTGTCGGTATTTGAAGGCGATGCCAGTATGTCGCAAGAGCTGCTAACCCACAAATTTGACTACATTTTTTATACCGGTAGCACCGCCGTTGGTAAAATTGTGTATCAAGCCGCCGCCAAACACCTTACGCCCGTAACCCTTGAACTAGGTGGTAAAAGCCCCTGTATTGTTGATAGCAATATGGACATTGAGTTGGCTGCCAAGCGCATTATGTGGGGCAAACTAATTAACGCAGGGCAAACTTGTGTAGCTCCCGATTATTTGTTGGTCAACGAAAGCATAAAACCGCAACTTATTGCAGCTATCAAAAAACAATTGTTGGCTTTTTATGGCAAAGATACGCAAAAAAGCCCGTATTTGTGCCGTATCATCAACCAAAAACATTTTAACCGCCTGCAACATTTGGTTAACACCACCACCGGAACCGTTGTTGAAGGGGGCGAGTTTGTTGCCGATAAACGCTACATTAGTCCTACCATTATAGACAATGTTAGCACAGATGATGCCATTATGCAAGAAGAAATTTTTGGACCAATATTGCCCATACTTGGCTACAAAAATATTAACGATGCGATTAGCTACATAAAAGCAAATCCTAAACCATTGGCATTGTATATTTTTAGCCGAAGTAGCGAGTTACAAAACCAAATTTTGTCGGAGGTATCGGCAGGTGGTGTGTGTATTAACGATACGCTAATGCACTTTGGCAACGATAAACTGCCCTTTGGCGGTGTGGGTGATAGCGGCATTGGTCACTACCACGGCGAGCGCACCTTCGACACTTTTTCGCACAAAAAAGCCGTTATGAACCGCTCGTTACTTATCGATGCACCATTTTATTATCCACCTTACCGCATCAAAATACCTCTTTTGAAACAACTAATGAAACGGTTTGGATAGTGTTTTTTAGGCTGCAGGCTGTCCGCTTTCCGCTACAGGCTTTCAGATTGTTATTGCATTCAACGCACAAAAAACCCTTTGCTTATTGGCAAAGGGTTTTTTGTGCAATGTTTGGTATCAGCCTTACAACTACTCGGTGTCAAACGCAAAGCCAAAAGCCTGCAGCCAAAAGCCTGTAGCCTGCAGCGGATAGCCTGTAGCCAAAAGCTATTTAAACCTAATTGCCTTAATTACATTTACACGTGTTACTAATATCGAGGGGATAATAAGTGCCAATACGCAAATAACTAAGGTGGCAAGGTTGATAAGCAAAATCAGGAGCCAATCGATGGCTACGGGTGCTACCGATAGGTAATACGACTCGGGTGGGAGTTGAATGAGGTGAAACGTTTTTTGTAGCCAACAAATACCCAAACCTATTGCATTACCTATCAATACGCCCAACGAAATGATGTAGGCAGCATTGTACAAAAATATCTTTTGTATCGTCCAGTTGCTGGCACCTAATGCTTTTAAAATGCCTATCATATTGGTTCTGTCCAAAATAAGAATGAGCAAAGTAGTTATCATGTTGATGATAGCCATTACCGTCATGAGGGTAAGCAATACATGTTTGTTCATGTTTTGCAGGTCGAGCCACTGAAAAAGGTTAGGATTTACCTCTTTCATGCTTTCGGCGTTTAGTTGGTTTGGAATGGTGTAGTAAATTTGCTCGGTAAGGGTATCTAACTGGCTTACATCGTTTATAAATACCTCAAAACCGCCAACCTCATCGTCTTGCCAAGCGTTTAAGCGTTGTATTTGCCTAATATCTATCAGTGCGTACTGTTCGTCGTATTCTGCCAAGCCTGTGTTGTAAATACCTGCTATATCAAAACGCCTAACACGCGGCGGTTTATCTACAAAATAGATGGTAAGTTTATCGCCCACTTTTAGTTTTAGGCGGCGTGCGGTTGTTTGCGATATAAGTATGTCGTTCGATGCCGTTGTGTCGGGCATGGTAATAGGTTTGCCTTCTACCATAAACGGGCTAATCTCTGCCCAATTATAATCTTTACCAATACCTTTTAGCATCAAACCTTCTATTTCGTCGTTGGTTTTGGCAATACCTGCTTTGCGTGCATACACTTGTATGTGCTTAAATCCTGCTTGTTTGCCCAACGAAGGATAAAAAGTTTGGTCGGTAGATATGGGATGTATGTCTTCGTAAGAGTTGTTTAGGTCGAGGGTCGAGATGTGGATATGCCCCCAAAAGGCAAATGTTTTACGGCTTATCTCTTGCTGAAATCCATTTACAACAGCCGTTGTAACAACCATAACCGCCACCGAGCAAGCAACCGCTACCATTGCCAAGCGAATAATAAAACGCGAAAAAGAACCTCCGCTATTAAATGCCATACGGCGGGCAAAGAAATAAGCTATGTTCATGTGGTTATTTATATGGAAGGAGGGTTGCGAGAAATGGGTTGATAAGTTAGTGTATCGAAACAGTACCTCAAAATAGCATAACTTTGATAGCAAATGCTTGCCTTATTTGTTGTGAACTAAAAAAATAAAAAACAACAAGAGACACAGAGAACACAGAGAAGAATGAGTTTATGTTTTTCGATGTATGGGTTACAAACCGAAAATTAACAAAAATCATAGCATATGCCGAAAAAAATCTCTGTGTTTTCTGTGTCTCCGTTGTAAATTAAAAAAACAAACAATGGTATTGTAACTTGAACAACCATTTATTATTTTTCAATGTCGGCATCAAAATAAATAACCCAAAGCCAATAAGCAAAAAGCTATTTAAATCGGTTGGCTACTACCAAATCTTTGGTGCCATGGGTATAGTTGTAAAATCCTTCGCCCGATTTAACGCCTAATTTACCTGCCAAAACCATATTGGTTAGCAGTGGGCATGGGGCATATTTAGGGTTGCCAAAGCCTTCGTGTAGCACGTGCAAGATAGACAAGCAAACATCTAAGCCAATAAAATCGGCTAATTGAAGGGGTCCCATAGGGTGTGCCATACCTAGTTTCATTACCGTATCAATTTCGGCAACACCTGCTACGCCTTCTTGTAGGGTGCATATTGCTTCGTTAATCATGGGCATTAAAATGCGGTTGGCAACAAAACCCGGATAATCGTTTGCCTCGACAGGTATTTTACCCAAACGTTTGCAGGCTTCTACTACCTTTGCGGCGGTTTCGTTGCTGGTGTTATATCCCCTGATAATCTCTACCAATTTCATCAATGGTACAGGGTTCATAAAGTGCATACCTATTACTTTGTCGGGGCGATTGGTAGATGCCGCAATTTTTGTGATAGATATAGACGAGGTATTGGTTGCCAAAATAGCCTCGGGTTTGCACATCTGCGACAAACGATAAAAAATGCCCAATTTAATACTTTCGTTTTCGGTAGCTGCCTCAATCACCAAATCCGACTTTTCAATCTCCGACTGCTCAAGCAAATCGTGTGTGTATAGATTGGACATGGTTTGGGCTTTCTCGTCTGCCGATATAGTACCCTTTGTTACCATACGGTCGAGGTTTTTGGCAATCGTACCAACGGCACGGTCAAGGCTATCGCGGTTCACATCTACCAATTTAACGGTATAACCATTCATCGCAAATAAATGGGCAATGCCGTTACCCATTGTGCCCGCACCAATTACTGTTATCTGCTGCATACTATTTTTAGTTTGTTAATATTGCTGTGTTAAACTTGTTTGTTGTCAAAACATAAAGTAGCACCACTTTGTTCGACAATTTAGGTGCAAAGATAGCACTTTTTAACCAATTGGCAAGCAATAATACCTAATTGATGCCCAAAATTATTTACCTTTGCCGCCAAGAGAATGAAGAAGCCCAAAGAACATTTCACAATCTACCATTTACAATTTACAATTTATCATTTACAACTAATCAAAACAGTGTCTTTTATTCAATACCACATCGAAAACCGCGTTGCCTATATTACGCTTAACAACCCGCAAAAGCGCAACGCCCTTAGTCCAAGCCTTATTACCGAGCTTACTTTATCGTTTAACAATGCCCAAGAAGACCCCGCAGTAAAAGTTATTGTGCTGCGTGCCAATGGCGAAGTGTTTAGTGCCGGCGCCGATTTGGCTTATCTGCAACAACTGCAAAACAACACCTACAACGAAAACCTAACCGACTCGCAGCACCTGATGACCTTGTTTAACACCATGCACAAACTGCAAAAGGTTATTATTGCCCAAGTCGAGGGACATGCTATTGCGGGCGGTTGTGGCTTGGCTACCATCTGCGATATAGTGTTTAGCACGCCCGAAGCTAAGTTTGGTTATACCGAAGTAGGTATTGGTTTTGTACCTGCCTTAGTAACGGTATTTTTGTTGCGTAAAATTGGCGAAGGTAATGCCAAAGACCTGCTTTTGTCGGGTAGATTGATTGATGCCAACGAAGCACACCGCATTGGCATGATAAACTATGTAGTGCCTGCTAATGCTATTGCCCAAACTGTTGATACGTACGCCCAACGTTTGTGTAACAATGCCGCCTCCGAAGCACTTGCTAGTACCAAACAGCTAATAGCCAACCTCCAAAACCTTGGCTTCGACGAAGGACTACATTACGCCGCCGAACAAAACGCCACCGCCCGAGCTAGCGAATCGTGCAAAAAAGGTATCAGCGCCTTTTTAAACAAAGAAAAAATTAATTGGTGATGCGGGGAGGCTTTTGGCTGTCCGCTGCTGGCTGTCGGCTGTCCGCTATCAGTTATTCACCGTAATACTTTGACATCGACATTGAAAAGTAGTAAGCCTTCTTAACCCAAGTTTGTTATGTAGTACCCAAATTTACCAAACGCCGTTGTCCGTGTCCCCACGTCCACTCAAAAGCCTATAGCTAAAAGCCTGCAGCCAAAAGCGGACAGCCGACAGCCCAAAAAAACCAACTAATGATACTTCCTCCCGACTTTATCAACCGCATGAATCATCAACTGCCACCAAACGAAGTTGATGATTTTTTTGCAGCACTACAAACAGCAGCGCCTATATCGGTGCGATATAATACCTGTAAAACCCCAGAGCCTCCCCTAAATCCCACGCTTCCTGTTTTATGGTGCGACAATGCCTATTACTTACCCAAACGCCCACTGTTTACCGCCGACCCGCTGTTTCATGCTGGCGTTTATTATGTACAAGAAGCCTCGTCGATGTTTGTGGCAGAAGCCTTACAGCAAACCACCAACTTATCCGAGCCGCTAACAGTACTTGATTTGTGCGCCGCACCGGGTGGCAAAAGTACGCTTTTAGCCGCTATGTTATCGCCCCAAAGCATGTTGATAGCCAACGAAATTGTGCGCACACGAGCCAACATTTTAGCCGAAAATTTAGTTAAATGGGGATTAGATAACACCTACGTTTGTTGCAACACCCCCAACGATTTTGAACCCCTAAGCCAATTGTTCGATGTGGTTTTGGTAGATGCCCCATGCTCGGGCGAGGGTATGTTTAGGCGCGGCGATGTGGCTATAAACGAATGGAGCCTGCACAACGTAACAATGTGCGCCACCCGACAACAACAAATTCTCCCCATTGCTGCACAATTGTTAAAACCCGGCGGCATACTCATCTACACCACTTGCACCTACGCCCAAACCGAAAACGAAGACAATGCCCTTTGGCTAATAGATAACACCGACCACAACCTACAATCGGTGCAACTACAACTGCAACCACAATGGGGCATTACCCAAACCCAATGCCAAAGCCGCCAACAACAAACCGTTTTTGGTTACCGCTTTTATCCCCACAAACTACAAGGCGAGGGTTTTTTTATGAGCGTTTTTAAAAAACCCAGCATACCCGAAAACGGCGACGATTATCCTGCAACCTACGCCAACAACAAATCTGCCAAAAACAAAAAGCAAAAAAACGCCAACAACAGCCTACTACTATCCAAAACCTACCTACCCCAAATGCCCAACTATGTGGCACAACCCGAGCAATACGAGTATGTTTTATTGGATACCGAAATACACGCCATACCCAAACCCAACTACGCACTTTGGCTAAACATGCGGCAGCATCTTTACTTTTTAAAACAAGGCATACACCTTGGTACGGTTAAACAAAATGGCATAATACCTGCCCACGACTTAGCCCTAAGCATTAGCCACGCCCCTACCCTACCCACATTGCCCGTAACCTACGAGCAAGCTATTGCCTTTTTGCGCAAAACCGATTTTGACTTACCCCCAAATGCACCCATAGGTTGGTGTATGGTAAGCTACCAAAATGTAGCTTTAGGTTGGATAAAAGTATTGCCCAACGGCAGAGCTAACAACTACTACCCCCCGCATTGGCGCATACGTATGGAGTTGTAAAAGCAACAAAGGCACACCAAACACCCCTGTTTAGTGTGCCTTTACTGCGCACTTTAACCAATGATAAAAACAACGCCAAACACCACTACTATTTAATTAAATGAGTACCTTTGCAGCTTGATTATTCTTTTTAGCAACTTAACAACAAAATAACTACAAATTTTAATACCACAGCATTATGACAAACATACGCGACAACCAAACAAGAGGCGGATTAGGTGATTTTCTATACAACAACGTTACACCAAATGCAAACCTATCCATTGTGTCTGCCTACTTTACTATCTTTGCTTATTACCAACTTCGTGATAAATTTGACCAAATTGGCAAACTTAATTTTTTATTTGGCGAACCTTCGTTCTTAAAAATAGACCCTAGTAAAACAACCGAAAAAACATTTGAATTGCTAGATGATGATGCTATTACATTAAGCGGAAACAAGTTGCAACAAAATGCTGCGGCAAAAGCTTGTGCGCAATGGATTAAGGATAAAGTCCAAATTAAATCGGTAGAACAAAGCAATTTTTTACACGGCAAACTATACCACATACAGCAAGCCGACCAAACAACAAAAGTGGCAATGGGTAGCTCTAACTTTACTGTACGTGGATTGGGTTTGGGCAAAGACGGAAAAAACAACATAGAACTCAACACCTTAATAAATGACGCTAACGACCAAGAAGAACTAAAAAAATGGTTCGATGAACTTTGGAACAGTGATGCCAAAGTAACCGATGTAACACAAAAAGTATTAGAATACTTAGACCAAGTGTACAAAGACCATTCGCCCGAGTTTATTTATTTCAAAACACTTTACCACATTTTTGAAAACTACCTAAAAGAAGAACAAGACAACAACCTGTTGTTTAGCGAGGTAACATTTAAAGATACCCAAATATGGAAAACACTATTCGAGTTTCAGCGCGATGCTGTAGCTAGGGGTATTAAACAACTGAGTAAATACAACGGCTTTATAATTGCCGATAGCGTAGGTTTGGGCAAAACCTTTACGGCATTAGGTATTATAAAGTACTACGAACTTAAACGACAAAAAGTATTAGTACTATGCCCTAAAAAATTAGAACGAAATTGGACGGCGTACCAACATTTTCATAAAGAAACAGAAAACCGATTTCATAAAGACCATTTTAACTACACCGTATTAGCACATACCGACCTTAGCCGAGAAAAAGGTAAAGTTGGTAATATTGACCTGTCAACCTTTGATTGGGGTAATTACGACTTGGTGGTTATTGATGAATCCCACAATTTTAGAAACGACAAAATTAACAAAAACACAGATGCCGTTTCGCGCTATCAACGCTTACTCGAAGATATTATACAAAACGGACGAAACACAAAAGTACTCTTGCTTTCGGCTACGCCCGTTAATAATAACCTGCGCGACCTACGCAACCAATTTAACTTAATTGCCGCCGGAAACGATACCGCTTTTATTGGTTTAGATATTGTTAGTATCAAAGAACTAATGAAAAATGCACAAACTATATTTACACGCTGGACACGAACAGACAAAAGAAAAGTTAACGACTTAATAAACGATTTGTCCGAAATACCTTTCTTTAAACTACTCGACGAACTAAGCATATCCCGCTCCCGAAGACAAATACAAGAGCATTATGCCCACGAAATGGAAAAAATTGGCAGTTTCCCAAACCGATACAACCCAATTGCTATTTATGCAGAACTAGACCTACAAAAACAGTTTTTAACCTACGACCAAATTAATAACCAACTTGCCGATTTTAAACTCGCTATCTTTTTCCCTTCTAATTACTTAACAGACGAAGCTAAAAAATCGGGCAGATACGAAATTGACTTTATTAAAAACTTTAACCAAGCCAAACGCGAACAAATATTGGTGCAGTTGATGAAAATCAATTTCCTTAAACGCCTCGAAAGTTCTATTTTCTCTTTTACTAAAACCCTGCACAACATTATCCAACGAATAAACGAACTGCTCGAAAAAATACAAAAGTTTAAAGAAAAAAAAGCACAAACAAACGATATTGATTGGGAAAAAATAGTACAAGACATAGAACTGCTAAACGATTTTGACGACGCAGACAAAGATATTGCCAACTTATTAACTGGCTCAAAACTCAAGTTTTTCTTGAACGATATTGAACTAGAGCAATGGACAAACGACCTAAACGAAGACCTTGTAAAATTAACCCACTTACATGAGCAAGCCCAAACCATTACCCCACAACGCGATGCCAAATTAGACCAACTTAAAAACCTGATTACCCAAAAACTACAAAATGCTAACAACCCTCAAAATCTTAACAAAAAACAACAAGCTAACAAAAAAGTACTAATCTTTACCGCCTTTGCCGACACCGCCAACTATCTGTACCAAAATATCCACCAATGGGCTACTAACATACACCATGTACACACAGGTTTGGTTGTTGGAAGTGGAAGTAACCATGCCACCTATGGCAATACCGAATTTAATAAACTATTAACCAACTTTGCACCTATTGCCAAACAACGAAATACACAAGACGCAGCACTGCCACAAATAGACATACTAATTGCCACCGACTGCATATCCGAAGGGCAAAACCTACAAGATTGCGACTACCTCATTAACTACGACATACACTGGAACCCAGTAAGAATTGTGCAACGATTTGGACGAATAGACCGAATTGGCTCGCTAAATTACCACATACAAATGGTTAACTTTTGGCCCACCAACGACCTCGATAACTACATAAACCTTAAAGACCGCGTAGAAGCTCGTATGGCACTTGTAGATATGACCGCCTCTAACAACGACAACCTACTTGATACCGAACAACTCGAAGACATTATTGACAAAGACCTAAACTACCGAAACCAACAAATTAAACGCCTCCAAAACCAAAACCTTGACCTTGAAGATACCACCGAAGCCGTAACCCTTAACCAATTTAGTTTAGATGATTTTAGATTTGAACTACTACGCTTTATAAAAAATAAAGAAGAACAACTGCGCAAAGCTCCTTGGGGCATTTATAGCGTGGTGCCTTCGGCTGACCGAAAATATATACCCGACCTGCCCAATGCTCACGAAATTGTTAAAGAAGGAGTTATCTTTTGCTTTAAACAACTAAATGCCAACAACGAAAACAAAAACAAAAACCAACTGCATCCCTACTTTTTACTGTACATACACAACAACGGACACGTACAATATACCTTTACTAAAACCAAACAAATACTCGACCTTTATCGCCAATTGTGCTTAGGCAAAGTTAATGCTATTACCGAACTATGCACCATATTTGACCAACAAACAAAAAACGGAGAAAATATGGAGCAATACACCACACTAGTAAAAAAAGCCATACGCACCATCAAAAAAACTTTTCAGGAAGTAGAAATCAATAACCTATTTACCAACCCTCATGCCCTATTATCTAATCAACAAGACCGCGTTAATACCGCTACCGACCTGCAATTAGTTACTTGGCTTATTGTGGTATAACTTGCCTTATGCCAACATACTTACCAATACACTAATCCAATTTTATCTCCACAAAAAAACTTTTACCTACATGCTAAATCAACAGCAAATCAAAGATAAAAAAACAGCTATCTACAAACAACTTAGCCAGTTTAACAACCAACCCAAAGCAACCGCAGCACTCAATTTGTTAAACGTATTGGGCTATAAAAGCTCGCGCGTTTTTGAACAAACCGATGATAAAGCAGACTTTTTGGACGACATGAAACTAACCCAAAAATTAGACCCCGAAGCTGCCCTATACCAAGATTGGACAAACGCATCGGCATTGTGCCAATTTGCAAAAATAGACCTAACCCAACTCAACCAACAAAGCTTTGCTTTTGAACCCGAAGCCCCTACCAACTTAGGGCTTTATAGCAGCTTTATGTTTGTTATTGTTGAGCTAAACCAACCCAAATATACCCGTACCCAATTAGCTAGCATTGTGCGCGAACTAAACAAACATAGCCCAATGCCCATAAACGTGTTTTTTTACTACAATAACCTAGTATCAATAGCCTTTATACACCGCCGACAAAACAAAAACAACACCGCCAAACAAGTGCTTGGCAAAGTAAGCATTATTAAAGACATAGACACCAAAAAACCCAAACGTTCGCATACCGAAATACTTTACGACCTATGCACACTTAGCCTCTTCGAAAATAAAAACACCGTCAACTTTCAAGAAATTGCCGATGCTTGGTACAAAATCCTCGATACCCAATCGCTTAACAACCGCTTTTATAAAGACCTACGAAACTGGTACGCCTATGCCAATCAAACCATCAACATATACCAAACAGAACAAAAAAACCTTATACCCATACCCGAACGCGAAAAACAACAATTTATATTGCGCCTTATTACCCGCCTTATATTTTGCTGGTTCTTAAAAGAAAAACAATTTATTGCCGACCACTTCTTTGACCCCGATAACCTAAAAAAATACCTCCTCGATTTTAACCCAAACAACCCCCAACAATCGCAATACTACAAAGCTATACTCCAAAACCTATTCTTTGCCACCCTTAACGTAGAAACAACCAACAGAGAGTTTAGAACCAACCACACTTACCAAGGAAAAAACTCCGATTATTTAGACCACAGCCGTTACCGCTCGGTAGATAGCTTTTACCAAAAAGAAAACGCCTTAGAAGAACTGTTTAAAGATGTACCCTTTTTAAACGGCGGACTTTTTGAATGCCTAGATTACAAAGACGTTAACAAAAAAGAACACCGAATTGACTATTTTACCGACCACCCCAAAAAAGCAAACTACTTGATGTACCCAATCAACTTTTCTTTGCCGACGACATAATCGTAGACCTATCAAAATGGTATAACGACCCCAAACAAAACAAACAAAAAATTGACGGACTTATAACCCTACTTAACCACTACAAATTTACCGTAGAAGAAAACACACCACTTGAAGAAGAAGTAGCCCTTGACCCCGAACTATTGGGCAAAGTGTTCGAAAACCTATTAGCCGAGTTTAACGACGAATCGCAAACCACCAAACGCAAAGAAACCGGCTCGTTTTATACTCCCCGAACCATTGTTAGTTATATGGTTGCCGAATCGCTAAAAAACTACTTTACCACCCAACTACAAACCTACTACCCCCAAACACTACCTGCACTACTCGAGCAATTATTCGACGATAACCCCAAAGAAATACCCACATTAAACACCCAACAAAAAGAACATTTCCTCGAAGCCATATCTCAACTAACCATCCTCGACCCCGCTTGCGGCTCGGGGGCTTACCCCATGGGCATACTACACCAACTAACACACCTGCTCCAAAAAATTGACCCCAATAACCAAGCGTGGTTCGAGAAAATTGTTAAAAAACTACCTGTTAAGCTGCGCGAAGATTTTAAAAATCAACACGACAAGCAGCGCATAGATTATGTGCGCAAACTAGGTATTATATTCGACACCATTTACGGCGTAGACATTCAACCCATTGCCATACACATTGCCAAACTGCGCTTTTTTATATCCCTTATCATCGAACAACAAAAAGACGAACATTTACCCAACTTTGGCATACAAGCACTACCCAACCTCGAATTTAAATTGGTGTGCGCCAATACCCTTATTGGTATTAACCTGCAACAAATAACCCAACAAATACAACAACACGGAGCTATGTTTGGCGACCCAATAAACCCCATCCTTACCCAAATAGACGACCTACGAAAAGACTTTTTTGAAACAGAAAAGCAAAAAGACAAAAACAAACTAAAACAACAATTCGAGGGCATACAAATTACCCTAAAAACTACCCTAGACAAAGCCATTGCAAACGACCCAAAACTAAAAACCATTGCCCAACTCGACCAACTAACCCAATGGCAACCTTTTAACGACCACCACTCGGCACCCTTCTTCGACCCACTCTATATGTTTGGCATTAAACAAGGTTTTGATGTGGTGATTGGAAACCCACCGTATGTCAACATAGAAAGAATTGATGATGTAACTAAAAAAGCTTTAGCCGAACAGTATAAAACATGTAAAGGTAGGACAGACCTTTATGTGGCATTTATCGAAAAAACTTTAAACAACTTAAATCCTAATGGTATCTTGTTTTTCATTATTCCATATGCTTTCACAAATCAAAATTATGGTTCATTATCGCGAGAACTTTTAGTGAACAATTATTTTGTGTACGAAATTGTAGATACTAGTAACTACTTAATTTTTGAAAACGCAATGGTAAAAAATATCATCTTGGCAGTTAGAAACTCAAAAAATCAAGGAGAAACAAAAATAAAAATTGCCCGTAATGCTGATGATTTTGAACGAAAAAATTTTACACAACATACCATTAACCAAACAGCATTTTTACAACTCAAGGATACGAGGTTAGAAACAAAACCCATTCATCACCTTTTGAGCATTAAAGATGCTATTTGGAAGACAGCCATTCGCTTAGATACCATTTGTTTTGTTGCATATGGAGCAAGATTAAATCATAGGACACTACCACGTGGAAAAAACTACTACATCCATACTTCCCGAATAGAAAATACTAAACCTTTTACAGAAGGAGAATGTATAGAGCGATACACTTTTAGACAATATGGTTGGTTAGATTATCAACCAGACGAACATTATAATCCTATGTTCCCCGAATTATTTGAAACCGAAAAACTCATGTTTATCAATGATTGTTAAAGACCGATTGCGGTTTGCTTATGATAATCAAGGCTTTTATAATAGCCATACAGTAATTAACTGTGTAAAGTACGATTTGTTGCAAAACGTTAGCTTTGTTTCGGTTAAAAGAGCTTTAAAAGAAGCAGATATTGCTGTTGCAGCAAACTACAACTACAAGTTTTTGTTAGCAATACTTAACTCTAACCTTATAAACTGGTACTTCCTCCACTTTTTGAGTGAAAGTTTACACTTTTATCCTGATGATGCCAAGAGTCTTCCTATTCCTAAACTTCCTTTATCTGCTCAAACTCCTTTTGTGAAGATTGTTGACTATTTTTTGTTTCTAAAAAAACAAACCAGTCTAAGTACGGTCTATGCGAACTATTTCTCGCAGATAATACAAGGCATGGTCTATGAGTTGTATTTTGAAGAGGCAGTAACGGCAGCCAAGCGCAATATTATACCACACACTCAACAACTGCCCGACATAAACACCCTAAGTAGTGATGAAGAGAAATTAGCCATGCTAACCAATCTTTTTGAAACACTTTATCATCAAGACCACCCTGTTAGAAATGCGGTATTTTTTATGGACAGTATCCCCGAAATTCAAATCATTACAGCTAAAAATGCACAATAATCATCGTTAATCACCATTAATCAATTTTATCATGAGCAAAATCAAAATCATACAATTTCACAATTACGCTGCTTTTTATAGTAGCACAACCGTGCCCAATGTATATATTATACAAGTTAATGGGCAAAACTTGCTTCTTTATGGCGAAAATGGCAGCGGCAAAAGTTCGGTATATAAAGGCGTAAAAGATTTTTTTGCAGCAGCAGCAAATTCTCAATTAGCCTTTAACAAAAACATTCGGTCGGTTGATAATGATGGTTTTATCGAAATTACGATGAGCGATAATACCAAATTAAAGTTTGCAGAAGATGGAACAAAACCTACCGACACATGGGTAAAAAACACCGCGAAAATGCAAAGTTTTATCACTTATCGCGAGCTGTTTCAACTATTGCACAACCACAAACCCAACAGCACAATCAACTTGTTTGACTTCTTGGTAGACACCCTATTATCAGAATACGAATTAAGCGATATTCAGGTGACACAAACGAAAAAAGCAAGCATTTTGTGGCGGCAAATAATATCGCGTTTTGAAATAAAAGCTATTACGAAGAAGCTAAACTGAATACAGAAGTAATTGCGATTCAGCAAACAGACCCTATTGATGAAGGTGATAATGAAACACAAACAGAAGTAACTCGTTCTATAAACGCTTTTGACACCTTGTTAAGGAGTTTAACGATGGACTTTACAGGTTGTTGACCGTTGATATTCAAAACAAGTTAAACGATATGTTACACTACTTTAACCAAAATATAAGCGTACAATTAGTTGTAAAAAGAATAGCATTGGTAAATAAGGTTTGGGTCAATCAAGAGATAACATTAGAGGTACAGCAACATGGTCAAATGTTCGATAACTACCAATACAACCTCAACGAAGCCCGCCTATCTGCTTTGGCAATCAGCATATACTTAGCCGCCCTAAAAAGTAATCCTACCCAAAACACCTACAAAATTCTTTTTCTCGACGATATTTTTATTGGTTTAGACACCAGCAACCGTTTGCCACTCCTAACAATACTAAAAGAACATTTTAGCGATTACCAAATATTCTTAACCACCTACGACAGACATTGGTTTGAAGTTGCCAAACAAAACTTAGCCAGTGGGTGGCTATTTAAAGAAATGTATGTTGGCACAACCGAAGATTTACCGCAAAACTTTGATTATCCGCTCATTCAGTCTTCTGATGATTATTATATCAAAGCAACAGTCTATGCCAACCGAAAAAAGAAAGAAGACGGCTCTGATAACGAAATAGATTACCCCGCAGCAGGTAACTATTTGCGCAAAGCCTGCGAACAAACACTAAAAGACCTACTATATGGCAAGTACAAATTTAAAGGCGGAGGCGATGGAGAAACACTACAATGCGAACAATTGGGCGATTTGTGGATAAATTTTAAGAGACTAATGGAAGATATTGGCATTGATATAAATGCCTTATCTTCAAATTTTGACCATTTAAGTAAGGTAGTTTTTAATTCTTTATCGCACGACAACCTACACAAACCTATCTACAAAACAGACATAGCGGATGGATTTGATTTTATCGATGAGCTAAGGAAAATCAAAAAAAAGCTGTCACCAATCAACACCATTCGCCTACAGTACAATAACCCTAATGGCACATATTATTATGAGCTAACAATACAAGGCGAACATTATGTCTATAAGTATGGTGAAAGTAGTGCATTATCATCTTGTAAATTTACAAAAAAAATGCTTTATACTGCTCCCAATGCACAACCTGCAGAAAAATCTACTCAAAATTACACGAGTATAGCCGATGCCTATAAAAAAATAGCAGAGTATGCAGGGCAAGAAGGACACGAAGTAATTACAGATCCAGATTATCTCAATGCTGTTTCTTACAAAGATGAAGCAGATAATTGGCAACCTATACGCTCCCTATTGGAATCTCCAATCGAACAATCGTAAAACACAACAACTAAAATGTGTAGTTGGTAAAAGAAACCAAAGGCAACAAAAAATTTAATAAACTACGCCTTGCTATACCCACCCAATAACCGCCTTTACCGCACAAGCAGTAAAGGCGGTTATTTTTAATACTACCCCCCTTTTTTTTATACCACATACACAATAACAACAAGCCCTAATGCGTTAAAAATGTGCCACCATACAAATCAACTAACAAAAAGTCATTTTATTGTAAAAAACTTTAAATTTCGCATACTATTTGCGCGCTATAAAGCAAAAATGTAGTAACTTTGTATTGCTTTAAATAAGTATGCAAATAGTGTGTTGCAAATAAAAACAAGCCAACTGTATCTGACAAAATGGCTGTTGCAATTACTAGCAATTACAAGCAAAACTGACAAAAAAGCTGTCTGAAGTTGCAAACCCCTTGTCTGAAGTTGCAAATCGCTTGTCTGAAGTTGCAAACCCCTTGTCTGAAGTTGCAAATCGCTTGTCTGAAGTTGCAAACCCCTTGTCTGAAGTTGCAAACCCTTGTCTGAAGTTGCAAACTCCTTGTCTGAAGTTGCGCGGATATTGTCTGAAGTTGCGCGGATATTGTCTGAAGTTGCGCCGATGCTGTCTGAAGTTGCGCCGATGCTGTCTGAAGTTGCGCCGATATTGTCTGAAGCCGCGCCGATATTGTCTGAAGCTGCGCCGATATTGTCTGAAGCTGCGCCGATGCTGTCTGAAGCCGCGCCGATGCTGTCTGAAGTTGCGCCGATGCTGTCTGAAGTTGCGCCGATGCTGTCTGAAGCCTCAAACTACTTGTACGAACTTACAAATCTTTTGTCTGAAGTTGCATTAATACTGTCTGCATTTTAGGGCTTATTTTTGCTTCCAACTACCTATATTTATGCTAAATCTTCCATAAAAATTGTCTTTTTAGTTTATTAACTTGTAAATAGTTTATCATTATGTCGAATATTGTAAGACTTTATCACATCGCTGTCTCCCTTATTTTACAGCACGGGCGCGTAGCTATTGAGCTGTTAAGCAAAGAATTAGATTTGTTTGCAGCCAAAGATACTACCTATACCCCTGCTAAAATCGACGAGCTAAAATTATTGCTCAAAAATGCCAATCAATTACCCGACGAAACAGTGTTAGACGAACAAGGCGGCTTAACACAAGCTTTTCAGGATTTTATGACCAATGGCAAAGAGCATTACGAAGAGTTATCGTACTTTATCCGCAAAAAGTTTAAAAACGATGTACACATCCAAAACCTATTGGGCATCGACGATTTTGCGGAGGCAAAGCGCACTCAGCTCGATTTTATTCAGTTTTACCGAGTACTTAGCGAAGTACAACCTAAATTCGAAGCGGCTTTGTTAGAAGCAGGTGCAACACCCGCACTTTTAGCCCAAACAAGTATTTTGTATGCCCAAATAGAGCAAGCAAACACTACACAAGAAGTATTTAAAAAACAACGTTTGCAAAAAACGGCTTACCGAGTAGATGGTATAAATGCACTATATAGTGCTTTGCGCGAGTTAGAAGAGTTGGCATTATTGGTGCATCGCAAAAACTTTGAGGCAGCAAAAGGTTACATTGTGCCTAGGTATAGTCGCCCTACCGCCCCCGAAGAACCCGCCGGTATAGCTATTGATGCTAACACACAAACCAATGCTTTGCCCAACCAAAGCATTAGCAACAACAGCATTGTGCAATTGTATAACCTTGGCGACACGCCTTTGCGTTTTTATGTAGCCAATCAGCTACTCGACACGCCCCCCGACAATGCCCACAAACTTGCCCCCGGCGAAAGTTTTAATGCACTTGGCTCGCAAATTAGCAATGGCACCGACGGTTTGCTTATTGTACTAAACAACAACAATACCGTAGGGCGCTACGAGGCTAGTTTGGTAGATTAAGTTTGGTTTAACACCTTATGTTTTGTTTATTGACACCCAAAAAAAAACACGCCCACAAAGGGCGTGTTTTTTTAGTATCTGCATCAATGGGTAGTTTATTTTTCTAAAACTACTTTTTGTTGGCTAGTTTGTTGGTTAGCATCTGTTAGTTGCAACACATACAAGCCATTAGGTAGGGTGCTAAGGTTAATACGCGTTTGCTGGGTGTTAAGGTTATTATCGGTTAGTACTTTACGTCCGGTAAGGTCGTATAGGGTGTATTGGGTAATAGGTGTTGGCGAGTTAATATTTAGCCAAGCATTGGTAGGGTTAGGCGATACTTTAATAGTAGTTGTTGGTAAGTTATTAATGCCCGTTACACTTTGGTTAGTTTGTGCAGCGTTCATTGAATACATTATGCGTAAGGCTTCGGTTTGTGGCGTGTTGTCGGGAGCCATGCCATTGCAGTTTGCCGTAATCCATGCCATAAACTCCTCGTCGGTGGCAAATATAGGGGCGGTTAAGTAACATTCTGGTACCGATATTTGGTTGGGGCAGGTAGCATTTACGTATTGTAGGTACTGTTGGTAAGTTAATCCGTCGGGCGGAAATAAAGCACAATCGGGCATGTTGTTGTTAATATAAGCGGGGCAATTGGTGCTTAGGTAGGTATAAATGTCGTTGATGTTGCTAAATGCTGGTGCATCTACCAAACAATCGCCAAAGCCCATGTTGGTAAGTGCGGCTAATTCGTCTTCTACGCCCCACGTTAAACCGCTACAAGTTTGCTCTAAGTAGGCATATAACTCCTCGACGGTAACAAAAGGTGGTGCGTTTTCGAGGCAGCTACCAAAGCCCATACTGGTTAGCATTGCTATGGTTTCGGCAATATTATTGTTGTAAGGGGATAATGCTTCGGGGCAGTTTTCGGCTAAATAATCGTACACTTGGTTGGTTAGCGTAAAGGTTTGGTTGTCTAAACAATCGCCGTAGCCTATACTGGTGTAATAATCAATGGCGGCTTATATGTTGGCTTGTTCAAATATTTGGGGGCAGTTGGCAGCTAAATACTCGTACACTTCGTTGCCGTTGGCAAACATGGAGGCATCATCAATACATACATCGTAGCCTGCTGCCAATAGTTGGTCAATAACTTTTTGGGCTGTTTGTATGGGTATACCTAATAGTGCATCGGGGCAGTTAATGGCTAAGTAGTTGAACACCTCGTCCATACTAGCAAACTCGGGGGCGTTGGCAAGGCAACTGGCATAACCTAATTGGTTGTAATATTCTACTAAGGTTTCTAGGGTATAAATACCTAGTGCTTCGGGGCAGTTAATTTCTAGCCAGTCGTATACATCTTGGACGGTTTCAAAAGTGCCATTAGCAAGACAATCGCCATAACCCAACGACGTATAGTTAGCCACAACTTGTTCAACTGTTTCTACGTAATAGCCCAATGCTTCGGGGCAGTTGACGTATAGGTATTCTTGCAAGCTGTATAAATCTGTAAATTCGGGGGCGTTTTCTAAACAATAGCCATAACCTAAGTTGGTATAATAGTTTATTTGTTGTTGTATTTCAAATTGGTTTAGTGGGTCGGTGCAATCGGGGCTGTTAAGGTAGTTATATAGCTCGTGTACGTTGGCAAACTCGGGGGCGTTGGCAAGGCAGTCGGCGTAACCTAAATCGGAGTAATAGGCAATTTGCTCTTCTATTTGCGCTTGGTTTATTGCTTCGGTGCAATCGGCGCTGTATAGGTAGTTATATAGTTCGTGTGTATTGGCAAATTCGGGGGCGTTGACAAGGCAGTCGGCGTAACCTAAATCGGAGTAATAAGCAATTAAATCATCAACAGTAGGTACACAGTTGGCAATATAGGTATATACTTCGGTGGCGTTGTTAAACGGTGGTGCATCGTCAAGGCAATAACCATAGCCATAAGACATGTATTGGTCTACCAAACTTTGGATATAGGCGGGGCAAGTATTTACATAGTTGTCTACATCAGCATAAGTATTAAAAGCGGGTGCATCAACTAAACAATCGGCATAGCCCATGCTGTTGTAATAATTTATTTGTTGTTGTACCGATGGGTAACCTAATGCTTCGGGACAGTTGATGTACAAATAATCTGTTATGGCGTAGATGTCGGTAAATTCGGGGGCGTTTGCCAAACAATCGCCATAGCCTTGTGCTGTGTATTGGTCAATTATATCTTGTACTGTAGGCACACAGTTGGCAATATAGGTAAATACCTCGTTGCTGTTGGTAAATACAGGTGCATCGTCAAGGCAATAACCATAGCCATAGGCGGCGTATTGGTCTACTATACTTTGGATATAGTCGGGGCAGGTAGTTATGTAGTTATCTACCTCTTGGTAAGTAACAAATGCCGGAGCATCGGTAAAGCAACTGCCATAACCTAGTTGGGTATAGTGGTTAATTTGTTGTTGTACGGTAGGTAAGCCTAACGCATTGGGGCAGTTGCTTAACAAATAGGCATCAACGGCAGCTACATTATCAAATGCGGGTGCGTTGGCAAAACAATCGGCATAACCCGACATGGCGTAGTTGTTAATGTAGCCTTGTATATAGTCGGGGCAGGTGTTTATGTACTCGATAACCTGCAAATAGGTGTTAAACGTTGAGGTATCGGTAAAACAATCGCCATAGCCTGCTTGCGTAAACAAATCTATTTGGTATTGTGCCGATGGATAACCATATATTTCAAGGCAGTTGGCATATAAATAATCCGACACTTGTGCGGCGGTTTCAAACTCGGGTGCATCTACCAAACAAGCACCATAACCTTGTGCTGTGTACATGTCTATTAAATCTTGTACAGTGGGGGTGCAAGCGCCTAGGTACTCGTATAGTTGGTTGATGTTGGTAAATGTAGGCACGTCTTCGTCTAAACAATAAGCATAACCATAGTCGCTATACAAATCAATCATGCCTTGTATGTAGGCGGGGCAAGTAGCTATGTAGTTGTCTACCTCTTGGTACGATGCAAAAGTAGGTGCATCGGTAAAGCAATCGGCGTAGCCCTGTTGTACGTACTGCTCCATTTGTTGTTGGGCTGTTGGCAAGCCAAATATGCTTGGGCAGTTAATTATTAGGTAGTCATTGGCTTCTTGTACGCTAGCAAAATCGGGGGCATTGTCAAGGCAATCGGCTGCGCCATAGATATTGGCATAAGAGTCTAAAACCGCTTGTATGTAGGCGGGGCAGGTGCCGGCATAGGCATCTACCTCGTCGTAAGATTCAAAGGTGGGTGCATCAATAAAGCACTCGCCATAGCCTGCGTCTATGTAGGCTTGTACTTGTGTTTCTGCCGACGGATAACCTAATGCCTCGGGGCAGTTGAGGTATAAGTAATCATTTACTTCTGCTTGGCTAATAAATTCGGGGGCGTTAGCCAAGCAATCGCCATAACCCAATTGGGTATAATAGTCCAATAGCCATGCAACATCGTCGTTGCCAAATTGTGCCTTTATTGGCTGATTGATGCCTGCAAAAAGTAATGCTATAAGGCAGATACGTTGTAAGAAAAATGGTAAAAGTTTCATGTTTTTAGGTGTTTTTAAGATAAACGTTTACGATTGTTTTTTTGTTGATGCAAAGATACAGCGTTACATTAGTATTGCCAAAAACAAAAAAAAGGGTTTTCCTTAGTGTTTAGCGGTAATACAAATCAAGTAGCCAAATTGTTTAAATAGTGTTGTAATTTTATATTTTGCAGCTATTGTTTGCAGGCATAATTATTAGTTTGACTGCCAATACAAAAAAATAAAAATTGGTTTAGCAAATTTGTTTTGTACTGATAATCAGGCACTTTTAGTTTGGGTTATTAAACTATTAAGTAGTTTAATAGTGTTTTTTACTAAGCTTTTTTTGTTTTGTGTTGTTAATATAGTTCGGGGTAATTAAAACTTTATACAGCCTTTTATTTCGCTGTAAGTGGTTGTTTTAGGTAAAACATTTTTTGAGCTTTTCCAAAAAAGCACCGCTTTATATTGTGTTTGCACAAGCAATATTTTGTCAATATTGGGTTAATTAGTGGCATTATTGGTTTAGTTGTTTGTGTGATAGCAAAAAAACACGCCCTTTGTTGGAGCGTGTTTTTTTTTATGGCAGATGGGTTATTAGTGCAATTATTTGTTTTTCATCAAAGCCAATAGTTCGTCGGCACACAGTTTGCTACTATCTTCAGTGCCTTCGAGTAGGTTGTAGGCGGTGTAGTTGTTGTGTTGTTGCAGACTTGGGCAGTTGGCAATCACCTTGTCTATGTTATTGGTTTCGGTAAATTTGAGTAAATTTCCCAGAATGTTTCTTTATAATTAATCATGGTGTAGTATTTTTATGGGTTTTGAGAAACAAAAATACACTTTGTTTTAAGTAATTACAACGTACCGGTGGGCATATAAAGTACGTTTGTTTGTGTGTTTTTTGTGTGATGAATAAAGTATTTTGGGCGATAAACGTCAGAAAACGCCAACAGTATTAAGGCTGTTGGCGTTTTTGGTTTATGCTTTGGTGAGGGTAAAATGGGTAATTTCGGGTAATATGCCTACTCTGCCCGGATAGCCTAAAAAGCCATAGCCGGGGTTAACATATAGGTGTCGTCCGGCATCTTCGTACAAGCCCATCCACTCTTTATACATCCATTGAGCGGGGCTCCATTTAAAGCCGTTCCAGTTTATACCCAATTGAAAGCCATGTGTATGCCCCGAGAAAACGGCGTTAATGTCGGGGTATTTAGGCAATATTTCGGCTCGCCAGTGCGAGGGGTCGTGCGATAACAATAGCTTTACGGCGCTATCTTGTGTGCCTTCGTAGGCTTGGTGTAGTTTGCCATATTTAGGGAAGCGCAGCAAGGCGCTCCAATTTTCTACCCCTAAAATGGCTAGTTTATGTCCGTTTCGTTCGATGATGTGGTTTTCGTTCATCAGCAAACGCCAGCCCATACGTTTGTGGTTATCTTTCAGTCGTTCAAAGTTGGCGTGTTCGTCGGCTTTTGTTTCCCAGGGTACATATTCGCCATAATCGTGGTTGCCCGTTATCGAGAATACACCTAATTTAGCTTTTATTTTGCCAAAAATGTCGATATAATCTTCGGCTTCGTCGGCTCGGTTGTTGACCAAATCGCCTGTAAAAAATACTAGGTCGGGGTTTAATCCATTTATCATATCTACGCCTAATGCTACGGGGTGTTGTTGTGTAAAGCTACCCGAGTGTATGTCGGATATTTGCACGATGGTTAATCCCTCGAACACGTCGGGCAGGTTGGCAATGGGCAATGCTACTTTTTTTATTTGGTAGTTGTAGGCATTGCGCACCATGCCATATAGCAAAGTAGCAAAAGGCAATGCGGCGCCCAATATACCTATGCGGCTAATAAACTGCGAGCGGGTAATGTAGTTGGCGGCGGTTGTTGTGCCGTCGGTGGGTATAGCGGGTGTTTGAAACAAAGATATTGCCCAACGTCCTATACGCAGCGTATCATCAAAGAGTAAAAATACGCTAATTAACAGTTTGCTGATAAATACCAACAAAAATATGGAGGTTAGATAGCTGCGCGTAGCGCCCGACCATGTGCGCGGGTCGGTAAACAAGGCGGTTATAAATACGGCATAAATACCTAAACTAATGGCTATGTACAAATAATGCACCCATTTGTTGGTGGTAGCTGCCTTAAAGGCTTGGTAGGCATATACATCTACCAAAATGATAATGGCTATGGGTAATAGCATAAATAAATAACGGAGCATGGGATTGGGAAGGTTAACTTTTGATTATCGATTATTGATTATCAACAGTAAGGTGTAAATGATTAGCGTTTGTTGTGCAAGCTGTGAGCAAAACGTGTTTATTGGCTCATCAATCCTAGCGTTTGTGCTATAATGGCTTTATCATCGAAGGGGTAGCGTATGTTGTTTATTTCTTGGTATTTTTCGTGACCTTTACCTGCCACCAAAACAATGTCGTTGGGTTGGGCAAGGGCAATGGCGGTTCGTATGGCTTCTTGTCGGTTGGCAATAGTTAGTACTTTGTTAACGGCAACAATGCCTGCTTGCATGTCGGCGAGTATGGCGTTGGGGTCTTCGGTGCGGGGGTTGTCGGAGGTGAGGATAACGCGGTTGCTTTTTTCGGCTGCTATACGTGCCATAATGGGTCGTTTGGTTTTGTCGCGGTCGCCGCCACAACCTACAACGGTAATTACTTGCTCGTTGTGGGTGCGTAGGTGGTTAATGGTATCCAACACTTTTTCGAGGGCATCGGGTGTGTGGGCATAATCTACAATAGCTACTACGCGTGTTTGTGGGTGCATGAGGTAATCAAAACGCCCTTCGGCAGCCGTAAGTTGGCTTAAAGCGGTTAGGGTTTCTATCTTATCCATGCCTAATAATATAGCAGTGCTATAAACGGCTAATAGGTTGTAGGCGTTAAACTCGCCAATTAGTTGGGCATGAAACTCGTGTTTGTCCATTTGCATCATCAAACCTGCAAAAGTATTTTCGAGTATTTTGGCTTTAAAATCGGCTAAGGTACGCAGCGAGTAGGTGTAGCGTTTAGCTTTGGTGTTTTGCAGCATCACCATACCGCGTTTGTCGTCGGCGTTGGTTAGGGCAAAGGCGGTGCTGGGTAGTTGGTCAAAAAAACCTTTTTTTGCTTTTATGTAGTTGTCAAAAGTGCCGTGATAATCGAGGTGGTCGTGGGTGATGTTGGTGAACAATCCGCCTGCAAAATGCAAACCTGCAATGCGCTGTTGCACTACTGCGTGCGAGCTAACCTCGGCAAAGGCATAATCGCAGCCCTCGTCTACCATTTGTGCTAATAGCTCGTTAAAGCGTATTACATCGGGGGTAGTGTGGGTTGATGGGTAAACGGTATTGTTGATCTGGTATTGTACCGTTGATATTAAACCGCAAGCATATCCCAACTCGCAAAACAGATTAAACAACAAAGTGGCAGTGGTGGTTTTGCCGTTTGTACCTGTTACACCCACTAGTTTTAGCTGCCGCGAAGGATGATTGTAAAACGCCGAGGCTATCTGCCCTAAAGCCAAAGCGGCATTGGCTACTTGTAGGTAAATTAAGTTGGGAGATAACACATTGGGTAAGGTTTCGCACAAAATGGAGCTTGCTCCTTGCTCAATGGCTTTGTCTATAAACTTATGTCCATCGGTTTGTGTACCTGATAGGGCAACGAACAAAGCACCCTGTTTTACTACCCGCGAATCGGTGCAAACTTGGGTGATGTTTATTGGGCTATCGGTATTGCCAATTGTTTGCTCAATGGCTACATTTTGCAGCAAAAAAGAAAGTAACTTCGACAAGGTTTGTTTTATTAAGAATGAATAATGCGGTTTGTTAGATGCTTATTTGGGGTACAAAGGTACAATGTTTTACTAGAACAAAAAAATGGGCTTTTAGGTTCAATAGTTGGTGTGGTTTAAATAAAAATTTACCGCTCGTAGGGTTTGTTGTCCTGCAAGCGGTAAATGTGGTAGCAGCCATTTGGGCGTTGTTGTTTTTATCGGTGTTTGTTGTTGTTGTTGTTTTAGTTTACAACGGAGACACGTAGACACGGAGTTTTTTTGACACATAGTAGCATAGGTTTTCATAGAGACATAGTTAATAGGCGGTTATCTGCCTATGTGGTCTTTTTTCTATGACCCTATGATGTCCTATGTATATATATGGTCTTTTTATTTACAACGGATACACGGAGTTTTTTTGACACATAGTAGCATAGGTTTTCATAGAGACATAGTTAATAGGCAACTATCTGCCTACGTGGTCTTTTTTCTATGACCCTATGATTTTCTATGTATCTATGTGGTCTTTTTATTTACAGCGGATACACGGAGTTTTTTTGACACATAGTAGCATAGGTTTTCATAGAGACATAGTTAATAGGCAACTATCTGCCTATGTGGTCTTTTTTCTATGACCCTATGATTTTCTATGTATCTATGTGGTCATTTTATTTACAAGGATAGGAGTTTTTGACACATAGTAGCATAGGTTAGGACATAGTTATGGCGGTTATCTGCCTTGTGGCTTTTTCTATGACCCTATGATGTTCTATGTATATATATGGTCTTTTTATTTACAACGGATACACGGAGTTTTTTTGACACATAGTAGCATAGGTTTTCATAGAGACATAGTTAATAGGCAACTATCTGCCTATGTGGTCTTTTTTCTATGACCCTATGATTTTCTATGTATCTATGTGGTCATTTTATTTACAACGGATACACGGAGAACACGGAGTTTTTTATCTGTGCAAAGCCGATAGCGAACAGCGAGCAGCCAAAAGCTATGGCGTAACCGTTACCGACACATTGCCAGCCGAGCCGTTGCTCCATTGTACTTGTATGTTAGCAGTGCCTTGTCCGCCGATGATGGTGCCACCTGTAACTGTCCAGGTGTATGCCGAGCCGCCTGCGGGTGCTGTGTAAGTTTGCGTTTGTTGTGTGCAAGCTGCTGCATTGCCTGCAATAGTAGGTGCTAATAAAGGGTTAGATTCTAAAGCCACATTATCTACAAAAATGTTGTTGCCATAACCTGTTTGGCTTTGTATTTTTAGCTGCAAAATTTGCCCTGCATATTGACTAAGGTTAATACAAACTTGTTGCCAATCGGCGCACGATTCGGGGTACCAATCGCCCGATTCGTAGTTGTTGTTTGGACCGCCGCCAGTGCTGGTAGTGCTTAGGTTTTCGCCACCTTCTTCGAATACTGCCGTAAAGGTGCGCCCGCAATTGTTAGATACCAATACGCGCAAGGTATCTGTCCAAGCTCCGCCGGCATCGATATAAGGGGCGTAAGCGTATCTAAACTTAAGCCAAGCGCCTTGTATGGTACTTAGGTTTAGGTTTTCGGGAAACAGTAGGTCGTCGGTTTGTCCGCCATCGCTGTAGTTATAGCAATTTACAAAATAGGCGGTGCTACCATTGGCTGCGCAATTAGGTGCGGTGCTTGCCCAGCCTATAGCTTGGTCGGGGTTTACGATTGTTAGATTTAGCGTACCTTCGAAGTTTTCGGTGACGGGTAAGCTGTTGGTGGCATTTGGGGCAATGGTTATCATGTTGGCAACTGTTTTGGTGTTGCTGCCATTGGCGTTTGTTACGGTTAATGTTACATCATAACTACCTGCGGTATTGTAGGCTATTGTGGGGTTGCGTAAAGTTGAGGTAGCCGGCGAACCACCCTCGAACTGCCACAACCAAGTAGCCCCTGTGTGGTCGAGTATCGAGTAATCCTCAAATTGTATCGAGTCGTTGGGGCAATAGCTAATTAATTTGTTAGCCATAGGTTGTGCTACGGGTGTCGAGGGTTCGTATAAATCGGCTTGCCAAATACCTTTACCGTAGCTGGCGGTGCGTATTTTATTGTTTTTGTAAAACGGTCGAAGTTGGTCGGTTGATATAACGGTGGGTAAAGCATCGGCATATAATACCCAATTACTTAGGGTGTTGTTTCGATAATACACTGCATTTTGCGTACCTACATACACACCGCCATTGGTGCCGCCTTGGTGCATAACAGATTGTATGTTTTCGCCATCGAGCATAGCGGTTGTAATATTGCTCCAAGTATCGCCACCGTCTATGGTTTTAAATACTTTGCTGCCATTGCTGCCGTAGGTAAAGCCCAACCAGAGTGTGTTGGCATCGGTGGCACTTAGCGATATAGCACATACGCGGCTGTCGCCGGTAGGCACGGTTGTTTGTGTCCAATCGGTTCCGCCATTAGTTGTTTTCCAGATTTTACCCACCGAGCCGCTTGCGGGTTGTTGAAAAACATACATTACGTTGGGGTTGCTTCGCGATATTTCGATTTGTTTTAGTTGGTTGTTGGCATCAGTTCCAAAGGCACGCACTAACTCAAAATTAGTACCTCCGTCGGTGGTGCGCCAAAGGTTGTTATCTTGCCCCAAATACCAACGATTGTAACACAGTGGGTCAAACTCCATCTCCGATGATTCGGCAGGATAATAGGCTTCGTTCGGGAAACGCCCTACGCCAAACCAATCTATTGGGGCGTTAAAGGTATTGCCGATTATGGTTCCACCAATATCGGAGTGATATACGCGGCGGTTTTCGCCGGGGTTAACATAGCCTGTCGAGGCTTCGCCACCACCTAAAGCCACAAATTTGCCCGAGGGGTAAGTTTCGTAAAATACGGCATTGCCATTGTGGTATCTTCCACCTGCCAATACGTCGTTGTTCCAGCCGCTGCCAAATCCCCAATAATCCGAGGCGTATAAGCCATTGTTATGTGGGGTGATGCTGGTTAAATTGTCACTCGAGTAATCAACGCCGCCATCGGTTGATACCCAAATGTCGTTGCCATAAATTTTAATATCTTGTACATCGGGGTGGATACTTAAACTGCCCCCATAGCCGCCTAACCACTCAAAAGTGGCTCCACCATCGGTAGAGCGCCACGTGTTTAGGCAGCCAATATACAACACATCGGCATTGTTGTGCGATGCTCCAATAGCTAAGTTGTAATATCCTTGATGATACGAATTGGGACCTGCATTGGGGTTAAAACTAGTTAAACAGGGGTGTGTGGCAGCATTATACGGACCACCTGCGGGTGCGTTGGGCAATGTCCAGGTAGCGCCTGCATCGTTGCTGCGGTATACGCCAATAAAACCATTGTCGCCATTTTGGGCTTGCCCTATCAATATGGCGTATATTCGGTTAGGGTCGGCGGGAGTAACCGTTAGTCGGGCGCCTTCGTCGGCTCGGTTGGCATCGGTGCCGTTAAACCAGCCTGTTGATTGTATGGTAAAATTTGCTCCCGAATTGGTTGATTTGAAAAATTCGCAGCGTTTTTGGGTAACATTATTTTTAACGATGTACACAATGGTGGCATCGTTTGGTTTAAACTCAATGTCGTAGCATTTTTGGGTGTAGATACTGGTAAAGTTGCTGCCGCCATTGATAGAGCGATACAAACCTTGTTGGGTAGCTACCATTACTATTTGTGCATTGGCGGGGCTAATGGCAATATCGTTTACCTCTACGTTGTTTAAAACCGTAGACCATGTATTGCCGCCATCAATGGTTTTTATTAAATGGTTTCCATCGCCAGCAAATACTATATTGTGGTTAGTTGGGTGTATTTTTACTGCCGTAACGCCACCCAAAGCCAATGTATGCGACACCGAGTTCCAGTGCAAACCCTTGTCGGTTGATTTAAAAATCATACCTGTTTCGGTACCACAAAACAAGGTGTTGGTGTTTGATAGGGCTTGGTCGAAGCTATAAATATTGGCTTGGTCCGACCTTGGAGGTTGTCCGCCACCCTCTTGTGGTGGGTCGAAGGTTTCAAATGGACCAATACACTCCCATTGGCTGCTCAATTGTTTTTGGGCAGATGTGTTGCTTTGTTGTGCGGCAAGTTTGTTGCGGTAATTTTGCTCGGCTGTTTGGCGTTGTTCCCATGTTGGCAAGTGTGCATATCCTTGTTCATCAACGTAGGCGGCTACTGCTCGGCGCCATCTTTTGTAATACTGTGTATGTGCTGTTTTTTGGAAATCATGGGTGCGGTAATAATCCCTGCGGGCATTATCTACTGCCCAAACATTGGGGTTTGGTTGGTACATTAGCGTTACCCACTCGGGTAATACCTCGGTTGAAGAAATACTTGGTTTGTAGATTTTTTGTGCATTTACCGATAGCGATAAAACACAAAAACAAACCAATAGCAAAACATGGAAGAAGAACTTAGCCATACTGATAAATTTATGAATGATGAAGTGTGAACGTTTGCATTGGCATATTTGGGTTAATTACTCTACGTACAGCACCAAGCCTTTTAGGTAATGTCCTTCGGTGTGGTAGATGCTAATGGGGTGGTCGGGTGGTTGCGACAGTTGGTGCATTACGCGTATGTTGCGCCCTACCTCTATGGCAGCAGCTACAATGGTATCGTAAAACAGTTGCCTGTCTACTACTGCCGAGCAAGAAAAGGTAAACAATATACCACCGGGTTTTACATTTTTTAGCCCCAGCACATTTAAACGTTTGTAGCCCTGCACTGCTTTGTGGCGAGCATCGAGGTGTTTGGCAAAAGCAGGTGGGTCGAGTACTACAATGTCGTAGGGGGTGGTGTTGTGTTGTAGGTATTTGAGTACATCGTCGCAGATGGCTTGGTGTTGCAGCGAGTCGAAGTTGTTTAATGCTACATTTTGGTTGCATAGGTCAATAGCTTTTTGCGATACATCGACCGAGTCGACGCGCAAAGCGCCCGCAACAAGGGCATACACCGAAAAACCACCCGAATAACTAAACGCATTTAGTACTGTTTTGCCTTGTGCATAATCTGCCAATAGTTGCCTATTTAGGCGTTGGTCTATAAAGAAGCCTGTTTTTTGTCCTGTTTCCCAATCAATGGCAAAGCGGTGGTGGTTTTCGGTTACTACACTTGGCACGGCTGTCATGCCCCACAAATAGCCATTTTCTATGGTATCGGGGCTGCCTTTTAGTTTGGGCAAGGTTTCGGCACTTTTGTGGTAAATGGCATGTAAGCTATTGCCCAACACATTTTTTAATGCCTCGCAAATGTCGTCTTTGGCGTTGTACATACCCCAAGTGTGCATTTGTACTACGGCGGTGCCATGGTAATAGTCTACGATTAATCCGGGCAAGCCATCGCCTTCGGCATTTATCAGCCTAAAAACATTGGTTGCCGATAGCACGCCTAGTCCCAATTGCTGGCGGTATTGATAGGCTAATTGTATTTTTTGTGTCCAAAAGTGGGCATCAATAGGTGTTTGTTCAAACGATAACAAACGAACGGCAATGCTGCCACCTGCCTGAAAATGCCCTGTTGCAACATATTGGTTATCGGGCGTGTAAATATCTACCACACAGCCTTCGGTTGCTTTGCCCTCGATGCGCTGTATAGCACCCGAAAACAACCACGGATGCCTGCGCTCAAGGGCGGCTACGCGGTGACGATGTAAAATAACTTTAGGATAGGTCAATTTGATTATTGATTATTGATTATGAATTATGGAGATGCTACGTGTCAATAATGTATTTTTAGCGCCCTTAGTAGCTAATGTCAATACCGATACAAGTATCGGCACTACCAGATGTAGTATTAGCCACTCGTATGTTTGCGCTCATGTTACGCAGAGGTAACCCAAACGAGTTGGTTATTAAGCGGCATGAGACTTTTTTAGTTGTTTGTTGTTTTTTTGTTGCTGCATATCCTTCAATCATGTTTTTTTACTTTTTGCTTGATCAAAAAGTAACAAAAAATCAAGGCTGGTATAGTAATTGGCTAAAATGGGCAACATTACGCTAAAAGATATAAACTTGCACGCCAAACGGCTTGTTTGTCGAGTTTATTCTGGGCTTGGTGTGGCGTGTTCAAACAGCATTCTTTTTAACGCTCCATTTTTGCCCATTTCTTAACGCCAATTCCTATAATGCCGGTCTCTACAAATAATGCAAAGCGTAGCTAAAAATACCAAATGGCTAATTATAAAAATGGGCTGCGTAACATGAGTTAGCCATACCGATACAAGTATCGGTACTAGCAACGGCTAAATATCGTCGTCGCTCATTAGGTGGTCTATGATAAAGTTCGAGGAGCGGTTGTACATACTACCTTTAACGGCATTTAGCCCTTCGAGGCTTATATGGTTGTTTTGGAAAGCATGTTGTGCAATGGCTTGCGAATCGTCTATTAGTTGTATGTCAATATGGTCTTCGCGTTCTATGAGTTGTTTGATGCGCTCGGCTCGGCTGTGGTCTTGTACATTGCGTATGTATATAGCCTTGATTCGGTTAGGGAACAGATGCGCTACTCGGCGATAAATATCGGCATCTTTTTCGCCACTATCGCCAATTAAAATAAAAGGCATGTTGGGGTAGGTGCGCAAGATGTTTACAATTTCGTTGTATTTATGGTCTTGGTAGCTTAGAATTTGGTCGTTATCGTTTCGGGTACCAAAGTCGCGCAGCAAAATGGGTCCTTTGGGTAGGTTGTTGATGTCCATAAAATCGCTGAGCATGTCGTACAAGTTCCAGGGTCCATTTGATACGTAAAAGATGGGGTTATGTGCTTTGTTATTTAGCCCTCTATGCAACGCCCAATACAAGGCAGCTACGCCCGGAAAAGCCAAACGCGAATAGGCATTTTTGAAAAAAGTGTAGTACAACATTTTGGTTTTGGATACTACGCTGGTATAAATAACGGTATCGTCAATATCGCTAATAATGCCATAGGTGGCGCTTGGTGGCGGGATAAGTATATGCCCTGTATCGGTGGGCATGGGGCTAATGGCTTGGTTGTTGATACTTAACAGTTGTATGTTGTAGGTTTGCCATTCGGCGGGGTGTGGCAAGGGCGTAGGGTTGTGCAAAGCAGTGGCAAAGTGGTAAAAACCCTCTTGGTCGTTGTGTAGCTCAAAAGTAGAGTCGGCGTAGGTGATTTCGAGTTGTGCGCCGGGTATTTCATCGCTTTCGAAACGACGGTAGGTATTTACTAAGTTACGCCAATAGCCGTCTTTTTGTTTCATGGCAATTTTATTACCCAATAAAACTCGTCCTCTGCATAGTATCCAATCGGGGGTGCCGTAGGTTCGATAGGGTACAATATCTATTTGTTGGGCAGTTGTTTTTTCGCTGCCCAAAGCCAAATTTTTGAATTTGTCGAGGTAATCTTCTACGTAATGAATAATGTTCATGTAAGATGAGGTTTTGAAGGTACAAAGATGCGAACAAAAAACGAATTTAGTGTGCGATTGTTGAAAAAAAGCTGTTGGTGCGGCTGTTGGCTGCAGGCTGTCCGCTATTGGCTGCTCGCTGTCCGCTGTCTGCCGAAAGCGGAAAATGCTATTTGTTACCCACACATCTACCCATATTACGCCCCTAACGGAGCGGAAAATGTTGCAGAAAATGCTATTTGCTACCCATATCACGCCTCTAATGGGGTTGGTAATGCTGCTTTTACCCGACATTATTAGACGGAATAGCTATTTAATCGAAGTATTTTGCTAATTTTGCACCGTTTTAGCAGTCCTTTATTGTTTATTTTTTGCGTATGTTGTGTAGTTGCTCACCATTTCACCACATCGCTATATCACCACTTCACTTCCTTCACCATTTAGTACATGCGTATATTTTTGCCTAACGAGCCTTTACCTACTTTTCGCAATGCGGTTATTACCATTGGCACATTCGACGGGGTGCATTGTGGGCATCAACAAATTATTAGGCATCTAAAAAAAGTGGCTGAACAATATCAAGGCGAAACGGTATTGATAACTTTTGAGCCACATCCGCGCTTACTTTTAGGCAAGCAGTCTTTTGAGTTGTTATCGCCCGACACCGAAAAATACCAATTGTTGCGCCATTTTGGTTTAGATAATGTAGCTGTTACTGCTTTTACGCCACAGTTTTCGCAGCAAACCCCGCAGGCATACGTAGCCGATTTTTTAGTCCAAAATTTTGCACCACGTTGTATTGTTATTGGCTACGACCACCGTTTTGGGCAAAACCGAGCAGGCGATTTTGTTTTGTTAGAACAATTATCTACCCAATATGGTTTTGATGTTGCCGAAATTCCGAAACAATTGGTTGATGATATGGCTGTTAGCTCAACTAAAATACGCAACGCCCTGCACGAGGGCAACGTAACAAGTGCGCAACATTTGCTGGGTTATTGGTATCCGTTGTATGGCACAGTGGTGCGCGGGCAGCAATTGGGCAGAAAAATTGGCTATCCTACGGCTAATATTGCCGTATCAAACCCGCTAAAATTAGTGCCTGCAAATGGGGTTTATGCAGTGCAAGTTATACATAATAACCAACCCTATGGGGGCATGTTAAACATTGGCATACGCCCAACCGTTAATGGCACAAACCGCACCACCGAAGTACACATTTTTGACTTTGACGAGGATATTTACGACCAAACATTGCAAGTAAATTTTGTGGAACGCCTGCGCAACGAACAAAAATTTGCAGGTTTAGATGCCCTTATCGCACAACTAAAACAAGACGAAATTGCAGCAAGACAGGTGATTATGAATAAATAAGGGCATTTTTGGTTTTTGACTACCCCATATTTTGTTCATTTCAAGGCTTAAATTTGCATATTTTTTAATACTAAAAAAAGCGAAACACGCTGTTTGTGCAGCTTGTTTCGCTTTTTTTTGTTTTTTACCCCCCCTAACTATTCGGGGTTTTTATCTTTTTTCTTTTTGCCTTTTTTCTTGTCCTTTAAAATGCCGAGTGGGTCGTCGGGGTCAACGGGTTCGGCGGCGGGATTAGTTTCGGCAGGCGGTGGTGTTACGTTGGCAGGTGGTGGCGTTGTACCATCGCCGTTGGGTGTAGGTGTTGTGCCATCGCCATTAGGTGCAGGTGTTGTGCCATCGTTGTTGGGTGCGGGTTGTTGCGTACCTGTGCTGTCGGTAGGTGCCGTAACGGGTGGTGGTGGTGGTGCTTCGACGGGGATAGCCTCGCCGCGCATGGCATACAAAAACTGGCTTTTCTTTAAAACCGGAGCCATGGTGTAGTTGTAAATCAAACCATCTTTTACTTTACCGCGTTTTTTCTCCGAGATTTTCATAATACCATCGTTCACCATTATGTCGGACGATACCATTTGCATCAAGCCTTTTTTGTATGTCCAGAAAAACCACTGGCGTGCGCCTAAGTCGTTTTTATCTGTTTCGATGTACACGTTAAAGAAGTCGCCGCTTTGACGAACACCAAACTCTACATAACCCTCTACCATGCGGTTAACATATTTGGTACCCATAAAAGCCACACCAAACTTACCCACCGAGTGCATGGTTAAAGTGGCTGTGTCCCAAACCATATTTAAGTTAGTTAAAATCATGGTTTGGTCTAATCCTTTCATACGGTTGGCAAGGTAGCCATTTTGCCCCATCATCTTTTTAAAATCGCTGATGTCTTTTTGGTCGATAAGTTGCATGGCGCTTACCGAGAATAATTCTTTCGAGTAGTCAATTTCTTGTCCGTTGCCGTTATAGGTTCTGATAATATCGCCTATTTTGGCGGTTAAATCGGTATCGAACATAAACTCAAGCCCTAGTACGGCTTGGTCTACTTTAAACGAGTTGTCGGCAGTTTTAAACTCGCCACGTCCGCCCAAAGCTACTTCTACCAAGCCCCATTCGTGTCCGAAGGTATATTTACCTTCGGTGGTAACGATGCCTTCGGGGTCTTTTAGGGCAAAGATATTACCTGTTTGTCCGCCTAGCAATCGTTTTTTATCGCCAACTCGGTAGGTATTTTTGGTTTCGTCGTAGTTCAGCTCGCCCGATGCTTGAAACAAGAACTGGTCGATGGGTGTGCGTTTTTTGGTTAAAAAGGCAGGATAAGGGGCAAGTGCGTCCATATCTTGCACAATAGCGAAGTAAAGTGTGTCTTTATTTTCGCCTGTTGGAGCGGTTACGTCAATTTGTATGTTATCGGGGTTTATTTCGTCGGCAAATTTAAACCATTGTGCATCTATGGCTTTATTGTCGAGTACAATTTTTGCAAACCCGTCGAAGTATAGGTATTTTTTGCGCGAGTCGAGCAAGCAATTACCTTTAAAATTGATACGGTTGTTGAGTTTAAAATCTTCGGTTTCTGATATACCTGCGGTGGCGTAGGTATAGTAACGTTTGGGGTCTTTTTCGTCCTGTTTAATTTCTATGGGGTCAAATCCAACCTGTTGTTTTTTCATGTTTTTGCCTCGGTAACGGTATTCGCCGCTGGCAATCATGTTATTTTTACCCAAGATAGTTACTTTGGCTTTGGTAATTTTGTGCATTTCGGAGGTGCTATCGGCTACTATGGTTGCCCCCTCGAAGGTACGCATTTTGGCATCTGGCTCGATAAATACTTGGGTATCGGGCGGTTGGATTTTGGCATCACCTACGGCAATATAAGGTACGCCGTCTATTTTAATGGTGTTTTCGGCAAGGTTTACTACGCCTCCCGATGCTTTAAATTTCAATCCATCTTGGTCGGGTCGGGTAGATACGAAATAGCCACCAGCGGTGTCTTCGGGCATACGTATGTTTACGATTTTGTCGTTCATCAGCCAATAAAACTCGCTGGCTATGGTTTTGTATTGGTTGTAGGGCAGGTTGATAGGAATGTTGCTGCCATTGGCTAAAAATTCGCCTAGCATTTTGTCCAAATCTACGCGGCTTTTTACATTGTACGAGTTAAACGATACCCGTGCAGCGTCTTTGTTTTTGATAACTACGTCCGATGAGTCGGATTTGAAAGTACCACCTGTAAAAGTAAAAGCTTTTGACCTAATAGTAGCTTCGGGCAATGTTACGGTACCGCTTCCGCGCAAACCTTTATCGGTTACTAGCAAGTTGCCTTTTAGTTCGGCTTTTGAGGCGAACATATTAAAGGGGCGTTCTTTCATGTACACTAAAAGGCTATCGCCCTCGGGGTACCAACGTAATTTCACGTTGCTGTTGTGTGCCTCGGGATACTCAACACCTTTTACCACTTTGCGTTGTAGATAAAACGAGTCGGCTTCTGCCATCAATGAGTCGGGTAAAAAGATAAACTCTTTCGAGAACATACCACCAGCGGCATAATCAATACGCCCTTCGCCAATCAAGCCTTTGTTACTCATGTTTATCGTGCCGGTAAAAGTACCTTTTTTGTATACGGGCATACCTGCCGATTCGGTTTTTTTGTTAAAACCCAACGAAAAATCTTCTTGTAAGCTGGTGGTTTGTTTAAACTGTGGGAAAATATTACCCGTTACCATGGTTCCAGGAAACACCAAAAGGTCGGGGGAGATGTGGTCTAAATCGGTAAATTTAAAGGGGTCGAGTTTAAAGTGAAACTCTTCTTTTTTGTAAGCTCCGTTATATAGTTTTTTGCTGTTATAGTACAGAAATGAGTTACCATCGGACTCGAATTTTGGGTAAGATGGATAACTAATTTTGCCCGATTTGTTATCGCCCTTATCAATATATAGTGTTCCGGATACATCGCGGATAAGGGTTTCGATGGGTGTTAGGTTGCCATCAACGGTTTTGCGTTTGCCAGTTTCATCAACCAAATAAATTTGCATTTGGTCGACCGAGTCCATTTTTACTTCGAAAGGTTCGTATTTAAAGGCAAAGTTTTTGCCCGAAAAATCTACACTACCAGCCACAATGGTACCATCTACGTCCATGTCGCGTCCTTTTTTTACACGTGTGATACCGCCTTTGGGGTAGATAGTTACGCGTTGAGAGTCGGACAAGCCAATTTTTTTTACGCCCGTTACCAACAATATTTTATCGTCGAGGTTTAGTTGGGCGTTTTCTTGGTCTGATTCGGAGATGAGGGCGATACGGTCAAAGTCGGATGTGCCACGTCTCGAATCAAAATAATGTAGTACTTTGGGTCGAGGGGTTATCATTTTGGTATCGGGATTGTAAAAAGCAAAACCATCTTCTACCAATTGAAAAATGGTGTTTAAGATATCTGCCCCTGTATATCTACCGTTTAATTCTTTGGCAAAATCATCTGCCGAAACGTTTTCGTTATTACGGGCATAATCTTTTAGTTTGCCAATAATATCGGCATCTGAGTACATACGGTAGGCATCGGAGCGTTTGGGTTCGTAGAGGTTATACGACTCGAAAACTACGCGTAAATTTTTGAGTTGCGACACCATTTTGAAGTCAATAACGGGTGTATTTATTTTCCAGAACAATCCATCTACGTTGCCTTCGAGTTGGTGATAGGAGGAGATGAAAGAGATTTTTGAGCTTGAATTGCCATCGCGTATCAGGCGCAGCTCTTTGTCTTTGATGTTGTAATTGAGGGTTAAACGTGGGTGATAGATAGAGTCGGCGGCGAAATAAACGGCTGCTGTGGCTGCTTGTGAGTTAATTTCTTTTCCTTCGCGGATAGCAAAACCCAACGAGCGAGCAATCATTATCAGTTTTTTTTCTTTTGAGTAGATGCTCATGTTGGCAAGTTTTTCGTTTGTGCCAAAGGCTACCACTTTGTTGCCGCGCAAGCTAAAACCGCTGGTAAAGGTTACTTGGTCGTCGAAGTTTTTCATTTGCAGGTTCTTTTCATACGAGTCGAACTGCGGATAGAGGTACTCGCCCTCTACTTTTGATGATATTTTGTCGGTTAGCGAGCCTTTTAGTGGGGTATTGAAATATTTTTTGTGGTAAAAAGTAACGTCTTCTACTTTGTATTCGCTTTGTTTAAAGTCTATGTTGTATTTACCTAACTCGGCGTATACGCTATTTGGGTCGAGTTGCACGCGCATCCATGTTACTTTACCCGATGTACCGCTCCATTTATCGTCGAAGATAGAGAATGTACCTTTGGTGTTGTAGATAGATACGCTATCGCGGGCGGCGAAACAAGTTAGTGTACCATCGGCAAAGGTGATGTTGGGTTTATCGTCTGTCCATTCAATTTTGTAATCACCACTTTGAATTGACCACGATTTACCCGACACTTTGTTGAGTGTGCCATTGGCAAAAAAGGCGTTCGAGAAGTCGATGTAGCGCTCGTAATCACCAAATTTTGATTTGTCTATTTTGTTGGTGATATTGGTCATGGCTTTTTGCCAATCGTCGAACTTAGCATCAAATTTACCCGATTTGATAAATAGGTTAATGCAGTCGAAATAATCGGTGTAATGCGGTATGGGGCGCATTTTTTTAGTTACCATATTATTGACCTGTGCAATAATGGCTTGCATTTTGGCATCGGGTATGCGCCCGCTTTGCGAGTTAATGCTAATTTCTTCGAGAATTTTGGTGGCTTTTTCTTGCGGTGTTTTGTCGAACAGTGTTTTCATTTCGACCCAAAACTTGGCGGGGTCTGTCGAGTATTGGTTCATTTGTGCCTCGACAGGCGTTGTTAGTAGCCACAAGATACACGCCGCGAACAGCGTTAAAAAGAACTTTGGACTCATGCGGATTATGTTGTAAATTATAAAAGAGTGAAAAGAGTGAAAAGAGTGAAGAGAGTGAAGAGAGTGAAAAGAGTGAAAAGAGTGAAAAGAGTGAAGGGAGTGAAGGTCGTTGAGCGAAGTTGAAACGGAGGGAGGCATATACAGTTTTCGTCTTCAATTATTCTTCTTTTTTAGACCTGTGTTTTTTGCGTGTTGAAGCAAAAATAGCTAATAACTCTTTTGATTCTTGAAGCAAGAGGCATAATTTAGAAAAAGGCACTATTTCGGCTGCTATAAGTAACTCTAACCAAAATAGCGTTTCATCTGCTTCTTCTACTACAATACTCAATTTTGCAAAATATTCGTTACCCGATCTAGCTCGACGCATTGCCCTGTGATTTGCCCCTACTGATGTTGCAGCCCTAATTAATTGTTTTTTTATAACGTATGCCTCTGCCTTTGCGGTAATTGTTGGCTTAATCTTATTATTCGCAAAATGATTGTAAATTCTTTCTTGTAATTCATCTTTAGTCATTGTAAAATGTTTTAAAAGTAATAAGATGGTAAAATGAGTGGGTGTCTTCACTCTTTCACTCTTTCACTCCTTCACCCTTTTTAAATGCTAAAAACGCCCAATTGCCACGCACTTGCTGGTTTTGGTATTGTAGTTGATATTGTTCGGCGGTTTGTTTTATCATGTCAATGTCATCTTCTAAGATGCCACTAAACAATATAACGCCATTAGGGGCTAAAGAATTGTATAGAGCGGCAAAAGAATCGAGAATTACGTTGCGGGTAATGTTTGCCAATACCACATCGAAGTGCTTATTTTGGGGTATTACGGTGGCATCGCCCAGCAACACATCGATGTTGGCAATGCCGTTTACGTCCATATTTTCGAGGGTGTTTTGGGTAGATAACGGGTCGTAGTCAATAGCTACGGTATAGGCGCAATGGCGCATTTTGGCAAATATTGCCAAGATACCTGTTCCACAACCAAAATCTAGTACCGATTTATTTTCGAGGGGCATATCTATCAAAGCATGTAGCATCATGTATGTTGTTTCGTGATGCCCTGTACCAAAAGCCATTTTAGGGTTCTATGGTAATGGTATAGGGATATGTTTGCTCGATGACATGAAACGGTGCTTTGATAACAATTTTATCATCAACAAAAACAGGTTGAAAGTTGCTTTCCCAAAGTTCGTTCCAGTTTTTGTTGGCTAATGGCTCGATAGACAATAAACGCACATCGGTTAGGCTAGCGTATTGCTCGATAAGTTGGTTTAAGGCTTCGGTATCGAGCAGGTCAGTGTCGATATAGGCAGCTAAACCGTTGGGGGTTTCTTCGAAGCTATCAAACCCCAAATCGAGCATTTCTGTTAAAAAAATATCCGCAAACTCGGGCTGCGGAATGTGAAGGTGTACAATTGAATAGTTCAACTAATTGTAAATTATAAATTGTTAATTATTATTTTTGCTTGTTATTAGCTAAGGGCGCGTAAAGTTAGTAAAAAAATGGCAATTGGGGTATATCTTACCGCTTGATGATTTTGTTTGCTTAATTACACGCACAAAAAAGCCCCGATGCACAATGGCAACGGGGCTTTTTTTATGGCGGTGGCTAAAATTTAGCGTGTACCATCGTTGTTTTTTAGTTCGCTAACACCTTTCGATGAGCCAGAAGTTAGGGTAACTTTTTCGGTTTTAGCTTTTTAGCTTTGCTTTTTTTGCTCATTGTAGTTTTGTCGCTGGTACAACCTGGACTAGGATTTTTGCAACAAGCAGGTTTTGCGGCAGCGTTGGTTTGTACAATTTGTGTGGCAGCTCCGGTTTGGTCGGTGCTAGTTTGGGCTGTTTTGTTTTTGCAGCAAGCAGCGCCTGTTTTTTGGCAAGCACCAGCCTTAGCTGTGTTACCTGTTTGCACAACTTGTGTAGCAGCTCCGTTTTGGTCGGTGCTAGCTTGGGCTGTTTTGTTTTTGCAGCAAGCAGCGCCAGGTGCGGCAGGAGCATCAACAGAGGCTTGGGCTGTTTTGTTTTTACAACAAGCAGCACCTGTTTTTTGGCAAGCACCAGCTTTAGCGGTATTGTCGCCCGTTTGGATTACTTGGGTAGCACCTTGCTCGGTCGAGGTAGTTGCTTTTTTGTTACCTGTGCATTGAGCAAAAGTATTAGTAGTAGCTACCAAAGCAATAAATAGAATTACGAAACCAATGAATTTTTTCATGATACTGATGGAAATTATTTTAAAGATGAATGGATTGAATTTACAGCACAAAGGTACTGCTTTTTTTTGATTTTAGCAAATAATTAAGTACTTTTAACAACTTACCTTTATTTGACTGCAAAGGTAGCCAAAAGTTGCATTTTTTATCTTACAAAATTTGGCTTATTTGTTACAAAAAGCGTTTTATGCACTTAAGATAATGCGTATAGTGTTTTTGGGTGGTGTTTGTTAGCTTATAGATGCCTGTTTTGTCTAACATATCGGTTTGTACATAATTGCTGGCGTGTAATATTTTTTGTGGCGATAATAAAATACCTACATGCGTAATGCGTTCTTGGTTGGCTGTTGAGCTAAAAAATGCCAGGTCGCAAGCTTGAGTTTTGCTTAGTGTGTTAATAGTTTTGCCCAAATCGCTTTCGGCTTGTTGGTAGGCGTCGCGGGGTAGGTTTATGCCCAATAATCTAAAAGCAATTTGTGTTAAACCAGAACAATCAATTCCCCAAATTGTTCGCCCGCCCCATAAATAAGGTGTGCCATAAAATTGGCTCATGGCAGCTAACATGCTTTGTTTAGTGCCATAAATGGTTTGGGTATTTGCATCTTGATAAATCAAGTTGTCATCAAATAGTTTCATCCAATTTGTTTGATAATTAAACAGTTGCTTATCGGGCATATAAAACGGCAGTTTGCTACCCGGCGACAACCTAATGATGTTGCCCGTATGAGGGGCATGAATATGGAAATAAGATGGGGTAATGGTGCTGTATCGCTCTAGATATTGAGCATTTAAATCATCGGGCAAATAAAATACTTGCCCTTCGGGTATCCAACCTTGGTAGTTATCGTGTCGGCATTGTATCAAGCACCAATCGTTTTGAGTTTCTATAACTACATAATCTTCGCCAAAAATAAGTTGTGTAACCATTTGGGCTTTGTGCGTAGGTTGTTCGCGTACAGCTATATACGATAGATAGCAAATAGCAGTTTCGTTCATTTCGTTTTTTTGTGCCAAAAGTAGCGCTTTTTTTTGTTTTTCAAAACTAAATCCGCAAAAAGTTGTTGTTGAAAGAAAATTAAAAATCCAAAATTTTATGCAAAGAATTTATTTTTCTGTTAGCTTATCTTTGTTATTGTTGTTGGGCATGGCTTGTAGCACTGCCAGCAAACAAACCGAAAGCCCAAATGCAGCTACTGCCACTGTACCTACACAATCGTTTTACGACTTTAAAATGCTTGCCATAGATGGTACCGAAATTGATTTAAGTCAATATAAAGGTAAAAAAGTGTTGGTGGTTAATACGGCATCAAAATGTGGTTTTACGCCACAATATAAAGATTTGGAAGCCTTGCACCAAAAAATAGGCGATAAATTAGTGATACTGGGCTTTCCGGCAAACAATTTTATGGGACAAGAACCGGGTAGCAACACCGAAATTGCGTCTTTTTGCCAAAAAAATTATGGCGTAACTTTCCAAATGTTCGAGAAAATTGATGTAGTTGGTAAAAATCAACACCCGCTATACAAATTTTTGTCGGATAAAACCCTTAATGGATGGAACGACCAAGCTCCGTCGTGGAACTTCTGCAAATACCTAATTGACGAAAACGGACGTTTGCTTAAATTCTACAAATCGGGTGTAAATCCACTCGACGACGAAATTGTAAATGCCGTAAATAGTTAAGTTTTGTGGCTATAAATGGCGCTATACAACTTACACAAAAACAACAAATAACTTACAATACAATGAAAAACATTTCATTTAGCATTACTTTTCTACTTTTAATTTTTGCGGCTAGTGCATGTAAAAAGCAAGAAACGCCCGAGGTTATACAAGAAACACCCGAGGTGTTATCTACTTTTCATAGTTTTAAAATGCTTGCCATAGACGGCACCGAAGTTGATTTCAGTCAATACAAAGGCAAAAAAGTGTTGATTGTAAACACGGCATCGGCATGTGGTTTTACGCCACAGTTTACCGATTTACAAACCCTACACGAGCAAATGGGCGATAAAGTGGCTATATTAGGGTTTCCGGCAAACAATTTTTTTGGACAAGAACCCAAAGATAACGAAGAAATTGCTACCTTTTGCACCCAAAACTACGGCGTAACCTTCCAAATGTTCGAAAAAATTGACGTAATTGGCGCTAATCAGCACGCTTTGTACAAATTTTTGTCGGATAAAACACTTAATGGCTGGAACGACCAAGCTCCAACCTGGAATTTTTGCAAATACATTATTGACAAAGAGGGCAATTTAACTAAGTTTTTCTCGCAAACCGTAAATCCGTTAGACCAACAGATTATAGATGCAATAAATGAGTAACTGATATTACGCAGGGATGTTACCTTGGCAGGGCTTTGTTAATTTGTGGTCGCTCGGCTTTGGCTCATTAAAGTTTGTTCTTTTTCTTGACAAAAAACCAAAATCAGGCTGTAGTAATTGGCAAATGGCCCTAAAAGATAAAACTTGAAAGTTGTTTGTGGGTTTGTTTTGGTGTGGGGCTCAACAGTATACTTTCTTAACGCTTAGTCCCGAAGAAATGAGCCGCAAACTGGGTATAAAAAGCAAAATACTCAATTATTGAAATGAGTTGCTAATATAAGTAACCAAATAAGAATCTATCTTATCTGTATCTAATCGGTAAAATCTGTGTCGTAAATAACACTAAAATAGCGTCGTGCGTAACATGATTCAGTAATAAAAGTACCGTAAAAGTATAGTTACAAAACCGCAGCCATCGTTATGTTGGCTGCGGTTTTGTGTTATATTTTTTGGGGACCGTCGCCCACTTTATCTTCAATAAAATAGTTATCTTGGCAATAAGCAAGTAAATTGGTTTGGATAAATGGTTGTACCTGCGTGGCAAACTCGGCGGGATAAAGCAGGTGCACATTAGGACCAGCATCGAGGGTAAAGCAAAGGGGTATGTTGGTATCGTGCCTAAATGCCCGTATTTGGTTGATGATGTGCAAGGTGTTGGGGTGTAGTAATATAAACGAAGGGTTAGAGTTCATCATTAAACCATGCAGTGTAAGTGCTTCGTTTTCTACAATGTTTATAAAACCCTGGGCATCGCCAGTTTGTAAAATAGGCACTAAGTTGCTCAACTGATTATTGGCATGTGTGTAGCGAGCATCGGCGTAGGGGTGGTCGTTCATCAGCGCATGTCCAGCTCGGCTCGATACTGTTTTTTCGGCTCGGCTAACAATTAAAATGGTGTTGCAATAGGTGTTAAAATAGGGGTGCATAGCAAACGGAATGGCGTACTCGTTGGCACTGTCTGCTATGTCGTTGTGGTACCCCCACACGGCTGCATACGGATATACCGAGCGTGCAGCACTACCCGACCCTAAACGGGCTATCTCGGAAGCTTTATGCAAAAATGCTTCGTTATCGGCAAAATCGTTTAACAGTTGTTGCTCGATACTGCACAAACAGAGTGCCAAAGCGCTCATGCTTGATGCCGACGATGCGATGCCCGACGAATGAGGAAACGAATTACTTGAGCTAATGTTTAGGTGTAATTGTGTCAAAAACGGAAAAATGGGCACCAAAGTTTCGAGAAATACCTGAATTTTTTGGGCAAATTTGGCATTTTCTTGTCCTTCAAACAAAAAATAAAGCGATACACCTTGCTCGTTATTGCTTTTGGGCTGATATGCTATACTCATGTTGGTATAGGCATTGGTAAGTGTAAAACTAACCGAGGCATTGCGGGGCAACTGAATACCATATTTACCCCAATATTTTACCAGCGCAATATTTGATGGGCTACGCCAAGCAACTTGAGCATCTTTTGTATACATTTTTAATTATTGATTATTTATTATAAATTATTGATTACAAAACAACATACTGAAAAGTAATATTTTTTTATTTTTGCAAGATATTAAAAGGGCGTATTACTTGCAAAACCTATATTGCATGCATTATAAAACAACTCTTTGCGGTATACTTGGATATTTATAATCATTAATCAAAATACACCATATCTTCGTATTTAACAATGGTTGTAAAACCTTTTGAGGCAAAATAGGCTTTGGTTACCGTTTCCGATTCGGAGGAGGTTGCTAGTACAAAATCGCCTCCCCAGGCACCCAACGATTTGATGATACCAAAAGGATAATCGGCAAAATGGAGCGAGCGAGCTGTTTTGAGTTGAAGTTCGGCAGAGATGATATTTTCATGTTCTGTTAGCAGTTCCTCGAAAGTTTCTAAGCGTTTGCATCGCCCTACCGAACGGGTAATGTCCGACAGTTGGTCTATGATTTGGGGATTTGGTTGGTGTTTTTTGTAATGTGTTATACCTTGTCTAGTATCTTTTTTAAAGCGCAGATAAACAAAGTACATATTTTTAGCAAAAGGCGGATTAAAAGGTGCTGTCTTTACGATGGGTTTATTGTCGGACAGTTGGTAGTAGATAGGTAAGGTGGCATTGGCGCAAGCAATATCATAGCCCGAGCCATTAAACGAAACTTTGTTGAGCACAAATGGGTCTACGTTTGCCCACTTTGCTACATTGTATATAATTGTAGAACTAGTACCTAATCCCCAATCTTCTGGAAATTCTAAATTGGTAGTTACACTTAAACTTTGCTGTGTGTTGCTTAAAAATTTAGGGTTTAGCAATTTGGCTTGCTGTAATATATTTTGCAGCTTATTAACTTGTTTGCGGCTGCGTTCTTTACAAGCCAATACCTCGAGGGTAGGTAGCAGTAAGATAGTGGCAATCCAGATACGCCCTAAACGGTTGTAGGCGTTCCATTTAAGGATGGGTTGCGAAAAAGGCTCTTCGGTAACTTGCAAAGATTGTCCTTTTTGGGTAGGCAATGCCAGCGATAAGGCTCCGTTTAGCACAAAATATTCGCTGGTTAGCAATAATTTTCCGTTTGCTCTGTAATTCATGGTTTATTAACGGGGGTTTAAAAAATGTGGTTACAAAATATTGTGGTTTATTAATGCAAAAATCATATAATTTACTATAAAGGCAATAGCCCGATGCAGGCACATTGGGCTATTTTAAATAAAATATTTTTAAGTGGTTTAATTTGTGTTGTATCAAATCTAAACTATTACATAGTTATTATTGGTTTAGATTGATTTCGTAAGGCATCTAAAAAGTTGCGCACCGACGAAAAAGAGATGGTTTGCTCTTGAAAGTAAGTAAGGGCGGCATCTATTTCGTGTGGGGCGGCGGCAAAGTGCGACAAGATGTTATGCAGGTGCATTTTCATGTGTCCTTTTTGGATACCTGTTGTCACCAACGACCTAACAGCGGCGAAGTTTTGAGCCAAACCAACGGCTGCAATTACACTCATCAATTCTTGGGCAGATGGGTTGCCCAATAGCTGTAACGAGCGATGTGCAAGTGGATGAATTTTTGTTAATCCGCCAACAGTACCTACGGCTAAGGGTACTTCTAACTCAAAGTGAAACGCCCCATCGGCTATCCAAGCATCGCTCAACGAGCGGTATTGCCCATCGCGCGAGGCATAGGCGTGTCCACAGGCTTCTATGGCTCTAAAATCGTTGCCTGTTGCAATAACTACGGCATCAATGCCATTATAAATGCCTTTGTTGTGGGTAGTTGCTCTATACACATCTTTTTTAGCAATATTTACGGCTCTTACAAATTTTTCGGCAAATTCGTTTGCATCCATATCTTCAAAATTACCCAATTCGTTAATTTTGCATTGCACGTGGCAGCGCACCAAACACTCGGGGGTATAGTTCGACAAGATAGCCATAATTATTTGTATGTCGCGCTCGGTGTAGTTAAAATCGTAGTAGGTGTTTGCTTTATCTGTCAAAATTTTAGACAATTCTTCGAGGATAGAATTGATAAAATTAGCACCCATTGCATCGCAAGTTTCTACCTCTAATTTTAGTTGGTAGTAACCATTTTCTATTTCGGGCAGGTGCAGCAACGATAAGCGATGTACGCCGCCGCCGCGTTTTTCCATGTTTTCGGTAAGTGGTTTAATGGCTTGCAGCATATAAGGCTTTATGTCATTAAAAAAGCTATACATTTTAACGGGGTCTATGCCGTTCCATATAAAATGCACATGTCCTACTTTAATAGTAGATACCACCTGCGAATCGAAACCGCCGCGTGTGTACCAAAACTTAGCTCCGCTTGATGCGGCTGCTACTACCGAGCTTTCTTCTATAACCATAGGCACACAGTACAATTTGTGATTGACCAAAAAGTTGGGTGCTACGCCATAGGGCATATAAAAGTTACTGATGGTGTTTTCACTCATTCCATCGAATAGGCGTTGAGCCTCTACGTTGGTGTGCCAAAAGCTGGCAAACTCGCGGGCTACGTCCATGGGGTTGTCGGTAAAAAAGTGTTTGGCTAACCAAGCAATTTTTTCGGGTTTCGAAAATTTAGAAAAACCCGCAATCATCTTTTCTTTTGTTCGCATACGGTTTCGTTTTTTTTAACGAGATTTTTGTAACAAGGACTGATTTAAACTGCAAGAGGTTGCAAGCAATGATGACATATTTAGATAGATTTTTGCATTACATAATAGTTTTGCTTCAAAACATCAATACATCAAGCCACATTAACCATATTAGATAGACTATTGTTCAAAATTTCGTCACAAAATTACCGCATTTTTGCAATACTACCAAATAAAAAGGTGATTTAATTTTCAAAAGTTACTGAAAGTTTTGAAAGTAGTGTTTTTTGATAAAAATATAGCTGCATTAGGCAGTAAAAAACAAAATGGCACACCCCATATTTTTTTATTGAGCATGCCATTTTAGTTTATTATCGGCAATTATTTATTGCTGATAGTACCATCAGAGCCAATTTTTACGCTTGTTTTCTGCCCACCTTTGGCAGTAAAAGTAGCTTCGTAGGCGTCTCCTTTGTTTTTCCATTTGGTGTTAGTAGCACCCGGAAAATTTTTGTTAAAAGCCACGATAACCGACTTAGGCACTTGCGAGGCAGATAAGCCTTTTGAACAACTAGCTGCTCCTAACAATATGCTTGCCGAAAGAATAATACTAAGTAATTGTTTCATCTTTTTAAAATTTGGTGAATGAAAATTTAAAATACAGTTTATAATTAACAATTGATATTATGCAGAAGAGGACACGGATTTTATGGATTAGAAGCGGATTTGTATAAATAGCTACTTATGTGTTTTGTGGTAAAGTAGTAGAAGTTTGGTAACGACATCGAAAAGTTTCAGATATTATTTATAGGATTGCTGTTTCTGTTGTAAACTAAAAAAATAAAAAACAACAAGAGACACAGAGAACACAGAGAAGAATGAGTTTTCAGTGTCTCCATTACAAACTAAAAAACAACAAAAACCATAGGTCGTGCAAAAAAAATCTCCATGTTCTCCGTGTCTCCGTTGTAAATTAAAAAAACAAACAATGATATTGTGTAAATTGAGCAACCATTTATTACTTTTAAATGTCGGTATCAAAGTAGTTTTGCCTTACACAAAAAATCCCAAAGTACAATACCTGCACACACCGACACATTAAGCGAGTGTTTGGTGCCAAGTTGGGGTATTTCGAGGGCTATATCGCAAAGTGGTAATGCATCTTCGGCAACACCATACACTTCGTTACCTAAAACAAGGGCATATTTTTGTGTTTCTTGTGGTGTAAATTGGGTAAGTGATAAGCTATTAGATGTTTGTTCAACGGCTACAAGGGTGTAATTATTGTGTTTTAGGTGCAAAAGGGCTTCGTTTGTGGTCGAAAAGTAATGCCATTCAACCGATTCGGTTGAGCCAAGCGCTGTTTTGTAAATTTCTTTGTTGGGTGGTGTGGCAGTAATACCACATAAATAAAGGGCAGTAACTCTAAAGGCATCAGCGGTACGAAACACCGAACCTACATTGTGCAGGCTGCGTACATTGTCTAACACCATTACTATAGGCACTTTATCGGCATCTTTAAATTCATCTACCGACAAGCGGTTAAGCTCGGACATGGTGAGTTTGCGCATGGTTTGTAGTTATTACAATTTTACGGGTTAGATAAGTTACAGTAGTTTTGATAATGCTATTGAGTAGGTTTTAAACAACTTTAACATACAAATGTTGGCTTACTTGGTTAGATATGGTAAAAACAATGCCCGACTCGCCTAATTTTACGGTTACAGATTGGTCGTAATCATGAATTTTAATGATGGTTACAATAGCCCCTAATACCAATTGTTGCTCTTCTAAAAAACGCAAAAAGGTAGCCGAATGGTCTTTAACACCCATTACCATACAAGTGTCGTTTTCGAGCAAATCGGCAAGAACACCATCCATAATTTGAGCAAAATGACCATCTTTGTCGGGTATTGGGTCGCCATGTGGGTCAAAACGCGGATTATCCAAAAAATTGTCTAATCTATCAATTAAATCAACCGATTGTATATGTTCGAGTTGTTCGGCAATGTCGTGTACTTCGTCCCATTTATAGCCTAATTTATTTACTAAAAATACTTCCCAAAGGCGGTGTTTTCGCACCAAATTTTTGGCAATAGTGTTACCTACGGTGGTTAGTTGTACGCCTTTATATTTTTGATAGCTAATTAATTCTTTTTCGGATAAACGCTTAATCATATCCGTCACCGATGCGGCTTTGGTATTCATGCGGGCGGCAATAGCATTGGTATTAACAAATACATCATTAACTTGCTCTTCGGCAATTTTATAAATTGCTTTTAAATAATCTTCTTCGGTAGCAGATATGTTAGTTGGCATAAGTTAAGATAAAAACATAATTTGTAATTTTTAGAGGCAAAGATACGCAAAAATATGGACAATCAAGCAGTATTTTGCTATTTGGGGCATATAATAGTGCATTTTAATGTACTATTATTGGTTTGCCATGTTCAATACCTCGTTATATTCGTCGGGGGTAACTGCCATTACCGACAACCGACTTTGCTTAATTAGCTGCATTTGTGCTAATTTGGGATTGGCTTTTATGGCAGCTAATGTTACTTTTTGCGGCAGAGCTTGGTCGGCAGTAATATCTACAGCCACCCACCGTGGGTCTTCGGGGATAGTGGGGTCGGGGTAATGTTCGGCTGAGACAGTAGCTAAACCCACCACGCCCGGCTTAATTACGCTGTGGTAAAACAGCACTTTGTCGCCCAACTTCATAGCTTGTAAATTGTTACGTGCCTGATAGTTGCGCACACCATTCCACATATCGGTACCTAAACGCACCAAATCATCCCAACTAAAAGTTTCGGGCTCTGACTTTACTAACCAGTAGTTCATTTTGATTGTTAATTATTAATTATTGATTATTTGAACCATAAAACAAATTTCATACATATAAACAACAATGCATTAAATATAGATACTGTTCATTTATTAAAAATACAAAACACTTAATGTTAATTACAAATTATTAGTTATCAATTTTAAATTAGTTTGGCTTTTTCGTTTTTTTGTCACAAAAGTAGCGTACATTTGCGACAAATTTAAGCAATGTGTGCTAAATCTTTTTTTAAAGCAAATTTTAAATGAACGGGCTATTAAAATACCTTAAAACCGAAGCTACATCGCAAAGTTATTCACGCGGATACTCGTATTATAAATCGGGAGCAATTGAAAGTGTTGAAAAATGCGGTATTGTTTTTACAGGCATCGTTGAGGGTTCGGATACCTACGAAGTAGAAATAACTATTGATGGAAACAATATTGATAGCAATTGTAGCTGCCCCTACGACTTTGGCGGCATCTGCAAACATATAGTAGCAGTTGGGCTTGCCATCTCGAACGGAGAATATAGTGTATTTAGCAAAACTGTAACCCAAACGCTCAATAAAGTACAAAACGTTTTTAGTAGCATAAATAATCAACAAACAACACCTAAACAAACCGCAAAACCCGCCGATACAACCTTTAAAGACATTAGCTTTGAACGAATATTTAACCATGCCACCACCGAACAAAAAAACTGGTTTTTAAAACAAATTTTAACCAAAGATGCCAATTGGCAGGCACAATTTATCAACTTTGTACAACCACCCGTTGCCAAGGTTGCTCCTCTCCCACCCTCTCCGACACCCACAATACCCATACCCGACAAACCCTTAAGCAGCACTCAAATTACAGAACAAACAAGCAAAGAAATTTTAGATAAACTAAAAACAATCAGTTTTAATAAACTCGAAACCGTAAAAATAGCACAATTAGACTACTTCTTTGAGCCATATCAAACACAAATAAATGCCTACATTGCCAAAGCCGATTTTGTGCGAGCTATGGCAGTGCTAATGGGTTTGCATGAAGCTTTTTTAGATAAAGCTTATAACACAGATAAGGTAATGATAAGCTTTTTTGCCAATAAATTGCCCCAGATAGAAAAAGCCATAAAAGGACAATTAGCCATAGTTACCCAAAAAATAATAGATTTTGTATTTGAACGAATAAAAACAAATCCAAACTACCTAAAAAATCCCAAAAACTTAGCCGATTTTGCCGATTTTGTACCTTTTTTAATACAAATTACCCCTAATATTGATTTTGCGCGCTACCTTTACCAAACTTTGCTTGCCTTAAACGCCGATTTGACAACTTATCCACCCAATTTGTTGTTTCATATTGCCGACCTTACACAAAGCACCGATTTATGGTACAGCACCGCAAAAAAATTAGCCATTTACGACCCCCAAATAGCTCAAAAACTAGTGGCAAAATATGCCAAAGATAACCGAAAAAACGATTTTTATAACTTAGCTCAAAAATTGTTCGATACAGATGCTAAAACACATGCCGAGTTTTTGAGCCAATATGTACAACTAACCGACTACCCTAAACTGTACAAACAAATTTGGTTTTACTTATCGGAACAAGCCGCCAACAAAAACAATTTTAGCGTTTTTGATAAACTAATGCCCGCTTTGTTAGATAAAGAAATAGAAGATTATCTAACAAAATTTGCTACCCAAAACCCTACAACATATACCCAAATGTTGGTACATCTAAAACGCTACGACGACGTTTTAGAGTACGCCATAAACCAACGAAAAAAGCCCGATTTTAACCAAATTATCTTGCCCCTGTTAAATGTCTATCCTATCGATAGTTTCGATATTTTACGACAAAATGTGTATGATTTATTAGACACAGACCAAAGCCGAGCCGCTTGCCACAAAATATGCGAATGGTTAAAATTAATGAAACAAATAAAAAGTTTTGACCTTCAAACCAAAGCATTTATTGCCCATATTTACGAAATAAAAATACCGATGCTTAAAAACGAAATGGTTTTAGCAAAATTATTTGGATAATTATTATTATTACACATAAAGATTTGCTTTAGGCTAGCAGTGCCGATACTTGTATCGGTATTTTTGTTTTATTTACTCACGTTACGCACACGAGGACACGGATTTTACGGATTTGACACGGATTTAGCATCCAAGTTTAAACAAAAAGTCTAAAATAAGGACGTGGTTTATTTCTTTGTTTTTGAACAATAGATTGTCTAGTAAAAATGGGCTGTTTGGGTGATAAACAGGCTATTTGGCAGGCAGCTAGCAATCATACATCAGTAGTAAAAACTAAATCAATCTAACATTAATCCTCTCGAAAAAATCCATCTTAATCCGTGTCTTATCTGTAAAATCTGTGTCCTAAATAAACACCCTAAAATAGGACTCCGCGTAACATTCAGTTATTTACCACTAACCATCTATACCTCAACCTCTGTAGCTCATAACTCCTAAATTAGTCAATTTCAATTAAAAAAATGTACGCCGAACAATTATATCAAAACGCCCAAAAAGCCATCGAAAAAAAACGCTACATCGACGCCATAAAAATGCTGCAAAAAGCCTTGCAAATGGAACCCAACGAGCCCGACTTTTTGCACGAATTAGCCCTTGCTTACCACGAATCGGGCGATAGCAAACGAGCCATTGATACGTTTCAAAAACTAATTAGCCTTGATGCCTATAACGAATTTGCCTGGAACGACTTTGGCAACGTATACACCGAACTAATGGATTTTGAAAAAGCATTGCGCTGCTACGAAAAAGCATTTAGCATCAATCCAAACGACACCGATATATTATATAACTACGGATTAGTTTTTGATAATTTAGAACAATATGCTAAAGCATTAGAAATATACGAAAAACTACTAGTAAAACACCCTCACGACCACGAAGCTTGGAATAGTTGCGGTGTTACCAATTTTCATCTGCAACAATACCAAAAGGCACTTGAGTGTTATAAAAAAGCCATTGAACTAAATCCAAAAGGATTTATATACTTGTTTAATATGGCACAAGTTTACGAAAATTTAGGCGACCACCAAACCGCTTTAACTACCTACAAAGAAGCACTAAATATTAACCCCAAAATGTTTGAGGCATGGAACAACTGCGGGCTTATTTTAGAAGATTTAGAAAAATATGAAGAAGCTTTAACTTATTATAAAAAAGCCGTTGAACTAAACCCCAAAGACGAAGACACTTGGCACAATTTAGCCAATGTACACGACCTACTAGACCAAAACACCCAAGCAATAGATTGTTATACCACCGCCATAAGCATAAACCCCAACGAAGTAGACAGCATGACCTCGTTATCGAGTGTTTTTGTGAAAATAGGCGACTACCAAAATGCCATAGATTGGTGCAATAAAGCTATTGCCATAGCACCCGATTATGCAGGTTCGCATTATAATAAAGCCTGCGCTTATAGCTTATTGGAGCAAAAAGATTTGTTTTTGGCAAGTCTACAAAAAGCCATGCAACTTGAACCCGAGTGCAAAAACTGGGCACAAGGCGACGACGATTTTGACGCCTGGCGCAACGATGCCGATTTTAAAGCACTTATTATTGATAACAAATAACATGCCAAATATTTAAACCCGTTTGGCGGGGATTCGCGTTAAAGTAACTGATTTTCCGGGCACCACACTTTTAAGCCCGTTATTAAGAACTTTTGAAATTAAACTGAGCATGATATTTCTGTTCGGCACTTAACCCAGTTGAAGCTGTAATGGCGGGCTTTTTTTTTATTATTTACATTTTGTAAATGGAAAACTAAACCATTATTTAGAAACGTTCCCCCCCCTTTTCCCCCCTCCTCGTGTCGGGGGGGTTTTTTTCCATTACACAAGCCGTTTTATATCACGGTATCTCTTTGTTTCCTTCAACCACAAAAAAATAGGAAACTACACTTGGGTTTTGCGTTAGGCAATAAAGTGCAACTTAAACGCTGTTTTCAACAAGGCCCTTGAGTTATACCCAAGCCAGCAACCCTATCTGGCAATAATCAGTAATCGGTTTTGGTTGATAGATTTACCACTTATTTTTAGTATATACGTACCTTTAGGCAAATTTAAGTACCGCAAATCAATAGTTACTTTTTGTTGCCCTGCATCTTGCAAACTTTTATCTAATATTTTACCTATATATTGCCCCGTTGTTGCATGTATGTCCACACTTATTTCGTCGGGTTGAGCAAGGTTAAGGTTCAAAGCAAATTGGTTGTTGGTTGGATTTGGATACACCGCAACGGTACTTAATACGGGTATATACATACTTGGCGCTACCTCGTTGTGTTTTAACAACATAAATTCGTCAATAATGTTTGCAGGCACGCTATTATCTATAAATTTGGCGCGTAGCGTATCGCCATAAACATCTAATACCATCGAGCCCAAAACTGTATTGGTTGACATATACATGGCGTTGTGTGGCCAGCCATTTGCGGTTGTGCTGCTTACCTTACCCGAACAACCAACAACGGCATAGACTACCCCGTCAAAATGGTTAGCCGTGTCTTTGGTGTATGGCGTTGCCGCCTCGCCACTGCCTGCATCTACTTGGTATTGGGCATCAAAAGTACACTCATCGCCATAATGCCCTTTTAGCAAATACGAGCGCTCGTAGGTGTGGCTATGTCCGCAAAGTACTAAATCTACTTTATATTGGTCAAAAATAGGTGCGAAATTTTGGCGCATCTCTATCAATTCCACTTCTGTATCCGAGTTGTGGCTGCCTTTTGTATAGGGCGGATGATGAAAATACACCACCGTCCAATGTTGTTTATTAAGGGCTAAATCGGCTTGTAGCCAATTATACATTGCCGAATAAGGCACCCTAAACGATGCTGTTGTAGACTCTAAGCACACAAAATGTATGTTGGCATAGTTAAACGAGTAATAAGCTTCGGTACCCGATGGCAAGCCACCTGCTTCGGCATGGGTATAAAGCGAGAATATGTCGTAGTAGGGTCCTGTTTGGGTAGTGGCATTGGCACTGTATAAATCGTGGTTCCCAGCTGCGGGTGTTACTGGTGTTTGCTTAAATAGTTTGTCGTAGTGATTAGTAAAAATGTTGGTCTGATACTCAGAATCTAATCCACTTTGATAAGCATTATCGCCCAAAAACAACCATACATTGGTGTAAGTAGTATCGGTAAAATGGTAATACGCATCGCGAACTTGGTTTTGTTCTGCGTAGTTAGTTCCGGCATCGCCTATTACCCACACACGTACAGGTTGCACTGTTTGGGGCATAGGTTGGGTATAAAAAAAGTTATCGTCATCGCCCTCTAATATTTCGGTGCCCGATTGTATGGCATAATAATAGCACGTAAAAGGCAGTAAATCATCTATTTTTATTTCGTGTTCGGTTACAAGTGTGGTATCTTTTGCCCATGCCGTTAGTGTTTTGGGCGATGAACCATAATATACCACAGTGCTTGTTTTTTGGTTGGTGCGCCACCTAAAAGTGAGGCTATTGGGTGTGCCTTTTTGCAAATACACCACACGGGTAAGGCTTATGGTATCGTCGGTAGAGTTGTTTGGGCTAATAAAGGTGTTCGATTGGCTAAAAACACTGGCATTGTTATCGGTACAAGCACTTTGCACCTGCCACTCGTAGTTGGTAGCGTCGCGTAGGTTGTTTAGATTTACTACATTGCTGTTTGTCCAAATACTGTTCCACTCGGCATCACCTACTGCCCTATATCGCACATTATAATAGGTTACATTACTCACCGAATCCCACAAAAGTTGCTCGGTATTGGCATCTATACTTATTGCATTTAAATTAACAGGTGTATTGCAAAGTAATTGTTGTTTATGGGCAGATGGGTTAGCCAATAAAATAAAAAAAGGGAAAAAATACATCAATGAAAAACAAAAAATAAATCTCATGGTTATATATTGTAAGTTTGACTAAAAAACAAAAACACAAGCAAAGTTATAAGTTATTGCTTTAAAAACAGAATTTTAAAAAAAATACTTATTATTAATAATACGTTATCTTCATAAAAACAACAATTTACAATGAATAATTATTTTACGAGTGATATTTCGCATCAAAATTTTCCACTAAACGAAAAAATACAGGCTTGGTCTATTCAAAAAAAACTATTTACTATTATCCAAAAAGATTACCCCGATTTTACCGAAGATAGTGCTTTATCTATCAGCGAATTAAATAAATATAGGCATCAATACATAGAACAGTTTTTGATAGATGAAGTAGGTATCCTGTCCGATTTAGAAAAGCAGGTAATAACCCGCCTGCAAAACAACGAAACGGTTAGCGATAAATTGTCGGAAGAAGAAGAGGAACAAGCTAAAAGTAACACATTTGGGCAACGAATAGCCGATAAAGTAGCCACCTTTGGCGGAAGTTGGACGTTTATTATGTCTTTTTTGTTTTTTATGTTTGTATGGATAATTTTCAATGTTTTTGGACTTAAGGACAAAGGATTTGACCCTTATCCATTTATTTTATTAAATCTTTTATTATCCTGTATAGCTTCTTTACAAGCACCTATTATCATGATGAGCCAAAACCGGCAAGAAGAAAAAGACCGAACAAGAGCAAAAAATGATTATATAGTTAACTTAAAATCGGAGTTAGAAATACAAATGCTACACGAAAAAATAGACCACTTAATAATGCATCAACAACAAGAGTTATTAGAAATACAACAAGTGCAAATAGATATGATGAACGATATAATGAAAGTAATTAAAAAAAATTAATTTATTATTACTAACCAAATGAACACTTTATATTACTATATTTATAGATTAGGTATAGAGCTATATTATTATACTGCCTTAATTGCGGCAATGTTTAAACCCAAAGCCAAATTATGGCTTGCAGGACAGCGGCAAACATGGCTGCAATTGTACAAAGCGCCCGTTAATAATCGGCGCCCTACCCTATGGGTGCATTGTGCATCGTTGGGCGAGTTTGAGCAAGGCAGGTCGCTTATCGAAGACCTAAAAAAACAATATCCCGAGCTATATGTTGTGCTTACTTTTTTTTCACCTTCGGGCTACGAAATACGCAAAAATTATACACATGCCAACGAAGTACATTATTTACTACACGACACACCAAGCAACGTAAACCTTTGGTTAGATAAAATACAACCTACCTTAGCTATTTTTGTAAAATACGAATATTGGTATCATTATGTCACCGAATTGCACCGCCGCCGCATTCCGTTGTTTGTGGTATCGGCAATTTTTCGCCCCAATCAAGTATTTTTTCAACCCTATGGGGCTTTGTTTCGCCAATTATTGAGCAAAATTAACACCATTTTTGTACAAAACCAAGCATCTGTCAATTTGTTGCAAAACATTGGCATCACCAACGTCGAAATAGCCCCCGATACTCGTTTTGATACCGTTGCCAACAACGCACAACAACCTAAACAATTGCCCATCATTGCCCATTTTAAAGCGCATAACACCCTTTTTGTAGCCGGCAGCACCTGGCAACCCGACGAACAACTACTTGCCGAACTCATCAACAATACCCAACTTACTCACCTATCGGGCTTTAAATGGGTGCTTGTACCTCACGAAGTGGGCGAAAATCACCTACTAAATATTGAGCAAATGCTAAAAGTAAAACACCTGCGCTACTCAAAAGCCCAAACAATGGGTGGCAAAATTAGCAGCGATGTAAAAGTTTTATTGATAGATAATGTTGGTATATTAGCCAATATCTACGCCTATGCACAATATGCCTATATTGGTGGCGGATTTGGCAAAGGTATCCATAACATTTTAGAAGCAGCCGTGTTTGGTATACCCACTTTTTTTGGCGAAAACTACCAAAAATTTCAGGAAGCCACCGATTTGATTGCCCTAAAAGCCGCCTTTGTAACACCAAGTACCTATGAACTAAGTAGCCAACTTGCACAAATAGAAGATGATAGCCAACAATATAAAAAAATAGCCTCGGCAGCCCGCAACTATGTGCAACAAAACAAAGGCGGGTCAGCCAAAATTGGAGACAAATTAGCCGAAATTTTGAAAAAATAAACGATTTTGGGCAAATAAAACACCCTTTTCTTAAAAATCAAAAAAAAATACCTTCATTTCAACATTTTTCGTACAAAAGCGTTATAATTTACGAAGAAAAAATTTTACCTTTGCACCCAAAATTGCCTTCATTATAACATGGCTAAAAAGAAAAACACTACCTCGGATAGCAATATCACCTTAGACAATATGCCCAAAGCAGCTTCAACCACTTTTAGTAAAGAAACTTACCTTAATTGGTACGAGCAAATGTTGCTCATGCGCCGCTTCGAAGAAAAAGCAGGGCAACTATACGGACAGCAAAAAATAAGGGGGTTTTGCCACCTTTATATTGGGCAAGAAGCCGTAGCCGCAGGCATTGTATCGGCAACCCGCAAACAAGACCCACTTATAACCGCCTACCGCGACCACGCTATTGCCATAGCCAAAGGTATGACCGCCAACGAATGTATGGCAGAACTATACGGCAAAGCAACAGGTTGCTCAAAAGGTAAAGGTGGCTCTATGCACTTCTTCTCCAAAGAACACTACTTTTTTGGCGGACATGGCATTGTTGGCGGTCAAATTCCGTTAGGGGCAGGCATTGCCTTTGCCGAACAATACTTAGGCACCGACAACGTTTGCGTATGCTTATTTGGCGACGGAGCCGCCCGACAAGGCGCCCTACACGAAACCTTTAACATGGCTATGACCTGGAAACTGCCCGTCATATTTATCTGCGAAAACAACTACTACGCCATGGGTACATCTGTAGAACGCACCTCGAACGTTAGCGACATCTACAAATTAGGCTTAGGCTACGAAATGCCCTGCCAACCCGTTGATGGTATGTACTGCGAAACCGTACACGAAGCCATGACCGAAGCCGTTGAACGAGCCCGACGTGGCGATGGGCCTACCTTCCTAGAAATACGCACCTACCGATACAAAGGTCACTCTATGTCGGACCCCGCCAAATACCGAACCAAAGAAGAAGTAGAAGAATACAAAAAATTAGACCCCATAGAAACCACCGCTAAAAAAATACTCGACAACGGATATGCTACCCAAGCCGATTTAGACGCAATTGCCCAAAAAGTAAAAACTACCATACAAGAATGTGTAGAGTTTGCCGAAAAATCGCCGTGGCCCGCCGATAGCGAAGTTTACACCGATGTCTATACACAAACAGATTATCCATTTTTGATGGAGTAATTCTTCGTTCATCAATTAATCTGCCTAAAACCAAATACTGGTAAAATTACTATAAAACAAAAATATCAAACAAAAAAATAATTCACGCAATATTAATATGGCAAAGAACAAATCAACTGCTGTTGAAGAAACAACACTTGAACTAGACCGTGACCTTCGCACAGGTTTTGAGAAGGTAGAACATTTTGTAGAAGATAACTATAAACCTATCTTATCGGTGGTAGGTGTTATTACGCTAATACTATTAGCCTATTTGGCATACCACAACTGGTGGCTGCCTAGTAAAGAAGCCGAAGCCCAATCGCAATTGTTTGTAGCACAACAATATTTTAACAAAGGCGATTACGACAAAGTATTGAACGGCGACGCTACCTACCCAGGTGCGTTAAAAATGATTAACCAATATAGCGGCTCAACAAAAGCCGTTAACTTGGCTTACTACTATGCAGGTATCGCTTACCTAAACAAAGGAGAATTTCAAAAAGCTATTGATAACCTATCTGATTTTTCATCGGACGATGTAGTAGTAAACGCAATGGCATTAGGTGCTATGGGCGATGCTTACAGCGAATTGGGTAAAATGAGCGACGCTGTAAATTATTACAACAAAGCCGCCGCAAGTAGTCCAAACGAGTTTAGTGCCCCTATGTTTTTGATGAAAGCAGGTATGGCTGCCGAAGTAAACAAAGACTTTAAATCAGCCAAAAATGCCTACGAGCAACTTAAACAAAAATACCCTAACAGCCAACAAGGTCGCGATGCCGAAAAATACCTAACTCGCGCCGAAATGCAAATTAAATAAATCCTAAAATTTAATTGTAAAAAACACCCTCGTAATTTACGAGGGTGTTTTTTTTATGTCCTAAATCCCAAATAGCTCTTTCAATTTAGAGGTCGGTACAATGATACTATTTAACGAAATTTAATCGCTAAATAGTTTGGTACGGTAATTGGTGGTCGTGGAAGGAGGGGGGGGGGCAAAAATTTAATCGCTAAACTAAATTTACAATAGCTAACTATTTTTTAGTTTAGATGCATCGCCAAAAATTTAATCGCTAAACTAAATTTACAATAGCTAACTATTTTTTAGTTTAGAGACATCATCAAAAAAATAAGAAGCATTTTTGTAGCTATTACTGCTGCAAAAATGCTTTTTGGTGTTGTAAAATGTCTTTTTTTGAGACAAGAGTTGTTATTCAACAACAAAACGTTTAGTAACGTGGCGATTTTGTGTAGTAACCACTAACACATAATAACCGGGCATTAAGTCGTTTAGGGCTATCTGCGAAGCATTGATACCCGCTTGTAAGGTGGCGCTTTGTGTATAAATTGTTCGACCATAAAGGTCAACTACTTCAATTTGGGCATTTTCGTCTGTTTTCGATTCGATGTACACATAGCCTATGTCGTGCATAGGATTGGGCCAAATAGACAAACCTGTTACGCCCATAGGGTCGGTGTATGTATTGTCGGATAGTTTGCCGGGAGTTTGTATCCAACTTAAGTTGTTAAAGTTAATGTAGTTTACCCAGTCGGGGTGGTCTACAAATGGGTTTCGGTTTTGCTGAATACTTTGGATATAATCGTTTCGGGCAATTTCGTAGTTATCGGGTGGGTCTTGTGCGTGCCATTGCAACAAGGTAGCCAAATCTTCGGGGGCTTCGTTTAGCCCGGGTAATATGGTAGTATTGAGGTAGTTAAAAGTCCAATTAAAACCATTTACGCCATCGTATCGCAAAGACATATAGAGTAAAGCTCGGGCGGCATCGCCTTTTTGTTGTTCGCGTGGTTCGTAAACAGCTTGCCCGTTAATGTTGTATCCATAAGTACCTGCAAGGTAAGAGCTAATGGGTGTAACAACCTCGCCAAGTGAGTGATTGCTTCTAACGGCATTGGCTTGTGTTTGATTAGTGGGATAGAGGTGATGTTGGTCGCAGTATTCGTTGTACGACGAGGTGGCATTGCTTGGCATCCAGCTTAGGCACCAGGTATGTTCGCGGCTAAACGGAGAGGTGGTGTACCATGCAAAGGGAGGGGTATAGTTGTATTTTTCGCCCGAGTATACACAAGTGGCTACTTTTTGACCGCTGCTAGTGTCGCTTACGGCAAAGTGTGTCACCATTGTTTCGTCGTATAGGTCGTATGATACTCTGGTATAAGGGCTTCTTACGCGTGTTTTTAGGTCGTTGACAAAAGTGCTTGCCGATGGGCTAAGGGTGTTGTAATACGTGCCTGCTTCGGTGGCATTAGTAACCATAAAACTTTCGAGGGGTGCCGCCTGCAAATAGTTGGTGGCAGATGCGGTGCCATTGTAGGCATATACGCGGTAGCCATAGGCGGTATTAGCAATTACGCCTTCTTGCAAAAACGAGGTACTTGTACCTACACTTACTACTTTGGCATTGCCAATGGTGTTGCCTACCGCATAAGTGCTACCATCAACGGGGTCGTATGATGGAAAATCGTTGGTGGCTCTTAAAACAACATAGCCTGTTGGTGCAGGCGATGCGGGTGTAAAAGAAACAGTGTATTTGTAGCTAGTTACATTGGTAAAACTTAGGTTAGTTGGTTGTGCGCTAGGTTCGCCTGTTCCACCGGATACGGTAAATGTCCAAGTTGGGAAAGTGGTGATGCGGGTATCGGTAGTTGCCCAATTTGCCTGGTTGGCAATGGCAGTGAGCAGGGTTGCTTTGTCGCCGCTGTTGGTGGTAATATTAAATTTACCGTTGTCTTTTTCGGTCGAGAATGCAAGAGCTGTTGAGCCAGCAGTTAGCCCACTTGGTTTGCGCGATGTTGAGCCGCTTATGTTTCCGGTAACCCAACTTTTGGTACTTAAGCCAAAAATGAAAACAGGAGCAGTGGCAGTACCTTGATAAGCAAATATTTGGTCGCCGGTAGTACCTAGTATCATGTTAACTGCGGTGTGGGTTAGCACGGTGCCTTTGGGGTAGTTAGCGGCTGCCGTCCAGGTGTCTGTTCCTTCGGTGGTAGCTAGTGCGGTGCCGTTCCAGCCGTTGTCGGTAAATTTAATTTGGGTTCCAACTCCAATATCTACTAGAGTTACAAATTTGACCAAATCGGGGTCGTCCATGTTATAGCCAATAATGGCAATATCGCCTGCCGATAAAATAGTTTGGGCAGATAAGGTGTTGCTGCAATAGGCAGCAAAAAACAAAAACAGCAATAATTTTTTAAGCATCTTGCTTATACGTTTGGTATTGGTAAAGAAATAAAATTTTAAAGGGGTGCAAAGATACAACAAATTAAATAACTTGCACATTTTTTGGTGTTACAACATTAGTTTTTACATTAAAATTACATTAAACAATACACGTAACAACAAAAGCCCTCATTTACAATAAATGAGGGCTTTTTATCAATCTTTATTTCAAAACAAAAGCACATGCCATATAAAAGCATGCATTTTTCATTAAAGTTATCACACTAGTGCCAAATTATATACTTGTATCATATCTTTTACATAAGTAAAAGCAAGTCCTTTGGTATATTCGGCGTTTATTTCTTCTACATCGCGCTGATTGGCTTGGCACAAAATAATTTCTTTGATACCTGCTCGTTTGGCAGCCAATACTTTTTCTTTAATACCACCAACGGGTAGTACTTTTCCGCGCAGGGTAATTTCGCCGGTCATTGCCATAAAAGGTTTTACTTTTCGGTTGGTTAGTGCCGACACAAGGGTGGTTAGCATGGTAATACCTGCCGAGGGTCCATCTTTGGGTATGCCTCCTTCGGGTACGTGTAGGTGTATGTTGGTGGTTTCAAATACATCAATGTCAATACCTAATTGTTGGGCGTGGGCGCGGATATAACTAAGGGCAGTAGTTGCCGATTCTTTCATTACATCGCCCAAATTACCTGTTAGGGTTAGTCCGCCTTTGCCTTTGCTTAGGCTTGTTTCGATAAACAAAATGTCGCCGCCGGTTTCGGTCCAAGCCAAACCTACGGCTACGCCCGGTGGGTTGTCGTTGGTGTACATTTCGGTATCGTGTCGGCGCAAGCCCAAAATACGTTCTACGTCTTTGGGTGTTATTTTGGGGTTATACTCTTCTTCCATTGCCACCGATTTGGCTATACCGCGCATAAGGGCGGCAATACGGCGTTCTAGGGTTCTAACGCCCGACTCGCGGGTATATTCGCTAATCAACTTACTTAGTATAGCATCAGTTAGCTTTATATGCTTGCTTTTTAGGGCATGTTCGGCTAATTGTTTAGGTATTAAGTGTTGTTTGGCAATAGATAATTTTTCTTCGAGCGAGTATCCCGATACGTGTATAATTTCCATACGGTCGAGCAAGGCGGGGTGTATGGTAGATAAGGTATTGGCAGTGGCAATAAACATCACCTTTGATAGGTCGTATTCTACCTCCAAGTAGTTGTCGTGAAAAGTGGTGTTTTGTTCGGGGTCGAGCACCTCGAGTAGTGCCGATGCGGGGTCGCCACGAAAATCGGAGCCTACTTTATCAATTTCGTCGAGGATAATAACGGGGTTCGACGATTTGGCTTTTTTTAGTAGTTGTATAATGCGTCCGGGCATCGAGCCTATATAGGTACGGCGGTGTCCTCGTATTTCCGATTCGTCGTGTAAACCGCCTAAGGACATGCGGGCATATTGTCGTTTTAGGGCTTTGGCAATAGATTTACCAAGCGATGTTTTGCCTACTCCCGGAGGTCCAACGAAACACAAAATGGGGGCTTTCATGTCGTTTTTTAGTTTCAAGACCGCCAAGTGTTCGATTATTCGTTGTTTTATTTTATCTAAACCATAATGGTCTTTATCTAGTACTTTTTGTGCTCGGTTTAGGTCAAAATTATCTTTTGTATATTCGTGCCAAGGCAAATCGAGTAGCAGTTCGAGGTAGTTTAGGGTGGTACTATAATCTGGCATCATAGGGTTCATCCGTTGTAGTCGGATAAATTCTCGGTCAAATGCCTCTTTACTTTCTTTGGTCCATTGTTTTTTCTTAGCTTTATCGAGCAGGTCGTTGGTGTCGGTGCCATTTTCGTTGGTACCTAGTTCTTCCTGAATAGTTTTGAGTTGTTGTTGCAGGTAGTAGTCACGTTGTTGTTTATCCATGTCGTGACGTGCTTTATTTTGCACTTCGTTTTTAATTTGTGCAACTTGCAATTCGGTGGCTAAGTGGTTTAACACCTGCTGAATTCGCTCGGTTATGTCGTCTATCTCTAGTAATTCTTGTTTTTCTTCTATGGTTATATTAAGATTAGAAGAGATAAAGTGTAGCATAAACTCGGGATTGTCCATGTTTTTGAGCATCATTGCCATTTCGGGCGGTATATTTGATGCCAAATCAATGATTTGCATAGACAGGTCCTTCATAGAAGTAATTAAGGCTTTAAATTCGCGTGTTTTGGGTGTTTTTTGAGCTGGGAAAACGCTAAAATTTGCCTTAATGAAAGGTTCGGTACTTGTGTAATTTTCTACGGTAAATTTATCTCGACCATGAATAAGTATGGTAGTGCCACCATCGGGCATTTTGAGTAATTTAACAATACGTGCAATAGTACCTATTTTAAATAAATCGTTTGGTTCGGGGTCTTCTATATCCGAATTTTTTTGGGATACAATACCTATGTATTTATCTTTTCTGTATGCCTCTTTAACAGCTTTTATCGATTTTTCACGACCTACGGTAATAGGTATCACTACTCCTGGAAACAATACTGTATTTCGGAGGGGTAATATAGGTATTTCTTCGTTATATTCGGGCTGTTCGTTGTCCGGATTAGCGTCTTCATCATCTATTGATACAAGAGGCATAAATTCCATATCTTCATCGTTATCAACAAATTGCTCTAAAAAATGTAGCATATTATATTAAATTTCGCCTATTTTTGATTTGTGTTTTATCTATGGTATGTAACAAACTAGTGCTTAATAAGTTTTTAAGCTAATTGTAGCCATTTAGTTTTGGCAAAACACAATGGGTGTTTTGCCAATACCATTAGTATTTAATTTTGGTTTTTATTAGTGTACAATATTTGTGCCATGATAAGATAAATGCCATTTTGTCAGATTTGGTTAAGTCCATTTACAAAAACATTTATTATACTAAGTATATATAAAAACACAACGCTCACAGTATTTGATTGTGAGCGTTGTATTTTAGGTCAAAAAACAGAACAAGTTTATCGAGTTTTAAAAATATTATGTTTTTATACAAACTTATTTTAGCCACCTAAATTAAGTACTATTTAAAGGTGCAAAATTATTTTTTACGAAAATAATTAAGCTTTTCAATAAATAATCTTATTGCTTAGTTGTTTTAAATAAATTTAATAACAAATAAACATCGACAAACCGACAACAACTTTTGTGGCAGTTATTACTTTTTTAATTAACTGATGTTACGTACAAAAGGACACGGGTTTTACGGATTGAAAACGGGTTTTAAAAAATGATTATCTACGTATTAATTTAAAACCCAAATTAAAATAAACAGTATAAGATATTAGTAAGCTAATACAACAAAGGTTGTTTATTTGTTTATTGAGTAATAAATTGTTTAATAAATGGACTATTTTGCGGGTATTATCAATCGTTTAGTGCTATTGAACAGCCAATCAATCTAAAATAAATCCGCCAAAAATCCATCATTATCCGTGTTTAATCCGTAAAATCTGTGTTCTCAATAAAGCTAAAATAGCGTAGTGCGTAACATCAGTTATTAATAACTTTAGTTGTTGTTTATACAAACGATTGCAATAGCAAGGCATGTGCCACTACCAGTTCTCGTCGTAATCGTTCTCGTAATCGTCATCTTCGACATCGTCGAGGCTAGCGAATTCGTCTTCGAAGCCATCCTCATCAAAGGTATCGCTGTCTAAATCAAGAGCAGCCGCGCCACGCCCTTTAGTGCCGCCGCCATACAAATCGTCATCTTCGAAAACATCGCCATCTTCGGTGTAAGCATCGGCTTCGTAAAGGTTCCATTTCTCGTCGACTTGCATTAAAGCTTCGTCCGACATTACATAATCTGGATTAATTTCTCTTAAATCATCCAAGATAAAATCCTCTACTAAAAATTCGTCCACATTTACTAAACAGTAGTCAACGTAAGCGGGATCACGTTCAAACACCTCTCTCAACGTTTCGCCTTTGTACTTACCGAAAGTGAAAACGGTATCTAAGTCGTAAAAAGTCATAGTTATTTTTTTTGGGTTAAAGTGTTTTGTATTGTCAATAAAATATTTTATTGATTAGATAGTTTGCAGTATGTTTGTGATTGTTTGGGAAATAAGATATCCATGTAAGACGGTGCAAAATTAGAGCTAAATGTGTTTTTTAGCGCCTTTTCTGATTTTTTTTTGCAAATTTTTCTAAAAAAAACGGCATTTATGCTAAAAACTTGTGCTGATACTGGTTTTGCAGCTATTTAGGTGTTATTTTGTTGCACAAAGATAGCTATTTTTTACCACAACCGCGCAAAAAATTGTACTTTTGTGGCATGAAAAAACAAGAGAGCAATAGTTTATGGTACTTTATTGTATACAAGCCCTATGGGGTTATCTGTCAATTTTCGGCTTCCGACAATAATCAGCCTACTTTGGGGTCTTTGTATTTGTTTCCGAAAGATGTTTACCCTGTTGGTCGTTTAGACACCGACAGCGAAGGTTTGTTAATTATCACAAACGATAAGCGTTTAAATCATCGTTTATTAAATCCGCAATATGCGCACAAGCGCACTTATTGGGTACAAGTTGAGGGTGTTGTAAGCCCCGATGCTATCGAAAAATTAAGCACTGGTGTACAAATAACCATAAACGGAAATCGTTATAATACGCTACCGGCTTTTGCTCAAATACTACCACAAACGCCTAATTTACCCGACCGCGAACCTCCTATCCGATACCGTGCCAATATTCCAACGTCGTGGATAAGCTTAACTTTAACCGAGGGTAAAAATAGGCAAGTTCGCAAAATGACGGCTGCTGTTGGTTGCCCAACTTTGCGTTTGGTGCGTCAAAGTATCGAAGAGCTAACTTTAGTAGACATGCAGCCAGGCGATGTAAAACAATTGTCGGGCGAGCGTGTTTACAAACTGTTGTTTGCTAACACGGCGCAAAAATAAGCAGTTTTTTTCAAATTTTGTATAAAGCCTTCTTTTTTTAATGAAACACTTACTTGTACTCAATAAATATTTTTATCAATACAAATACACTTTTTTGATAGGTGTTTTATTTGTTGCCATATCTAATATTTTTTCTATTATGCCGCCGCAGGCTATTCGTTATGCCTTCGATTTGGTAAAAGACGACATAGTATACTATAAAATGTATAGTGGATTTGCATTGCAAAATTCGTTTTACAGTATTTTTAGCCAAGCTATTTTTATTTTTGGTATTAGTGTGTTGCTTATGGCATTGTTGCGCGGCATTTTTATGTTTTTAATGCGCCAAACCTTAATTGTTATGTCGCGGCGCATTGAGTTTGACCTACGAAACGATATGTATGCCCATTATCAAAGCCTAACAGCCGCTTTTTATAAACGCAACCGCACCGGCGATTTAATGTCGCGCATTACCGAAGACATTGTACGGGTACGCATGTATTTGGGTCCGGCAATTATGTATGCGGTTAATTTATTTGTAACTATTGTTACCGTAATGGCAATTATGTTATCTACCAATGTAGAGTTAACGCTTTATGCCGTATTGCCCCTGCCATTTTTGGCTGGCTCTATTTATTATGTAAATAGCATTATTCATGCCAAAAGCGAAGCTATACAGCAGCAAATGTCGAAACTAACGGCTATTGCTCAAGAGGCTTTTTCGGGCATTAGGCTTATTAAAGCTTATGTACAAGAAAAAGCCAATATTGGTTTCTTTGACGATGAAAGCAACACTTATCGCCAAAAAAGCATTGATTTAACCCGTACTCAAGCCCTGTTTTCGCCACTAATGCTTGTGCTTGTTGGCACTAGTACCGTACTTACCATATATATAGGCGGTAAACAGGTAATTGATGGTAAAATTACGTCGGGTAATATAGCCGAGTTTATATTGTATGTAAATATGCTTACATGGCCCGTTATGTCTATTGGTTGGACAGCAGCCATGGTGCAACGGGCAGCGGCATCGCAAAAACGCATCAACGAGTTTATGAATACAATGCCCGAAATTGTATCTATTACCAACGAACCTGTGCAATTAAAAGGTAAAATTACTTTCAAAAACGTAGGTTTTGTTTATCCCGATACCGGCATTAAGGCAATGAATAAGGTAACGTTTGAGTTATTGCCGGGCGAAAAAATGGCAATTGTTGGGCGCACAGGCGCGGGCAAATCAACCATTGCCGAACTATTAGTGCGCAATTACGATACCACCGAAGGCGAAATTTTATTAGATGACCAAGCACTCAAGCAACTAAACCTCGAATCGGTGCGTCAACAGATAGGTTATGTGCCACAAGATGTTTTTTTGTTTTCGGATACAGTAAGTAATAATGTATCGTTTGGACGACCCGATGCCACACCCGAGCAAATCCGCAAAGCTGCTCAACAAGCATCGGTGCTAAAAGAAATTGAAAGCCTCCCCGAAGGTTTTGATACCATTGTAGGCGAACGAGGCGTAACCTTGTCGGGAGGGCAAAAACAGCGCATTTCGTTGGCAAGGGCTTTAATTAAAGAACCCGCCATTTTAATTTTAGATGATTGCCTTTCGGCGGTTGATGCTCAAACCGAACATACCATTATTTCGTATCTAAACGAATACCTGATAGACCGCACCGCACTACTCATCACACACCGTATTTTTGCCTCGATGAATTTTGATAAAATATTGGTGATAGAAAATGGTGAAATTGCCGAACAAGGCACACACGAACAACTGTTGAACAATGGCGGTATTTATGCCAGCTTATACGAAAAACAACTATCAGAAAACACCAACGGCAACAAAGTGACAGTTTAGTGATTTTGTAGTCAAACAAACCAAACAATAAAATCAGCAGCTTTATGGAAAACAAACCAAATAACTCGCCCGAAGAATTTAGCATCCGTCTTAAAGCAGGCAAACACCGCACCTACTTTTTTGATGTAAAACGCACCAAACAAAACGATGCTTTTATCGTATTAACCGAAAGCCGACTACTACCCAACGGTACATACGAAAAAAGTAAACTGCATTTATACCGCGAAGATTTTAATAGATTTTTGGAAGCCTTAGACGAAACATTTAGTTACATAGAAAACAAAGCCGACGAACCCTTAGATAACCCAATAGACCAAACAACAGATAACAACCCTAGCACGCAGTTTGACCTTACTTGGGATTAACCACCCAAACTAGATTTTAAACCAAACATCGACCAAAGATTGCCAAACATCGAAAATAGTCATGCTTTATAGGCTAACTTTACTACCTTTGCATCAACAAAACAAAAACAAAATAAGGCTAGCTTTAAAAAAAACAAACCTTACAGATTGGCATTTAAAATATCTATTACCGCATTTAAACTTGCATAATTCAGAACAATCTAATAGGCAAATTTGTTTGGTTGCAAATAATATAGTATCTTACACCGTAGTTTAGCTATTTATGCAACACAACAATATATCCAATCAAAATCAGTATTTTTCTAAGCTGCCTGTTCATAAGCTTATGCTTTATTTAGGCTTGGTAGGCATTACCGTTTTGTTTGTTGTTTTAACCCTTTGCTATCTTTTTTCGAAACCCAATTGGCACTGGGAACAGTACCCTTTTCCAAAAGTTTTTTTTGTTAGTACCCTTGCTTTATTAGCAGGTAGCTACACCATAAACAAGGCATTAAGTGCTTTTAAACAAAGCCAATCGAAGCGTTTTAAGCAACTATTGGTGGCTACATTGTTACTTAGCTTGTTATTTACTGCTGGTCAAGCATTAGGTTGGCTAAATTTGTACCAAAGTGGCATTTATATAGCCGGAAAACCCGATGGTTCGTACTTGTATATTATATCAGGCTTGCATGTATTGCACGTATTAGCAGGCATTTTGTGGTTGCTTTTTACACTCATTAAAGCACAAATTGCCGACCAAAAAGCCGACCAACAATTGCTGTTCTATACACAACCAAACGTATTAATTGGGCTAGAAATGTTAGCCATTTATTGGCATTTTGTCGACATTCTTTGGGTATATTTATTGCTATTTTTTATGTTCAATAATTATTGATACTAAAAACATCATTAACAAATCATACAGATTTTTTTTACACATTTAAACTGGATAGACTATTTCAGCTATTTTTGTAACAGAATTGTAAAATTTTATTTATCTTCGCTAATTTATCACCAATTATTATTTTTGCACGTAAACCTCCACTGTAATCTTGTTTTTAGGCATTTATCCACTTAATTAATCATCAATATATGCGTATTTTATTTTACTATTTGCTAACGCTTTTGGTTCCTATGGTATTGTATGCAAATACACCCGATGCTACCATCCAATTTAAATTCTACGGAACCCCCATAGAAATTACATATTCGCCTGAAATACTAAATACCTCATTAGGCTCTGAATTGTCGGAAAATACCTTTGAGGATTTTGATAAAGAAATTTCGAGCAAAGATGTTGGCACTATATTACAGCAATTGTTTGCGCAAAAAACGAACTTAGACTTAAACGATTGGCTCTACTATCTTTTAATTAGAGCAAGTATTGATGCCATTTTTAACACAAAAACAGAGAATTTCAAAACGTTGGCATATTGGGTTATGCTAAACAAATCGGGCTACGATGTTAAACTAAACTATTTCCAAAACCAACTCTCTTTGTCGGTATTCACAACCGACGAAGTATTTGAGATGCCACGCCGCGCCGAAAGAAACGGATGGTATGTAGACATAAGTTCGTTTTTTAAAGATGGCTATACAACTATGCCTAACAGTTTTAGCTCAACGATACCAAGTAGCAATAATATCTTGTTTCATTTTTACCTTGAAAAATTGCCTATATTTACTAATCCAGTAATAGAAGAACGCACCTATAAATTTATTCACGACAACCAAGAAAATGAACTAAACGTAAAAGTAAATAAAAATGCAGTTAGGATAATGTATCGATACCCCGAAACTACCATCAAGCAACAATCAACAATACCTATGTCGTTAGAAGCCCGCACTTCGCTCATCCCTAAATTAAAAGAAAAGGTAAGAACGATGGGAAACTACGAAGCGGTGCGGTATTTGCTAGGTTTTACTCGGCAAGCTTTTCGGTATAAAACCGATTCAGAAGCCTACGGTTTAGAAAATGTCACCTTTTCGCCCGAAGAAACCTTATTTTATCCCGATTCGGATTGCGAAGACCGCTCTATATTGTTTGTTTTTTTAGTTCGAGAAGTATTAATGTTAGATGCTATTTTGATAGATTATCCGGAACATGCTAGCGCTGCCGTTAATTTTAAAACAACATCGTATGGCGAACCTATTTTATATAACGGTTCTAAATACACTATCTGCGAACCCACTGGTCCGGGCAATGACCTATTGCCAGGTCAATATCCTAATGGATTAGAAAATGTTCCTTTTAATATTATAGACAAATAGCTATAAAACAGTCGTTATATTCGGACTTTTACCGAAATCCCCCTATTTTCAGCCTTTTTTCAAAGCCCTTTCCAACTTTGGTAAGGGCTTTTTCGTATCTTTGCACCCAAATTGAGGATAATACTCAATTAGTATCCTCTCCTTATTTTGAAATAATTTACATATATTAAATAATGGAAGTAAAAACAGCCAATTTCGTAGGTAGCTTTACCAATATATCGCAATGCCCACCACCCGACCGACCCGAATACGCCTTTATTGGACGCTCGAATGTAGGAAAATCGTCGTTGATAAATATGATTACTAACCACAGCGGTTTAGCCAAAGTATCCTCTACACCCGGCAAAACACAAAGTATTAATCATTTTTTAATTAACCAAAAATGGTTCCTCGTCGATTTGCCCGGCTACGGTTATGCCAAAAGTTCAAAAACACAACGCGAAAAATGGCAACAAATGCTACGCCAATACCTTAACCGCCGCGACAACTTACAGTGCGTTTTTGTACTTATCGACTCGCGCATATCTCCGCAAAAATCGGATTTAGAATTTATAAACTGGCTAGGAGAAATGCACATCTCGTTTGTATTGGTTTTTACTAAAACCGATAACCGAAAATATAAACCGCAAAACATAGAAGTTTTTAAAAAAGCCCTGCTCGAAACTTGGGACGATGTGCCACGTATATTTATCACCTCGTCGGTTAAACGAAGTGGTAAAGATGACATTTTGCAATTTATTGACGAAACAAACCAAATATTTCATGTACCTGAATAACACAAACATCTATGAAACAAGTACTCGCCATTGCTTTGTTGTGTATTTTTATAGGCACAGCCTGCAACACCAACGACCAACAAAACACCCAAACCCCAAACAACACTGCTAACAACAATAATGCTATTACATGGCTAACTATTGAACAAGTGCAAGAAAAAAATAAAACCGAACCACGCAAAGTAATCGTAGACCTTTACACCGATTGGTGCGGTTGGTGCAAACGAATGGACAGCGAAACCTTCGCTAATCCTGCCGTTGCTCAATATATAAACCAAAATTATTATGCCGTAAAATTTAATGCCGAAAGCAAAGAATCGGTAAATTTTAAAGGCACCACCTACGAATATTTAGACAATGGCAGACGCGGTACTAACCAATTAGCGTTTAAATTGGTTTTGGGCGATACGCCACAAGGCGCAGGTATTGGGTATCCAACTTTTGCTTTTTTGGACGAAAACCTAGACCGCATTAATGCTTTTCCGGGTTATCGCGATGTGCAACAAATGACTAACTTATTGCGATATATTGCCGAAAACCATTTTAGCGACATGGATTTAGGTCAATATGAAAGTCAATTAAATATCCAAAAATAAGTAATTATCTGCCTATAACAATAAAACTGCAAATACCCGTAAAAAAGTATTTGCAGTTTTTGTTTTCTTCTCAAAAAGTCGTAACTTCGCACGCAATTTGCTTTGTATTATCTTATCCCCTACCCTACCATGAACAACAACAAAATACTCGAACAGTTATTGCGGCTATTCCCATTTGTATCCGAAGAACATATACTGTTATTATTGGGCACTACACATATACTTAACCTAAAAAAAGGCGAAACCTTTATCAAACAAGGCGAAGTAAAAGCAAGGGTAGGTTTAATTTTAACAGGCTTGGTGCGCTCGTATTACCTAAAAGAAGGCGAAGAAAAAACAATGTTGTTTTTCTCTAAATATCATTTAGTGGTTAGCCACGAGTGTATCGTAATGGCAAAATCGAGCAGCTACACCTTCGAGGCATTAGAAGATACTACCTTAATTGTAATTGATTATTACGAACTACAAAAATTACAATTGCAACACCCCGACATACTATATGCGAGCTACGATATGCTTAAACAATATGTATCTATGACCCTTAACCGAATAGAAGCCTATATTGTACAAACCCCCGAAGAGCGATACCTACGCGCCATCAACGAAATACCCGATATTATGCACCGAGTTTCGCAAAAACATCTGGCATCTTATTTGGGTATCACACCCGTATCGTTAAGCCGCATAAAAGCCCGAATTATGCACCGAAGAAAGAAAAAAAATAACGAACAAAATAACGAACTAAACAACAACAAAAAATCAACAGATATTTTTTTTTGTTTTTTTTTTTTTTTTTTTTTTTCTCTAACGGATTGTGTGGTTTTAAATTTAGCCTTTTCTTGAAATCTGGGCTTCCAACAGTTTGTATGAATTTTAAAAGATGATGTGGGTATTTAATCTTGTCAATCCTGCACCTGTTGCTAAATTTTTGTTTGTGTAAGTTTTGCGTTTACTGACGCCTCTTGTGTAGTAAACGCTTTTAGTTCAAAACTGTTGTTGTACGGTATAGGCGAACTATTATTATTTGGTTAGTTTGTCGCGTGTCTTTGACAGGATTCAAGATTAACAAGATTTGTTTTTCTTTCTGCTTTTAATGGATGTGAGTTTGAGTTTAAAGTTTTTCGGTTAAAATGCGCAATTTTATCAACAAAACTTGAACTATCTTTGCTAAAAAAACGTTATTATTTGTCCCCAAATCGGCTTTGAGTTGCAAACCACACAATCCGTTAGAAACAGCTTTTTTGTATGTACAAATCACCCAAAAACAAACCTATATTTCTATCAATCCAGCTTGTTCGCGGCGTTTATAATCGCTTATCAAAAACACGTACACCAAAACCGCCACCAAATACATACCCGATGTGATGAAAAAAACAGCCCCATACCTAAGGTTCATACCGCGCAACCAAGCAAATATTTGCGAACTAAAAAACCAACTACCCGACCATATCGAACTGCCAATGGCACTAATTAGTTCGCGGTTGTTTTTGCCCACATAATACATCGTCATCTCGGAGGTTAGCGGATTAGCCAAATTCATAAGCGGTTGCCTAAACTAAACAGCCGCCCATAATGCCAACCCAAAACCGCTATAATAGTCGGCAACACCCATCAACACAAGGGTAGTTATTGAGGCTAATTGCGTAATAATAATGGCATTATAACCCAATCTGTTTTTAATATATGGTGTAAATAACACACTAAACGATACCAAAAACGAGGTAACCATGCCCAATAAAGCAAAATGAGCCGAATCTAAACCAAAACTATTGTAAAAAAATAAGTTCATAAACGGAATAGCTAAACCTGCCCCCGTAGCCACCAACAAGGTCGGGATACTAGCTTTTGCTATCAAATCCCAGTCGTAACTATTTATTTGGGCAATTTTAGTCTCGTTTATATTGGTTTCGGGCAGTTTTTCAACAATTTTTATGCGGCTAAGAAAAAACAACGCCCCTAAACCCAACACACTAAACAGTTGTAATAATACTTTATCGGTAAAAATGGCAGGTAATGTACTCGACAAAACGGCAATACCCAAGCCAGCAATAATTTGGCTGCTGCTCCAGGTTGCAGCATGTAATGCAATGGCTTCCGAGCGGGTTTCGGGTGCAGCATTGCGCAATATATAAGGTATAATAGGTATCCCCACCAAATTAAACACCACCCCCCACAATATAGCCACGGTAACAATACCTGCCGTAAAATGATGGTCAATACATTCTAATAATATCAACGATAAAACAGGCAACGCAACAGCACTTGCCCACATAACAGGTAAAATGCGCCTATTGCGCAAATACATACCAAACGGCACCGCAAACAACACCACTGCCGCATATCGCCACGAAACATAATTGGCAATTTGCACATCGGTATAGCCACATTTGGTCATATACAAATTAAGCAATAAAAAAAACGCGCCATTAATAAATTGCAAGCAAAATTCGGCAAGTATCAAATTTAATACCGCAGGCTCAACATGGCGATAAGCAATAAATATTTTTTTCAAAACAAAAAGTAATTTTATAATTTTATTAATCCGCAAAAATAAAGCATCTCATAAATTCAATAAAATGCATTTGCTTCGCGCAGTTCCATATTCGGTGCTGATTGCACCTTTTGTCTGCCCACAAAGCACTAAGTTTGCGCCCAAATACAGCTATCCCTAAAACCATTAAATCTCCATAATCTCTTTAATCCTCTGCCAAATCCCCTCCACATCTGTTGGCTCGAACCACAAAAAATCGGGGTCTTTGCGCAACCACGTTAGCTGGCGTTTGGCATAACGGCGCGTATTACGTTTAATCAACTCAACAGCCTCGGTTAGGGTATGTATACCATCAAAGTAGTCAAAAAGTTCCTGATAACCAACAGTTTGCAACGCATTTAGTTCTTTTTGTGGATACAATTCTCGTGCTTCGGCTTCTAAACCTAACTCCATCATCTTATCTACCCGTTTATTTATGCGTTCGTATAACGCGGCACGGTCGGTATTTAGGGCTATTTTTATACACTTAAAAGGTCGTTCGGTGGTGCTGCGTGTCCAAAACGAAGAAAAAGTTTGCCCCGTACCCATGCAAATTTCCAATGCCCGTATCATACGATGCGGATTATTAGTATCTACAATGGCATAATAATCGGGGTCTAGTTGTCGTAAAGTTTCTTGTAAATAAGTGATGCCTTCTACTTTGAATTTCAAATTTATCTGCATTCTAATATCCTCCGAAATTGCTGGAAACTCATCTAAACCCTCGCAAACAGCCCTAATATATAAACCCGACCCGCCCACCATCAACACCGCCCCATGTTGTTTAAATTGGGTATCCAGCAATTGCAAAGCATCGCGCTCAAAACTGCCTACGCTGTAATTGTCGGTAATGTCAAGCGAGTTAATAAAATAATGAGGCACCGCCTTTAATTCTTCGCCCGACGGTTTGGCAGTACCAATACTTGTTTGGCGATAAAACTGCCTACTATCCGACGACAAAATAACAGTATCTAAGCGCCGAGCTAAAGTAATGGCTAAATCGGTTTTGCCAATAGCTGTTGGTCCCGCAATAACAATTAAAAAATTATTCATATTTTTTATTATTTACTAAAAATAAGTAATTTAATAGCATTACCAAAGTCTGTTTCTTTGCCAAAAGCAAATCATTTTTGATACTTGTTAACTAGTTTAAATTATTTTGACTACTTTTGTGCAAGAAAAACACCTCGCAAGTTTTCTTTAATCATTAATTATCTTTAAGCTACAATGATGAAACTTTTGTTTTTTATTTTTTGTTTCTTTAGTTTGTGTGTGCTTAGTTGTCAATCGCAAAACAAACCTATTAATGTACAAACCACCGAATTGGCACCCAACGACTCGGTGCAACCCATTAAACAAGCTCCGGTACAAAGCGACACATTAACTAGTTTTCCTTTTTTAAAGGGCAAAAACGACATTCAAATGAGTGCACCCGATAGTTTAACCATTTATGGTGTTTTGTATCATCAATCGCCACAAAAACCTATTGTTGTTTTGTGCCATCAGGCGGGGTCAAGCAAAGACGAGTACGCCGAAATTGCCCCACAGTTAAACGCATTAGGCTTTAATTGTTTGGCTATTGACCAACGCTCGGGTGGCAATAGGTTGGGGGGTGTAAACCAAACAGCCACAGCCGCCGAAAAAAAGGGCAAAGATACCGATTATTTAGCCGCCGAACAAGATATAACAACTGCCGTTGCTTTTGCATCGGGTATATATAACAAGCCTGTTATATTGCTGGGTAGTTCTTACTCGGCATCGTTGGCGTTAAAAATAGCAAAAAGTAATCCAGAGGTAAGTGCGGTTATTGCGTTTAGCCCAGGCGAGTATTTCTCTAATCGCAGCGAAACTTTTGTGCTACAACAAATGAAAGGCTTAGACAAGCCCCTGTTTATTACCTCATCGAAAAGCGAAGCACCACTTTGCAAAGCATTTTTCAATGCTGCCACATCGACCAATAAAATGCAATTTATACCCGGTGGCGAGGGCATACACGGAGCAAGAGCTTTGTGGAAAAGCACCCCCGATAATGCCGAATATTGGAAAGAGCTAAAAGATTTTTTGAAAAAATTGCAGTAAACTTTGGCTGTTGAATGTATTTTGGTTGATAGCTTTTAGGTATCTTGCACAAATTTACCCCCTCTTTGAGTATTTCAAAGAGGGGGTAATTGTTATTTTACGGTATCGGTAATTTATGGGTTGGTTTGAGCTACGGCAATATTGCCTGTTCCGCCTGCTCCCCACTGTACGGTAACATTTGCAGTACCTTGCCCTGCGGTAATGGTTCCGCCAGTAACTGTCCAGTTATATTGTGTGCCACTTGGTCCTGGGTTTGATACATTGTAGGTACGTGTGCCACCTGCACAATTAGTGCCTGTAGAGGCAACAATATTGGGTGTTGGCAAGGCAGTTACGCTAACAACGGTAGTTGCTGTGCCTGTACAAGCATTGGCATCGGTGGCAGTAACCGTGTAAGTACCTGCTGTTGTAACAGTTGTAGCGGCTGTACTTCCGCCATTGCTCCAAGCATAATTTGTACCTCCATTTGCGGTTAAAGTAGTACTTCCACCAGCGCAAAAAGTAGCGCTACCCGATACATTTACGGTAAGTGGTATGCAGGTGATAGCAGGTGCAAGTGTAAGTGTTGCCGTTCGGGTTTTGTCGCCATTGTCGTTACCTGTGCCGTTAATGGTGTTAGCAGCCAAAATAGCTGCATAAAAAGTTACGGGTCCTATATCGGTGGCGGGGGCTGTCCAGTCAAATGTCCAAGTACCTGCATTATTAGGCGTGCTTTGTCTAATAAATCGAATGCTGTTGCCCGATACCGTGCCATTGGCTGTTTCGGTGCCTGTTGAGTTTGCCAAGTTTCCGGCGCTAGTATTGTCGGCATTACTAACGCAAGCCATTTCAAAACCATACGACAAGCCACCTGTAGCTGTTATGGTTATTGGATAAACCTGCCCGGGTGTGTAGCCTGTTGGATTGCCTCCTATGGCAATGGTTGCCGTAGCATTATTAACGCCACTAGCACTATGGCAAGCCGTACAGGTTTGTTGTGTGCCATACAAACCGCAACGATTAGTTGGTGGTCCGTCGGGGTCGGAAGTAGCCATATTGTTAAAGGCTAATACAGAAAAAGCTGCTATACCTAAAATAGCTGCAAAATAAGATAATCTAAATTTGCTCATGCTGGTTGTTTTAAAGTTAGGCACAAAGGTAGGTGTTTTGCGACTTATCCAATGTTTTTGGCAATTAATTTTGCCTAACGAAAAAAGATATGGTAAAAAAATATTCGTTTGACAATACTCACTAACCACTAAAATACCTAATTGTTATTTTATCTAAAGCCCAATGCTCGTAGGGTTTCGGTATTAAAATCGCCTATGGGCAGTTTGTTTTTGGTTTGATACAAAAACAAAGCGTCTTGTAAGGGTGAGGTAATTTCGTTTATCAGTTCGCCCGTATGAAAACCGCGTGCTTCTAAGGCTCGTCTAATGTCTATAATTTGCACTTTGTTAATATCAATTTCGGCGGCGTTAAAAGCGGGGTGTGGCGGGTTTTTATCTGCTGTATCGTATTGCAGTAAATCTTCGGGCTGCTTGTCGTATTGATAGCCTATACTAAACAATGCCTCGCGCGATTCTTTGGTGAGTTTATTGGTCGGAAAATTATTGCCCACCATAAACTCTCTGATAGCTCCGCGCGTCATGGGTCCCACTAATCCGTCTATTGGACCTGGGTCGTAGCCTTTTTTGCTTAATATTTTTTGCAGCGAGTCGATGGTAAAATCGAACAAAGGCACACCTAATGCGTTGAGGGTAGTATCCGACCTATCGCCGTTTGGCAGTTGTTGGTCGGCTTGAAAATTGGTAATGGCTACGGCGGTTTGTTCTTTCATGGTTCCGTCGGCTTTACCAGGGCTGTAGCCAAACAAGTTAAGCAACAGTTGTGCTTTTGACACAGTAACGGTATCGGCAAAACCAGTTAATGGGGCAGGTTTGGAGGTTTCGCGAACAGCTACTTTGGGTTTTGAGGCGTTTGTTGTTTTACTTTTAGTGGTTTTACGGCTGTGTCCACAGCTACTAAAAACGGTAAGTATTAGTGTGGCTAAAATTACTACTAATAAAAGGTTATTTTTTGTTGTCATAATATCTCTATCTTTGTTCGCTAAAAAATATTTTATGCAATTAGTGTTTAAAAAATAAGGTGACACTAATTAGCCGCGCAAACTTATTGATTTTGTGGGCAGACAAAAGGTGCAATCAGCACCGAATATGGAACTGCGCGAAGCAAATGCATTTTATTTGCCCAACAATTTTATTTGCATAATTTTGCTTGCAAAGCTACCAAATTATAGCTTCGTTTTTAAAAAAAACAAATTTGCAGGCTTTAAAAAAATGGTCTATTTTTCGTTTTCAAGGCGTTGTACACGGCGCTCTAAGTATAGCAAATAGGCAAGTAAGCCAGCAAAAATAACGGCAATTACAGCAATTACCACATATATTTTGCCCGAGCTACGCATGGCATCTGCCATTTCAATAGCATCTGGATTTTGAGCAAAAGCAACAACATTAAACAATAACGAAAACAGTAACAAAAAATAACGGTTTAGCATAAAACAATTTTTTGGAAATGAAATTGACATTTAACCTACATTATTGGGCAAAGATAAGCACAAAAATGCAGTAGTTGGGCATTAATTTGCTTTAACAACGAAAAAAGTACCGTATTAAAGCGCAAAGTAACGAAAAAAACGCGAATATTGCGTATTTTCGCACCGTAAATCTACAACAAACAACCAAACAAGTTAAAAACAAAATAAATGAAAATTACTTATTACGGACACGCCTGCGTAGGCGTAGCAACAGAAACCACTAATTTATTGTTCGACCCATTTATTTCGCCCAACGAGCAAGCCAAACATATTGACGTTAACGCTGTTCCGGCAGATTATATTTTGTTATCGCATGGACACGGCGACCACGTAGCCGACGCCCTAACTATTGCACAACGCACACAAGCCAAATTGGTGTCGAACTACGAAATCGTATCGTGGTACGAAGGCAAACACAACTACAGCAATCATCACCCAATGAACCACGGAGGCTCGTGGCAGTTTGATTTTGGCAAGGTGCGATACACCACCGCCATACACTCAAGCTCGTTGCCCGACGGCACTTATGGCGGCAACCCCGGCGGTTTTGTGGTAGAAACGCCCGAAGGTAATTTTTACTTTGCAGGCGATACCGCACTTACCTACGACATGAAACTGATACCTTTGTTCACCAAACTCAACTTTGCTTTTTTACCCATAGGCGACAACTTTACCATGGGCATTGACGAAGCCGTTGTTGCCGCCGATTTTATTGGCTGTAAAACCATTATTGGCATACATTACGACACCTTTGGATTTATAAAAATTGACCACGAAGCCGCCAAAGCCAAATTTGCCGCTGCTGGTTGCCAACTAATTTTGCTAAATATTGGCGAAAGTATTAACCTATAAACCCAAACCTATCTTCTACTTCCCCAAACAATACACCATAGCTTGCGCTTTGCCCCGCTTGACGCGGAATGTGTCTTTTTTGGGGGTGATGCTTAGCACTCCCTAATTTGATAGGTGAGTGGCACCCCCAAAGCACTTAAGCGCAGCCTTACCATCAAACAAAAACCTGTACAATATACTAAAAAAAACAAAAATTGGTGGCAACAAAAATTGCTACCGACCTACTAAAAAACAAAAAAATGGGAAAAATTATAGCCATAGCCAATCAAAAAGGTGGTGTAGGTAAAACTACAACTGCCGTTAACCTATCGGCAAGTTTGGGGGTATTAGATTACAAAGTATTGCTAGTAGATGCCGACCCACAAGCCAATGCTACATCGGGCGTAGGGGTTGACCCAAGCACCGTAACTATTAGCATGTACGAATGTATGATTGGACAAGCCGATATTTTGCAAGGCATAAAAAAAGCAGATGGTCCCAATTTATACATAATGCCCGCCAACCTCGATTTAGTAGGCGCCGAAATAGAACTGATTAACTACGAACAACGCGAAACGTTTATGAAACTCGTTTTAGAAAAAGTTCGTGATATGTTCGATTTTATCATCATTGATTGCTCCCCTTCTTTAGGCTTAATTACCCTAAATGCACTAACCGCCGCCGACTCGGTGATAGTACCCGTGCAATGCGAGTTTTTTGCACTCGAAGGTTTGGCAAAGTTAATCAACACCATAAAAATTGTGCAAACACGTTTTAACCCAAACTTAGAACTAGAAGGCATACTAATGACCATGTACGATGCCCGATTATCGTTTGCCAAACAGGTAGTAATGGCAGTAAAAGAACAATTTAAAGGTTTGGCTTTAGATACCATCATACACCGCAACACACGCCTAGGCGAAGCCCCAAGTTTTGGCAAATCGGTGATTATGTACGACATACAATCAACAGGGGCGGTTAACTATATTAACCTAACCAAAGAAATTTTGAAAAAAAATGGGCTGCCCTTAATGAAAGCTTCCAACAAATAGTAAATAGTTTTTTATATCATCGCCACTAACCCATTAACATTTTTAACCAATCCAAACCCCATTAAAAGCAAAATTAGCATGGCAAAAAATACCAGAAAAGAAGCACTCGGGCAAGGCATACGGGCTTTGCTGGGTAATATCAACATCGAAAACGATGCAACAACACCCGAAGTACCAGCCATAGGCAAAGTAACCGATATTCGTATCAGCGAAATAGAAGCCAATCCGTATCAGCCCCGTACCGAGTTTGACCAAGAGCGCTCCGCGACCTTGCCGACTCTATCCGTATACATGGTGTTATCCAGCCCATTACTGTCCGTTGGATAGCCCCTCATCAATACCAATTAATTGCCGGCGAACGCCGTTGGCGCGCCTCGCGCTTGGCAGGACTTACTGCTTTGCCCGCCTATGTGCGCTCTGCCAACGACCAAGAGATGCTAGAAATGGCACTCATCGAAAACATACAGCGCGAAGACCTAAACCCCATGGAGGTAGCCCTTAATTATCAGCGCCTAATATCCGAGTGCAACCTAACACACAACGACCTAGCTATACGCTTGGGTAAAGGACGCACCACCATCACCAATTTTTTGCGCCTACTAAAACTGCCAGCCGACATACAAGCGGGCATGAAATCGCAACAAATAAGCATGGGTCATGCCCGAGCTTTGATAGAAATAGACGAACCCGATGCACAATTAAATATTTATAAACAAACCACCGAAAACGAGTGGTCGGTTAGGCAAGTAGAAAATGCCGTAAAACAATGGCGCGAGCGCCAAAACAAAAAACCTTTACCCGATACCGAACAAAAATTATCTATACACCTACGCAAAGTGCAAGACAACCTCGAGTCGCACTTTGGCACCCGCGTTACCATAAAACAAACAGCCGATGGTAAAGGACAAATTGCCATAGGTTTTGGGTCGGATGACGAACTAAACCGCATTTTAGATTTAATGCAATAGTTGGGCAGAGGCTGTCCGCTATCGGCTGTCCGCTATCCGCTGCGGGCTACAGGCTGTTAAGCGTATTTTTAGTGTTGCTGTAAAAAAGTACAGCTATATATAACTGCCTGATAATCAAGCATCTTCAAAAAACAGCATTTGAAATAACTGTTGATAATCAACAACTTACGTATTACAAACACACAATTTTTACAGCATCAATCATATAAATTCTGATAAAGATGAGTGATTTTCTAACCGACATACGGCAGATAATCAGCGAAGCCCGCAGGCAAGCTGTTCGCTCGGTTAATCACGCCCTTACGGTAATGTATTGGCATATTGGTAATCGTATTGTAGAAGAGGAGCAGCGGGGCAAAGAACGGGCAGATTACAAGGCGTATTTGCTAAAAGACTTAGCCCATACTTTGGAAAAAGAGTTTGGCGATGGTTTCTCACGCCGGCAATTAGAGTTAATGCGTCAGTTATATATGGTTTTTCCAATTGCGAACGCATTGAGTTCGGAATTGACCTGGACGCACTACAAGCACCTTATTCGGTTAGACGATGCGGATAAACGCGCTTTTTACATTGCCGAAGCCACCAAAAACGCTTGGACAGTCCGCGATTTAGAGCGGCAAATACACAGCCTTTTGTATGAGCGTTTGCTTTTGAGCCAAGACAAAGAAAGCGTATTGGCAATAGCGCAAGGCACAAGCAATCCAAGCGAGGCATTTCAAATCATCAAAGACCCAACTGTTTTGGAGTTTTTAGGTTTAAAGCCACAATCATCGTATTACGAAGAAGATATAGAAACCGCCATCATTACCCATATTCAGGCATTTTTATTAGAATTAGGCAATGGTTTTTCGTTTGTTGCCCGTCAAAAACGATTGAATATTGAAGGCGACGAATTTAGGATAGACCTTGTGTTTTACAATCGTTTGTTGCAATGTTTTGTGCTTTTTGATATAAAAATGGATAAAATAACGCATAAAGACTTGGGACAATTACAAATGTATGTCAATTATTACGATAGAGAAGTCAAAGAAGACTTTGAACGCTCTACAATTGGTGTTTTGCTCTGTGCTGACAAAAACGATGCTGTGGTAAAATATTCCTTACCCGAAGACAATAAACAAATATTTGCATCAAAGTACCTATTAACACTACCCACAGAACAACAACTGCTCGACGAAATCAAGAAAGAATGGGAACGATTGGGTAATAATACAAGAGATAAATTATGAGTAAAAGTTGCCTCAATACCCCCAAACACAAAATTCCCGCTTACTTGTGGTAAGCGGGAATTGTTTTTTTAATCATTGTTTTGATTATCCACCAAAATTATTCGGCGGCAGGAGCATCGGCGGCGGCAACCTCAACAACAGGTGCCGGAGCTTTTACAAGTGGCGGTAAAGTAAACATACCTTTGCGTTGGGTACGTGCTTTAGGCTCTTTGTAAATTTTCATACTTGGTGCAGTTTCTTTTGCACGAGCGTCCATAAATTCTTGAAATTTAGAATCTACTTGTTCTTGTGTCAAGGCACCTTTTTTAAGCCCACGCAACAAGTGTTTTTTGTACAAAACACCCGCCGACGATAAGATGCTGCGTACTGTATCAGTAGGCTCGGCACCATTACTCAACCATTGCAATGCTTTATCAACATTAATGTCGATATGTGCAGGGTTGTGGTTAGGGTCATAAAAACCAATACGCTCAATTGACTTACCATCGCGACGTGCGCGAGCATCGGCAGCGACAATGTGATAAAAAGGTTTACCTTTACGTCCGTGACGTTGTAATCTTAATCTTACAGGCATTGAAATAAAAAACGTTAGGGTGAAAAAAGCCCGCCTAAGTTGCTAAACAACTAACGGGATTACGCCGCAAAGGTACGGCTTTTGTTTCATAGATTGTCAACTTTTTGTTGTTTTTTTTTGCTAAATAATTATTTTTTCACATTTCAGGGCAATAATAAATAAAAAAACACTTTTTTTTTGAAAATCGCAACAGTTTTATCATTTTTCGGAACAAAAACCTATACATGTCTTAAATTAATAAAAATTTAGGTTCTAAAATAAAAATTCTTTAAGCCTAATGCAGTGCTATTAAAAAGTCAATCAATCTAAAATAAACCTGCTTGTATCACTAGGTAAAAAATCCATTTTATTCGCGTTTAATCTGTATACTAAATAAAGCTAAAATAGCCCGCACACCTGACTAATTGACAGTAGAGTTTATTATTTTAAGCTAAAAATGTCATTTAATTTGTTAAAATAAGCTAAAAATGCAAGAAAAAGCCGACAATTTGTCTTTTTTTAAACTTGGAACACTATTTGTTTGTTATTAATAAGCAATGCTTAAACTGCGTTGTTCTTTCTTCATCTTAAAAAAAACCTAAAATGGCTTTAGAATTAACCGACAGCAATTTCCAAAAAACGGTATTGGACAGCGATAAATTATCTATGGTTGATTTTTGGGCAGTATGGTGCGGACCTTGCCGTGCTGTAGCCCCTGTTGTAGAACAACTTGCCCACGAATACAAAGATAAAGTAGTAATTGGCAAAGTAGATGTGGATAATAATCCAGAAGTAGCTACACAATACGGTATCCGCAGTATCCCTACTATTTTATTTATCAAAGGCGGTAAAGTAGTAGACAAACAAGTAGGTGCTGTACCTAAAAATGTATTAGAAGCCAAAATAAAAGCCCACTTATAGGCTTATTTTGGTGCCAAAAAAAATCCCCTTACCAAATGGTGAGGGGATTTTTTTGTTTATCGAACAGTATTTTATTTGTGTTTATTTATCAACGAATAAAGGTGTTTTAGTGGGCATGTTAAGGGTATTTTTTTGCACATTTGATGGTACAAGTTTTTTGTTTTTATAGTTTTGCCAAATTTGTTGGTAAAAATAAATAGCACACAACAACATAAAAGGCTCGGCGTAGAAGCGCCAGCGTTCGCACACAAAAAACACCATTGATATGGCATAACACGCCACAATGGGTGCAAAAACAACTGTCCATAAAAACACTTTTTGGGTATTGGGCAATAGCTTTTTGCGCCACGATTTACTAAAAACAGCAAACGATACAAAAGTAGCAAATCCCAGATGAGTAAGCACCATTATCCAATTAATGCTTTGGTTTAGGTAGTTAAACGGGAAAAAGTAGATAGCTGTTTTTCGTATCAGCAGCCAAAGTTCGTCGGTTGGGTGTGCTTTTATCCAATACAATGCTTGTTTAAAATAGAAATCGAGTTCTTGTTTTTCGTTGTAAAATTTTAGTTCGGGGTCGTTAAAAATCTGGGCAAAATCGTCTTGGTGTTGTTCCCAAAGGTAGGGGTTCCAAGTACCACGAGCAAAGGGGTTATGCCCCTGAAAAAACTCTAACCCGGGTTGGGTAGATAGCAATACTTTGCCAAAGTCGTGGTAATTTTGCACAAAAATGGGTGCGTGTCCTAGCACAATACAAGCGTATAATACGGCTATTTGTTGCCAATTATGGGGTATTTTTTTGTGTTTATAATAGTGCCAAATGCTAAAAGCGATGTATCCGAACAAGAGCATTTGAAATACGCTTATTAAGTGCGGACGAGCCAAACAAGCCAATGCAGCAATAAAACCAATACCTATATTAACCAATTTACTACGGTACTTTGCTTGCTCAAAGCCTAGTACAATGGTGGTAAGCACAATAACTAACAGTGGCATTCCTATGTTCTCTAAAATATCTAGCCAGCCCATATACCACAATACCGACGGGTAACAGATATAGGCTATAGTACTTATGCTTGCCCATTGGGCTTGCTTATCGAAAATAAGGGAGGCTAACTGATAAAAAAACCAAACCGAAATGGCAAAGAAAATAGATTTAAACACAGCCAGCCAAAAGCAATAATACCCAAAATACGCCATAGGTATTTTGTAGGCGGTTTGTATGGTAGTGTGTGTATATTTTTCGTAGAGGCGCAACCCTACAATGTGCAGCCAGATGTTGAACTTGGGTCTAAAAGCACTAATTTGGTAGGTAGAATTGGTAAAATTAGGGCGCCCAAAATGATTGTCAGAAATAAACCTACCTTCGTGCAGATAAAAATAAGCTGTCCGAGCCATTTCGTACTCGTCAATATTAATACCCTCGAGGTAGGTTTGTTTGGTTTGCCAGCCGAAATGCGTTCGCATGGCAGACAAGTCAACTTGGGCGTTCCAAAAACCTATTATGGTTTTGAACACCAATAAAGCAATAATGGCAATTTGCCAAAGGCTAATGCTTTGTTTAAAATCATTAGCCCTTAATATAGTAAACATAGCTATAAGTTTATATCTGGCGTACCATATTTTAGCTTAAGCAATGTAAGAGGAGCTATTTGTTTATTTTTCTCTAAAATAAACGTTTATGGGTACGCCTGTAAAGTTAAAATGTTTGCGCAATTGGTTTTCTAAGTAGTTTCGGTATGCTTCTTTAACATACTTAGGATGATTGCAGAAAAATGCAAACTGTGGAGTTGCGGTAGGTAGTTGGGTTACGTATTTAATTTTTACGTACACCGATTTATGAGATGGTGGTGGATATTTTTCGATAGCTTCGAGCATTACCTCGTTTAATTCGGAGGTAGTGATGCGTCGCTGACGGTTTTCGTACACATCTAAAGCTGTTTCTACCGCCTTAAAGATACGGGTTTTATCCAATGCGGAGATGAAAATAATAGGTACATCAGAAAAAGGTGCCAATTTTTTTCGTATTTCTTCGGTAAAATCGCGGGCGGTATTGGTTTCTTTTTCTACCAAATCCCATTTATTTACCAATACAACAACGCCTTTTCTTTTGCGTTCTGCCAAGCTCAAAATACTCAAGTCTTGTCCTTCTACACCTGCACGTGCATCAAGCATCAATAGGCATATATCTGCCTCATCAATGGCATTTATGGCGCGCATAACCGAGTAAAATTCTAGGTTTTCGTTTACTTTTGCTTTTTTACGAATACCCGCCGTGTCAATCAATACAAATTCCTTGCCAAATAATTTGTAGTGTGTATTGATAGAGTCGCGCGTTGTACCAGCAATATTGGTAACAATATTACGGGTTTCGCCAACTAGTGCATTTAATAGCGATGATTTACCCACATTGGGTTGTCCAACAATGGCTAATTTAGGCAAATTAACGGTTACTTTGTATTCGTCGCTTTCTACTTCGGGCGGCATAAACTCAATAATTCTATCTAGTATTTCGCCGCTTCCTGTGCCAGTCATTGACGAAACAAAAAATGTTTCTTCAAATCCAAGGCTATAAAATTCCATGGCATCTAGTTGGCGTTGTCCGTTATCTACCTTATTAACTACCAATAATACTGGTTTTTCTGTTCGGCGCAGCAAGGTGGTCATGTCTTGGTCAAGGTCGGTAATGCCTGTTGATACATCTACCATAAAAACAATCAACGATGCCTCGTCAATGGCAATTTGCACTTGTTCGCGAATAGCTTTTTCAAATATATCGTCCGAGTGTGGCACAAAACCACCGGTATCAATTACGTTAAAATCGCGTCCGTTCCAAAAGCTTTCGCCATATTTTCGGTCGCGCGTTACTCCGCTAAAGTCATCTACGATGGCTTCGCGGGCGCCAATAAGGCGATTAAACATAGTGGACTTTCCTACGTTAGGGCGTCCAACAATAGCTACTGTAAAGCTCATTTATTTGTAAGTTATAAATTATAAATATAAATTCTATTAGCCAAATCATTGCATTTAAAAAGGCTAAATATTTTTTTGGGTTAGATTGTGCATGTATTAAATACTCAGGTGGTTTTAAAACTTGAGTAAAAAAAAAAAAGTTAGCCGGCGCGTTAGTGGTTGTGCTTTTTAGCATTTTTGTTCTTTTACTACAAATCAAAACCTTTGTAACGCAAAAAGCGTTCGTCGTTGCGCCAATTTTCGCGCACTTTTACAAACAGTTCGAGAAATACTTTTTTGCCCAAAAACTTTTCTAGGTCAACACGTGCTTCTGTACCTACTTTTTTAAGCATTGCACCTGCTTTGCCTATTAATATGGGTTTTTGCGATTCGCGGTTGGTTACAATTAAGGCTCTAATACGGTCAATTTTTTCTTCTTCTTGGTATTCTTCAATTTCTACTTCTACCGAATAAGGAATTTCTTCGCCGTAATTAAGCATTATTTTTTCGCGGATAATTTCGGATACAAAAAACCGCATTGGTCGGTCGGTTAGTTGGTCTTTGTCGTAATATGGTGGATGAAAAGGTAGTAATTCGACAATTTTTGCCAACATATCGGGCAGTTTATCGCCTTTTAGTGCCGATATTTTGTAGCCAATAAGTGGTTTTATGTGTTCTGTCCAGGTTTGCAGTTTTTTGTCGGCTACGGCTTCGGTTACGGCATCGCATTTGTTAATTACTAACACAATGGGCGAGTTTACTTTTGACAGTCGGCTGGCATACAGTTCAAAATCGTCTTTTTTGTCGGTGGCATCAATCATCAGCAGTACCACATCGGCATCTATCAAAGCTCCTTGCACCAATTTATTCATTCCTTCGTGCATTTTATAGCCCGGATTATCTACAATACCGGGTGTGTCGGAGTATACAATTTGGAAATCGGGTTCGTTCACAATACCCATAATGCGCTGCCGCGTGGTTTGTGCTTTAAAGGTAATAATAGATAATTGCTCGCCCACTAAGGCGTTCATTAGGGTTGATTTGCCAACATTGGGTTTGCCCACAATATTTACAAAACCTGCTTTGTGTTTATTTGCGTTGTCCATTTTATGCTGTATAGCCTTTGTTGCCGATGATTGATACATACAAAACGAAAAAGCCGACCTTTGCAGACCGGCTTTTCGGGAAGTTCTGCAATTTTTGCAAGAACAATTTGTTTTTGTGTGATAACACTTGTTGCGGAGACCGGACTCGAACCAGTGACCTTCGGGTTATGAGCCCGACGAGCTACCTACTGCTCCACCCCGCACTGCAAAGGTACGCGCTGTTTTTGGTTTCACCTAACTTTTTACTGTTTTTTTTCACTTTTTGCTAAAATTTATTTCCTAAAGCCTTTTTTTAGCACAAAACAGGCTAAAATGGCGCAAATAATCCCCCAAAAGCATTTAATTTACTTTTAAGGGGATTATTTACACTAAAAATAGTTTTTGTTATGTTTGTTTATTTCTTTGTTATTGCCTCCGACAACCACATAAACTCGTGTATAAAATTTTGGATAGATTTTTCAAAACCTGCATCAGTAAGTTTGCCTTGTTCGTCAAATTTTTTGTCTATGGTTGGTACTACTAACATTTGCGGCACTAAAATACCAAAAAAGGCGGCAACCATTTGTTGCATTTGCATAGCGGCACGCATACCACCCATAGCACCGGGCGATGCTGTAGCTATGGCAAAAACGCGGCGCGTAAATTTAGGAAAGTGGTCTAACAAGTTTTTCATTGCTGGCGAGTAACTACCGTTATACTCAGGCGATACCAGTATAAAGGCTTCGGCATTAAACATAGTGGTGGCTAAATCTTGCCATTTGTCGGGTGTTTGCTCAATACTAGCAAAGGGCGTTTGTACAGGTGGCAAGTAATTTTGTCGCAAATCAACCAACTCAATGTTGTGTTGTGGATAATGCGTTTTTAAGTACGTTTGTAGGTGTAGGGCTACTCGCACCGTAAGGCTGTTATCGCGGGGGCTACCCGATAGGATGGCGATGTTCATGTAAAATGATTTAATGAATGGTTTGTTTAAGTTTGTAGTAAGGAATGAGTGAAAGATAAGTTGGATAATTGGTGGGTTAGTTTGCGTATCATATTTATAAAGACGTGTTTAACGGGGGGTGATTTGCCACGAAGTAGCAGCAAAGCTAAACCAATGTTATACATTTGTTTTTGTTTATTAATTTTTCATTGATTTGTAAATTGAATTTTTCTTCATTTCGCTTTCTTTATCTTGGTCAATATTTTTAAAAATTTTATCAAAATTACCTTTAAAATTTGATTTCAATTCTGTTTCTCCTAGTTTGTCAAGACAATATAAATAATTATCAATTGCTTTTTCCGAATTATCTTTATCAAATGTTGCAGAAATCCAAAAGAGTTGTGCGGCAAAGTCATAAACACCTAAATCTGTTGCAATTTCAGCATATTTGAAAATATCTTTAAGATTATCATCTTTTTTCTTAAATAAACTTGCTATTTCTTGTCTTCTATATAGTAAATATGCTTCTTTTCCGTTGTTTGCTCTTACATCCATATTATATAATGGATTATGTTTGTAAATTTCAATTTTTGATAAATCCCAATTTTTTCTATCATCTTTTGCCATTTTATTTTCAGCTAAATTTTTAGCATTTTCAGAAAAATACTTCTCATATAAAGCCCAAGATGAATTTGGATATTTTTTCAAGATTTCGGTGTATTTACTTATTGCTTCACTAAAATATCCTTTGTCGTGTTCTACAATTCCATCATTTATTTCTTTATTTAACTGTTCATTAAATAAGTCTAGTCTATAATTTAATTCCTCTAAATAATAATTTGCTGTCGATTTATCGTCAGAAAACATCTGAATAATTTCCATATACTTTTTTGCATAATCTAGCTCTCCTTGAGATACCAATGTAAAAATTTTTGTTATTGGAACTAATTGGTTGCCAATGTTCATTTCCATTGTTGCTCTCCAATAATTTTTATTTTTACTAGTTAATTTTTCAATATTTTGAATTTCAGAAAAATTAGTCTTTTGCATTAACTGACCAAAAGATTTAACTCCTTCAAATTTGTCATCAACAATAACTTGATAAGCACTTAAAACAGGTAAAACTTCATTAATTGCAAATTCTTTGTTTAATTTAAGTTTAGTCTGCATATCTGCACTTTCATATTCTTCAAATTTTTGTTTAACTGGATCAACAAAACCTTCAAAATCAGTAATTTCACCGTTGTTGCCACTATTAATTGATATGAAAATTGGAAAATCCACAAGTTTTGTGTTTTCAATTTCCAAATTATTTAGTTCATTTAAAATTTCAGTTTGTAATTCAATAGCTATTTTAGGATTAGAAAAACATTTGTAAGTAGGTTTTCCATTTTTATGTGCAATTACAAGAATTCCAATTTTTTGAGTATTTGGAAAATCGCTTAGTTTGTTCTTACAATAATCCATAATTAAACCAATTGAATTTATAAATTTCTCTTGGTCAACATTTACATCCGCAATTTTGTCATTTGCAAGTAAGCTTATTGTTAATTCGGGTTCTTTTGATTGCGAAAATATTAAATTGTTCAATATCAAAAGCAATAAAATTGTTGTGATTTTTAACTTCATATGAGTTTAAATTTATTTTGTGTTATGATTGTCCTTAAAATGATCCACAACCTAATGCTCGTTTAAGGTAAAATAAAGAAATGAAAATAGGAAATGATTTTAAAAAAAAGTTCGGGGCTTTTGCTGCCAGCTCGTTGGTTAGAAATGAGTGAAAGATAAATTGGATAAATGGAGGGTTAGTTTGCGTATCATAGAACGTGTATTTTTATGGATTTTTACTTTTATCTGCCGTAATTATTGTTGTTTTGTATCAGCATTATTTACGTTCTATGCCCCCGAAAAACCAAGTTACGTTTTACACGTTTCTAAAAAACATTTCTGCTATTTTTTTGTTCAAGCTATTGTACTATTGTTCGTTCATAAACCGTATGGCATGGCAGCAAACAATGGCGGCGGTTTCGGTGCGTAGACGGCTTTTGCCTAGCGTAATGGGTATAAATTGTTTGTCGAGTGCAGTTTTTACTTCGTCGGGGGTAAAATCGCCCTCGGGACCTATTAATAGCATGGCATTGTTGCCGGGCGTATAGGCGTTTTTTAGGTGTCGCGACGGGTTTTGTGCGTCGTCGTTTAAATGGGGCAGGTAACGCATGGGGTATTGTTGCAACAACTGGGTGTTGCCCATTAATTGTTTAAAAGTGGTAGCCGGGTGCAGGGTGGGCAGATAGGCAGTTATACATTGTTTCATTGCCGAAACAAGAATTTTTTCGAGCCTATCGGTGCGCAGGTTTTGCCGTTCGGTACGTTGTGTTATTAAGGGTACAATATCGGTAGCTCCAATTTCGGTGGCTTTTTCTAAAAACCACTCAAAACGTGCTACATTTTTGGTAGGTGCAACGGCTATCAGCAACTGATAAGCAGGTTTGTGGTAGTTGGGTTGTGCATCTACTATAGTATACATGCACTTGCGCACATTGGCATCGGTGATGCGCGCGGTATACAAACCACCTTTGCCGTCGGTTAGGTTAATCTCGTCGTCTTGTCGGTGGCGCAAAACTTGTATACAGTGCTTCGATTCTTCTTCGTTAAGCACAAATTTGTTTTGTAAAATATCGGGCGCGTAAAAAAGCTGCATTTGCTTTTACAATTAGTGATTATTAATTATTTTTGATGATAAAAACCATCTGTCCCTATACATAATTATAGTTTTGGATTATAGTTTTGGGGTATAAGCCCAGCATTGTTGTTTTTAGGGGTGCAAAGGTACAATTTTTGGAGCTATAAAGCTTATTTTATGCTGGCTTTTGGATAACTAATACATGATAATTAAAGAAAAATTCTTTTTTATACAACACCTCTTGTCGTATTTTGGCATTATCGGGCAGCAATTGTTTATAGCCCTCCAGGTTGTGCTGATGCGGGTGCAGTATATCTAGGGGTATAGCTCTGAACAACCATTTAAACACATTATGGTTATGTGCATCAATGCTTAACACCAAATAACCGTTTGGCACAAGTGCATCGTAAAGTTTTTGTATGCACAGTTTTATGTCGGATACATGGTTGATAACATTTAAGCAAAACACTACATCGTATTGCTCTATGTCTGTTAACTGTTCGAGTGGCATGGCTCGAAACGTTACATAAGAGTAATCGGCTGGGTTAAAATGCAGGGTTAAATTTTGTTCATACGCAGCCAATAGGGGGTCTATGGCAGTAACGCGGCAATGCGGCAACGCCCTATAAATACCTGCGGGTCCGCATCCGGCATCTAATACCGCACTATTAGTTGGCAACTTTACTACATTGCCAATCACCTTGAGCAAATCTGCCCAATATTGCAGTTTCCAAGCCCCATAAGCCTCTTGGTCTTTGCTTTGTAAGTAGCGTTGCCACCATTTTAGCTCGATATTTTGGGCTAAACGCCATTTTAAGGTTTTTTTCATCGTTTTTTGGGTAAAAGTGTACTGTTTTATGGACAAAAAAGGTAAATTTGCGGGCTGTTTTATGTCGGCATCAAACTATTGGCTATCCGCTTTGGGCTATTAGCCTTTGGCAAGCAGCGTTAAACAATAAATTCCAAACCATTCCGCTCTCTTCACCACATCATTTTAAACATTGAAACATATTTCGGTAGGCGACACAGTAAAATTAATTTTTACCGACGAAATTGGCATCGTACAACGTTGGCAAGATGCCGAAACCGTATTGGTAAAAGTAGGTAAAGTTGAATTTCCGGTTTTTGTTGAGTTTTTAGAGAAAATAGACACCACAAAACCCAATAAAGACCCCCAAAAAGGCGTTTTATTGCCGCCGCCGCCCAAAGCAGCCATAGTAGTGCAGCCCAACACCGCAAAGGTAATAGAAAAAATCAAAGCAATGGGTATCTAATCGCCACCCGACGAGTTTCCTGACAAAGGAATTACAGTGGCATTGCAACCTTTATCACCAAGACCTAACAGTGGCGTATTTTTGGTGCATTTAATCAACAATTCGGGCAAAACCTTTGCAGTTCGATTATACCATGTATCTAAACGAAGAAGAAAAATTTAATTTCTCGAAACCCATAGGCGGTCGAGATGCCATGATTTTAAACTCGATAGATGCCGACCAACTAAACGACAAACCCGAACTAGTATTTAAATTTACGCACCTGAGTCAGCCTTTAGACAAACGTTACATTGCCCAATTTGAACATACCCTAATGCCCAAAGCACGCATGTTGCGCCACGACCCCATCGAAACACCTAAAATAAACGGTAGAGCTTACCTACACATCATCGAACACACCCTGCCCCAAACCACACCACCCGCACATCAAGCCAAAACCATGCACCTAAACCCATAGACCCAATACATTTGCAACAGCAATTAGTAAGCCCTAAAATACCCGAACACACACCCAAACCCGATGCCGAACGCTTAGAAATTAACGCCCACATACGCGAAATTGATTTGCACATCGAAGCCCTACTAACGGCATACAAGCATCTACCCAAAACGAAATTTTGCGTGTACAGATAAAGCACTTTGAACGTAGCTTAGACGAAGCCATAAAACGCCGCGAATTGTCGATGATTGTTATTCATGGCTTAGGCAAAGGGTAAAACTACGCGAAGAGGTAATGCGCCTTTTGCGCGAATATAAAGAAGTTGCCCATTTCAAAAACGAATATCATCCAAAATATGGGTTTGGTGCCACAGAAATAGTATTTGAATACTAAGACCTATATTTTTGTGTAACACAACCTAAAACATAAGCAACACCTCAATACAAAGGTTTGCTCCTGCCCCGCTTGACGCGGTAAATGTCTTTTTGGGGGGTGATGATTGGCACTCCCTAACTCAATAAGTTGGTGGCACCCCCGTAATCAAAGTACTAACACCACATACACAAATACGCTTAACTGCTTATACCAAACACTTATCACTATCCACTAAAAAAAAGCTACAAACTGTTCTATCGCTGCCAAATTTTTGGGAGAGGAAAGTCCGGGCAATACAGAGCACCACACCACCTAACGGGTGGGAGCAATAGCCGCAAGACTGTTGTTACAGCAAGTGCCACAGAAAATAACCGCTATCTAGCAATAGATACGCATGGGTGAAAACGAACAAAACGTTCGCATTGGTGCGGCAACGCACTAAGTTAGAATAAACCTTGTGGATTGAAAGACCAAATACATCGGCGCGTTGTACCGCAAGGTGCAACTGAGGGCTGCTCGTCCAAATGTCGAGGGGTAGGTCGTTAGAGGTAATTGGCAACAAGTATCCTAGATAAATGATAGAAACGACTGTAAACAGTACGTACAAAACCCGGCTTATAGGTTTGTAGCCCTTTTTTAGTGGATAGTTTTTAGTGTCCAACATTTTAAAAATCAATTGCTTTTTGTAGCAATCAATCATCAACAACAACAAAAACAAACACATCAAGCACTCAAAAAGTCATCCCAAAGTCAAAAATAACCAAATTGTCGCTAATTAACAAAAAAAACAATTAGGCACTATTTTTGAGCTTGACTATTTAGATTTTCGCAAAATAAGCTAGTTTAAACTAACACAACTAAAAATTACTATCCGAACAACATGACCAAAATACTAATTATTGACGACGACAAAGGCATCAGACGCACCCTTGCCGAAATTTTTGAATACGAAAACTATAAAGTAGACGAAGCAGTAGATGGATTAGAGGGCATGGTAAAAATAAAAAATAATACCTACGATGCCGTTTTTTGCGACATAAAAATGCCCAAAATGGACGGCATGGAGGTACTAGAACAAGCCCAAAAAATTAAACCCGACCTACCCATTATCATGATTTCGGGGCACGGAACCATGGAAACCGCCGTAGATGCCGTAAAAAAAGGAGCTTTCGATTTTATCGCCAAACCACCTAACCTTAACCGCCTGTTAATTACAGTGCGCAACGCCCTTGATAAATCAGGCCTATTAACCGAAAAAAAAGCGCTCAAACGCCGCGTTAATCGTATCAAAGAAATTGTGGGCGAATCGGCGGGTATCAGCAAAATAAAAGAAACCATAGACCGCGTAGCACCCACCGGAAGCACGCATATTAGTAACCGGCGAAAATGGCACAGGCAAAGAACTAGTAGCCCGATGGCTACACGAAAAAGCCGCCGAGCCGATGCCCCATTCGTAGAAGTAAACTGCGCCGCCATACCCGCCGAACTAATAGAAAGCGAATTGTTTGGTCACGAAAAAGGCTCATTTACATCGGCACACAAACAACGAATAGGCAAATTTGAACAAGCTAATGGCGGCACTTTGTTTATGGACGAAATTGGCGACATGAGCCTATCGGCACAAGCAAAAGTACTACGTGCCCTACAAGAGCATAAAATAACCCGCGTAGGCGGCGAAAAAGACATTTCGGTAGATGTGCGCATTGTGTCGGCAACCAACAAAGACTTGCTAAAAGCCGTCGAAGAAGGACATTTTCGCCTCGACCTTTATCACCGCCTTAATGTAATACCCATACATGTACCTTCGTTAAACAACCGCCGCGAAGACATATCCGCCCTTGCCGAGCATTTTATCAACGATATATGCTCGGAGTACAACATGAAACCCAAACCCATTACCCGCGACGCAATACAAGCATTGCAACAAATGCACTGGTCGGGCAACGTCCGCGAGCTACGCAACGTCATCGAACGCCTCATTATCCTCAGCGACTCGCAAATAACCCTGCAAGACGTGCAATCGTATGTTAGCCCATCGGGTAAAAAGCACTTGCCCACCGATTTATTCGAGCAATTTACAACCCTTGAAGATTATTGCGACCATACCAGAAAAATGTACCTACTACATAAACTCGAAAAAATGCTTGGAACATCAGCAAAACCGCCGAAGACATAGACATTCAGCGAAGCCGATTGTACAACAAAATAGAAAAATATGGCTTAGCCAGAAGAAAGCAACGAATAAACCCATTTTTTCGTTACAAAAAAGGTCAGCTCAAAAATGGGTTGACCTTTTTTAGTGATAAATGCCTATATTTGCACCTCTAAAACCTAGCTTAACCTATGCGCCTAAACGCCGAAATAGCCATCTTTTTTACCGTACTTGGCATCATTGCATTTAGTTTTTTAGTACCTCCACAAGCATTATTAGTGTTGATGCTTGCCGCAATAGGCATCTTTCTCTGATGGTTGGCCGAAGTATTCGCTACCTAAACGACCGCAACGTGGAGCAATTGCCTATCTAAACGAAGAACTAAAACTTAAACTAAACACCACCGACCGCAGTTGGTTTAAACTCGATTGGCAATACCCCTCCCTATCCGGAACCTACCTAAACCGCAACATTAGCATCATTATGTTTAATGCCGATTCGTTTGGCATCACCGCACCACACACCCGCATTGCTGTTGATGCGTTACACTACGACAAAACAGAAATAAAATCGGAGGGCATCTACACCCAGTTCGAAAAATGTACTTCCGAGCCACCAATTTTACCAACCGCATTATCGAGCCATACTCAAATACTTTGGTCGCTACCTAAAACCCATTAGTCACGAAGTAAATATAGCCGACCTCGAGTGTCCTTGTGTGCGTAATATGAGGTATTGCAAATACAAATTTAACCCAAATATCATAAACACAAAAATATATTAAGTATTTTTACCACATCCATCTATATATCAAAACTTCAAAAAATCGCCTCAATTATGCAAAAATACCTATTTTTTTACTAACAACTTTGTTAGGTAACACCTTTTTATTTGCACAAACGCCCACTACTACTGCTTCCAAAAGCAGCAGTCCACCCGCCTTGCCTGCCACACTTGTTTCGGCAAGATATGCCCTACAAACACCCGCTTTAGATTTAGCCGACCGATTTGGTACAAACTCAAGCATTGGCTTAGGCGGTATACTACAAAACCCAATCTAACTGGTTAGTAGGCATAGATGGCGACTTTTGTTTGGCAACAAAATTGCCGAAACTCTTTGATGGGCAATTTAGCAACCAAAGACGGCTACTTAATCAACCAAGATGGTTTGTATGCCGATGTGCTTTTACGAACGGGGCTATGCAGGTATGCTAAAAGTAGGCAAAATTATTCCATTAAGCCACAAAAATGCCAATTCGGGCTTACTATTAATGTTGGGCGGTGGCGCTTTGCAACACAAAATTAGAATTGAAAACAAAGAAGGACAATCACCACAACTACAAGGCGAATATATAAAAGGCTACGACCGCCTTGCAATGGTCCTGCCCTATCGGGTATGGTGGGTTATTTGTTTTTGGATAACAACAAACTCATCAACTTTTTTGGCGGCATCGAGGCAGTTTATGGCTTTACCCGCAACCGTCGCAGCTACAACTTCGACACGCAACGCTCCGAAACCCAACTGCGCCACGACCTACTACTAGGCATTAGAGTAGGTTGGATGCTGCCCATTTATGGCGGCAGCAAAAAACAAGAACGTTTTTCTACCAACTAAGCATTTTTTACAAATAAGCCCTTTATCTAAAAAAAGGTCGACCTATCTTTACAGATAAGTCGACCTTTTTTAGGTATGTTTGGTATCCATTAGCTAATGGCTCCATTTATTTTTTCTTTTGTTCGGCAGCCGCTTTTTGTCGGGCAGCACGGTCTTCCATTGCTGCTTTTTGGGCAGCTTTGGCGGCGGCTTGGTCGGCATTTGGTTGTTCGGCTCCGCCGCGGTAATTAGCCGCACCTACTTTTACATCGGCAGTTAGTTTGTACGTTTTTTTGCTGACAGGGTCAATAAATAATTGCGAATACAACTTAACCGTCATCTTCTCGCCTTTTGCACCACTAAACGCATAAAAAGTACTGTCGCCTTTGGTAGTTGGAGCAGCATAGCTATAAACCGCGTAAGTCGACAAAACGGGCTTTTAAACAACACCGTTTTGTTGGTTAATACCTGCAATCCCAATTAGGTTTCGAGCCTCTTACGGTTAATTCGGTTTCAAAGCATTCGGCTTGTGGTTTGTTATTTACTTGAGCAACAGCAACCACTTCTAGTTGTTTTTGTAGCCCAACGAATCGGCAAGTTTTGACAATTTAGCGGGCGGGCGCTAAGCCTGCATAAGTAGGCTCGTAAGGCTTGGCTGCCAACATAGGATACCGTTGCGTTAAATTGCCTTTTTCGGCTTCTAACCAATAGGTGTCTCCGCTTCGGCAATCAATAAAAGCTTGGCTACCGGGTCCGGTAATAAACAAACCTTCGTAAAGGTTAACATTTGATGTTACAGGGGCGGCTTGGGCTGCCTTTTGAGCATCTGTACTGCCACCCGATTGAGTATCTGTTTTTTGCCCGCAACTGCTGCTACTAATAAGCAACACAAGAGCAAAGGAGGTAAATAAATAACGAAACATTTATTTGCTAAATGATGAATGATAAGTGATGAACAACAAACAAGGATAACAATAATATCTTTGCTTATTATTCATTATTAATTATTAATTGTTAATTGCCTAAGCATACATTTCTTCGCGAGTAGCTTTAATAGCTGGCGTAGTCATATATTCGTCAAAGCCCATTAGTTTATCGACAATACCTTTGGGGGTTAACTCGATAACACGGTTGGCAAGTGTTTGCGTAAAAGCATGGTCGCGCGAGGTAAAGAGCAACATACCCGGAAAATCTTTTAAGCCATTGTTAAAAGCTGTGATAGCTTCAAGGTCTAAGTGATTTGTTGGCTCGTCGAGCAATAATACATTGCCTTGTTGCAACATCATGCGCGAAAGCATACAACGTACTTTTTCGCCACCCGACAAAACCGACACGCTTTTTTGTGTTTCCTCGCCCGAAAATAACATACGTCCCAAAAATCCGCGAATAAAGGTTTCGTCTTTTTCTGTCGAGTATTGACGCAACCAATCTACCAAATTTAAATCTTTGTGGTTAAAATAGCTGTAGTTTTCGTTGGGCAGATAAGCAGGCGTAATGGTCTGTCCCCATTTAAAAGTACCCGATGTAGCTTCTTTTTCGCCCATTAAAATTTCATAAAACACAGTGCAGGCACGTCCATTGCGCGACAAAATGGTAATTTTATCATCGTGCAACATTTGCAAACTAATATCCGAAAACAATACTTCGCCTTCTTCGGTGGTGTAAGATAGTTTCTCTACATCTAAAATTATTTTTACCTGCTTCGCTCTTGCTTAAACATAATAGCCGGATAACGACGGTTTGAGTGTTTTAGCTCATCAATATTTAGCTTTTCAAGGGCTTTTTTACGGCTTGTAGCTTGTTTCGATTTCGAGGCATTGGCACTAAAACGCCTAATAAATTCCATTAGCTCTTCGCGTTTAGTTTCGTCTTTCTTGTTCTTTTGGGCTTGTTGGCGTTGCAACAATTGGCTTATCTCGAACCAGAAAGTATAGTTACCCGTAAACAGTTGCACTTTACCAAAGTCAATATCGCATACATGCGTACAAACCATATCTAAAAAGTGCCTATCGTGCGATACAACAATAACCGTGTTTTTAAAATCGGCTAAAAAGTTTTCGAGCCACAAAACCGTTTCAAGGTCTAAGTCGTTTGTAGGCTCATCGAGTACTAAAACGTCGGGGTTGCCAAACAAAGCTTGTGCTAATAACACGCGCACTTTTTCGTTGTTCGTCAACTCGTTCATTTGTCGGTAGTGATAGCTTTCTTTTACGCCCAACTGACTCAACAATTCGGCGCATCACTTTCGGCATCCCAACCGTTCATTTCGCCAAACTGTGCTTCCAAATCGCCTGCCAAGTGTCCATCTTCTTCGGTAAAATCTTCTTTGGCATATAGGGCTTCTTTGGCTTTGATAACTTCGTATAGGTGCTTATGCCCCATAATAACGGTCTCTAAAACAGGGAAATCATCAAAAGCAAAGTGATTTTGGCTCAATACTGCCATACGTTCGCCGGGTGTAATCTCTACTTTACCCGTTGTAGGCTCTATTTCGCCAGTTAAGATTTTTAGAAAAGTAGATTTACCCGCGCCATTTGCACCAATAACGCCATAACAGTTGCCTGTTGTAAATTTGAGGTCAACATCATCAAAAAGTACTCGCTTGCCAAAACGCAACGAAAGATTAGAAACTGATACCATGTTGTATAGAGATAGTATTTAAATGCGGTAGCTTGAATAGTTTGTTCATTCGGGGTGCAAAGGTACAATTTTTTTTGCACGAAAACAATTGTTTACTTTTTTTTACCTCTTACCCACTATTTTATTCCACCCATATATAAAGCCTTAAAACAATAAAAGCCAAGTTTAAACCACAAAACACCCTATAACTCCCCCAACACCAAACCAACCTACCCCAAAACTGCCCAAAATAATTACCTTATTTGGGCAGTTTTTCACATTTTTGGCGTACCTTTGTACAACAATACCAATAAGTAAATTATCACCCAAAAAAACAACAAAAACACCATGTACACCCCACTAAACAAACAAACAAGTTTCTTTGTCGCTCTTTCTCTTACGCTTGTTCTTTTCTCCACTTGCAAAAAAGATGATGCCGAATCCAACAGCGCCAATGTACCAACAATAGAATGGCAAAAACTCATTGGCGATAACAATGATGCTGCTATACATAGCGTACAACAAACCACCGATGGAGGTTATATTTTAGTAAAGGCTAAGCATAAAGGTCCAAATAGTGGAAATTATTGGATAGTAAAGCTAAACAGTAATGCCGACATAGAATGGGAAAAAAGTTATGGCGGAAGCGATTACGATAAAGCTCAAAGTATTCAACAAACCATTGATGGAGGCTATATAGTTGCAGGTTTAACTTTTAGCAACGATGGCGATGTAACAAATAACAATGGCGGTGTAGATGCATGGATACTAAAACTAACCGTTAATGGAGATATCGAATGGCAAAAAAATTATGGCGGTAGTAATAGTGATTACTTAACTAGCATTAAACAAACTGCTGATGGGGGATATATTGCCGTAGGACAAAGTTATAGTACCGATGGTGACTTGTTCAATAATCAAGGTAATTTTGATGCTTGGGCAATAAAAATAGCTGCTAACGGAAATATAGAATGGTCAAAAAGTTTTGGGGGTAGTTCCGTTGATTATTTAAATGACATTCAACAAACTGCTAATGGCGATTATTTAACTGTAGGCGTAACACAAAGTACTGATGGGGATATTACTATTAATAAAGACGGGATATACTATTGGCTTATAAAACTACAAGCAAATGGCAACATAGAATGGCAAAAAGGTTATGGTGATAGTCGTTTTGATAATGCTAAGTGCATACAAAAAACAAATGATGGGAATTACATTATAGTCGGTTCTAATAGTAGTAATAATGGGATTATTATTACCATAAATGAAATTTCAGACATTTTGTTCATAAAAATTGATAGCTTAGGCACTGTTTTACATCAAACATCTGTAAACGCTGGTAATAACGAAGCTGCTAACAACGCATTACAAACTCATGATAATAATTTTTTAGTTGCTGGATATACCCAAAATACAAACTCTAATATTTACAACATCTTTGTAGTTGCATTAGACACTAATTGTAACTTATTATGGCAACAGCAAATACCTCAAGAGGATGATAGCATTTCTGCAAAAACCATCTTCGAAACCCCAGATTGTGGCTATATGTTATTTGGTAATGAACTTCTGGAAAATGGATTAACAAATGACATCATCATCAAACTAAAATAAACCCCCAACCCCAAACCAACCTACCCAAAAACTGCCCAAAATAATTATCTTATTTGGGCAGTTTTTCACATTTTTGGCGTACCTTTGCACAACATTAACAATAAGTAATTTATCACCTCAAAAAACAACAAAAACACCATGTACAATACACTAAACAAACAAACAAGTTCCTTTGTCGCTCTTTCTCTTATCCTGGTTCTTTTCTCCACTTGCAAAAAAGACAACTGCGAGTGTAACACCGCTAATGTACCAACAATAGAATGGCAAAAAACTATTGGCGACAGTGATGAAGTTTTTGTTAAAAATGTGCAAAAAACTACCGATGGAGGTTATATTTTAGCAGGATATAAATATACTAGTCAAAATGGTGGTGATTACTGGATAGTAAAACTAAATAGTAATGCCGACATAGAATGGGAAAAAACTTACGGAGGAAATAGTTTTGACGTAGCTAATAATATTCAACAAACTATTGATGGAGGCTATATCGTTGCTGGTTATACAAACAGCAACGATGGCGATGTAACCAATAACAATGGATCTACAGATGCTTGGATATTAAAACTAAATGCCAATGGAAATATAGAATGGCAAAAAACTTATGGCGGTAGTAATAGTGATGATTTAACTAGCATTAAACAAACTGCTGATGGAGGATATATTGCTGTAGGATCCACTGCTAGTAATGATGGTGATATACTTAATAACCAAGGTTACACTGATGTTTGGATAATAAAAATAGCCAATAATGGAAACTTACAATGGTCAAAAACTTTTGGGGGAACTAATGGTGAAATAGCAAATGATGTTCAACAAATTACTAATGGTGAATACTTAATTGTAGCATACACTTTTAGTAATAATGGCGATATTACTAATAACCATGGAGGTTTTGATGCTTGGGTAATAAAAATAAATTCTAATGGAAACATGTTATGGCAAAGAACCTATGGTGGTCATAATTTTGATAATTTTAATGTTGTAGAAAAAATAAAAGATGGAAATTATGTTCTAGTAGGTAATAGTTCTAGCAATGATGGTGATTTAACTAATAATCAAGGACTTTCAGATACTTGGGTAATGAAAATTGATAATTCAAGTAATATTTTATGGCAAAAAAATATTGGTATAATTAACTATGAAACCGCTAATAATGTTTTAGAAACAAATGATAGTAATCTTTTATTATCTTGCTCTTATCAAATTAATATTCTAGAAGATGAATCTGTTCTTTTAATTAGATTAAATAGTAATGGTTCTATTTTATGGCAATTACAAATCCCTCAAGAAAATGGCAACAGCTCTGCAAATAGCATCTTCGAAACCTCTGATTGCAGCCATATAGTATTTGGCAATAAAAACGTTCAAAATGGAATAAAAAATGCCCTCATCATCAAACTAAAATAAACCCCCAACACCAAACTAACCTACCCAAAAACTGCCCAAAATAATTATCTTATTTGGGCAGTTTTTCACATTTTTGGCGTACCTTTGTACAACAATACCAATAAATAAATTATCACCCCAAAAAACAACAAAAACACCATGTCAACATGAGTGCCAAATATATATGGCGATGATGTTAAAATGGATAACTTAGATGCGTCTTGGCTTACAAAAACAATAATAGAAGATAAGTATGAAAAAAAATACTATCAGTTTAAAGCATACGCTAAAAACTGCTTTAAAACAGAATTACTTAATATAGTAGTTATTTAATAGAGACTGATTTGGCACTCGTGTTGTAAATAAGTTTCTTAAAAAACGTTAAAAACCATTTTATAGCGAACTAAAATACCACTTCATAGCGTTAACCATTACAACAAAAAGTTTAATCTCACAATCAAGTAAATTATGACAACAAAATTTTTTTCGTTAGTGGGCGCTGCCATCTTGGGTAGTGCAATTACATTTGGTGGTGTAAAATTGTTGCATTTAGACGGTGGTAGCAATAACAACAACACCAAAAGCACTTTTGCTGTGCCATCGGTATTAACCAACTTTTCGGGAACTTCGGGGGCGGCACCCGATTTTACTACCACCGCCGAAGCCGTAATGCCAATGGTTGTACACATAAAAGCCACCGAAGGCGTAGTAACAGCCAGTCGCTCGCCTAGGCAACAACAACCACAACAACGCGGCGGAAGCCCCTTTGATTTTTTCTTTGGCGATCCTTTTGGCAACGACGACAACCCCTTTGGTGGTGGTCAGGGTTTTGGACAATCGGAACCCAAAGTTGGCTCAGGCTCGGGCGTTGTGATTAGTGCCGATGGATACATTGTTACCAACAACCACGTTGTTGCCGATGCCGACAAACTGGACGTAACTATGTACAACAACCAAACCTATACGGCTAAGGTAATTGGCACCGACCCCTCGACGGATTTAGCACTGATAAAAATTGAAGCCAAAGATTTGCCTTTTATGCAATTGGCAAACTCCGACAACTCAAAAGTGGGCGAATGGGTGTTGGCAGTAGGTAATCCGTTTAACTTAACATCTATAGATTACAGCGGGTATCATATCGGCAAAGGGCAGAAACATCCACATTATTGAAGACAAATCGGCACTTGAGTCGTTTATACAAACCGATGCAGCCATTAACCCCGGTAATAGCGGCGGTGCTTTGGTTGACATGAAAGGCAATTTGGTGGGTATAAACAGCGCTATTGCCACTCCAACAGGTACGTATGCGGGCTATGGTTTTGCAGTGCCTGCCAACTTGGTAAAAAAAGTAATTGACGATTTGTTGGATTTTGGCGTGGTTCAACGCGGTTTTTTGGGTGTGTTGATACAAGATGTTGATGGCGAATTGGCTAAAAAATACAACCTAAATGTAAGTCAAGGGGTGTATGTAGATAGCTTATTAGCCGAAGGCTCGGCAATTAACTCGGGGCTAAAAGAAGGTGACGTAATTGTTAAAGTAGATGGAGCAGGTGTAAAATCGAGCCCCGAATTGCAAGAAAAAATTGGTCGTCACCGCCCAGGCGATAAAGTAATTGTTACCGTTGACCGCAAAGGCTCGTTGAGCGATGTGAGTATCACCTTAAAAAATAAAAAGGTAATACCGATGCGGTTAAAAAAGACGAAGCTAAACTAACCGATGTGTTGGGTGCGGAGTTTGAAGCGTTAGATGCCAAAATGCTTAAAAAATATGGCGTAGAAAACGGCGTACAGGTTAAAACCCTTAGTCAGTCGGGCAAATTGGCTCGTTATACCGATATGCAAGAGGGTTTTATTATTACAGCTATTGACCGACAAGCGGTTAAAACAGTTGCCGATGTAGAAAAAGCATTGAGCGGTAAAAATGGAGGCGTACTTATAGAAGGCGTTTATCCGGGTTACAGCAACAAATATTACTACGGATTTGGTATGTAATACCGCAATAGTATCAAATTTAATACAAAAACCGCCGTTCCTGAACATGGAACGGCGGTTTTTTGTGCTATTGTTATTAGAATCTCAAAAAAAAACTTTACTTTTGCCCTGATAAATACAACAATAAATTGCTCTAAATCTTAAATAATGCCAATATCAGAATCTGCCTTGATTTTTAATCAAGCTTTTTGTGAAAAACTCGAAAGGGTAACAACAACAATAAATGCTCAAACATTTGAAACAAGAGAACAAGAAAAAGAATTTGTGAGGGATATTTTGGAAACTAATTTTTATGCCAATAAACCTCAAAGCGACTTTTATCGTTTTTTGTGCAACTTGTACGGTATTCCATTAAAAGATGATGAACGCTATATTTTAGTACAAACAACAACCTTTTCTTCAATGGTAGATGAATATGCTGCCAAAGAGCATCCTAATCTACTTAAAAAATTTACTGAAATTGTCATTGAATACAATAACGATAAACTGCGCTATAGATATGGACTTAGTTTGCTGATTGCAGCAGAAACTAATACACTGATTAACTCCGTTTATCAAGTAAATATTTTGTGCCAAATAAGTGCCAAATTTAACCAGTGGCTTTTGGATTACGCTGCATATATCGAACAACAAGAAAAACAATTGACAACCTTTAGCAAACAATCGTTACCCAATTGTTTAACCTATTTCCGTATCAACAATTTTCAGTGCATTAAACACATCGAAGCATTTGAAATACCCACCGATACACAATTTATTGTTTTTACAGGCGAAAATGGTGATGGTAAAACATCTATCTTGCAAGCAATTGGTTTAGGAATGCACCATTCGGCAGATTTATCCAATAACAATGGAACATTTGACATAGAATTGGTCTATAACTCAAATCATAACTTAATACACAAACAAACAAGTAATGATATAGCCGCCTCATTGCCTTTTTTGGACAAAAATGCCTCTTTTTTAAACAATTTTGCTGCTTATGGGGCATCGCGCCTAAAAGTTTGTAAAACAGACCCCATAAATCCGCTGTTTAACCTAAATGCCGAAACCGCCGAACTACAAAATATTACCACCTATTGGCTTCCACGAGTTGCCGACAAACAACCTAAATTGTACGAAAATATTAGGCAATTACTAATCAAGTTATTGCCCAATGTTTCGGACATTATTTATAAAGACAACAACAGTGTAAATGCTTCGGTTGTTTTTGTAGAAAAAGGACATGAAGTGCTTTTGCAGAATTTATCGGCAGGGCACAAAAGCATTGTGCTAATGATTGGCGACATGATTCTGCGCCTCTATAATACGCAATCTTGGATAGATGACCCCAAAGATTTTACAGGCATTGTACTAATCGATGAACTAGAAGCTCATTTACATCCCAAATGGCAAAAATTGTTCCCACAAATCTTAGCGGAAACATTTCCAAAAGTACAGTTTATTGTCACCACACACAGCCCAATTACTCTACTGGGTATGCCCAATAATACCGTAATATTTAATGTTCAACGAAATGATGATGCAGGCACAAGCATTGAACGTCTAAACATTGATTTGACTAATTTGCAACCCAACCTTATACTTACTTCACCCATTTTTGGCATGGATAACATTTTTAACACTAACAACAGCAGCATAAATTTAGTACATACAGGCTCGGATTTTGCAGAAATAGATGCTCGGAAAAACGCTAAAAACCGCGTAAAAGCTATCATACAACAACTGAAAGAGGAGGGGAATTATGAAAATGGTCATTAAAAATTTCTCTTCTATTCAACACCATCGCGACCAAAAACGCTGCGAATTTGATTTATTGAGCAAAAAACGCTACAACGAATCTTGTTGGGCAAGATCAAAAACAGATTTGGCTGAACTATACAATTACAAATGTGCTTATTGCGAAAGAGACCTTCGTAAATATGGTAATATAACCATAGATCACTATCGCCCAAAATCTAAAAGTAAGTATTATTGGCTTGCCCACGAATGGACTAATTTTTTACCTTGTTGCACTTTCTGCCAAAAAAAAGATGATAACTTTGAAACAGCAAAAGCACCACAATATAATCCGCCATTATTAGCCGATGGTTCGCTGAACTATGATTTTTGCAAAGCTGATAGTAGTTATTTACTTGCCGAAGAACCTTTGTTGTTACACCCCGAAATAGATAACCCTGACGACCATTTTGTTTTTGACGAAAATTCGGGAGAATTGCTACTAAAATATCATTCAATAAAAGCAGAAACAACTATACGTTTGTTAAATTTGAACAGCAGTAGTTTGTGCTTTGAACGCAAAAAACTAGTTGACGATTTTTTTGAAGAATTGGACATTTGGCTTTCAGAACTGCAAATGGATAAAAGCGATTTGAATATAGCGCTTAAAATTCTTAAGATTCATCAAGAAAAAGCTAAACAAAAATCAGATAATGCCGAGTTTTCATTTGTCTGGAAATATTTACAACAATCGTTAAGCTATAAACCATAATGCAACTTACTGGATATCCACCACAAAAACCGCCGTTCCAAAACTTGGAACGGCGGTTTTTTGTGCCATACAGCCAACAGCAACTTATTGATGAGCTATGCTGATGATACTTGTATTGCTTAGTTTTTAGGTTTGTTGTGATTTATAGATGATTTGGATAGAACGGCATAATACCAAACAAAGAGATGGCTGCACCTACAGTGCTTTGGGGGTGCCAGAGGCTATGCAAATAGGGTAAACCAATCATCACCCCCAAAAAAGACCGATTCCGCGTAAAGCGGGGCAAGCCCATACCTAAAAATGGTTTATGAACTGCTAAAATTGCCCCTAAACCATAAAAACTAAATGCTTTTGGCGGGTTTGTTGTTGTCTTGTTTTACCAACACTTTCAATGCTTGCGGTTTTACATAACACGTTAATACATTGGCGGGTGGTGCGGGGTCGCCGTCTATTTGGGTGGCTATGGGCTCGTTGCTAACGCTGATGGTGCATTTGTCTATGGTTATTACCTCTAACAAGCCGCTCATTTAGGGCGGTTTAGGGCGGTAACGATGGCTAACCAGATGGCAGCCAAGCGTGGTTGAAAATCGCGGACAATGGTTAGTTCTAACAAGCCGTCGCTTAGATCCGACTCGGGGGTTAAGCCAATGCCGTAGCCATATTGCCCAGCATTGCTTACATTAACCATAAAGCAAGTGCGTACAAAGCTACTGCCATCGGGCAGCGTAATTTGGTATTCTTTGGCTTGATGCTCGAAGGTGTGCGAGTAGCCCAATTGTGCATAACTTAACAAGCCACGCCGTTTTACATGGGCATAATCTGCTACTACATCGGCTTCGACACCCATGCCTGCATTGCTAAAAAAATACCGTTCGTTAGCTACGCCCACATCAATTTTGCGTACACAAAAGGCGTTTAGTACATCGATAGCCTCGGGGACGCGCGGGCTAAAAACACCCAATTTGCGAGCCAAACCATTGCCCGACCCTAACGAAATAATGCCCAAAGCTAGGTCGGTATCTACCAACTCCGAGGCAATTTCGTTTACCGAGCCATCGCCACCAACTGCTACTACTACATCGAAACCGCGCTGTATGGCGGCACGGGTAATTTCTTTGGCATGATGCCGATATTGAGTGTAGGTTATCTCGTAGCTAAATAAATCTTGGTTTAAATAAGTGGCAATTAAATTGGGCAGATTTTGCTTGCCCTCGACACCCGATATGGGGTTGATAATAAATAGTATGCGCTTCATGTGGTGTTTCGATGTGGGGATGAGGAGATATTGGGATGTGGTGAGGTGGGGATATTGCGATGTGGTGAGGTGGTGAAGTGGCGATGTTTTTACACCCACAATTAACAATTAACAATTAACAATTAACCATTACTTGGTTTTTGCTTGTTTGGGTATAATTATTTTGAAGGTAGTACCGTGTTCTACCGACGAGTTGGCTACAAATATTTTACCCGAGTGGTAGTTTTCGATGATGCGTTTGGATAGGGACAAGCCCAAACCCCAACCGCGCTTTTTAGTGCTAAAACCCGGCTCAAATACGGTTGTAAACCTCGATTTAGGGATACCTTTACCCGTATCGCTTACATCAATCAAAATATTTTGGTTTTCTTCTACTACATTTACCCTAATTTCGCCTTTGCCGTCCATGGCATCGAGGGCGTTTTTGAGTAGGTTTTCTATCACCCAATCGAACAAAATGGGGCTTATGTTGCCATATACAGCCTTGGCGTTGTCGTATTTAAAGGTTACTTTTGACGAAGCACGGCGTTTTACATAATCAACGGTTGTGCGTATTTCTTCGGCAACATCGGTTTCGACGAGTTTGGGTTCAGAGCCAATTTTTGAGAAACGCTCGGCTATAAGTTGCAGCCTTACTACATCTTTGTCTATTTCTTGTCCAATCATATAGGCTTGCCCTGTGTCGTCGTCCATCATTTTTAGCATCTCTACCCAACCCACCAACGACGATAATGGCGTGCCTAATTGGTGCGCCGTTTCTTTTGCCATACCTAACCAAACTTTGTTTTGTTCGGCGCGGCGTGCCGAGCTAAACATAGAGTAGGCAACAATTAAAAACAAAGCTGTTATCACAAACTGTATGTACGGATACGCTTTTAACTGCACCAACAGGCTCGAGTCGTCGTAGTATACATATTGTTTGGCTAAAATCATGGGTATCTCGTTGTTGTTTAGGTTGGCGGTCGTGTCAATCACCGAAATATCTATTTGTATAGGCTCGTGTTTTTCTTTAAAGTTTTGTTGCATCTCTTTAAAGTAGGCGCTGTTTTTGTGCCAATCTTTATCGCCTTTAATGTTGCGAACAGAGGTAATAACTCCTTTTTCGTCGGTGACAATAACCGGAATGGTGGTGTTGTTTTTTATGATATCGAGCCAAAAGCTGTCGTCGCCGCTTACCTCGCTGGCTACGGCGCGGCTCATTTGTTTAAGGGCATTTGCCCAAACGGTCATTTTGTTGCGCTCTTCGTTGGCTAATTGCCTTGCCAATATATTGGTATCAGACATTGATGCCGACGATATTAATAATGCCGACACAAAAAGGGCTATTTTCCATTGTAGCTTCTGTTCGTAAATGTCCATGTAGATAATTTAATTGCTTTATGTGGGGCGGTAGCGCCAATGTCGTTATTAAAATGGTAGTGCCGATACTTGTATCAGCGAAGTTAGCAACTTGTATCGGTGCTATTTACTAGCAATTGATAGCACTTAATCTGCCCAAAAGCTTAAAATAGTTGTTGATTTGAGTATCTTAGATGCGTTTACTTTACGCTTAGATGCCAATTTTAGTATCATTAGGTACATCTACTAGGCTCTTAGATATCGATTTTAGTATCTTAGATACCAGTTTTAGTATCTTAGAAGCCGATTTTAGGCAGATGTATATGTAAACTAGACAAATGTAAGCCGATTTGGGGCTATTGTATGTGGGGTTTAGGTTCTTTTTGTCAAATTGTAGGTATTTTTGCCAAATGGCACGCAGATTTTTCATCATTGGTGATGATTGGTAATGATTTTTCGCCACGTTTCGACTATGCTTAACGACCGTCGCCACTTCACTCCCTTCACTTTTTTCACCACTTCACTCTTTTCACTCCCTTCACTCTTTTCGCCACATCACAACATCTCCACATCTCTATACTTTGGGGCGCGTAAAGATACGGTTTTTTGTGGAAACAAAGCTATACCTAAACGGTACTTTATAGTTTATAATTTGTGGGTATCGGCACAAAAATAAGCCTTATACTATTAGCAAAAGTTAACAAATTTACGATTTGGTACTACCAAACTTGTTTTGTGCGTACCTTTGATAAACAAAAACGCAATTAATGCGTTAAGTCTGTAAAAATTAACACAAAATAGTATTTTGAACAACATGAAAAAGCAATTTTCTTTTTTTGCACTTTGTTTGTTATTGTCGCAAATGGTTTTTGCGCAAACGTATCAAATTGGCACTACCGATGTAACCTTTACCGATGCCGCGCGCAGCAATAGGTCGGTGGCTACCCAAATTAAGTATCCGGCAACAACGGCGGCAACAAATGCGGCGTTTGCATCGGGGCAGTTTCCGGTGGTGGTTTTTGGACACGGTTTTGCCATGAGCGGCGACAACTACGACAACATTTGGCAAGCCCTAACGCCACAAGGGTATATTGTAGTATTGGTTAACACCGAAACTTCGTTGATAGGCACTAGCCATGCCAATTTTGGCGGCGACCTTAAATTTGTGGCACAAGCCATGCAAACACAAGGCAGCACCGCATCGTCTATTTTTTTCAACCATGTTAGCAACAAAACGGCTATTATGGGTCACTCGATGGGCGGCGGAGCTACCATTTTGGCAGCAGCCAACAACACACAAATAGCCACTACCATAACACTTGCCCCTGCCAATACCGACCCCTCGTCTATTTCGGCAGCCGTAAATACCAAAGTACCTTCGTTGGTATTGGTTGGCTCTGACGATTGCGTAGTGCCTGCTGGCGATGGACCTACCCCTATCTACAACAATTTTACCAACATACCCAAAGCATTTGTGAGCATTACAGGAGGCAATCACTGTAATTTCTCCGATGGCTCGTCGTTTAATTGCAACTTTGGCGAAGGTACATCGGGTTGTGCCAACTCTATCGGCGACCAAATACGCACTGCTGCTAATGCTGTAATTTTACCTTGGTTAAACTATTGGCTAAAAGGCAACTGCTCGGCTTTGGCTACCTTTAACACAACGGCAGCAAATACGGCAACCTACAATCAGTATCTACAATCGCAATTAACTACCCCTGCCGGACCCGACCGCAATTTTTGTGCAGGTGGCTCTGTTGGTTTACAAGCAAGCCCTATTGGTAGCAATTACAGTTGGTCGCCAAGCACGGGTTTAAGCAGTACAACGGTTGCCAACCCTACTGCATCGCCAACAGCAACTACTACCTATACCCTTAACTACACCAATAGCAACGCTTGTGCTGTAACCGACCAAGTTGTTGTTACCGTAAAACCATTACCTGCGGCAGCTATTACTAGCACGGTAGCACCCGTTGGCAGCACCGTAACTGTGTGTTCAAGTACAGGTACTAATTTTCAGGCAAGCCCAAGCGGAGGTGGATTTACTTACCGTTGGTTTAAAAATGGCAACTTTACGGGATTTACCGTTACGGGTGGCAACGTAAAAAAAGCAGGTACTTATACCGTTGAAGTAACTAAAACATCGTCGGGTTGTAAAGCAATGTCGGCTCCATTAACGGTGGTGGTGCAGAGTTGCAAAAATGGCTCGGACGGTACTTTGGATATGTTTGACAATAGCGAATTGTATGTACAGGCTTTTCCAAATCCGGCTAGTAACGTACTAAACATTGAGTACAACAGCAGTAGCGATGCCCAACTAAGCATCTACGACATTACAGGACGTGTAACCCACATTAACCAACAAACATTAGCTGCGGGCAACAACACCGCCACTGTTGATGTTAGCGAACTTGCAAGCGGACAGTATATTGTGTCGTTGAGCAACGCCGATACGCATACAACACAACGTTTAACAATTATTAAATAAATTTTGGCTGATAAGGTTTTTGCTATACCAAATCTGCCCTCAACTAAACAAAGTTGAGGGCAGATTTTTTTTGGTAGACATGGCTACTAACGGAGCTGAAAATCCGTCTATGCTAATCTATGTTTCTATGTGTCAAAAAAAGGCATAGTTGGCATAAACATTAATCTATGTTTCTATGCTAATCTATGTTTCTATGTGTCAAAAAAGGCATAGGTGACATAAATATTAATCTATGTTTCTATGTGTCAAAAAAAGGCATAGTTGGCATAAATATTAATATATATTTCTATGTTAATCTATGTTTCTATGTGTCAAAAAAAGGCATAGTTGGTATAAACCTTAATCTATGTTTCTATGCTAATCTATGTTTCTATGTGTCAAAAAAAGGCATAGTTGGTATAAACATTAATCTATGTTTCTATGCTAATCTATGTTTCTATGTGTCAAAAAAAGGCATAGTTGGTATAAACATTAATCTATGTTTCTATGCTAATCTATGTTTCTATGTGTCAAAAAAGGCAGTTGGTATAACATTAATCTATGTTTCTATGCTAAATCTATGTTTCTATGTGTCAAAAAAGGCATAGTTGGTATAAACCTTAATCTATGTTTCTATGCTAATCTATGTTTCTATGTGTCAAAAAAAAAGGCATAGTTGGCATAAACATTAATCTATGTTTCTATGCTAATCTATGTTTCTATGTGTCAAAAAAAGGCATAGTTGGCATAAACATTAATCTATGTTTCTATGCTAATCTATGTTTCTATGTGTCAAAAAAAGGCATAGTTGGTATAAATCTTAATCTATGTCTATGCTAATCTATGTTTCTATGTGTAATCTATGTTTCTATGTGTCAAAAAAAGGCATAGTTGGTTTAAATTTAAATAGCCTTATAAATAGCCATTAGTTGTTCGGTTACATTATCAACCCTAAACTGTTGGGCATGGTTCCAACCGTCTACAATCATGTTCATGCGTTGTGCTGGCGACGAAAGTACTTGTTCGATGGCATTAGCAATAGACTCGGCATTATTTGGGTTGATGTATTGCGTTGTTGAGCCCCCTGCTTCTTCGAAACAGCCGCCTGCCGATGTAATAACAGGTGTGCGACTAAACAAACCCTCGACAATAGGCAACCCAAACCCCTCGAACAAAGACGGATATACAACCAATTTAGCACAACGATAAATAGCAGGCAGGTGTTTTTCGGCTACCGAGTGCAAAAAAGTAAGGTTATTCTCGAGTTTTTGCTCGGCAATATAAGTTTTTAAGGTAGCAAGATAATCGTTGCTGCCGTTGCCCACTATCACCAAATGCAAATCGGGTATTTTATGGCGTGCCTGTTCAAGGGCTTTTAGCAACATTAGGGTGTTTTTTCGGGGTGTTAGGCTACCCACATACAGTATATAATCGTTGGGGATAGGGTAGGGGATGTCGTATTGTTGGGTTACAAAAAAGCCATGTTGCAAAAACGAGCCATCTTGGTAGTCGTAATACATTGGGTTGATAGGGGGCGGTACTACGACAATTTTGTTTGTTTCGATGTGCAAAAAGTCTACCAAATCTTGTTTAGTTTGTTGGCTAATGGCAACAACTACGTCGGCTGTTTGGCAGGCGTGTTTCCATTTTTGTTTATACACAAGGCGGTCAAAAAAGGGGTAATGTTGGGGGTAACGCCATGGCAGCAGGTCGTGGATAGTAACTATTTTGCGCACTTTTTTGCCTATATTATAGGGTAGTTCGTGACTTAAACCATGGTAAGTTTGTATGTTGTCGTGTTCAATGGCATTACCCATTAACAAACTGCGCCATGCACTACCGCCCACTAATTGCTCGAAACGAGTGCTTGGTGCGCGCAATTGCATATTGTCTTGAAGTACAAAAGGAGTTTCGCCAATAGTTACGGTGGATTTGGGCGTGTATAGATAATACTGGTTTTCGGGAAACTGAGCTGCCATGCCATTTATAATACTACGGCTATAGCTACCCAAACCTGTTTGATTAAACAAGGCTCGTTTGGCATCAAATCCTATTTTCATGTGGCAAAGTTTGTTTTATTGATGAGCAAAGGTACAAATTTTTGGGCATTTGAGTAGTATTAATTGGTGATTTTAACTTTTTAGTGTATCTTTGCCTAAAAAACCACTGATATTATGAGTGTTAAATATTGCACATGTAAAATTGTTGCAAGATGAAGCATAAAGATAAACTCGGGTAAAATAGGACAACAGCTAACAAACAACAAAAAAACGTAACTGTTTAGGTAGTTTGAAAAGAGTAGGTTTTACCGTTTAAGAGATTGCAAAGTTCTTGAAAGGTATTTTGTTTGAGTTTTCGAGTAGTAGCGATAAAAGATTGAATACGAGCATAGACCTGTGCCCCGTGCTCGTTACATGCCGTATGAAACCAATGCAGTGAGCCTTGTACGCGCATTACCCGTTTCGTCTAAATGCACCACCTGCTGCTAAATCACGGTTTTTTGCTTCTAAAATGCTTATCTGTCTTCGCAATTGCTCATTTTCTGTCATTAAAATACGATTCGCACTTTCCAGAAGTGCGATGCGGTATTCTAAACCTTGTGAAAACGGCAAAGTGGCAGACGATAAGTTTTGTTTGTGCATCTTTTGTAGAAAAACAGCTAATTGATGACGCAAAGTTATGCTTTTTTCACAATTCAGACTCCTTTTCCTTTTTTTTATCTAAGAATACCTAAACAGTTACAATAGATTCACTTACATTTACTTTGAATTACAAAGACATTTGAAAACAAAATAAAATTATCTTTTGCCAATTGCCTAAAAACAACTATCTTTGCATCATAATTTGCTTTTTTATAAAAATAGCGCTATTTTTATCACCCAATCATCACTTTAGATGAATGCACCCATCGGAATTTTTGACTCGGGCATTGGCGGCTTAACCGTTGCCCACGCCATTGCACAATTGCTACCCAACGAACAAATTATTTATTTTGGCGATACTGCTCACCTACCCTACGGCGACAAATCTGCCGATGCTATACAGCATTATTCTGCTAAAATAACCGACTTTTTGTTACAAAGAAATTGCAAAATCATAGTAATTGCTTGTAATACTGCCTCGTCGGTGGCATTTAGGATGCTAAAAAATTATTTGGCAGATAAAACCCCTATTATAAATGTAATAGAGCCTGTTGTGCGGGCGGTTGTTAATAGTCATTTTAAACATGTAGGCGTAATTGCCACCAAACGCACCATACAAACCAATATTTATCCGGCTACGCTCAATTACCTACAACCCGACCTGCAAATTAGCGCACTTGCCACACATGCTTTTGTAACATTGATAGAAGAAAACGTGCATAAAAACAAAAAAGTATTAGATGCCCTCATCGAACACTATTTGTCTAACCCCGATTTTGACAACATCGAAGCACTTATTTTGGGCTGTACCCACTACCCTATCATCAAACACGACATAGAACGTTTTTTTGAACAACACCGCAGCAACGCCAAAGCACCTAAAATATTCGACTCGATAGAAACCGTTGCCTTGCGCGTAAAAGAAGTGCTAACCGAACGAAATTTGCTAAACACCGAAACCTCAAACACGCCACCAATACACCATTTTTATGTATCGGATTATACACAGGCATTTGAGCAAACCACCGAAACTTTTTTTGGTCAAAAAATACGCCTCGAACATTTTCCGATTTGGGAAATGCCCATTTTAGACAATTAAACAAAACACAACAGCTTTAACCCTCATAATTCTTATATGAAAATACTTATTTTAGATAATTACGATAGCTTTACCTATAATTTGGTACATATTGTCGAAAAAATAACTAATCAAAATATTGATGTGGTTAGAAACGACCAAATAAGTTTGGCTGATGTGGAACAATACGACAAAATTTTGCTGTCGCCGGGTCCGGGCATACCCTCCGAAGCGGGCATTTTGCTTGATGTGATACGCACCTACTCATCGCACAAAAGCATTATGGGCGTGTGCTTAGGTGTGCAAGCCATTGGTGAGGTGTTTGGTGCCACCTTACTCAACCTAACCGATGTGTATCATGGCGTAGCAACAGCTATAAATATCATCGAACCAGATGCTTTGTTCGATAATTGCCCAACTACTTTTCAGGCGGGGCGTTATCACTCGTGGGTAGTAGATACCAAGCATTTTCCCGACGAAAACCTGCAAATTACCGCCACCGACCACAACGGGCAAATTATGGCACTGCGACACAAAACATACGATGTGCGCGGCGTACAATTTCACCCCGAATCTATATTAACCCAACACGGCGAACAAATCATCGCCAATTGGCTAGGTAGCGATGTGGCGAAATGGTGATGTAGCGATGTGGCAAAATGGCAATAAATACCTCATATAGCCGAAATCAATTGTTAAACAAACAAACTACCATTTCTATCTTATTAATGTCGTTATCAAATTATTATCTTAAGTTACCATTACCCTATGCTTTTTGTTTAAGTTGGGGTTTTAAATTAATATTAAATCGTTTTTTAAAATCCGTATCTAATCCATAAAATCTGTGTCTTCTTGCAGGTAACATCGGTTAATAATCAACACCCAGGTAATAATCACAACATCACCATTTCAACATCACCATTTCACAACATCACAACATCTCCATTTCACAACATCACAACATCTCCACATCACAACATCTCCACATCTCCAATGAAAAACATTCTTAAAAAACTATACAGTTATCAAACATTAACCTACGACGAAGCTCGCGAAACCCTCCACAAAGTATCGTCGGGCGAGGCTAACGATAGCCAAATTGCATCTTTTGTAACCATTTATTTACTGCGCCCCATTACCATTGATGAGCTGCGCGGTTTTAGAGATGTTTTGTTAGATAAATGTTTAGCCGTTGAACTGCCCGACCAAACAATTGACGTTTGTGGTACAGGCGGCGACGAAAAAAACACCTTTAACATATCTACTCTAAGCGCTTTTGTACTGGCAGGTGCGGGCATTAAAGTAGCCAAACATGGCAACTATGGCGTGTCGTCGGTTAGTGGCTCGTCGAATGTGTTAGAGCATTTTGGCTACCAATTTACCGCCGATGCCCATGTATTGCGCCAACAATTGGCAGATTGCAACCTCTGTTTTATGCATGCCCCTTTGTTTCATCCGGCACTAAAAGCCGTTGCACCTATCCGCAAACAATTGGGCATAAAAACCTTTTTCAATATGTTGGGACCATTGGTTAATCCTGCCAAACCACATTACCGCATGGTAGGCGTATATAACTTAGAGATTGCTCGTATGTATCACTATCTGCTACAAAGCGAACAACGCCCCTATTGCGTAGTTCATGCCTTGGGCGGTTACGACGAAATTTCGCTAACGGGCGAGTTTAAAACTTTTTCGCAACAAGGCGAGCAAATATTTCATCCCAACCAACTAAACTTAGCAGTAGTCACACCCGAGTCTATTTTTGGCGGCGATACAGTCGAAGAATCAGCGGAAATTTTTAAAAGCATTTTAACAGGCAATGGCACCCAATCTCAAAACGCCGTAGTGTTGGCAAATACGGCTTTTGCTATACAAACCGTAACACAACAAAGCTTTACCAACTGCTACAAACAAGCCCAAGATAGCCTATTAAGCGGCAAAGCTTATGGCATTTTAAAACAGTTGAGTAATGGATAATACATTACATACCTAAAACGCAATCACAAAAATGACATTAACCAACACCATTACCTTTTTCTTACTTGTTCTGTTTCCGTTGTTATTTGCACAAGCTCAAAACCAAGTAACCATTAGCGGTCAAGTTACCGATGCAACAAACCAAGCACTTATTGATGCAAGCATTACTCTTTTACAGCCCAACGACTCGAGCTTTATAAAAGGCGTTTCGACCGATTTAGACGGAAACTTTGAACTATCTGCCCCTGCATATACGCAGATTTTGCTAAAAATTTCGTATGTTGGCTATACCAACCTTTATTTGCTCAAACAGCTAAACAACAATGCGTTACCACTTGGTAAAATAGTTTTGCAAGAAAAAACAGCCCTGCTAAACGAAGTAAAAATTGTGGGCATACTAACACCCGTACAGCAAAAAAACGACACCACACAATTTAACGCAGGTGCCTTTAAAACCAACAAAGATGCCAATGCCGAAGACCTAGTAACAAAAATGCCCGGCATAAGCATTCAGGACGGAAAAGTGCAAGCACAAGGCGAAAATGTGCAAAAAGTATTGGTTGATGGTCGAGATTTTTTTGGCGATGATGCCAATGCCGTATTAAAAAACTTACCCGCCGAAATAATTGACAAAATACAAATTTTTGACCAGAAAAGCACACAAAGCCAATTAAGCGGTTTTGATGATGGCAATACGGCTAAAACCATCAATATTATTACCAAAGCAGCCTTTAAAAATGGTACGTTTGGCAAAGCTTATGCTGGATATGGCTATGAAGATAAATGGAAAGGCGGACTAAATCTAAACTTTTTTAAAAATAAACGGCGCATTACCATACTTGCCAGCTCGAACAACGTGAACGAACAAAATTTTTCGTCGGAAGATTTATTGGGCGTAATGAGCAGCAGTAGCGGCGGCAACAGCGGTGGCAGAGGTAGCGGAAGACGAGGCGGTGGCAGACAAGGCGGCGACCAATGGAACAACACCGAAAGCTTTTTGGTTGATGCCAAAAATGGTATCGCTACTACCCATGCATTTGGCATTAACTATGCCAACCAATGGAAAAAAGTTGACTTTACAAGTAGCTATTTCTTCAATTACTCAAACAATAACGCCCTAAATAACCTATTTAGACAATACATTATCAACCCAAACACTGGACTTAGCTACACCGAACAAGCAAAAAACAACAGCCAAAACACCAATCACCGATTGAACCTTAAATTTGATTGGAAAATAGACTCGCTCAATGCCATTTCGTTTCAACCCAAAATTTCGTTGCAACAAAACAACGGCACAAGCACCTTAACAGGGCAAAATACCGAACTAACTACTTTACTTAGCAGCACCAATAGCCAATATCAATCGCAATTAGTGGGCATCAATGCATCAACTAACTTTACTTATCGCCACGCTTTTGCTAATAAAAAAGGACGCACTTTTTCGGCAAATCTAACACCCACTTACAACCCCAACAAAGGTGATAGCCATTTAGATGCCTATACCTTTTCGGCTACCGACACACTTGCCACCACCGATAGCTTGCGTCAGGAAGCCAACAAAAATGTGCAAGGTTTTAACTTCTCGTCTAATACCGTTTTCACCGAGCCAATAAACCCCAAAAGCCAGTTGCTATTTAGCCACAAACTAAATACTACCCAAAACAAATCAAACAAAGAAACCTTTAATTACACAGCCACCGATGCCAATTACACCCTTTTAGACACTACCTTATCTAATAACTTTAACACCCATTATTTATCTCAGGCACTTGGCTTAAATTATCGCTACCAACAAATTAAATGGGACATTACACTTGGGCTTTCGTATCAACACGCACAATTAAACAGCAAGCAAATTTTTCCGGATAGTTTTAATCTCCACAAAACATTTAACAGCATATTGCCCGAAACTCGGTTTCAATATCGGTTTTCGGACAAACAAAACCTGCGCATCAATTACCGCAGCAACAACAATGCCCCCTCGGTTAGCCAATTACAAGCTGTTATCAACAACAGCAACCCCTTGCAGTTAAGTACGGGCAATCCCGATTTAAAACAAGATTGGCAAAACATGTTTAGTATTCGTTATTCCTCATCAAACACACAAAAAGCAAGTTCGTTTTTTGCTTTCTTAAATGCCAGCTACACCCAAAACTACATTGCCAACACCACTTTTATTGCCCCAACCGATACCCTTATTGCACCCCAAATACTACTAGCAAAAGGGTCGCAGTTGTCAATGCCTTTAAACCTAAACGGCTATTTCAGCATCCGAACATTTAACAACTATAGCCTACCCCTAAAAAAAATAAAATCTAACCTAAGCCTAAATATAGGGGGTAGTTATACCCAAACACCCAGCCAAATAAACAGCCAATTAAACTATGCACGTAGCTATAATGCCACTTTGGGGCTTGTACTAAGCAGCAATATCAACGAAAAAATAGACTTTACCGCATCGTCCAATCTAACATACAACCACATTGCCAACACCCTACAAAGCACCCTAAACAGCAGCTACTACAACCAAAACTCGAGGCTAAAATTGCAAGTAATGCCCTACAAATACCTTGTTTTACAAACCGAGCTAAACCACCAATACAACAGCGGACTGTCGGGCGCCTACAACCAAAACTACCTACTCTGGAACGCCGCCATTGGCTACAAATTACTCAAAAAACAACAAGCCGAACTAAGATTAACCGCCTTTGATTTGCTAAAACAAAACAACAATATTACCCGAAACACCACCGAAACCTACTACGAAGACGTACAAGCCAACGTACTACAGCGTTATTTTATGCTTAGTTTTATCTACAATATCAGGCAATTTAAAGAAACAAAATAAACAACCAATCGTCATCAAGCAACCCAACCCAGCAATACTGTACCCCACACACAAAAGCCTGCCAAGCCCCGCTTGACGCGGTAAATGTCTTTTTTGGGGGTGATGTTTAGCACTCCCTAATGTGCCAAGTAGGTGCCACCCCCAAAACACCGTAAGCGCAGCATCTCCTAAATCAACGGTTTTCCATATCTCTATCCAATTAGCACACCTAAACAATTAGTAGGTTTTTCGTTTTTTTATAAAAAATTTGCCTGTTTAAAGCAAATCTTTTGTTTTTGTTGCTAAATAGGTATATCTTTGCTCAATGGTATAGCTATACCCCCATTTTACACACCAAACTGCAAAAAACCATGGAACATACCTGCCCAAGATGCCAATCGAAGCAAATAGTTAAAAGCGGCATAGTGAAAGAGCGTCAACGTTTTAGATGCAATAATTGCAACTATAACTTTACGGTTGCCAAACAAGGCAAACAAATTGATAGTTACTACGTAATAAAAGCCCTACAACTTTACCTCGAAGGGGTAAGTTTCAGAGAAATAGAGCGTTTGTTAGGCATGAGCCATACCTCGGTGATGAACTGGGTAAAACTATACAAAATAGAAAAACCCAACATACACCCCGAATATCGCCCAACTTACCAAGTGCTAATACACGCCGAACTGCAACAATTTATGAGCAACCCCCAAAATTTAAAAGGAGCAGGTATGATTATTACCGAAGTTGGCGACAAATTTATGCTCATAAAATGGGAACGTTTTAAAGAATGAACAAGCATTAGCTTAAACATACAAGCATCTATTAGGTTTTTAAAACCCAATAGATGCTTTTTTTTGCCTAATTTACAAATATCTAACCCTATCAATACTTTTAATACATGGCTTCGCCTTATCTATACCAATTTTACATTTAGCTATACTACATTTGGAAGTCAGGTACTAATATGCCCATCTTTGCACCGTTGTTTGAAGGCGCAACAAACAATACCTACCATACCAATTTCTTCATCAAAAAAAAACAGCTTATTATGTTACAACGCCATACACTTTGGTTATTGGTTTTGCTAATCGTTGGCAATATTAACGCTTATGCTCAAGAAAAAGCAAAAGCAGACCTTAAAAGCACTCCTGCACTCGACAAACCCAAAGCAGACCACTCCTACAAACCCTTGACGTTAAAACTCAACGACGACGGCAGTAAATACGTGCGGTTTATTATCTGGAATCAAATATGGTTTCGATATACCCAAAACAATCCTGGCACCTTAGATGCCGATGGCAAAGAATTAGCCTCAACATTTGACATTGGCGGGCGACGTTTGCGTTTTTTGGCATATGCACAAGTATCCCCACGTTTTTTAATACTTACCCATTGGGGCATTAACAATCAAACCTTTGCCACAGGCGGTGCCCCCAATAGCGGACCCAAAAAACCCCAAATGTTTATTCACGATGCTTGGAACGAGTTTGCCGTTATCCCCGACAAGTTACACATAGGTGCGGGTTTGCATTATTGGCAAGGCCCAAGCCGAATGGGCAGTGCAAGCACTTTAAATTTTATGACCCTAGATGCCCCAATTTTTAATTGGCAAAATATTGAGATAGAAGACCAATTTGCTCGTCAATATGGTGTTTATGCCAAAGGGCAAGTTGGGCGATTAGATTACCGCATTGCCGCCAACAAACCTTTTAGCATTAACCCCTCGGTTAATACCCTAGATAGCACCAAAACCACCGCCACCGAAATTGCTCATCATACATGGGCATCCACAGGTTATTTTGCTTGGCAATTTTTTGATAAAGAATCACAAAAATTACCGTTTACGGTTGGCAGCTACTTAGGCTCAAAAAAAATATTTAACATTGGAGCTGGTTTTTATTACCACCCCAAAGGCACCGGACAATACGATGCTACCGCCGACGGCAAGCACAGCACTAACGACATATTGCATTGGTCTGCCGATTTATACTACGAGCGTCCAATAAACAAAGAAAAAAACACCGCTTTTCATCTCTACTCTGCTTTTTATGGCTTTGATTTTGGTCCAAGTTATTTGCGCAATGTTGGCATTATGAACCTAGGTGGCATAGCCGACCCTGCCAAAGTTAGCTTTAACGGCGTAGGCAACGCGCAACCTTTGATAGGAACCGGACAAATATCCTATACGCAAGTGGGTTATCTATTACCTAAAATGAAAGACCATGGTCAATTGATGCCTTACGGAATTTTTACCTACAAAAAGTTTGACAAACTAAATGCTGCTACTACACAATTTGACATTGGTTTGAACTATTTTTTGAATGGTCATAATGCCAAAATTACAGCACAGTATGGTTTGCGCCCAATTGTTGATAAAACCACATTGGAACAAAACGGCATGAAAGGCGAGTTTATCTTACAAACGCACATTTTCTTATAATTGCATATTAGTGGCTTGCAAAATAAGCCAGCTTAATTTTTGCACCTATTACCAATCGTTACTAAATTTTACAATCAGCTTTCATAAATACATCATAAAAATACAACACTATGTCATCGAATGTTACTCAACAAACCGACAAAAACATTTGGCAAGTTATTGCTGCGTCGTCTGTCGGCACCCTCATAGAGTGGTACGATTTTTACATATTTGGTAGTTTGGCTACCATCTTATCCGAACAGTTTTTCCCGAAAGGAAACCCAACAGCTGCCTTTTTATCTACCTTAGCTACTTTTGCAGCAGGTTTTATTGTACGCCCATTTGGTGCTTTGGTATTTGGACGCCTAGGCGATTTGGTTGGTCGTAAATACACCTTTTTGCTTACCCTTATTTTAATGGGTGGCTCTACGTTTTTAATTGGTTGTATACCTAGTTACGCACAGATTGGTGCATTAGCTCCGATATTAGTGTTAATTTTGCGCTTGGTACAAGGTTTAGCCCTAGGGGGCGAGTATGGCGGTGCTGCCACTTATGTTGCCGAACACTCGGCTCCACACGAAAGGGGTTATTACACCAGTTTTATCCAAACTACCGCTACTTTAGGTTTGTTTTTGTCGTTGGGCGTAATTCTATTGGTTCGTCAAACGTTGGGCGTTGCCGAATTTACGGCTTGGGGATGGCGTATTCCGTTCATTATTTCGGCTTTGTTAGTGGGTATTTCTATCTACATTCGTTTGCGAATGAACGAGTCGCCTTTGTTTGCTAAACTAAAAACCGAAGGCAAAGTATCTACCAACCCATTAAAAGAAAGCTTTGGACACAAAGCCAACCTTAAAATGGTTTTAGTGGCATTGTTTGGAGCTACGGCTGGTCAGGGTGTTGTTTGGTATACAGGTCAGTTTTATGCACTATCGTTTTTGCAAAAAACAATGAACGTTGAGTTTGTACAATCAAACATTATTATTGCTATTGCCTTAATGATTGCCACGCCATTTTTTATTGTATTTGGGGCTTGGAGCGATAAAGTAGGTCGTAAATGGATTATGATGGCGGGCATGTTGTTGGCTATCATTTGTTATCGCCCTATTTATAGTGCTATGTACGAACAAGGCAACCTAAAAACCAAAACCGAAATTGTTGAACAAACAAAAATTGACGTTAAACGCGAATTAGTACCCAATGCCGTTGCCGACTCGTTGATTACTACTACCACTCTAAAAGCTTTTACCGATGGTACTACCTATAAAGAGGTAAAAAAAGAAACCATTTTGGCAGATAAAACCAAAGAAGTACCAAAACCCGAGATTAAAAAAGAATCTAAACTACCTTCGGGCAGTATGTGGTTTTTGGTGATGCTAATTACCATACAAGTATTGTTTGTCACCATGGTTTATGGTCCTATTGCTGCTTTCTTGGTCGAGTTGTTCCCTACCCGCATTCGTTACTCGTCTATGTCGTTGCCTTACCACATTGGTAATGGGGTATTTGGCGGTTTAACCCCTTTTATTGCTACCCGTTTGTACGAAGCAAGTAAATCGGATGCCAACCCAACTGGCGACCCATTGTCGGGCTTGTGGTATCCTATTGTTATTGCTGGTGTTTGTTTTGTGATTGGTTCGTTGTACCTATCTAACAAAATAGACGAAAACGTGGCAGATTAATTAACAAATAATCAACCCCTCTCTTAACTATTGTTGATTATCAAACATTGACAATTAGCAATTATTGATTAACTTTTTCAATTTAAAATTCTATGAACAGTATAAAACGTTTATTGGGTATTATTTGGGCTGCATTGGGTCCTTTAACTATTGGCGGTTTTGTGATGCGAGCTTTGCAAGAAATTGGCGAAAAACCAACTCAAGAAAATTACATTTTCTGGATAATTATCATTACCATTTTTACGCCTATTGCGCTTGGGTTTATGATATTTGGTTATTACTCGTTAAAAGGCGATTACGACCATTTGGAAGAATAAGTAGTGTGTGTTTAAATAGTATTGGGGAAGTTGGGTGTTATACCTAATTTGTAGGTAAATCTGCATTTTAATAACACCCAATAACCCTTACTTTAAGTTGTTACAAAGTAAAATTTAGCTTTTTAATGCTGTTTTATTTGGTAAAACCAATTTTTCGCATTACATTTGCTCAATTTTACAAAGCGCAACAAACCATGCTAAAAGACAAAAACAAAATACAACGCCTTATTTACTTAGGTGTTTTGTTTAGCCTATTGCTCAACTATCCTATATTATCGGCATTCAATAAAAAGGTGTTGGTAATGAACATACCTTTATTATACATAGGTATTTTTTTATTTTGGATACTACTAATTGGCTTATTAGCAATTAGCAAAACTGATTAAAGCTTTTCCAAATTACGGTATCCCAAATCAACACCTAACAATGCAGGCTAAGTTTCTTAAAAACCTATGAGTTTTGGTATCATTTTCTTGCTGTCGGTTGTCTATTTATTGGTTTTATTTGCCGTGGCATTATGGGCTGAACGTTGCTCAAAACAAGGGCGTAGCTTAACCAACAATCCGTATATTTATTCGCTTTCGTTGGCGGTATATTGTACGGCTTGGACATTTTATGGCAGTATAGGACGGGCAGCTAATACAGGCATTGAGTTTTTAGCTATTTATATAGGACCTACTTTAATAATGCCTTTTTGGTTGATAATTATGCGTAAAATTATACGCATTTGTAAAGTACAAAATATTACCAATCTCGCCGATTTTATTGCTGCCCGATACGGCAAAGATGCCACTTTGGGTTCGTTTGTAACGCTATTTATGGTATTGGGTATTGTGCCCTATATATCTATCCAAATAAAAGCTATCACCGATAGTTTTATTGTGCTTTGGCAGGGCATCGAGCAAACAAACAAGGTAGTTGACTCTTTAGACTGGGCAAATGAGGCATCTTTATATTTTACAATATTATTAGCTCTTTTTAGTTTGTGGTTTGGTACGCGCTCGGCACAAACAACTACACAAAACCAGGGCATGGTAATGGCAATAGCCTTTGAGTCGATAATAAAACTAGTGGCATTTTTGACAGTTGGCATATATGTTACCTATTGGGTGTTTAATGGTTTTGGCGATATTTTTAACCAAACCAATGCCTTATCTATTACCCCAAATTTGCTACTAATACCCAACAATGGCTATTTTAATTGGTTTGTTTTGTCGTTGTTGTCGGGTATTGCCATTATGTTTTTACCTCGTCAGTTTCAGTTAGCAGTAGTCGAAAACACCAACGAACAACACCTACATAAAGCAATATGGTTGTTTCCATTGTATTTATTTATTATTAACTTGTTTGTTTTACCTATTGCATTAGGCGGTAAACTAATGTTTGGCAATAGCATAAACCCCGATACTTATTTGTTGGCTATTGCCATACAAAAAGGCAACTATTTTATAGCAGGTTTGGCATATCTAGGTGGCTTTTCGGCAGCTACAGGCATGATTATTGTCGAAACAATAGCCCTTAGTTTGTTATTAAGCAGCAATTTAATTATGCCCATTGTTGCCAAAAGCAATTGGGTAGCCGATAAACATTTAAGCCGGATATCGTTGTTTAGTAGGCGCTTTTCTATTGCAGCCCTGTTGTTTTTGGCTTATCTGTACTACCAAAATGTAGCCAATCATTACTCGTTAGTATCTATTGGTTTAATTTCGTTTGCAGCCGTAGCACAATTAGCCCCCGCAACATTAGGTGGCATTTTCTGGAAAAACAGCACCCGAGCAGGCGCCTTTGCTGGTTTATTAGCGGGTTTTATTACTTGGGCATTTACATTGGTAGTACCTACTTTAATTAGTGCTAAATTGTTGCCTAACGCTTGGCTTAGTGTAGGTTTAGGAAACATTAGCTTGTTTAACCCAAATGCACTGTGGGGCGTAACGGGCATCGATAGCCTAGAACAAGCCGTCTTTTGGAGCCTGTTTTTTAATGTCTTTATGTATGTTGGGGTATCGTTATTTAGCCGTCAATCGTCAAAAGAGCACAATCAGGCAGAGTTATTTGTGGATATTTTTAAATACTCCGAAATTTACGAAAGTTCAGTAGTTTGGAAAGGCTCCGCTTACATACCCGACATAAAAACTTTATTAACCAACTTTTTAGGAGTAGATAAAACCAACGAACTATTACAACAATATGCCGAGCGATACGATGTAACTTGGAACAACAAAGACCAAGCCGACTCTCGGTTGGTAACCTTTGCCGAAACACAATTAGCGGGTATTATTGGCTCTACATCGGCACGTATTGTGGTGTCGTCAATCATAAAAGAAGATACCATTAGCATTGACGAAGTAGTAGAAATTTTAAAAGAATCGCAACAACTACTAAGTATTAATAAAGAGTTAGCCACCAAAACCACCGAACTGCGACAAGCTACCGAACAACTAAAACATATCAACGAACAATTAAACGAAAAAGACATACAAAAAGACGAGTTTTTGTACACCGTTACCCACGAGTTGCGCACTCCCTTAACATCAATTAGGGCTTTGTCCGAAATTTTGTACGATTATGACGATATTGATACCAACGAAAAACGCCATTTTTTAAGCACCATTATCAAAGAAAGCGAGCGCATGACCCGCCTCATTACCCAAGTACTAGACCTAGAAAAACTAGAGTCGGGCGAGCAAAAACTAAACCTTTCAGAGGTAGAAATTATAGACTTAATAGAAGAATCTGTAACCGCCGTAAAACAATTAGCCACCGAAAAAGGCGTTGCATTGTTTATTGACATTGCCCCTTTTATGCCTATTTTTACCGCCGATAAAGACAGACTGATGCAAGTAATTATTAATTTGTTGTCAAATGCCATTAAGTTTTGCCCCTCCGAACAAGGTGTTATTAAAATACAAGCCCAAATAATAAATAATAACCTACAAATAAGTGTGGCAGATAATGGCTTGGGCATACCCTTAGTATACAAAAACCGTATTTTCGATAAATTCTATCAAGCTCAAATGCTCAATAAAAGCAAACCACATGGCAGTGGATTGGGCTTGGCTATCAGTAAAAAAATTATAGATCTGCACCACGGACTTATATGGGTAGAAAACAACGAACAAGAAGGAGCTACCTTTTTTGTACAAATACCCTTAGTATAAAATAATTAATTGTTTAAAAATGAAAGTTCTAATTGTTGATGATGAACCAGACATCATCATGACCCTCGATTTTTTAATGCGCAAAGCAGGCTTTGATGTATTTATTGGACGCAACGGCGCCGAAGCCATCGAATTAGTAAAAGAACACCAACCCGATTTGGTAATACTAGACATTATGATGCCCAATGTCGATGGGTACGAAGTATGTACTTACATCAAACAAACCGAACAATATAAAAATAGTAAAGTAATTTTTTTGAGCGCCAAAGGCAAAGAGGTAGATATTGAACGAGGATATGCCGTTGGTGCCGACTTTTATATGCCCAAACCTTTTTCGAGCCGCGAACTAGTAAAAAAAGCCAAAGAGCTATTAACAAAATAAAAACACCTTAACCCACCATTGCCATTGTCTATTCTTACCTGATGTTACGCAACCTTTCCAACGGTGCGCTTTTTAAAGTAACACTAAGTACACAAATTCCAAAGTCTCGCATATCTACCTCTTTCTCTGCCTCGCAAGCTCTTAACACTTAACCCAAACTATCCATGCCTTACACATCTCTATACAACCAAAGCATTGAACAACCCGAAGCATTTTGGGCAAAGCAAGCCGAGCAAATAGATTGGTTCGAAGCACCAACAAACATATTATCAAAAAACGAACAAGGCTTTTACCGCTGGTTTAAAGACGGCAAACTTAACACTTGCCACCTAGCCTTAGATTATCACGTAGCAAACGGCAGAGGAAACCAAACAGCTCTTATCTACGACTCGCCCGTTACCAAAACCATACAGCACATTACTTACCAACAACTCTTACAACTTACCGCACGTTTTGCAGGCGCTTTACAAAACCTAGGCATACAAAAGGGTCATACCGTTGTAATTTACATGCCCATGATACCCCAAACAGTAATAGCCATGTTAGCCTGCGCTCGGTTAGGCGCCATACATTCGGTGGTATTTGGTGGCTTTGCACCCCACGAGTTGGCAATCCGAATTGACGATGCACAACCCAAAATAGTCATCTCAGCATCCTGCGGCATCGAAGGCGATAAAGTATTAGCCTACAAACCTTTACTAGACGAAGCCTTAACACTATCTAACCATAAACCCGAACATACTATCATCTATCAGCGCGATATGCTTATTGCCGACATGCAAACACCCCGCGACATAGATTTTCAACAGCTATTAAACTACTCAAAACCCACCAACTGCACCCCCCTCGATGCAACCGACCCCTTGTATATACTCTACACATCGGGCACAACAGGCAAACCCAAAGGCGTTGTGCGCGACAATGGCGGACATGCCGTTGCACTGCATTTTAGCCTAAAACACATTTACAATGTACAAGCAGGCGATGTCTTTTGGGCAGCATCTGATGTAGGCTGGGTTGTCGGACACTCTTATATCGTATACGCTCCACTAATAATGGGCTGTACTACCATCTTGTACGAGGGCAAACCCGTTAAAACACCCGATGCAGGCGCATTCTGGCGCGTTATCGAACAACACCAAGTTAAAGTACTGTTTACCGCCCCAACAGCATTCAGAGCTATCCGAAAAGAAGACCCCGAAGGGCTATTAACCCAAAAATACCAATTATCATCACTTAAATACTTATTTTTAGCCGGCGAACGATGCGACCCCTCTACCTACTATTGGGCAAATAATTTACTAAAAATACCCGTTATCGACCATTGGTGGCAAACCGAAAGCGGCTGGCCCATGGTAGCAAACATGATGGGCATTGAGCCAATGCCCATTAAAGCAGGCTCAAGCACCAAACCCGTTTGTGGTTACAAAATAGACATTTTAAGCGAAGACGGCGATGTGCTAATTGCCAATCAAACAGGCTATGTGGGTATAAAATTACCACTGCCCCCAGGCTGCCTACCTACCTTATGGAACGACGACGAGCGCTTCCAACAATCCTATCTATCCCACTTCGAGGGCTATTACCTTACCGGCGATGGCGGATACATAGACGACGATGGCTACATATTTATTATGGGCAGAGACGATGTAATTAATGTAGCAGGACATAGACTATCAACTGGCGAAATGGAAGAGTTAGTAGCATCGCACACAGCCGTTGCCGAGTGCGCCGTAGTAGGCGTTGCCGACGAACTACGCGGTCAGGTACCCGTTGGCTTAGTAGTACTAAAAGATGGCATAACAACACCCGAACAACAAATAGAAACCGAATTAGTGCAACTAATCAGACAAAAAATAGGAGCCGTAGCCGTTTTTAAACGAGCTATTGTCGTAAAACGATTACCCAAAACACGCTCCGGTAAAATCTTGCGCAAAATAATACGCCTAATTGCCGACGGAACGCCCTATCAAATCCCCTCGACAATAGACGACCCCACCGTACTAACCGAAATACACGACGCCCTACGAAGCTAACCATTAGGCTACTAATAATACACCCTTGCAAAAGCCCCGCTTGACGCGGAATCGGTCTTTTTTGGGGGTGATGCTTGGCACTCCCTAATTTGCCAAGTTGCTGGCACCCCCAAAGCACTGTAAGCGCAGCATCACCAAATCACCTTCTCCCTCTCCACCACCTCTAATCACCCCCTTCCACCCCAAGGACCTATCTTCAAACTTTTAATAACAGCAAAAAATAATTATACATCACCACCCTCGAACAATACGAAGCCGCCTACCAAAAAAGCATCGAACAACCCGAAGCATTTTGGGGCGATATTGCCGAACAATTTACTTGGTACAAAAAATGGGATAAAGTACTAGAATGGAACTTTACCGAACCCAACGTAAAATGGTTTGTCGGCGGCAAAACAAACATCACCGAAAACTGCCTCGATAGACACCTACCTACACGAGGCAACAAAATTGCTATCATCTGGGAGCCAAACGACCCCAAAGAACGACAACTGCGCCTTACCTACCGCGAGCTGCACGCCCGTGTATGTCAAATGGCAAATGTGCTAAAAAACAACGGCATTGGCAAAGGCGACCGCGTTTGCCTATACATGCCCATGATACCCGAACTAGCCATTAGCGTATTAGCCTGCGCCCGAATAGGAGCCATACACTCTGTCATCTTTGCAGGCTTCAGCGCCCAATCGCTTGCCGACCGCATCAACGATGCCCAAGCAAAAATGGTTATCACCTCCGACGGCATCAATCGCGGAGCTAAACAAATACCCGCCAAACGCGTCGTCGACGAAGCACTCGAAAGTTGCACATCGGTACAAACCGTGTTAGTAGCCAACTGCTGCGGCTGGGAGCCAAACATGCAGCAAGGGCGCGACAAATGGCTGAACGACGAACTAAAAAACGTATCAAGCACCTGCCCACCCGAACCAATGGACAGCGAAGATATGTTGTTTATCCTCTACACATCTGGCTCAACGGGCAAACCCAAAGGCGTTGTGCATACTTGTGGCGGATATATGGTATATACCGCCTACTCGTTCCAAAATGTTTTTCAATACAACGAAAGCGACATTTATTGGTGCACCGCCGACATTGGCTGGATTACCGGACACAGCTATATCATCTATGGTCCGCTTTTGTCGGGTGCAACAACCCTTATGTTCGAGGGCATACCTACCTACCCCGACCCCGCACGCTTTTGGGCAGTTATCGACAAACATGGCGTTAACCAGTTTTACACCGCCCCAACCGCTATCCGCTCGCTAATGGCAGAAGGCATTGACCATGTATTGTCGTACTCCTTAGACTCGCTCAAGGTGTTGGGGTCTGTTGGCGAGCCTATCAACGAAGAGGCTTGGCATTGGTACCACACACACATAGGCAAAACAAAATGCCCCTTAGTAGATACTTGGTGGCAAACCGAAACAGGCGGCATCTTAATTTCGGGCTTGGCAGGTATTAGTCCACTAAAACCTGCACATGCAGGGCAACCGCTGCCGGGCATTCAACCCGTTTTACTTACCCCCGACGGACAAGAAATGGAGGGCAACAATGTAGAAGGCTTATTGTGCATAAAATTTCCGTGGCCCTCGATGCTGCGCACTACCTACGGCGACCACGAGCGATGCCGCCAAACTTATTTCTCGGCATTTAAAAATTACTACTTTACAGGCGATGGGGCTAAACGCAACGCCGATGGTTTGTACCGCATTATTGGGCGCGTTGATGATGTAATGAACATATCAGGACACCGCATTGGCACCGCCGAAGTAGAAAACGCCATTAACCACAACCTCAAAGTAGTTGAATCGGCAGTTGTGGGCTACCCGCACCACATAAAAGGGCAAGGCATTTATGTGTATGTTATCTGCCACCCATTTACCGAAGACGAAAACGAAGATGTGGTACGCGACCAAATAATAGAAACGGTGGTTCATGAAATTGGCAAAATTGCACGACCCGATAAAATACAGTTTGTACGTGGCTTGCCTAAAACCCGCTCGGGTAAAATTATGCGCCGCATATTGCGCAAAATTGCCGAAGATGATACCGCTAACCTCGGCGACACCTCTACCCTACTCGACCCAACAGTAGTAGAAGACATTATAAATGGTAAATTGTAAGTTGTTAATGGTAAATTGTAAATATCAAAAACACGCACTGTTTCTTTGTTATAGAAACAGTGCGTGTTTTTTTTTGTGCTTATTTTGGGTAGATGAAGAATAGGTGGTTTTATACTTTTCAGGTAGTAGCGGTACTTATATCGCTATCAAACAAACCATACCAGCCAGCTCTTGCCACCTACTCAACCTCTTCTATCCAAAACTCCTCCACAATTTTTTTATTGTAGGCTTTCCATCCGCCCCTAAAATCACGGCTCGATACGCTGATAAACGCCTGCATACGGTCCGAGTTAAGTTGTGTTAGTAGCCTGTCATAATCGCCCTCGTATTTTAGGCAATAGCCCGAGTAAAAAGTACAGTCTTCGTTTTCGTACAGTACAAACTTGGGGTATTTGTTCATCGGCGAAAACAAAATCTTTTTGCCAAAACTGGTATCTAAACCTTGGCTGCGTCCAAAGGCATACCATGCCACCAAGTTTGGTTTGCCGTTATCGCGCTTGTCTAACAGTTCTTTTACCGACTGCAGATAAGCATAAGCCTTCGGGAAATGGGCTTGTAGCCTTGTTTCGTCAATAATTCGGTGCTTCTCTCCTACCCTTTCGTACGGAAACAAAATGTGTTGCGTAATTACATCATCGCTGCTTTTTAACAACGATGCTTTGATGATGGGCTTTAAAACACCCTTTTCTAACACCACCTTATCGCCCAAGTTATTTTGAGCCAATACATCATCGCCCAAATTTTCTACTACCTCAAACAAATAAGCTTTGTCGCATAGGGTAGTTATACCTACATGTATGCGGGCAATATCGCCCAAACGCACGCCTTTTTGGGTGTTTGGGGCAGATGCGTTTGCCTTTGTGTCTAACTGCCAAACCTTGTTTTTTAGGTGGTGGGCAGGTAGTTGTATTTCTTCAAACACATCAAGGTTTATGGCTTTTTGGTACGTAAAATGGGCATGTTGTTGGGTATCAAAAACAGTGATGGCACTGTAGGTAGTGGCATTGTCAAACACCTGAATATCGGCATAATTGGTTACACTAATTAGGTGCAAATATTGGGCAAAATACTGCCTTAATGCCTTGCCTGTTTGGGTATAAAACCACGTATTGGGCGTAATAAATCCCACCACACCATTTGGTGACAATAGCTGTTGGCTTAACTCAAAAAAAGCTATATAGATGTCTGTCGAGCCGCTTTTGCAAAAATGGTAGTGTGTTTGGATATAGGTTCGTTGTTCTTTTTCGAGGTGTTGTATGCGTATATACGGCGGATTACCCACCACAAAATCAAATTTCGGGGTATTTGGGGCATCATCGGGCAACATCTCGAGCGAGTTACACACCTTTACTTGCCAATTTACCAGTATACCCAAATTTTGGATTAATTGGTTTAGGTTGCCAATACATTGCTCAATTGCCTCTTCATCTACATCCCAGCCATGTATTTTTTCGAGGTTTTGTGCCAAGGTTTCTATTGGCGAATATTGCAAAATGCGCTTGGCTATCTGCACCAAAAAACGACCATCTCCGCAAGCAGGGTCTAAAATGGTTTTACCCAATAGCTGCTCGCCAAGATAGCCTACTTGGTCTAATATTTTACAGACAATAAAGTCGGGGGTATAAATCTGCCCTAATTGCTTCTCGGACGAGTAAGTTTTTACTAAACTTGCCAATTCAATTATTGATTGTTGATTATTTACGATGTAAATGCCGCTATCTATAGCTCATCATTTTCACACCTTCTAACTGTTTAATGTATGGCGTGATGATGGGCGGCAATAGGTCTTTAAAGTCTATTTCGTAGGTATCCTCGTTAAAGGTAAATATGGTATTATTGGCTCGGGTGCGGACGGTTCCTTTGGCATAAAAAATACCTACTTTATTAGCTAAAATATCCGATTTAGCAACATAACCCACAACCGATGCTGCCCAAATTTGGTTTTGCTGATGAAAACTAAGGCAATAATAACAGTCGGTAAGCGAGTTGGGTTTGTGCAACTGCGACGCGGGGATATTAAGCACATAGTTGCCGCGCAATACACCATTATTACGCTGCATGGCTTTGGTATCAATATTTAGGGTTTGTTGATTGATGTGTAGCTGAAAATCTTTACCTAAATCTTGCCCATCAATAGCGCCATAAGCACGTGTTTTGCGGGGTAGTTGGTAGGTATCGGCAAAAAGCACCTCGCCCAGCGAACCGGTAAAACGGTAATCGCGGGTTTTTAGGCGTTTTTCTTCGTTTTTGTCCCAAATATTGCTTATTTGGTGGTGTTTTAGCGAGTAATCAACCAGTTCGTTGGCATAATTAACTTGCTCGGCAGTTACAGGTACTTGGAAATACACATTAAAAAGAGTGAAGGGAGTGAAAGAGTGAAGGGAGTGAAGGGAGTGAAGGGAGTGAAGGGAGTGAAGGGAGTGAAAGAGTGAAGGGAGTGAAAGAGTGAAAGAGTGAAGGGAGTGAAGGGAGTGAAAGAGTGAAGGGAGTGAAGGGAGTGAAGGGAGTGAAGGGAGTGAAGAGAATGAAGGGAGTGAAAGAGTGAAGCGAAAAGAGTGAAGGGAGTGAAAGAGTGAAAGATATCTCTACATCCCCACATCACAATTTCACCACATCCCCACATCACAATTTCACCACATCCCCACACACCCACATCACAATTTCACCACATCCCCACATCACCATTTCACCACATCCCCACATCGCCATTTCACCACATCCCCACATCGCCAAATTCCCACATCTTAAAACAAGCCCGGAATATCCATACCTGGCGGCAGCATACCCGATGCAATTTTGGCATTTTCGGCGGCGTTCAAAGCCTCGGCTTGTTCGATGGCGCGATTAACGGCTACCATTAGCAAATCTTCGAGCTGTTCTAAATCGTTGGGGTCTACCACATCGGGGTTAATGCTAATATTAACAATATGGCGGTTGCCATTAGCCGTAACGGTTACACCTTCGGCATCGCCTATAACGGTCATGGTATCGAGGCGTTTTTTGGTTGCCTCCATTTGTTGTTGCATCTCTTGCAACTTGCCAAACATGTCGAACATAATTTTAAGGATTAGTTGTTTTTAATTAATTGTAATAAATAGCCCACCCAAAGCAGTTAGTTTTGGATTTTTGCAAAACATTTTTTACGATTATTTTAGGAAGTGCAAAGGTACAACAATTTATCGAAACGGCAAAAAAAAGAAAGGTAAGCATCACTGCTTACCTTCTTACACACACTATGGTTACTACGTTCAAAAAAAAATTCTGTTTTTTTATTTGGTTAGATTTAGTTAATTGGTGTGTTGTTTGGCTTATTGTATAACCAATTTACCCACTACCGAGTTTTGTAAGTTGTTGGTTAAAGTAAAGTAATACACTTCGTTGTCTAATTCGGCTTTGTCAATAATTACATCTAATCCATTGATGTTCGATATTGTTTTAACTACTTCGCCTGTGTTGTTACAAAGTGTAAGTTGTGCATTTTGCATTTCGTTGGCAAAATGTAACGAAACAATTTGTTTTTGTGCAGGCGTAACGGGTGTTGCGATAGCCGATGCAAATACGTTTTCTGTTTTAGTTGTCTCATTACCTGCAAAAGCACTCCACGAAACAGTAACTAAGGCAAAAAATAAGGCAATTGTTTTAGTTGTCATGATTTCTAATATTTTGATGTGTTAAGAACCGACTCGTCTGTTAATCGTTCAATTCTGTAAAAAGTTACAACCACTTTATCTTTTTTGTTTCGGTTGATAGTGCAAAGGTACTACGCTTTTGCACAGCACCCAAATACATCTTGACGAATGGCAGTTGCTGCAGGACGAACTGCAATAAGACTTGATAAACGGTTTAAGTGTTTGTTACTAAACAATGCCACACCTAACAATAACTAAAAACCAGTTTTAAAAAAATTTAGTAAGCCTAATAAATTTATGAACATCATTTATTGCTAAGATTGGGATTTATCAGCCTATTGTCAAAAAAAAAAAACTATCTTTGCATGCCCAAACTTACACTAACTTGTAACCCAAAAACCAAAAGTACAACCAATAATACATAACCCCCTGATAACCAGACACTTATGAAACAACCCAAATAAACCAAAAGTACAAAAATGCGCAAAAAAGCGCACAAAACGCGCCAAAACACCCCTAAAACACCATAAAAACAGCGTTTTAGGGGCGTTTTTACACCATAAAAACAACATAAAACGCATTTAGGCGTACATTTAGGCGTACATTTAGGCGTACATTTAGGCGTACATTTAGGCGTACATTTTTTTGAGGTAGGCGCAACAAGGTATTGCACAAATAGCTACCTTTGTGCCTTAGTTTTTAACCACAAAATTTAGTACCATGCTAACAAAAAAAGTAGGCATCACGTACCACAACCAAAACCAGTTCGATCCTGCTATCTGGATAGCGTATAGGCTATTTGGCATATTGCTGTACCGAAAAAGCACAGAGGTTATTTCGAATGACCGATTTAGATCTACACAGCTAACCGACTTCCTTGCGTAGCTATGTAACTACCGCTATCTTTAAAAGCCCTCGTGCTTGGGTATGCTTGGGATATAATCAACCTCCTTGCGCAGCACACAACTACCACAACCGTTCCTTTGTCATTAAGGTGTGTATTTAGTTGGTGTATTGACCAGCCGTTAGCTAAGTGTTCTTGTATTTGCGGTATGGTTGGTTTAGGGTCGCCCGCCACCTCAACAATTAATTTATCCATTGCAGTATTTGTTTTTATACACCCCAATAGTTACACCTATTGGGGTGTTTTGTGTGTGGTTTTTTAGTCTATCATCTTCCGGTATCAGGAAGATGATAGACTAATCTTTTGGAGTAATTGTATGATAACATCCTTGCTTATTAGTTGATTTTCAAGGTCGATAATCCTTTGCTGTAACGCATCTATCTTTATCTGGTATACGGTGATTTCGGTGACAATATCCTTGTCATTGATACTTATAACACTATTGTCGGTAGCTATATTAGAGTCTATTAAAACATGTCCATTAACCAGTCTTATTGTATCATTGGACCGCATATCTATATTTAACAACTGATCTACCGTGACACTAAAGTATTTGGCTATCTTGATTAAGTTTGCGGCGCTTGGTTCCATGCGTCCTGTTTCGTAATTGCTATACGTGTTAGGAGATAGTGCTAGATAGCTTGCAATATCCGACTGCTTTAATGAAAATTTATTTCTAAGATATTTTAGGTTAGGAGCTATAAACATTTACTAATCAGGGTTTTATATTTTAGTCTTAAAAATTGTGTTTTTTTGCGAAAAAAATCGCAAAATCGTTTGCACAAATGCAAATTGCGATGTACCTTTGCATCGCAATCAACGTTAAAGCGGCATTAAAATAAAATACCGCAAAGTTAAAACAAACCGCAAATGTACGACAAAATTATGGATACAGTACAACGAAACAATAATTCTCGCGAAGAATTACTAACTATCATCCGCAACCACGCCCTTGATCATGCCGACCAAGCAGCCATAGCCCGCAAGTGCGGGGTAAGCAAACAGACCGTGAACGCAGTACTGCGTGGTAAAAGCGAGAACTTAGCTGTACTAGAGGCAATAGCCGAGTGCGCCGAAAAGCACACCCGCCGCGAGGCAGTTTTTCAACGACTACAAGTGGTAGTAGATGCCGTTTGCAGTTCGTTTTCCAACAATACAAACACAGAAGTGATAACCAACTAAATCCACCCCCGTTATGAACAACAATACAAACCACCCCGCAAAACGCCATAAGTAGCGTACAGGTATTTCACTGCCATTCAAAGATATACAACCTATGGTCGTTCTACGCCGAAGAGGCGGGCGTAAAAATACTGCTACTAAACCCACACCATGCCAGCACCAACTACCACCGCGTAACCTTAATGGCTACGCCCGCTCAAACAGCAGAGATACTGCAAGAGCATCAACACCTAATAAAGGTACACAACATTACCAATAAACCCTAACCTACCCCGCCGTGATGTATGCAAGTATACAAAGCAATAACCATTGGGCGGGTTACATATACGGGGGTAGCTTACAAAGCACTGGTAGAGGCGGAAGTTAGCGAAAATACAATAAATAGCGGACTAAACCGCAATAGCCAATCATGGCAACGCCTGCCTGACGTATCAGATGCCCGCTTGGTGTGGATACGGTACGACACAATGGCAGATAAATACCAAGCCATGTTGCACCAAAAATACGGCACGCCCGATGCGTATTTTGCTGCCACACCCACCCCTGCCCCTCCAAAGGAGGGGAATTATTACCAACCCTCCAAAGGAGGGGAGTTATTACCAACCCTCCAAAGCAGGGGAGTTTACCCTGCCCCAAGCCGCACCCTAAGCTGCCCTACAAACCGACCCTGCCGACACTCGTTTTTTCCGGACAATACTAAACCGCGACAACAAACAAGCCTACACAGACACCCAAATACGCGACCTAACACGTGCTGCGGCATGGCTAAGGCTGCTAAAAACCGCCCTCGACGAGCCAAGTAAGTACGGCTTTAAGCGCAAAACCGAGCTATTAGACACTGCCCTTGTGGCAATACGTGCCGAAAATATAGGTCAAGGATTGTATGGCTTAAAGGTAAAAAACGCCCGCGTACTCGACCGCAAAATAGCCGAGTACTACACCCAAAACAACAGCAATATCGGGCAAAATAGGCAATGCCAATGCCGAAAAACTCGACGATAACATTAAGCTACTGCTACGCGGTATGTATCGTCAACACAACCGCCTGTGCTATACCCACCTACACACCGAGCTACTAAAGCTCGCCGCTACCGCACCGTGGGGGCAGCAGGTACAAGGTATTACAGTGCAAACCATTACTAACTACATTAGCCGACCCGAAGTGCGCAGCTTATGTTTGTTTGGCAGATACGACCGTGCCGTATGGCGCAGTCTATACGACCAAACCATAAAACGACAACGCCCAACGCACCCACACGACTTTTGGAGCATCGACGGTACCATGTTCGAGCTGTATTACATGGCTACCGTAACCGTTAATGGCAAAGAAACCAAAGTACGCAAACGCCTATACACTTATATAGTAGTAGATGCTGCAACATGGGCAATATTAGGCTGGACAATAGGCGATAGCAGCACCGAAAACCAAGAAATGGTTTTTAACGCCATACGCAACGCCTACTATTTTGCAGGCTGCCTGCCCAACCAAATACAAAGTGACCATGGCAGCGCGAACATGGCAAACGACATGGTAGGTTGGCTCTCGCAAAGCATACAATACGTAACACCCGCCGAGGTGGGCAACGCAAAAAGCAAGATAGTAGAGGCGGTTTGGAAACACCTAAACCAAAGCGTACTAAAACCACAAGCACACAACCACAGCGGCGGCAACGTAACGGTGCGCACCGAAGACAGCCGCCCCAGCAACGACTGGCTAAAAGCCAACAAAGACACCCTGCCTAACCTACCCGAAGCCATAGCCCAAATAAACAGCTCGTTTCATTACTGGAACAACAACGCGCTAATAAAGCTAAAAGGCGAGGCGGCAGCCACAGCACCCATCGAGCGGCTAAAAGCACCACACCGAGCAAAGGTATTAGGCTTTGAGGACCAAGTAGCTGTTTTTTGGCGCACCCGCTACGACCGCAAAGGCGAGCCGCAACTATACACCTACACCCAAAACGGCATACAGTTTCAGCAAAACAACCAAACGCACAACTACCGCGTATATGATGCCGACGGGCAACAAGCAACGACTTTTGGCAGCACAACGCAGGGCAAAAGTTTATAGTAAAGTACGACACCGACACCCCCGACATGATAATGCTATACCAAGAGGGCAAGCAAATAAGCATTGCTCAACGCCTAAAAGAAACCCCAATGGCACTATCCGACCGCAAAGAGGGCGATGCCAAATTTGCACAGGGCGAGCTTGCCAAACGCAAGCAGTTTAGCCTACAAATAAAAGCCGCCTACGACACCGACACCGAAGCCCTACAAACAGCCGGATTATTGGACGCTATGGGCATGGTAAAATCGCCTATGTTAATAGGTGGGCAATACAAAGAGGCGTTGAACGCCGCCGAGGAAGCCCTAAAGTCCGGCAGATGGAACGAAACCTTTTTCCCGACCACCAAGCGCGGGCAAAGGCAAAAACAAGCAACGCTACCAGCCTAACGCCCATTGGTCATTGATGAAGACTTTTAGTTAATGGTTAATTGTTAATTATTAATTATTAATTGTTAATGGTAAGTATAAAAACGCCACTCCTTTCACCCTGTTTCGACTACGCTCAACATGACCGCTTCGGCTACGCTCAACATGACCACATCACCACATCACAATTTCACCCTGTTTCGACTACGCTCAACATGACCACATCACCACATCACCACATCACCACATCACCACATCGCAATTTCACCACATCGCAACATGGAACCCAAACAAATACGAACAGGCAAGTCTGTTCCCTGCCGAAGCTGCAAGGCAGCTATCTTTTTCTTACCCACCAAAACGGCAAGATGATGCCCATAGATGCCGAAACGGTAGCTGTAGATGACGATGTGTATATGCCAGGCATACACCGCTCGCATTTCGATACCTGCCCCGATGCTAAAAAGTTTAGCAAAAAGTAAAAAACCCAAAAACCAAAAGTACAAATTATGTCGAAAATCAAAAAAATCACCATTATTATTACTGACTTACCCGACAATAGCGAGGAAATAGATATTTCTATCGAAACAGCAGGCAAAGAAAAACCAAGGGGTGTCGAAGCAATTCAGGTACTACACAGTGCAATAGGTTCAATTCTCGACCAAATTGTGTAAAAAACCCAAAAACCAAAAGTACAAAAATGCGCAAAAAAACAAATACCCTCGCCAACGCCGCATTGCATTAATGCGTCAGTTAAGTAATGCAAAACGCATCATAAAATCAAAAACGAGTTTAATTTCGGTACTGCAACAACAAAACAGGTGGCTACTAGATGCTCTTTTGGGTAAACACAAAGAAATATAGGGCTACATCACCACATCACCACATCACCACATCAAAAAATGCCAATCAAAAGACAAATCAATCCCCGCGAATACGGAGCCGTTGCAAGAGCCACCGCCCGACGAGGCGCTATTGCCGCAATGGTAAGTAACAGAGTAACAGCCATAAGGGGTATAAAATCGGTAAGGCGGATGCTAAGTATAATACGGCTGTATAAAAAGACGGCATTAGCCATAGCGGCAAAGCAAGATACCGCCGAAGTAGAAAGCGACCTTTGGGCAATACTACCATAACTACAATGGTTAATTATTGATTATTGATTATTGATTGTTAATTACTATCACAACTTCACTATACCACAATTTCAAAACCTCGTCACATCAAAATTTCGCATCATGCAAACACCAGAAAAAGCCCCTTTGGTTTGGGGCAAAGTATCGCACAACCTATCGCAGCGTTGGGCAGAGACCTACGGACAAATAAGCTACCGCACCCTATTTGGTACGCCCTGCGTAGTAGTAACCACCATTGGCAACCCATCAACAATCCGTACTATACCCCTTAATAGGGTACATTACATCGACGATATGGGCGGTAAAGAAGCCACCGAGCAGGCAATGGTAGCCGAGTTCGCCCTGGGTAGTAGATAGGTTAAATTGGGGCGACGTAAAAGGCATACCAAAGCCGCAAAGGCTTGTCGCAAAACAAAACAGCCGATAAGTTGGGCATATCGCCCGCCACGCTATCGGCAATCTACGACACCGACAAGTGGGGACAACTAAGCGACCAGATGTGGAACGAGGTAGATACACGACTTGCCAGTATCACAAACGCCCAGTCTGGTTGGCAGATACGCGAAACCGACAATTTCAGCACCATTAAAGCCATTGTAAAAACAGCCGAGCAAACAGGCGGGTTGTATTGTGTAACAGGCGAAACGGGCTTAGGCAAAACCGTAACCCTAAAAGCCCTTGCCCAAGAGCCAAACCACCACTACGTGCTTTGCGAGTACCTAATGCAGCCACGCCAACTGTTAGCAGCCATCTGTCGCGGGCTTGATGTTGAGTATGTAGGCAAACCGCAGGTGCTACTAGACAACATCTGTCGTTTCTTTCAACAAAAACGCCAACAGGTGCTATTGCTCGATGACGTGGGTAAGCTACCCAACGAGTGTTACCGCGTAATACAACTTATCTACGACAAATTGGGCGAGCGTTGCGGCATTGTACTAACAGGCACTAACTACCTAAAACAGCACCTGCTAAAGTGCGCTGCCGCCGACAAGATGAGTTTTAGGGAGTTGGTGCGGCGTATCCGGAACAAAGAGTGGGGGTTGTTAAAAAAGCCAAGCCCCAAAGAAATAGCCACCTTTTTCGATGCCGTTACGGCGGGCGATGCCATCGAAAAACAAGAACGCACCGCCTGTGTAAAATACCTAGCAACGGTATGTACCGAGTATCAACGCCTCCGCGATGTCCCTTGATGCCCTACACATAGCCAATGCAAACAAAACCACCATAACCCTAAGTGTTTTAGAGCAAGTAAATTCCATATCATTAACCGCTTAAACAGCAAAAAAACAATGACCAACAAAAACGAAGGCACAGCAGCCACCCCAAAGGCAGCCACCGCCAAACAAAATTGCCTCGAAAAAAGAAAAAACTAGTAGGTGCTAAACGCAAAGCCGATACCGTTGTACGCCGGGCCTTTGGCGAGGTGCAGGTAATAGTAAGTGCTATGCAAAAACTAAAAGGCTACCTCGACCGCGAGTTACCCAAAGCCTACGACATGGCGTGTAAAGAACACGACATTGACCCCAACGGCATACGTGGCAACTACAAAATATTTAACCAAGACGAAACCCTGCAAATTGATGTAAGCGAGCAAATGGGTATTGCCTTCGACGATATTTTGCTAAACGAAGCCAAAAAGCAGCTCTACGACTTTATCGACGATACCCTAAAAGACAATGCCGCTTTTGTTGCCGATTTAGTAAAATCGGCGTTTGAGGCAAGTCGCGGACAGTTGGATAGCCGCAAAATATTACACCTGTTGAACGGCTATCTTAGATACCATATAAGGCATGAAAAACAAAACCTACACCACCGGATTAGTAGCCGAATTTGAGTTACTGTATACTATAGGTATACAACTAACCATTAGATACCAAAATGGGCTATTAGATAGCATCGCCAACCTAAGTCAAGTATCCGAAAAAACAAATGGGATAACCGTTAGGCTTATGCACGTATACTACCGCGAAGCGGCGTTTAGGGAATGGGCAAGTACCCTTACATCGTCGGCGGTGGTAAAGGTAACAGAAAAATAGGAGCAACAGGTGCAAAGGTGGCTATATGGTGCTGCTTGTACAAAGAAGCTACCAAAGTAAGCTACCAAGTGACATTCCAAGACACTAACGCTGCTAAAAAGATGGGTGTGATAGATGCCGAATTAGTAAGACTGTATCTATCACAGCCCGACAAATACCCTTACAACAACAAAAGCCTAAAACGCTACTACGACACCCTAAACGAGCTAAAACGCCTGCAAGCCGAGCCGCCAAAGTCCGAGTTTCCGGACGAGTGGAACGTAGATACCGAACTTAAATACAAAGACAATCCGCAAAAGCTAACCGAGTATTGGGCGTACCTACGTAACAACGGTTGGGAAAACCATAAACGCAACAGGGCAAAAAAAGTGGAGGAAAAAGACAATTGAAAGAAAAAGAAGTAGTTATAGGCTCAATGCCACCGAGCTGGCTATTAGTGCATAAGTGCCTGCAAAGAGGCAATTGCAAGCACTGCACCAACCAATACCGATGTTGTTATGTCTGCCTATTTACTACGCGAGCTTACCAAAAAAATAGCCCCACAAGTAGCCGTTGCCGAAGGCGGCAAGCTAAAACTAAACCTTGCCCAGTGCTGTGCGTGGCTAAACTTAGTAACACCCATAATACGCAACACCAGCATGGGCGAGTTAAACAGCCCTATATACCTGCTGTTGTTAGAATACATGGGTTATCACTACTACAAACAACCTCACAAAATGGCAAAAAGAAGAAACAAAGATGCCTAAAAGTTACGAACTATTGACAGGCATCGTAAAATACAATCCCGCTTTAAGGAGCTATACGACCAGCAGCGGCTACGATACGACGACACCGTAGATAAGTTAGCCGATGAGTTTTGCATGTCAAAAATAACCATCTACGCCGTACTAAGGCGCGACCTACCACCCGAACAAAATACTATCACCACCACCAAAAACCTATTTACCGATGAATGAAATATTTGCAGACCAAGACGGCATTTTTAAAAACAACCGCCTTGATGTATTACAAAAACGCGAAGCGGGGTATACGTCGCAGATAATTGTACTAATTACTACTGCCACCAACGGCGTTATAATACCCGATGCTGTACCAATGGCTGTAACAATGCCTTATTGCCACCTTGTTGATGTAGAAGCAATAGCCGCTCCGTTTTTTGCCATTGCCCAAAACCTACCCGAGTGCCACACATGGCGTGGTATGATAACAGTAAAGAACCCCGACAATAGCCGCCGCATAGTAGTCGACTACGAGGGCGGTAAGGGCAAAGGCTACAACCAACAGGCAGCTCAATTATCCAAAATAAGCCTAAACTAATTAGGCAACACAGCAGTAGTACAAAGTGGTAGTACGCCCGCCAAAGAGCTGCGGGAGATGCAGGTTCGAGACCTGTTTGCTGTGCAACCCATCATACAATACAACAGAGCTACTATTTCCTTTCATGAGTACAACGGGGATAACGAACAACGGCTTAGATACGTTGGTTTTGTACAGGCACAAGGAGGTAGTAATTAGCAAGCATTATTGCATTACTAACAATAATGGTTGTGTCTTGTTTGTTTTTTGCAAAAAGCACGTTCAAGTTTTTTAGGTACATACAGCCGGATTGGGAGCCGGTTTAAGATTGCAAATTACAAGACAAGACTGGAGCAACAGTAGCTTAATTGGTAGAGCGTCGCCAGTAGCTAAGGCGAGATGCAGGTTCGAGACCTGCCTGTTGTGCAATTTTATCATCAACAAAAAAAACAAAAAAAATGGCAGCGAAATTTAGCTTTGCTTATGGTATCGGCGTAAGAGTACTAACATTTCCATCGGTTACGGAGTTTCCGGGCGGTATGGACGAGTACCTAGATTGGTTATTAGCAAGCACAACCTACGATTACTTTGTAGTGGGTAATGCTTTTGTCGATGAAGAAAAATACTATGTTGTATTAAACGATGCCGATATAGACTTTGCCTCTGGCATGGCAGATTTTAATGTAGCATGTGAAAGACTTTTGGCGTTTTTACTCGAAAACGAGGTTGATTTTGAGGGCAATGTAAGGCTGATAGGCGGGCTGCATGTGTGTTAATACTTTCATTATTTAAGAAAAACAAACAAAAAATGGAAATACCAATTCGGCATTTAGCCGAAAACTCAACCGCCACAGCTACGGCAGCAATATTAATCGATCACTTTGGCGTAATGGCGTATGACGTAGCTGTATTTATAAAAGCCCAAATACCCATGTATACTGGGAATTTAAACCCGGTATGGAAATTCTGGGATGATGTGGTGAATTACACGTGTACTAGAGATAAAACACCCGCCACGGGTGCGTGACGGGTGCTTTATCTATAAAAACAGCTAGATTTATTTGTTGGTACGCTCAAAAAGCCTTATCTTTGTACCAAAATAAAGCAACATGAGCAACGAATTATTTTGGCAGCAATCCTTAGATGGCGTACCGTATAACAATAACGAGGACGATATGCCAACATTTGAGGATTTTAGCAACGAAAACGGCATAACATTTTGGTGGGCAACCACTTTGATGCGACTATTGGGCTACCAAGACTTAAAGTCTTTTGAGCCTGCTATTAATAGGGCTACCAAAGCGTGTATCGCCTTAAGTATACCGCACTACGATAATATCATGTCGGAAAAACGCATAGATGACAATGGTAATAGTTATCAAGACTTTAAACTGACCCGCTTTGCGTGTTACCTAATAACCGTAAATGCCGATGTAAAAAAGCCACAAGTAGCTGCGGCGCAGGTGTATTTTATTGAGCAAGCCCGACGACTAGAACTATACCTACAAAACCAAGATCAATTAGACCGTATTATTATCAGAGACGAGGTAAAAGAGGGTAATAAGTCGTTGGTAAGTGTAGCCAAAGACGCGGGCGTGGTTAGTTACGGATTGTTTCAAGATGCAGGGTATTTAGGTATGTATAATATGCGCTCGGGCGAATTGGCAAGCCGACGAAGGGTTGACAAGGGTGATTTGTTTGAGTATATGGGTAGAGCCGAGCTTGCCGCTAATTTGTTTAGGATAACCCAAACCGAAGAGCGCATTAAAAACTTTGGTATTAAAGGACAGCAAAACCTAGAAAACACCCACAATGCAGTAGGTAAGGAGGTGCGAAAGGTAGTAATATCCAATACGGGCAAAGCGCCCGAGCAACTACCTATTGAAGCAAAAATAACAGACGGGAAAAAGAAGCTAAAAGAACAGTACAAGCTAATGACTGGCAAGAAGCCTAAAAAATAACCGGCAAAAGAAAGGCAAAAGAGAGCGTAAAACAAAACAGCAGCGGGCTGCCCTATTTTTAGGACAACACCTTTGCCAGTCTTGGTTTGGTGGTGCATCGTGCTTGGCTCGTGTGGTGAGCGAGGGTGCTGCCCCTCAATTTATAAAACTTGCTATAACCAACACACGTTGTTGAGGTGTATTTTGGTGTTTAGGGTAATAGGGGTTGCGGTTCGTAGGCTTATGTTGCCTAGGGTGTCGATGCGTAGGGCGTAGGTTTGGTAATCGGGTTGAGTGCCTAACACAGGTAGGGTAACGGTTTGGCTTGGCTCTAGTCCGGCTACTTGTATTATGGGTATGTTGGTGTATGGCGGTGTGCCGCTTAATGCGCCTGGTACTATGTTTAGCTCGCCTTTTAGCCACACACGCCCCGTTATGTCGCGCCATATACCCGAGTTGATAAAGCTGCAACCTGCATTGGGGGACATTAGGTTAAGGTCGAAGGCGGGTGTTGCTTTGTCTTTAAATATTTGCCATGCGGGCGTTAGGTTGCTATAGTATACAGCGTTGGCGGGTAATGCTCCGCCACCAATAATAAGGGTGCGCAGTTGGCGGGTGTCGTGTGCGGCGGCACTGGCGTAGGTTACGGGGCTTGGTGCTTGGTAGGTAATGCTTGGCTCAAGGTATAGTGGTGGTCCGCCACCACTGGCGTGCCACCTGGTGTGTACCAAATTTCGGTTTGGTGGTAGATGTAGCCGGGTGTAAGCGTACCGCCTCCGCCCAATGTGGGCGTAAATTGGCAGCCGCTTAGTATAATACTGGTGGCGGGGTTGCCGTTGGTGAGCCAAGAGCCAAGAGCCGCGAAGCCTTCGCGGTAGCTGTCTTGTAGCAGGTTAATATCCTCTATCACAAGCGGGTGTCCGCCGTTGTATAGGTTTAGTTTATTCATCGGTTGTTGTTACTTTAAATGGTGCTGGATTAACGCTTGGGTGCGGGTTATTGGTAATTATTTGGTCAATTTCGGGTTTGGGTTGCTGGTCGCGGTTGTCGTAGCTATTAATTAGTAGGTGGTCGGGCTGTATGGTAACGGTTACGGGTGGCGGCGCTTGTTGTTGAGCTATGCAGTCGGTAAATACCAACCTAAACTCCATCTTATCCCAAATAAGGTTCGAGTGGCGGTTATCTACCATTTGAGCGGTGCGTAAAAGGGGTTTGAACAGTGCTTGGTTGCTGTAGTTTTCGAGGGTGTAGTATATGGCATCTAACAAATCGAACCTACTTAGCTTGTTTGTTTGCGTTTTAGCAGGCTGCCCATTGGCAAAAAGTTGTCGGATACATACTCTTGCCCAATCCAAACACTAAGGCTTGCTGTGGCTTGTTGCAAAAGCGGTTGTTTAGGGTCGGTAAAATAGTCAATATCGCCAAAGTCTATTAGGGCGCACGGAAAAAAGATAGGCAGCTCGCGGTTGGTGCTGTCGTATTCGGGTGTATCGCCTAGGTATTCGGGTTGGCTATTGTATAGGTCAATCCATTTTAAAGCGGGTAAGGTAGGCTGTGCGGCATTGGGTATTGTTAGTAGCCGCGCGGCAATGTCGAGGTATATTTGTTTGAGCATCAATAGCTGTTTTTGATTTTTAGTAAGGTTTGTCCTAACGGCCTTTCAAACTCTGCGCAGCAATGTTTTGATTGGTCGTTAACAACCGTAACGCTACCTATTAGCTGGAGTTAACCAAAAGCTCCGCCATGGTTATTGCTAATGCTATTAGCATTATTGTTAATATTAGTGGTGTTATTAACTAATGCTGCCGGAGCCTCTATGGTGGGCGACGTAATTTGCGGCGTGGTGGCGTAGGTACTTGCGGGTAGATTAGCGGGCTTTGCGGCTTTGGTAAGCTCGGTATTGTTTACTATCTCTAAGCCGTTTTGGTTCACCAATATGGTTTTGCCTGTATTGGCTTTGCCTTTGGTGTTTTGCTCCATATTGGCTAGTGTTTTTTGGGTGGCTTTTTGTATGGCACTTTGGTTGCCTAATTGCCCTGCAATAGCCGCAAGTGGGTCTTTTAGTTGGTTGGTAGGGGGTGTTTGGGGTGCAGCAATCGCTTTACCTTTGGTATCTTTTAGCTTTACCGATAACTCTTGTTGTGATTTGGCGTTGTAGCCACCGTTAAACACACCGCTAATACCCTTTTTGCAATGTCTTGTATGCCTGCGTAGGCATCTTCAAATCCCTTTTTGATTAGTGCCGGATTAAAGGTAAATGCACCTATTATGGTTTCGCCTAAGCCCTTAAATATGGGTATGGCAGCTTGCCCAACGGCAATGATGCCCGCAATAACACCCCTAAATGTTTCGGAGCGTTGATATGCAATGTATATAGCACCGCTTAGTATGGCTATTGCGGCTATTACCAAACCTATTGGGTTTGCAGATAGAGCTGCATTTAGCGCCCACTGTGCGGCGGCTGCTAATTTCAAGGGTAGATTAAGGGCTGTATTAGCAATGCCATACGCAACGGTTCGGGCAGTAGCAACAGCGGCACCAATTGCTAATTGCCCAAAGCCTACTAAGGCAGTGGTAATACCCCCTGCATTAAGGGCAAGTAAAGCAATACCCAATACTCCCGCTCCTACGGCTAATTGGTCGGCATTGGTGCGTACCCAATCTATCATAGGTGCTACAGTGTTGCCAAAGTTGTTAGCAAACCCTATGGCAACATTAAAGGCTTCGTTTAGTTGGTGCAAGCCCGCTGTTATAATAGGCAAGGCAACATTACCTATTGCTCGTTTTACGGCATTTAGGTTAGCAAGTGTTTGTCCCCATTCATCGCCCAACGATTTAGACGACTCTACAGCTTTGGCAAACTGCCCTGTACTATTAGTGGTAAAGTCAATGGTTTTTGCCAGTTCGCCTATGTTTTGGGTCATGGAGTTAACAACCATTCGGGCTTCGTCGTTTAAGCCCAACGAGTCTAAGATTTTAGCTCGTTGGTCTTCGCGGCTTATGCTGCTTAGTGCCACTTTAAGGTCGGCGATAATAGGCAGCACGCCCCGCATTTTGCCTGTTGCCTTATCAAATACCTCCACGCCTAAGCCCTTAAAGGCTTTAACGCGGTCGGTATTGCCAATTGCCTCTACAAAATTCTTTAACCCGGTACTTGCTTGCTCCGACCGCAAGCCCTGTGCCGTTAGGGTAGGCAAACGAGCCACCAACCTCTTCCAAAGATACCCCTGCGGCGCGAGCCGAGGGTATAATTTGGGGCAGGTAGTTGGCAATGTCTCTAAATTCGGCATTACCTTTGTTTAGGGTGGCAAATAAAACATCGTATACGCGGGTAGCATTGTCAATGCCCGACGACTTAATAACGCTAACAGCCGCGCCTGCTACGGTTTCTACATCGGTAAAGCCCGCTTTGGCAGCTTTTAGCGTTGGGTCGAGCAGAGCAAGGGCTTGTTTGGTATCATCAATACCCGCACTTACAATTTTATTAAGGGCAAGTGGAGCATCGCTTAGGTTGGCTAATCCGTTTTTACGGGCAATTTCGGCAACTTGGTTGCCTATATTACGCAACTCGGCTGGTGACTTTTGCAGAGTAACATTTACCTTTGCCATGCTTTTGTCGAACTCGGCACTTAGGGCGGTGGCATCTTTTAGATATACACCCATAGCTGCCGCGCCTGCTACGGCTTGGGCAAGCGGGTTGGTAACTACCCTACGCAAGCCGTCGAGCTGCGGTATTTCGTCGGCAAGGTTGTTAAAGTTTTTCTTAAACCCCGCCCTAATGCCGTGGAGTTTATTTGCAGCCCCCACTGCAAAGGCATTAAACTTAGCTTCGGCTTTGCCAACGCCTGCCTCCATACCCGCAAGTTTTTGCTGTATGGTTTTTAGGGCGGCGGTAATTTGGTTGTCGGCAACCTTAAAACTCCAACTTGTTAGGTTTTTCATTGTTATTGTTGTGTCAAGGGGGTTATGTCGGTAATTTGGTAGTTGGCATTGGCGTTAACTGTTGCTCCGAGCAAATCGGGTACGCCTACTAGTATACCCATTTCAAACATGGCTGCTTGTGTCCATTGATATAGGCGTGTTGTGCCGTCAAAATTTACAACCATTGTTATCATATAGCCTTCATCGGCAATAGAGCTACCGCCGCTTATGTGTACAATACTGCCTGTCATAGTATGTTGTTTAGCTCGTTTAGTATATGGTCGTCAATTTCGTTGTCTAGGGTTTGGCTATTGCCTATAAATTTGCGTTGTGGTATAGTTATGTGTATTTGCTTTGCTAAGGCTGCACCTTTCCAAGCCTCGTTGGTTTTTTCGGAGGCGTAGTATTTTGCCCAAAAAAACTTACGCTGCTTTGGCGTAGGCGTTTGGGTAATGGTGCCGCCCTCGTTGTGTATTTGGGCGTACTTTTTGTATGTACCCACAGTTACATTATCTTCGGTTACTTTGGTTGTTCTTATCGAGCGCCGCAAATTGCCCGATTTACTTAAAATACCATCGGTTGTGCCGTCTTTGCGTTTTTTCCATGGCTCAAGGCTTTTGTCCAAAAAGCCCTGCCGTCTAAAGTTGTCCTTAAAAAAACGCACCCCTATACCACCTATGGCTATGGGCAGTTGTTTTTTAAACTGCTTAAACTCGCTAAGTATTTGAGCTATGTTTTTTTGGTGTTTTATTGGCATTATCAATAATAAATTATGTTGTTTTGGGCAAAAGATTTGGTGTTTTCAAAAAGTAGCTGTATCTTTGCGGCGGTGCTTCCGTTGAAGTACCTCCACCCCCGTTAAGTAGCAGTACTTGGCGGGGTTTTTTTATTTGCCTGTAGGTATTTTATCTATAAAAATACCGCTTTCTATATCGGCTCTTGTAAGCTCTACTAAATTGCCGTTGGCAAATAGTAAGGCTAATTTTTGTGCTCTTTTGTTAGTGGTGTCGTTTTTTACAATCGCGGTGTAAATCGCTAAGGTAAGCTCTTCTTTTTTGTATTCGCTGGGTATAACAATTAATATGCGCGAACATTGCTGTTTGCCGCTTTTAATTCCATTTTGCACCCCTGTTTTAATATTGCCGTCTATTCGCTTAAACTCCCATGCTACCCCATTGCGGGTTGCATCGGGGGTTTTTTGCCCTTGTATTACGGGTAGTAGCTCAATAGCCTCGCCCATTGCCGCTAATTGGTTAGCTACCACAAGGTTGTCTGCCATTTCGCTTCTGCCATGCTCCTTATGCACCACCACATAGCCGCCGCTTGTGCTGTCAAAGTGTTTTTTATCCCACTCGCCATTATTATAGCGGTATTTGTAGTTAGCTCCATGCACAAGGTGATGCAATAGCTACATGTCGGTATCGCCCATGCCCTCGAAATAGGGGTGTTGCTCATCAAACCATTGGGCGCTTTTGCCCGGGTTTTTGGCAAACAAAGCCCGTTGTTTGCCTTTGGGCAGCACCTCGGCATTATCGGCGTGTCGTTGGGCTTTGGCGCTATCCATTAGTCTATCGGCTTTTTTAGCTTCGCTTTCCGTTACCTGCGTTACATCGCAACGGCAACGCCAACCGTTTGGCGGGTAATAGGTATCCCAAAACGGAGCGTCAATAGCCACCACCATACCATCTAATAGGTTATGCGATTCGCGCACCCGCTCGTCGCCGGCGGTGCTGTATTTTAGGTACGGAAACACCTGTTTGTCTTTTTGGTATCGGGTCCATTGGGCTGCCATCTCGCCCGATGCTATGGCGTGGTTATATTCTGTTTCGAGCCACGTATTATTAAACCGCTCGTGTATGGGTTTGGTGTCCTGCATAAAGCGGTTAAAGTCTTTCGGTTCGCCTTTATCGTCCAGTAATAACGCGTTCATCTCTACTAATTGCAATGCGTTTTTTGCGCCCGAAAAAAAGAACACATTGTTGCGTACATAAGCCAAATGTTCGTGGTCGGGGGTGTTGTAATCAACCTTATTAAAATCAATACCCCAACCCTTTGGGCGCCCGCCCACAAAAAGTTACTCACCTCTATATATAGTTCTTCGGCTAGTTTTTTATCGGCACTGTTGGTTTGCTCTTGCACCAACAGTGCCGCTTTTTTGTGCAGCTCGTTTAGCTTTTGCTCATTAAAGGCAAGTTGTACCAAATAGGTAGGTTCGTGAACCGATAAGTGCGTATGCGATTGGCAACAGCTATATAAAGCATCTATGCTAAGGCTTAGTTGCGATGGGTTAGGTTTTTTTTTTACCGCATTGGTAGTAGCCAAAGGCACACCAAAGGTTTTTTCTACATAATGTGTGTCTACTGCTGCTATATTATTGTGTATACCCAACACAATATCCAAACGCTCTTTGGGTGTAAGGTTTTGTGTTTCGGGGTACTCAAAACTGCCGCCTTCTACCTTATACCCGTGTATAGCCAATAGCGGTATTAACTGTTCGTTAAGCAGGGTTGTTATCCAAATCTTGTCTGCAAGGCTCAATCGCTCTTCTACCCTTTCGTGAACTTCGCCTTGCGATCGGCTGCTACCATCGCCGGTAGTCATGGTTTGCCCTAGTATCAGCACAGCAAGCTCTTCGTTCATAGACTTGCGCATTTCGTTGTAGGTGTTGGTGCTATTTGCGCTAGCTCCACCCGCCGTACTCAAATCTACATCAGCCTCCTTTGGTACAATTAAGTGTCCGTCTGGACCTAACTCGCGCAAGCTGCGGTCGAGCTGCTGCCTTGTTTGTGGGTCGTAGGCGTTGTACTTAGCCACTATAATAGGGCTACCAAAGCGTTGGTTATAGCTTGCCCAATCGCCCAGTGCATCTTTTTTCTGATGGCAAGATGGGCGGCTACGCCCAACAATCCTAATTGGGTGCGTCCGTTTATTAGCAGTAGGTAGTTATTGTATGGGGTGTTGTTTATGTCTATTGTGTTAGATGCATCACCCTGTTGTATGGTAACACACTCCCATTGTGGTATGGTATTTTGGCGGGGTATTAGCACCGCCTTATCAATACCCCCTTTGCCGGGTAGTAACTCAATAAGGCTATACCCCCAAAACAGGGCATTCATGGCTTCGGTTAATATTAACTGAAACCATGATTTTTTTATCACCTCAATATCTACATCGCTGTCTATTTCGCCCTTAGCGTCCACAAAGGTTACTCTGGTGTTGGTGATATTGCATATCCGTTTTTCCATCAACGAGAACAAATACGCATCTAACAATTGCTCGTTGTAAATCTCGATAAGCGGCACCCAATTGGGGTTTTCGCGCGATTCGGCGGAGCGTATAGCCGCTCGCCATCGTTTAATATCAACGCCATCGCGCCGTACAAGTGGGTAGCTGTCTATTTTGTAAAATGCCGAGTTTTTGTTGGCATTGGTTGGATTTTTGGTTTGTTTTGCCATTTTAGTTTTTTGCCGTTTTTTTTGGCAATTTTGCGGGTCTTTTTAAAAGTGGTATTGCGTGTCGGGTAAAAACAGATCTCGTCATTCAAACAGTACTTAAACAGCTTAAAATCGATTTTGCTATTACTAGCACAGCTAATATGCTTACCAACGAGTATTGTGGTATGCTTGGCTGCCAAAAAGTATATACCTATGGTCGTTGGCGGTGTCGAATGTAACGCTGGTGTATTTTGGTAGTTCGGGGTTAACTTTTTCTGCCTGCACCCCTTCTAGCCATTTAATGGCTCGTTGATACGCCAACGCCCTTACTTCGGGCATGTTACGCGCATTAACGCGCATTGATAGGTGATAAATAACCATGTTTTTAAAGTGTAGCGTTACAATAGGGTTGCGGGGGTCTTTAGGTATCCATAAGTCTACGGTTCGTGTCCAGCCTGGTTGCAGTGGTGGTGTGCCTGCCAATGTACCGCCCGATGTGTTTTGGTAAGTACCTGTGCTGGTAGTGCCGTCACTATAGTATACAACGGTATTTGCAGCGTAACTTTCGGTATTGCTCCATATAGGTGGTGGCATATCGCCCGCCACCTGAATGGTTGCGGTGTAGATAACTCCGTTATTGATAATGGGGTTTATAACGGCGCTGCCGGGTGCGTAGCCCGTAAAGGCGTTCCATGTTTCGATGAGCGAAAATACCTTTTGGCAATCGTAGCGGGCGTTTAGGTAGCTTGTCATTTCGGCTACCACTGCTTGTTCTATTTGGGTGATAAGGGCGGTATCGCCCTCAATGGTCAAATCTAATATTTGCTCTTGTATTAGTGCTTTGTATTCGGTGGGTAGTATAAACATGTTAGTAGTATTTGCTTGTGTTTTGTTTTTTCTTAACTATACTAATAGCATTGGTATAGTTGAGTGTGCTGTTTTTAAGCAGAAATATAGCCCCCTCTAAGGCATCAATCCCGTCCACCTGTGTTTTGCGTGGTGGGTTAAATGCTAGCAACTGGGCTATTAGGTTTATGGTATGTCGGTTTTCTTTTTCGGCTTCGTTAAAAAACACCTTACCCGACTCGAAGTGCGATGTAAAGCGCCAACAGGCGCTGTTCTTTTTTGGGCTTGGCTCGTTTGTCGGCTGCAATGGGTAACGTAGGTAGGTTGTTGTTTTTGGCATAATCGGCATAATACCTATCCATGTTAGTTTTTTGATAAAATACCGCCTCCATAAAATGCCGCGATGCTATTTGCTTTTGTTGGCAATAAGCGTCTACTTCGTAGTGCCAGCGTATCATATCGTTAATAGCCGCTTGGTCGCAAAAGGTTTTGATAATATGAAACTCGTTGTTTTTGTAACCCACCAACACAATAGCCTTGCTGTCTCCTTTTTCCGAAAAAGAAGGGTCGCAATAGCTGATGATAACCGGATAGTCGTGCAGCTTAGACATTGCCTTGTATTGTATGTACTCGGGCTTAAAGTGCTTGCCGCTGCGTATGGGGTTGTTAAAGTACTCGCTGCGATACTATATACCCTACCGACTGTATCATATATTGGCATTCGTCGGGGGTAAATCGTTGGCTCCACGAGGGTTTGCCCTCGTGGTCGAGTATATTTACGCGACGATGATAAGCAGGCATACCCTCGGCTTTTAGCTGGTGGGCTTTTTTTACAGCCCTACCAATTAAGCTGTGCTCTGCATAATTGTTCTGCACAAAATAAATCGCCCGTTGCCACTAATTGACTGTGCCAGAAATAAAAGCTTAGTAGCCAATCCCAAGCCTTGTCGCGGGCGGCATTTTCCACAATTCGTCATCGTCAATATCGTCCACTATTATTAAGTCGGGGCGTATGGCATCGTTGCGCAAGCCCCGTGGCGATTGCCCCCTGCCTAATGCCACAAAATTAACCCCTGTGGTAGTTAGTATATCGCCACTCGTCCAGTGGTTAATCGACCTAATCTCCAAAATCGGCTATCAGGCGCGGGTTACTTTCTAGGTTCTTTTTGATTGGCTCTAATAGTTTTTCGGCGGCATCGTAAGATTTGGATACCAGTACTACCGTACTGGCTTCTTTTTTTAGCGCCAGCATCAATGCCAACATCCACATTGTCGACGACTTAGCGTGATCCCTTGCCCACTCAATAGCCGCAAAGCAACGCGGGTGCTTAAGTAGGTAGTTGGTTACGCCTATATGAAAATCGGCTAATGGTGCCGATGCGTAGCGAAAATAATAGGCGATAAAAGCTCCGTAGTTACTTAGTAGCTTGGCTATTCTTTTTTGCTTATCAACGATATTTTCGTTTTGGACAGGCAATGTATCGGCAACTATGCTTTTGGCTGCCTGTCTGTATTGGTCTAATAGTCGTCTGTTTTTACTCATGTTCCCAGTCTTTTTGCTGTCGCCTCTAAGAAATTGCTTTGTACGCGGTGTAATGTTTCCAAAAACGCCTTGTCGGTTTCGCCCTTGGCGTACTGTAGTAGCTCGGTGGCTACCGTTACGTACATCGTAAAATCGTAGGAGCGGTTTTGGGCTTGTATAGCCCTTGTTAGTTTCGCAATGCCGTCAATCTCTTGGTTGTCTAGTGGGCGAAGCTCTGATTTGGCTACGTTGAGTATATCATTGATGCACTCATGTAGTCTTGTAATCACCTGTTTGGGTGTGCTAATGTTAGCTACCTTTACAGCATCCCAATTACCCTCTTCTATCCACGTAGCAAGTGTTCGGGCTTGTATGCCCAACTGAACAGCCACCTCTTCTTTTTTTAGTCCTGTTTCGGTATATAGTACTTTAGCTACTTTTTTCTCTTGCGTTTTAGCCATAATTGTGTTTTATGGTGCAAAGATACAGCGATAAAACACGCAAAATTATGCATGTTATTATGTTTAAGCGAGTGCATTACAAGATACACCTTGATAATAATAACTATATTAGTTGGTTTGGATTGAGTGAAAATAGCTTGTACTTTTGCACCGTCAAACAATATAAGCAATAACGCTATCGCTAACAGTAAAAAATAACCATGTGAAGCCAATTACCATTCATACCGAAGATATAAACACTTACGGATTTTGGATACTAACTGATGGTATCAATACCGCCCGCTTTAAGAAAAACCCTGTCTTGTTTTATAACCATTATACATGGTCGATGCCTATCGGAAAATGGGAAGAGTTAAAAATAGAACAAGGCAACATAACCGCAGCGCCCAAGTTTGACACCAACGACGAACAAGGAAAAATAGTAGGGCGTAAATTCGAGGATGGCTATCTAAATGCCGCAAGCATAGGTATTAGGACAATAGAAACCAGCGACGACCCTAGACACCTAAAGCCTGGGCAAACAAGACCAACTGTAACCAAGTGCGAGTTGATAGAAGTTAGTGTGGTGGCTATTCCAGCCAATGCCCAAGCAACCGTAGTGTTGTGCGACGAAAGCGGGCAGGCTATCACCAACCTAAACATAGACGATATTTTTAAACCATTATCTATAAAAGAAATGACCCCAGACATAACACAGTTGCAACTAAAAATACAGCAGCTCGAAGCTGATAAGCAGCAATTGGAGCAAGAAAAACAACAACAGGCTGTTGCTGCTAAAAAACAAAATGCCGAAACCCTAGTAGATGCCGCCATTGGCAGTAACAAGATACTTGCATCGCTGCGCGACAGCTATGTGCGTTTAGCCACACAAGACTACGAGGCAACCAAAAGTATTATAGACGGTACAAAACCCTATAAGCCCGTTAGTGAGCAACTAAAACAAGGTAGCTCTCCAACAAAAACAGATGCGGATTTGTACGACAAGCTAGACAAAGAGGGCGGATTAGCAAAGCTAAAAGCCGAAAACCCTACCGAATTCGAACGCCTCTTGGAGGCGAAAAAAGAGGTGGTCAAAGCAAGCGGAAAATTCTCGGAATAAACATAAACAAAAATCATTTAATTCAATGAAAAAATCCTTTCTCTATGTCGCGTCAATACTGGCAGTATTTATTGCGGCTTACCAGGGCATCGTAAAAATACCTGTTCCGGATAGCGACCAGCCCCCGCAAATAACAATACATAGCGTAGCTATTATTGGGGCAATTGGCGACTCTGTTTCGGATACCGCCAAAATAATGTTTTCCCAAAAAGGCGAAAATGCCGAACATCAACTATTGTTACTATTGATACCGTCGCAAAAGCGACTCCTTTGGTAGCATCGGGCAGCGTACCTAAATTATACCACACGCCGCGACCACGCGATAAGCTATCAGCCTACGTAACCGCCACTGCTCAAAATCTAATTGCTCACCGTTTTTACTAGATATTATGCACGACCACCATACTCATCTACCCGGACTAGGATTTACCCTTGCGGCAGCTATAACAAGCCTTGTTACAAGCCTTATGCAGTGGCTACCAGATACCATACAACTACTAATTGCCATTTGCTCGTTAGCCTTAATTCTCTTAAAGATAAGGGAGCAAGTACTTATTAACCAAGCCAAAAAAAAAGATTTAGACAATGGCAGGAATTAACAAAGAGATTTGGATAGACACCCTAATAGGGCAGGACTTTTGGGCGGGAGACTACTTTTTCCGACCTGGTTGAGATGTCGGAGTTTGTAGAAAACGACCGCATCAACCTACAGTTCATGTCGCCCAATGCCACTCAAATACAAGTCAATCCGGTATATCCGTTGCCCGTAATTGAGCAAACCGACATACACGACTTTGTTGAGTTAGACGACTACGCAACATCGGCTCGCCGATTTACAGACATTGTAGACATAGAGTTATCCTACGACCGCCGAAATGCCTACCTCCGCTCTGACAAAGAAAAGCTACGCGAAGCGGTAGCGCAAAGTTTTTTGTGGAACATGGGACCAGCCGACAATACCCTAAAAACACCCGTGATAGCCGCATCTACAACAGGCGCTCCGCTTGCTGATGGGTACAACCCAATAGTGGCGGCAGACTTAGTAAAGCTGCGTATTGCCTTAGATGCCACCTATCCGGGCATGGAAAACCAACCGTACCGACTGTTAGTAGATAGTACTACCTTTTGGAACTTTGTGTCGACCAACCCTAATATCCTAACCCAGCAACAACTAAATAACCCTAATAACAATATGGGTTTTGCAGGTACAGGACCCGGAGCAAACGGATTGTCTTTTACCTATTACGGATTTATTGTTACAGTCGACAACCGAACACCATGGTATAATGGTACCACCAAATTAGCCTACAACCCGCTTGTGCCACCCGTAATAGGTACCGACCTACGCTCGGCGATAGCTTACGTACCGGGCAAAAGCGGCTACAAAAGCCTCGGCTCTACCAAGATGTTTGCTCGCACCGACGACCCCGAATGGCGGGCAAGCTTTTACGAACTCTTAACCCCGCGCAAAGGCGGTCTATTTGGCACTAACGCCGCAGGCGAGCAGATGAAACAAATGGCGGCGCTTATTGTACGATTACCATAGACTGTTTTTATTGTTTTTTGGGCTGGAGCGAGTGTATCGCTCCAGCCATTACAACACACACAACGCACTATGAAAAAAACAAACCAACACGGAGGCTGGAAAGTGCCCTTATCTGTAATACAAGGCGGTTCAACACCACCGCTACCAACCGCTCGCGTAATAGCTCCAACTATTACCTTAATGACAGGCATGTTTGCGGATAATACCGCCATTGACGAATCGCTACACTACGCATTTGCCCACGAGGACTTTGCGGAAATTGATGTAGCCAGCTACGCATGGAGTGTTACCAACCTAACGCACCCTGCCAATAATGTATCGCCAACCCGGCCAGGGCAGGCAATGTGTTTGAGTTTGACTTTACAAGGCACGCAACAGACCAGTCGATACTATTGGTTAGGTGCATGGTAACGGACACCGATGGTGGCGTTGGCGAAGGGGTAGCCCTAATCGGTCCTATTAAACGCACCACAGGCTCACCATTCCACAATGTACTAATACCGTATAGGTATATCCCCCGATGTAAGCACACTAGCGGTTACCGTTAGTCAAAACCATAACAAAACTACTTCTACGATGGCTAAGGGTACAAAGCGATGGTGGTCGCAAAAGACCACACATGCCTATTGGATAGACTGGGATGCCGACGGCACACCTGATATTACCATGCCCGATAGTACCACACTAATAGGACGGCAGTACACCTACCCTGCACCAGCGGGTTTCGAGCTGTACTTTACCCACGACAACAACAACGACTACATTGTAACTGTCGGGTTTAGCCCACAATACTGCCAAGTGTGCAGGGTGTATTTTAACTAAAATCTCTCACCAACTAACCATGAAAGAAATACTAAAAGAATTAAGCTTAGACACTAAGACAACAGAAGTCGATGTAGTGGCTGCCATCAAGGCACTGAAAGAAAAAGCGGGCGAAGCCCAACCTATCATTGCCAACGAAAAAAACCTGCAAAAAGCAGAGGCGTTTTTTAAACAAAACCCCAAGGCGGTTAGCGTGCTTATTACAGGCGATAATAACCTATTTGTCGTTGCGCAACAAGCAAAAGCAACAGCATTTGCCGCCAAAAACAAAACCGCACTTTACTTGGCAACACCTAGCGATAAAGGCGTTACCCTAAAACAACAATAACAATGGCATTACCACAAGTAATATCTATATTAGGTAACGGCGGATTAAACAATAACACTAACACCTATGCAGTTAGTGGCTTAGTAATGCCTGGCGTACCAACGGCAAGTGTGCTAAACATTACACCAGTAGAAATACGAAGCGTAAAACAAGCCGAGTTTTTGGGGATTAATGCCGCCTACGACAATACCAATAACTTGCTGTGCTACCACCACATTTCCGAGTTTTTCCGTATGTGTCCAAGTGGTACCCTTTGGTTTATGTTAGTGCCGGTAGCCACCACACAAACCAGCATTGCCACGCCCACCAATACCACCTTTGCCAAAAAGCTGCTACAGGCAGCTAATGGCAAAATCAAACAGTTGGCTATTGCCGGCGGCGGTGCGGTAGGTGCATTGTCGGGCGGATTAGAAAGCGATGTACTAACAGCTATCCCGCAAGCGCAAGCCTTAGCTAATTCGGAGTGGTCGGAGTTTAGACCTATGCCCGCTATATTGTTAGAGGGGCGCGGATTTAACGGCACAGCAGCAGCAGCTACCAACCTAACCACCCTAAATGCCCGAAATGTAAGTGTGGTTATTGGGCCAAGATGCGGCCATAGCCGCACTCAAAACACAATACAATCGCTATGCAGCAGTAGGCACAGCATTGGGCAGCGTGGCGACCGCCAATGTATACGAAAGCATCAAGCACGTAGCAAGGCTTAATATCGCCAGCGACAGATACAGCCGCTTTTTAACACCTGCCCTAAGCTCGCAAGTAGCACTTACAGGCTATACCGCCGCCGACCTAGATACGCTGCACGATAAGGGCTATATATTTGGACGCACCTTTGCAGGCTACCCCGGCGTGTATTGGTCGAGCAGTAAAACCTGCACTGTTAGCACCAACGACTATTATCTTATTGAGCGTAACCGCGCTATGTACAAGGTAATAGACGTTGCTCGTACCACTGCTACCGCATTGGCGAAGCTCGGATAGTGGATAGTAACGGCAGGCTAAACAGCAAAGACCGAGCAATGCTAGAAACCGAAGTGCGAGCAGCCATACAACTAGGAGCGGGCAACGATATTGTTAAATTAGTATCGGTTGTCATTGACCCCGCCGCCAACGAAAACAACATACCCTACCCCGCCTACAACACCGACCAAACCTTACGCGTATTTATCAAGATAGTGCCTTTCTTAGGTACCGATATGATAGAGCTATCAGTAACATTCACCCTATAAACCTAATAAGCAATGTGTACAATAAACAGCAAGCAATTCGACTGGACACACATATCGTTTTCGTTTAAGGAAATGCCGACGTTAGGGTGTATCAAAAATTGACTACAAAGAAAGTCAAGACGTAAAAACGCACTACGGGGCAGGCAACCGTCCAGTAGGAAAGAGTAAAGGAGCTAGGTCGTTAGAGGGTACTATTGGGTTGTACCCAAGTGCCATATTTCAGATGGAAAAAGCATTGAGCGATGCCAGCAGCGGCGAAAAAACAAGCCTGCTTGACCTGCCCGAGTTTGATATAACCATGCAATTTAACAACAGCACCGACCCAATAACAACAAAGGTAATACAGGGGTGTAAACTTCAAAAGAATCAGGATTGTCGTTTGGTAGTGACAAAGTACCGACGTGCACAGGAGTTTCCATTCGTAGCCTACTGCGTAGAAAATTACTAAATTATCCATAGTAAAAAATGGCAAAAAATAACAATAAAGCTAAAATGAGCGAAGAAACGAATATACCAGAAGGCGTAAGCCAAGAGCAAATGGATGTTTGGCAAAAACAATATGGTCCGCAGGGTATCATAAAAATTAGCATTGATGTTGCCAAAGAAGAGGACGGCACTATCACCGACAAGGCTGTTGGTTACATTGTGCGCCCATCGGCAAAAAAAGGAGCCACCCTTGGCATATACAGCCGTATCTTGCAGCTATATAATCAGGGCAAAATTTTGGACTGTGGCGTATTTGTACTCAACAACTGCAAACTAGGTGGCGATGAACGCGTGTTTGGGTCGGACGAAATGGTACACATTGCAGCCGCTACGGTGGTAATGGAGAGTATCACTTTTTTGTCGGGAACGTCGGAGATTATCTAAAAGAATTAGATAGTAAATTTCCGATACAGGCTACCCAAAAACACATCGACCTAGAAACCATATTTGGCTACCTTGCAACCTACATGAATATCCCCTTTGCCGAAGAGCTACCCGATGAGCTAGTTTGGCGAAAGTGGGCGCAACTAAAATCAGTTATAAACAACCCGCTAAATATAACCAATGGCAGATTTTAGTGTCGATGCTGCCCAATTACTACAATCCGTATTTGGGGCTACGTATGGCAACATATCTAATGCCATACCTCTAAAAAACAAACAAGGCGTACCCATCATCGCCCGATTGAGCATACCTAGGTTTGGCTATAAAATACGCAAGGGTGATGTTATAGAGCAACTTTTTTTTGAGGCGTTTGAATTTACACCCGTTCTTCTCTTGTCTGTACGACAGGAGAAGAACATCGTAAAAACGCCTGTGCAGGGACGCAACGGAACCATAAAAGAGTTAATATCCGATGGCGATTGGCAGGTGTCTGTAAAAGGCATTTTTCTTGCCGATGACGAAGGTAACTACCCATACGAACAGGTAGCTAGGATAGAAGAACTGCGCAGCGTCCCTGCGTCGTTTCCTGTGGAGTCGGAGATGTTAAACTTATTTGGCATTTACTCTATGGCGATAGAGTCGTTAGAGTTTTTCGACACCGAAGCCACACCTACTATACAGGCATTTAGCATGAACTGCACAAGTGACAACACCGACATAGACCTAAAAATCAGACAAGGCTTGTAATGAATATCAACAAGGATTACCAATTACTAAAACCAGTCGAGCAAGGACAGTGCGTTTGGGACATAGCTATACAACTGTACGGCTCGGTCGAAGAACTACCGAGGATATTGTCGGGCAATCCGGAAGTAAGCGTAAACGCGGCGCTTGCCGAAAACACAAGCATCCGTTACCAAGCCAATCCCGCCAATGTAACCGACAAGCCTACGATGGATTACCTGCGCGAAAACGAAATAATTGTCAATACGCATCTTGTCATCACCGATAGCAACTATTTGTTACAAGAAGACGACAGTCTTTTGCAGCAAGAAGATAATAGCAACATCCTGGGGGGGGCCCCCTTGTGTCGTTGGTTGGTTTTGTTTCTCGGCGGGGGGGGCGCTAAAAAGTTTTTGTTGGCGCGGTTTTTGGGGGCCGGGGGGAAAAAAAAATTCTATAACATGCCCGACTTAAGAATAAGCCAACTACCTGCACTATCTACGGGCTTATTGCCCAATGCCGAAATACCCGTGTCGCAAAGCGGCACAACATACAAGATAAGCGCATCGGGCTTGGCTGCCCTTTCGTTTGGTAGTGGCGGTGGATTAAGTGTTGTTACAACTGATGCCACACTAACGGGTGAATTTGGCACTAGGTAACCCGCTATCAATTGCCAATCCGTTGCCTGCTTGGAGCCAACGGACAGGTTGCTTTCTATTATTGGCGGTAACTTGCAATGGGTTACGCCCTCGACAGGTGGCAGTGGGTTAAGTATTGTTACAACCGATGCCACACTAACCGGAGACGGCACCATAGGCAACCCGTTATCTATTGCCAATCCATTACCTACCGGCGGTTCTTCTGGTCAATTCCTAAGTCCTTCGGGCTGGTCGGATACCGAAAAAATAATAGGCATTACAGTAAGCGGTACTACTACCAAAACCATTGCCTTGCAACGCAACTTAGGCCTACCCAACCTTACGGCCAACCTTACCATACCCGCCCTGTCAATCGGAGCTGGCATTAGTGGCGATGGGTATACGACGCCCTTATCCGTCACTAATCCGTTACCGACAGGCGGAGCCAACGGGCAGGTGCTAACCATGTCGGCAGGAACGCCCGTATGGTCGTTTGTAACAGGCAACTACATACCTATAACAGGCACATCTGTGAGCGATCCCGTAACAGGAAATATACAACTCGCAACAGGCACGCCCAAATCCATATACATGACCATAGGTAGCGAAACAAGCGCTTATGGGATTAAGCGGAGCGGGCGGCGCCAAAATAAACTATTTTGCGGGCGGAACAGGGGGCATATCGCATATACAAGCCCGACCGTCCAATGTGGCTACACTATTTGCGCGAATAGGGGCGGCATCCGGGCTACACCGACTATGGCATAACCGCTACCGCCACGGCAAAGCTAACACAGGCGGTGTAGTACTATCGGTTGCTAATGCAGGCGAGCTACAACTAAAAGACCCAAACCGAGCCGTAGGCAAGGTTTGGACATGCACCAACGGCACAACAGGAGGCGGTACGTGGCAAACACCCACAGCATCGGCATCTATCACAACCAATGCCACATTAACGGGCGCGGGTACAGTTGGTAGTCCATTGGGCGTAACCAGCCCGCTACCAACTCCTGCAGGCAATACATTTAATACCTTGTACTCCGACGGCACCGCATGGCAGCCTACTATCTTTTTCCGCGCCAATGGTGCTGGCAATTTCGGCATGGGCAACGGTACCATTATGGCATCAACCATGTTTAATATTAGCAACAATCTCTCTGCCAACGATACAACAATGCAGGTGCAAAATGCCCGCGTTGGAGCAACCACCGAAACCTTAGCAATGGCAGTGTCAGTTACTAATAATAATACATCTACCAATATCGGACTACAGGTGGCAGTGGCTAACAGCACGGGAGCTAAATACGCTCTACGTTTAATAGACGGGCTAGAGGCTACCAACAAGGTATTACGCTGCGTTGATGCGGCGGGCAATGCCCAATGGTCAACCGCAGCATCGGCACTAACAGGCGGAACAGCTCCGAGCATTACGGGGTCGCGCGGCGGAAACGCAGCACTTGGAAGCTTATTAACCGAACTTAACACGCTAGGTATTATCACCAATTCAACAACCCCATAAGATGAAAAATATCACACTTTCAGCTACCCAATGGTTGCTAATATACTCATTGTTTAAGAACTGGAAGGCGTTAGTACACGCTGCTAAACGTGCCTTAGGCGATATTTCCTGGATAACGATATAGACCTATCGCAAGGCGGCAATGTAACGGCAGCAATTAGTAACTCACACGCCGAGGTAGTTTACAATGCCGTCGGGCAGATGGCTCTAACCGAAGAGGTAGAAGACTTGCTGGACGCAATAGCAGACCAATTAGATGCTTAGCCTTAATTGCAAGGTTGTTGTTGGTAACATTACACTTGCCTATATCAACAATGTAACGATAGAAAGCTCAACAAAAGAACTATCCCAAACCTGCGTAATACATCTACCCAAAAGCACAAAACTACAAGATACCGATTTGCTAAACCTAATAGGCAGGGGTGACACAGTAGAGGTTTGGTTGGGATATAACACCGACCTACGTAAGGAATTTGAGGGTTACGTAACCAAAGTAGAGCCAAGCGTACCGTTTGTTATTCATTGCGAGAATAGCGCTTACCTGCTCAAGCAAGCCACTGTATCGCAAAGCTGGCGCAATCCGCATCTGTCAGAAATTATCGCCGCCATCACTACTACCCCCGCCGTAGTCGAAGAGATGCAGTTTGGGGCATTTCGCATCAACCAGACATCGCCCTATAAGGTAATAGAAGGCTTGCGAGAGAAATTTGGCATACAGTCGTTTTTCAAAAATAGCGTATTGCATGTTGGCACTGTACCACCACCACAAACGGCAAAGTATGATTTTCAGCAAAACATCGTATCGCACAACCTAACCTGGAAAACCAAAGACGAGTTTAATTTTGGCGTAAAGGCGGTATCCGTATTGCCCAACAACGAAATACACGAATATACCGCTGGCTCAAACAGTGGTAATACAAAAACTGTCACCTACTACAATTTAAGCGAAGTCGAGCTAAAACGCCGCGCCAGTACCTTGTTGCAACAACAGAGCTACGATGGTTACGATGGAGAGATAACAACCTTCGGATTACCATACATACAGCACGCAGACATAGCCGAACTACGCGATAACGAATACCCTACACGCTCAGGTAGCTACCAAATAGAAAAAACCACTGTGTCGTTTGGGCAGAGTGGTTTTAGACGAACATTAAAACTAGGACAACGCATCGTTTAACATGTCATTATCTAACACATTCGGATCTCTGGTTCGCTTGTTGTCAACCGATAACAACGAAACCACGATAGTAGTAGCTAGGGTAAAAAGTATAAACGCTACCAGCAACACCATAGACGCCACACCGCATAGCGGGCGGGGCGGATATATTAGATGCGAGGCTTAGAGTTTCGGAAGGCGATGGTGGTTCGATGATTGTCATCTATCCTAAAAAAAATACCTTTACGTCGATCGTTATAACCCCAGAAGGTAATTTTGTTTTAGCAATAGACGAATGGAGCGAGTTACTAATCACCGACCAAACAGCATTCGAAGTCCGTTTGAGTGGTGGAAAAATGGTGTTCAATCAAGCTGAAAACAGCAGCGATTTACTAATTTTACCAAGACTCTACAAGAACTAACCAAGGTGTCACTTTTATAGAGGTTGTAAAAAACACCATAAACAGCGCTGTGCCAGTACCCGGTGATGGTGGAACTGCAATAAAAACAGCCTTAGTAGCCGCATTAAATACCACGCAAGCCCTATCGTTGGACGGGCTTGGCAATAACAAAATAAGACATTAGCCATGCAAGATATTTTGGTAGATGCAAGCAGTGATATATACTTTACCGATGGCGATTTCGCCTTTGGCGATTCGGACGAACAGCATATAAGCCACATAGTAATTGCACAAAAGGCATTACCGCCAACACCGCTGGTGGGCGTCGGCATTGCCAGTGGATAGGCTCGCCCAACTCCGCCCAACGCATTGCCGCTCTACAGCAACGCATTAGGCTACAACTAGACTATGATGGTTACAAAGTCAAAAGAATAGACCTTGCAAAAGGCATTGAAAACATCAACATAACCGCCAATAGATAGCATGGAAATACGAAAACTAGATGATGTATTTGGGGTAATGGTGGAGTCAAAGGAACGGGTTATTGAGCTGCATAATAACATCTTAGATGATACCTTAACCGACCCGCAATTAACGCAACTCACCAGTACGTCGCGCACCGCTATTTGGCGGTTATGGGCATTTATTACCGCTGTATGTATTTGGATACACGAGTACGTATGGAGCTTGTATCAAAAGAAATACAGACAATAGCAGACTCTGCCATACCCAACACCGCGGCGTGGTTACAAAAACAAGTACTGCTGTTTCAGTACGGACACGATTTGTTATTTGAAAACTACCGCCCATACTACAACTGTTGATTTGCCCGCAAGGATAGTTACAAGGGCTGCTGTAATAGATAGCGTACCTGTGGTTGTAAAGGTTGCCAAAATGTCAGGCACAACACTATCTCCCTTATCTAATACCGAGTTGACCGCACTTGGGTTTTATATTGACCAAATAAAACCAGTTGGCGCATATCACTACTATTGTCATAATCCAGAACAAAATAAAGTTGTCGCCGAAGTGCATTATATAGAAGTTATTAAGTCTATCGGTGGTTAAGCAGCAGGTTGAGTTAGCTATTAATAACTACCTCACAAACCTGCCTTTTGACGGCAGGTTATATCTGTCGAATTACAGGATGCTATGCAATCGGTACAAGGCATTGTAGATATATACTTGGCTTACGTTGGTTTCCAGATAGGGTTTATTGCCCTACGAACAAATTACCCGCGAACGCAAACGTATGCAGGATACTGACCGAAATGAACCTAAGCCAATCCGCTATCTGCCACCATAACCTACCTAACAACACCTAAATGTTTGCTATCAACTTTTTATGCACAAATTATTATGCTGTTGCCGCCGTTTTTGCGGCAGCCTAAAATGATAGCATGGCTATGGGTACTAATAAAGCCGATAAATAGCCTATATGCTACGTTTGTTGGCGAGAGGGACAATAGTATACGCAAGTTAAGTACTACGTCGCAAACAATATCGCTTGAGGCATTGCTCAACGCCATTTTTAATGCGGGATTTGCGCCTGCTATCAACAATAACGCAATAGACTATACCGGTGGTGGTATATACATACAAAACACGCCGAACGCAGTACCATTTCAGTATGTGTTTAGTGTGCAGGAGCTACAGCCCCCTTTGTATGTTTATTCCATAGGCGATGTAAACATAAGCTACTTATGGTCATTCCCAGACTACTTGCAACAACTTAATTTTATAGTTTTCGTTCCTGCCCTATTACCTTGTGACTATATTTTGCTAAGGCAATTTGTGGACTATTATAAGCCAATGGGCAGAAATTACACAATTCAAACTTATTGATTTATGAAAAAAATTGCATTAAAAATCGCGTTGCTATCTGATGCTAGTTTGCTGGCGTTTGCTAATACATTAAATACTAATGCAGCAAGCAGTACCATAGTAGCGAACTCTCTCTTGGTAACTTCACTAAAATCGACAAAGGACAAGCTTTGCAGACAACCTGTCTGCCGCCGCCGATAAATAACGAGCCTCCATCGCGAAGAAAAACCAAGACAGAAAGTTACCAGAGGGTGCTATTAGGCTTTACGCAAGCTATGTAGAGGATAATATTACCACCGAGAGCGAAGTAATATCTCTTGGATTTACTATTGCCATCAAGCGTTCTTCTACGGGACTCCCCGCTTCACCTACGGACGTAGCTATTGCAGACTCTAATCTAAGCGGTAGCGTAACCATCCGATTTAAGAGAATAAAGAACGCTGGGTTTTACCAGCTTCGCTAGAGTAAAACATACGGCGAGGACTGGAACGAGTCGTTCCTACCCTTTACCAAGACTACTGCCAATATACAAGAACTTGAAGTTGGTGGTGTTGTGTGGGTGCAGGTACGAGCCATAAATCCCAATGGCTATAGTGAATGGAGTGACCCTGCGACTATGATGGTGCGCTAAAAAATAACCGCTAATATTTTGTATTAGCGGTTATTTTTTATGTACTTTTGGTTTTTGGGTTTATGTACTTTTGGTTTTTGGTTGTAAATTGTATAATGTTGCCCATTTCATCGGCGACATAAAAACCGATTTCGACCATGCAAATCGAGCAGTATCGCGAAGAAACGTCTGAAACCTATATGAGCGGTAATGATGTGGTAGCGATATGGGCCGGCTGCTTTTGCCGAGTTGCAGATTCATCGGGGCGTATACAATTATATATACAGCGCGACGAAATTTGCCCCGCCGATGATGTCGACAAATTGCTACAAAACGTTTTCAAAAAATTGCTCGACAATAGCGATTATATTGGCATTACAGGTTATAAATTTAAAACCAAAGTAGGCGAAATAATATTACATGTAAAATCGTTTGCCTTCTTACCAGGCAAAGCACTAAGCCGCTACCTATTGTAAAAACCGATGCCGAAGGCAATAAACACGACGAGTTTTTAGACCCCGAACAGCCTATCGTATGCGCTACGTTGATTTGGCATGAACGATTTTGTGAAACCGTTGTTTATGCGTCGTTTTAAAATGATGCAATCTATCCGCAACTTTTTAATGCTCAAGGTTGATAGAGGTGGAAACGCCCGTCTTGCAACCTATACACGGTGGTGCGGGCGGCGCGCCCGTTTAAAACACACCACAACACCCCTTGATATGCCACTTTATTTGCATTGCCAACGAGTTATACCCAAAACGACTAATTGTTGGTGGCTTTGATGGCGTATACAAATGGGTAAAATGTTTAGAAACGAGGGCATGGACAGAACACATAACCCCGAATTTACCGCCTTGGAGCTATATGTTGCCTACAAAGATTATTTTTGGATGATGGATATGACCGAAAAAATGCTTTCGACGGTAGTGCAAGAGGTTTGTGGAGCGGCTGTTATTGAGGTAGGTAACCACCAAATAGACTTTGCCAGCACCTACACACGCCTAACAATGTACGAAGCTATCGAAAAATATACAGGTATTGATATTTCGGAGATGGACGAGCAGCAAATACGCCAAGTGTGCCACCAGCTACAGTGCATATTGACACAATGGCGCGGCAAATTAATTGATGGAAATTTTGGGGCAAAAGTAGAGCAAAATCTTATCCAACCAACATTTTATTATCAACACTGATAAAGACTGTCGTTCCTTTGTGCAAAAACACCGCAGCAAACCGGGTTTAGTTGAGCGTTTTGTTGTTTATTAACGCAAAGAAGTGGCAATGCTTACTCGAGCTAAACGACTCTAATTGACCAACGCGAGCGTTTTGAAGAACAATTGTTCTTTGCCGCCCGTGGTGACGAAGAAGCTATGGTACCAGACGAGGACCTTTTGCTTCGTTAGAGTATGTAGATGCCACCCACATCGGGCATTTTTTGCATCGACCGTCGGGACTGCCTAGCCATGCTAAATAACTAACCAAGCATCGAGACTGAAGAGTTTGTTGTTTTTTCCGCAAATGAAACCCGAAAAAAATGGACTTTTCAATATAGTGGTACTCAAAAAAAAAAAAAAATCCGCGTTTCGGGGTGAAACATTTTACTAGCCTAACCAATAACCTAGGCTACCACATTTATTCAACATACAAAATCGATTACTAATATAACTTAGTGTTGCAAGTAATCGATTTTTTATATATATAAAAATAACCAGCATTCAATATCTAGTGTTATAGCCCTTTTGACGACCTTATTGCAGTAAAGAATTTGCGGATTTTTGCTGAATAGTTCGAAAAAAATATTGCCTTTGTACAAAAAGGTTAAAACTCAAAAGAATATCAAAAAACATCAAACAAAATCCACACAATTAATGACAAAGATGCAAATTATACATCATAAAAACAATGTATTTATAATTTTGAGGCATTTAATTGGCTATAGATATTGACCAAGAGTAAAACAGGAAGTGCCATTTTGAACAAGTACATATAATCATGCGACATATAAAAGGCTGCTAATAAGCTAATCATGGCTCCTAAAGCACAAACAAAGCCGAGTATCAACAACTTTTTTTTCAGTTCCGGATTTTTTAATCCTTCTTTTTTACAAAATAAATAGGGCTAAAACCAATAAAACAACGAGGAATAGCAACAACATAATGTTGGTATTGTATGGTTAGATGATTGTAGACGCGAAATAGGTTAAATAGGCACTTTATCGAAGAAAAAATGCTTAGATTTGGCTATTTTTGAATTTGTCCATCACGATAACTGTGGTTTTTATCTTTTGCTAGATAATCTGATTCCTTATCAACTTGAAATGTTTTAGGGTCTGCTTTAGGTACAATATCTGTTCCCCAAAAAACATGTTTTTTATCTTTGCCCCAATCATAGCCTAACTGTACAAATGTTTTAGGGTCTGCTTTAGGTACTATATCTGTTTCGGTAAATACATGATGTTTGTCTATGCCCCAACGGTATCCAATACTAACAAATGTTTTGGGGTCGGCATGCTCTACAATAAACCGATAAGTTCCATCTGCTTGATAGCGTACATAATAAACATGATTTTTATCCCTCGAAAACGGCGGTATTGTATCTTTTTATAAGTATCTAAATCAATAATGTATTTTAACGGTTTTTGATTTGGATATTCACCCCAAAACATTAAAGAGTCTAGACGTGAAACGGAGTACCATACATTATCTTTATCGTATATTGAAGAGGTTAATTCGTAAATATCGCCTGAATCGGTTTTATAAAATTCATCGTTTACTCGTTTATAGTGCAATGTGTCTATATTATACTCTTTTATTTCACCTGAATAATCTTTTTTGTCTAATACACGGTCTTTTTTTTGTGTACAAGATAACATTGAAAAAATAAAATACAATATAATTTGCGAATAAAAAACCAAGCGGTGTTTTTTATTTATCTTTAAAGAATATAAAACGAAATTATAATATGCAATTTTTTCTATGATTTTCATTACTCAAGCATTTAATGATAAAAATTGCGAATTTAATGGACTATTAGAAGCGAAATTTTACTTTTGGGTTTGTAAAAAATAGGTTGTTCGAAATTGTTTTTTTCGCTAAAATTAGGTAGTTCGCAGCACTTCATTACTTTATTTCTTATCAAACGACACACGCGGGTCGACGAAGGCATACAACAAATCGGCAACTAAGTTACCCAACATGGTTAAAATGGCAGCCAACAACAAAACGGTAAACACCACGGGCCAGTCGCGGGCGTTAATTGCCCCTAACGACAACATGCCCATGCCCGGAATGCTGTAAATAACCTCGATAACGATAGACCCTGCAATAGTTGCCGGAAAAATAGAGGCAAAAAGGGTGATGATAGGAAACAACGAATTACGGAAAGCATGGCGCCAAATAACTTGTTTTTCGGACAAGCCTGGCACGCGCCGTGCGTATGTAATCTTGCTGCAAAATGCTTAACATACCGCCCCGCATCTGCCGCGAAATAAACGCCAACGAACCATACGAAATACAAATAATGGGTAAGGTTAAATGATACCCAATATCTACAAAACGCTGCCAAAAAGGGTGCATCTAGGGGCAAAGAGGTAACTTGCCCTGGCGGAAACAGGTTCATGCCGTACTCGGGCGAGGTAAAAAACACGATAAGCATGGTACCTATCCAAAACGAAGGCAGCGAGTACAGCACAAATAATGCGGTTGTTACTATTTGGTCGGCTTTTGTGCCTTTGCGCACTGCCGACCAAACGCCCAAAAATATTGCCAAAATATAGCTTACCAACAACGATATTAGGTTAATGGTTATCGTCCAACGCAGTGCGTCCCATATTTTGCTGGCAACGGGGCGGTTGTCGAGGTACGAAATGCCAAAATCGCCCTTTACAAAGCCACGTATCCAGCGGTGATATTGGTTTTTTGTGCCATACCAAACCACCGACGGTACATAGTTTTGCGCTGGCGTAGCCCCATCTACCATTTGTTTATAATTGTTTTCAAGGGTTTTTAGTTGTGTGCCAACGGTAGCTTGTAGCGTGCTATCGGCGTTTATGTCGGCGGCAATTAGTTTTAGCTGATTGTTTATTTTACCCGCTTGCGAGCTAATATATAAATCGCGTATTTTGTTGCGCACTTTTCGTTTTGTGGCAGCAACTGCTATCGTTTGGCATTGCCAATACGCTAGTTTCGAGCTGTTTTAGCGACAGGTAATAGCCCGAAATTTGTTGCCAATTGCCATACTGCCCAATCAATTGCTGCGGGTGGTGCGTTCTTCTTGTTTTATTATTTTGTAGAGGGTGTCGGGGTAGATTTGGTTTTTAAGCCAAAATAAAATGTAGGCAGGTTAAGCCCCAAGCGTTCGGCGGTTTGTTGATAAGCTAATTCGCCCGCCATTTTGTCGGACAACTGACCGCTGTTTTGCGCCCCACCACCGCCTTTGGTAATAAGTTCAACGGGGTCGCCGGGGGCTAATTTGCTCAACGAAAAAGCAATTAGCGATATGATGATGAAAGTTGGGATAAATATCAATATCCTTTTTAAAATGTATTTAAACATATTTTACAGTAGTGTGGTATGTTCTACAAAGTTTCTATTTTAGATACTTCTTCGGTTAGTTGTTCGTATAACTAATTATAGGTATTGTTCGGTAATGCCTGCCAAGGTAATACGTCCCTATCGAGGAATAATTTTGCATTATTTTAATCGGCAAATAAACATTTAAAAGCTATTATAACGATTTGATAGTAAACTAGCTTGTTAAACCTAAAAATGTTATTGCAAACTTGAAAGGCAAAACGAAGTTCAATTGTTGGTTTGACAAAACGTATTAATGTTAGCCGTATTATTGTCAAAAATAAAATGGCGATTTACCCACATCCACCAGCGCTTATAAATAGCTGTTTATGTTAGTATGTAAAGCAAAAGTAAGCATTTTGTTTAATGCCCTTTTGTCCAGATACTGTTGTGCTTCGGACAGTTTGGGGTTTAATTGTAATGCTTTCAAAAAATTAGCTCTAGCTTTTTCGGGTTGATTGTTGTTAAGATAAGCTATACCTTGATAGTAATAAGCGTTGGCATCGGGGCGCAGTTGTATTACTTGGTTATACGAGGCAATAGCTGCATCGTATTGTTTTTGTTGTATTTGCACAACCGCGCAAAGCCCGCGGTGGGCAAGGTAAATGCCAGGGCTGTGGTCAAGGCGGGGAAAACGGAAGATCGAGGCGGTTGATTTGAAGATTTGCCGCACGCCTTCGGGGGGTGGTACGATCGGCTATTTTGGGGCAAGTTTAAGTGGCCTCTTCGAACATTTGGGGCTGGGGCTTGGGCTCGCCCTTGCTCCATAAATATTACCTAAACCCTCGTAGGTGGGGGCATAGGTAGTATCTAGTGCCAATGCTTGTTCAAAATCTTTTAACGAGCCTTCCAAATCGCCACTTTTACCTTTAAATGTGCCTCGCAGTGCATAAGGTTTTGCCACATTCGGATAAAGGCTAATTACATTGTCCCAAAGGGTAATAGAGTTTTTCCAAGTTTGTATATATTGGTAAGATGATGTAGCAAACACCAAACTTACAACTGCCGCAGCTATGGTTATAGGCATTTTAAGCGTGGGTTTGCTTAACACAAGCCCATTTAAACCATAAAACACGCCAAACAATAAGCCAATATAAGGTATGTAGGTGTATCTTTCGGCTATTATTGCCGACCCCACCGACACAAATTGAAGCACTAATGCAATAGTTAAGGTGTAAAATGCCACACTCCAAAATAGGGTGTTCGTATATTTTCGGAGGAATAATACTGCTGCTAAAAATAAAATGGCTATTATGGGGTAAATCGTAAAAATAACATTGGTAAATGCACTAGGGTAAGGATGATAAGCTGCCATGCCATAAGGCACAAATAACTTAAACAAATACACCACAAAACCATAGCTGGCAATTTGTATGCGCTGCCATAGGCTAAAATCTATGCTGCTAATGGCAAAGGCTTTTTCGGACAACGACGGCAATGCTCCGTAAAAATTGCCCCCGCTTTGAATGTTGGCGGCTATAAGCCCAAATAGCAAAGAAAGCGCAAAAAAGGGTATTTTTTCTATCCAAACCTTAGTTTGTGTTAGTGGGCGTTTGTGCCAATTATCAAGCAGCAACAGCACCAAAGGCAGTACCACCGCAGCAGGTTTTGATAGGCCGACAACAAAAAAAAAACCAATGTCAGAGCATACAAATTATTTTGGCAGTTAGGTATGTCCAATAGCTAATGCAAGCACCTATAAAAAAGCCACCATATAACACATCTTTACGCTCCGACACCCACGTTACCGACTCGACGTGCAACGGATGTATTGCAAAAAAAAGTGCTGTTAATACGCCTACCCACAACGACCTGCCCGCCAAACGATAGGCTAAATACAACACCAGCGCTATTAAGGGCGTGTAATAATACATTGGTGATGATAATAGAACTTGCATCTTTACCAAACAATGCCAATTGGCAATACGACCACATAGTTAAGGGGTGGTAATTGCCAAAATACGACGATTTAAAAAACAACCAAGCGTTACTCCACGAAGGATTGAGTACGTATAGGTTTTCTTTTATGTAGGTGGTATCGTCCCAGTCAACAAAATCGTTGCCAAAACCTACTTTATACAGCATAAAAACCAATAAAAACAAGGCAACATAGCTACCATACAACCACCATTTGTTGTTTGTATTATGCGTAGTTGTTTGGGGTTTGGTAACAGATATGGGCGTACTGTTAGCGTTTGTAAAAGTATTTTTTTTCTTGGACATAAGCACTAATTTAGTTATTGATTGTCAATCAATTTAATAAAAGGTGCTATTTTATCAATAGCACCTTTTATAGTAAAAACTTTAATTTCACCTTTTTTTGTATTTTACCTAATTACGCAATTGGTTGGTTTATTGGGCAAAACACAGCTATTTGTTAGCTATGGCTAACAAAATGGCTTTGGTTATCAACATCTTGGGCAAAAAGTTGTTACTTATAAAATAAGCATAGCATCGCCGTAGCTATAAAAGCGGTATTTTTCTTTTATAGCTTCTTTGTATGCTTTTTGTATTAGTTCTTGTCCGCCAAATGCGCTAATCATTATAATTAAACTTGTTTTGGGCAAGTGAAAATTAGTAATCATACAATTGGCGATACTAAAGTGGTAAGGCGGATGGATAAACAAGTTGGTCCAGCCGGTACCGGGTTTTAGGGTTTCGCCAGCCGATACCGATGATTCGATGGTTCGCATGCTTGTTGTACCTACGGCGCAAATACGTTTATTTTGTGCTTTGGCTTTGTTTACTATTTCGGCGGTTTGGTCGGGTATGCTGTAGTACTCGGCGTCCATTTTGTGTTTCGATAGGTCTTCCACATCAATAGACCTAAACGTGCCCAAACCTACGTGTAAGGTTATTTCGGCAAAGTTGGCTCCTTTTATTTCAAGGCGTTTCATTAGTTCGCGGCTAAAGTGCAAGCCTGCGGTAGGTGCGGCAACGGCTCCTTCTTCGGTGGCATACACGGTTTGGTAGCGTTCTTTATCCGATTCTTCGGCGGGGCGCTTAATGTATTTGGGCAGTGGCGTATGTCCTAATTTGTCGAGTACTGCTCTAAATTCTTCGTCAGTGCCATCAAACAAAAAGCGTATGGTTCGCCCACGCGAGGTAGTGTTGTCTATCACTTCGGCAACAAGCATGTCGTCGTCGCCAAAATACAATTTGTTACCCACCCTAATTTTTCGAGCAGGCTCAACAAGCACATCCCAAAGTCTGCCACTTGAGCCATAGCTAAGGTCGCGCAACAAAAACACTTCTATGTTAGCGCCTGTTTTTTCTTTGCGTCCAAATAAGCGTGCTGGAAATACGCGGGTATTGTTAACAATCAGGGCATCTCCATCGTCAAAATACCCTAAAATGTCTTTAAAAACCTTGTGTTCAATTTTTCCGGTATCTCGATGAACAACCATTAATCGAGATTCGTCTCGATTTTCGCTAGGATACTCGGCAATAAGGTCTTTCGGAAGGTCAAAAGTAAAGTCTGATAATTTCATTTTTTTATGGCTTGCTAAATTTTAGCGCAAAATTACTGATTTTATGCCTAATTGTAACACAAAGTGCTGTATCTTTGTTTAAAATTTTGCACTATTATTTTTTAGGGTGCTATTTATTAGTTTGGGCTTGTATATATAGCCTATAAATGGTAAAATTTGGATAGTTTATTTGGATAAAGAATTAAAATGTAATACGCATATAAAAAATAACCTCAAATATATCAAGCACAAGAGGATACAGATTTTAAAAAACGATTTAATTTTGATTTAAAACCTAAATCTAATCGTCACTACAACAAAAATGGTGGACAAGCCCAAATCATCAGCCAAAAATTTCTTTACGCTCCTCACGGTTGCACCCCCCTCAAGCAAAAACAAAAAACATGCTAACCAATATAAATATATTCATTTCAAGCATTTTACTTACCTTACAAGAACTGTGGAGCCACCGCTTGCGCGCCTTTTTATCTATATTGGGCATAAGTATTGGTATTTTTTGCATGGTTTCGGTAAAAATGATGGTAGATAGTGTTGAGCGAAACGTAAAAAGTTCGTTCAACCGTTTGGGCGATAATGTGGTTTTTATAGACCGTTTTCCATGGACACAAGAAGCCGACCAAAAATGGTGGATTTTTTTGAAACGCCCTATGCCTTCGTATCAAGATTTTAAGAAAATACAAGAAAAAGTGCAATCGGCAAAACACGTAGCCATACGCGGCATTATGATGGGGGCTGATTTAAAATATTTAAACAATACAGTATCTAATTTACCTATTGCAGTTCCTACGCACGAACTTGCCGATATTTTAAATATGGAATTTTCGAATGGTCGTTTTTTTGCCCCCATCGAGTCGTCGTTGGGTAGCCCTGTAATTGTGTTGGGTAATAATGTTGCTGCCGAGTTGTTCCCCAATATCGACCCTATTGGCAAACAAGTGCGTTTTATGGGGCGTATGGTGCGCGTGGTAGGGGTGCTAAAGCGCGAAGGAAAAAGTATTTTGGGCGATGGATTTGACGATGTAGCCTTGGTGCCTTATAATTATTTGCGCCGATATACTAATTTAGATGGCGAAACGTTTAGACCTTTGCTGTTTGTACAAGCCAAAGATGGCGTTAGTATTGACCAACTAAAAGACGAAATTACAGGCGTATTGCGAGCCGAACGTAAACTAAGACCCACCCAAGAAGATAACTTTGCCCTTAACCAACTAAGTTTACTTACATCGCTGCTCGATGGCATTTTTGTGGTACTAAATGTAGCAGGTGGCATTATTGGCATGTTTGCGCTGTTAGTGGGCGGATTTGGCATTGCCAACATCATGTTTGTGTCGGTAAAAGAACGAACAGGTATGATTGGCATAAAAAAATCGTTGGGAGCAAAACGACGCGTTATTTTGTTCGAGTTTTTGTTCGAAGCCATTGTATTGTCTATCATTGGTGGTTTTATAGGTCTATTGCTTGTTATTGGCTTAGCTAATGTAGGTAATAGGTTTGTAGATGCCTTCGAAATGGTGGTTTCGGTGCAAAACGTATACTTTGGCATAATTATTTCAGTGATAATTGGTATCGTTGCAGGCTTTATCCCCGCATTACAAGCATCACGCATGAACCCCGTAGAAGCTATCCGACAAAATTTTTAAACACATATAAACTAACGATAAAAATGTTTCGATTTACCAAAAATTACCTATTAGTGGGCGGTTTTGCTTTACTAATGGCATCGAGCAAACAAGTAAATGCTCAAAAAACAAAAGACAAAGAAAAAGATAAACAAGAACAAACGCCCAGCCAACCCAAAATAGGTACAGGCATACCAAGTGGCACTACTTTGTTCCCAACAAAAAACAGCGACGACGATTGGCACATGGCAGCGCAAAAACTACAACAAACCCTGCGCATAGTAAACAACCAATACATGGACGAAGTAGACCCTAAAAAAGCATCGGAAGATGCCATAAAGGGTTTATTAGAAGAACTCGACCCACACTCGGTGTACATATCTGCCGAAGAATACCAAAAAGTAAACGAACCATTGGTAGGTAATTTCGAAGGCATTGGCGTAAGTTTTAATATCATAAAAGATACCATTGTAGTATTAAATACCATTGGCGGCGGTCCATCAGAAAAAGTAGGCATTATGGCAGGCGACAAAATCGTAAAAATTGAAGGCGACAATGTAGCAGGCATAAAAATTACCAACGACGATGTAGTTAAAAAATTACGCGGACCCAAAGACACCAAAGTAAAGGTAAGTATGGCTCGGCAGGGCGAAAAAGAACTACTCGACTTTGTAATTATCCGCGATAAAATACCCCTTTACAGCGTTGAGGCAGCTTATATGGCTACCCCTACAGTAGGCTACATTAAGCTAAATAGGTTTGCCAGTACATCTGTCGAAGAGGTAGGGTCGGCAATAGAAAAATTGCAAACCCAAAACATGCAAGACCTTATCTTTGACCTGCGCGGCAATGGTGGCGGCTTATTAGATGCTTCCTTTAAACTAAGCAGCATGTTTTTTCCAGAAGGCAGATTAATTGTGTACACCGAAGGTCGCAAATCGCCCCGAACCGATTACCAATCAGTTGGCGAAGGCATTTTTCGTAAAGGCAGATTAGTTGTTTTAATTGACGAAGGCTCGGCATCGGCATCAGAAATTGTATCGGGCGCTATCCAAGATTGGGACAGAGGTCTACTCATCGGGCGCCGCTCGTTTGGCAAAGGCTTGGTACAACGACCCTTCCCGCTCTCCGACGGCTCTATGATTCGACTAACCGTGGCACATTATTATACCCCATCGGGTAGGTGCATACAACGCCCCTACGACAACGGTAAAGATGACTACAAAAAAGACCTATCAAAACGCTACGAAGATGGCGAACTAACTGGCAAAAAAGCAGAAAAAGAAATGCCCGACTCGCTAAAATCGTATACCTTGCTAAAAAAACGTTTGGTGTATGGCGGCGGCGGTGTAATGCCCGATATTTTTGTGCCCATAGATACCACCCTAAACTATGGTTTTTATAACGAAATGAACCGCAAAAATATCATCAACGAGTTTATGCTCGAGTACGTAAACAAAAACCGAAGTTCGTTGCTTCTCCAATATCCAAACATCGAGAAGTTTAAAGAAACATACACCATATCCGACCAACTAATTGACCAACTTATCGAAACTGCCAAACGCGACTCGGTAGAAAATAAAGAACCTGAAAAATTTAAAGAAGCACTACCAACCGTTAAAGTGTTGCTTAAAGCACTAATGGCTCGTTATTTATGGGATGCCGAAGCCTACGTAAAGGTGGTTAACGACATAAATCCAGTTTACCTAAAAGCCCTCGAAGCATTAAAAGACGATACTTTCAAAAAACTAAAAATAGGCAACGAATAGTATTTGTTGATTAATAAAATTACCAAACATCGCCAACAAAAAAACAGCCTGTTCTAGTGAGCAGGCTGTTTTTTTTATTTTTGATAGCTATAAATTTATGCAAAATAATTGGCATAGTTTTTACAAACTACTTAACCCAACAAGGTGCTAAAACTAATGTGTTTGTTTAAGTAATTAGCAACCTCGGCAATAGGTAGGCGTACTTGTGCCAACGAGTCGCGGTCGCGGATAGTTACACACTCATCTTCGAGGGTTTCAAAATCAACGGTTATGCAATAAGGTGTGCCAATGGCATCTTGTCGGCGGTAGCGTCGTCCAATCGAGTCTTTTTCGTCGTATTGGCATTGCGTTACTAATTTTAGCTGATGAAACAAATGGCGTGCTTTTTCGGTTAGTTCGTCTTTGGCAACTAAGGGCAAAATGGCTGCTTTTATGGGTGCCAATATAGCGGGTATTTTTAGTACGGTGCGCACTGCCACGCCGCCTTTGGCATCGGGTACTTCTTCGTCTTGCAGGGCATAGCTAAGTGTTGCCAAAAACATACGGTCAACACCAACCGATGTTTCTACCACATAAGGCACATAACTTTCGTCTAATTCGGGGTCAAAATATTGCATTTTTTTACCCGATAGTTCTTGATGACTACCCAAATCGAAGTTAGTGCGCGAGTGTATGCCTTCTAACTCTTTAAAGCCAAACGGAAACTGAAACTCTATATCGCAGGCTGCGTCGGCGTAGTGTGCTAATTTTTCGTGGTCGTGAAACTTCACTTTGTTTTCTGGAAACAAAGTGCGGTGCCATTGCATACGGGCTTCTTTCCAGTAGGCATACCATTTTTTTTCTTCGCCTGGGCGTATAAAATACTGCATTTCCATCTGTTCAAACTCGCGCATACGAAAAATAAACTGACGGGCTACAATTTCGTTTCTGAAGGCTTTACCAATTTGTGCAATTCCAAAGGGTAGTTTTTGGCGGGTGCTTTTTTGCACGTTCAAAAAGTTCACAAATATACCTTGTGCTGTTTCGGGGCGCAGATAAATGCGGTTATCGGCTTCGTTTTCGCCTGCCAATGCACCGTATTGTGTCGAGAACATCAGGTTAAATTGGCGCACATCTGTCCAATTTTTCGAGCCAGTATCGGGGTCTGCAATTTCTAGGTCAATAATAATTTGTTTAACCTCAACAAGGTCGTTGTTGTTCATTGCCAATTGGTATCGCTCCGATATTTCTTGGCGTTTGCGCAAAATTTCGGCTACGCGCGGGTTTGTTTCGCGATAAAGTGCGGCATCAAAGGCATCGCCAAAGCGTTTGGCGGCTTTTTCTACTTCTTTGTTGGCTTTATCGTCTAGTTTTACCATATAATCCTCAATAAGGTTATCGGCGCGGTAACGGCGTTTCGAGTCGCGGTTATCTATCAAGGGGTCGTTAAAAGCATCAACGTGCCCCGATGCTTTCCATACTTTGGGGTGCATAAATATTGCCGAATCTAAACCTACAATGTTTTCGTGCATCTGCACCATGGCTTTCCACCAGTAGGTTTTAATGTTGTTTTTTAGCTCAACGCCATACGGACCATAATCGTAAACGGCGCTAAGCCCGTCGTAAATTTCGGATGAGGGAAAAATAAAACCGTATTCTTTACAGTGCGAAATAATTTTTTTGAATGCGTCCTCGACATTGAGGGCTTTTTTATCTGCCATTGCTTATAAGTTGTAAATATTTTTATTGTAAGATGAGGTATGGTAATTGGCTGCAAAGATACGCTCTTTTGCAATAATAAACGAATGATGCGGTGTTTTTGCCGCATCATTCGTTAAAATTTAGCCTTATTTGGTGTTCAAGTGTCTTAATTTGCTGTGGTTGTAGCCATAAAAAATGTAAATAACCAAGCCTATTATCAGCCAAATTAAAAAACGCAACCAGTTAGTCCAGCCTAACTCGGTCATTAAGTAAAAGCAACTTAGCAAGCCCAATACAGGTATCAGCGAGTAGCTTTTTACAAACGAGCGTATGGCAGTATAGATAGCTAAAAACATAAACAACCAAAATGGCAATTTTTCCTTTAATTTGTCCCAGTTGTTGCCTTTTGTGAAAAAATCCGTAAAACCATCGGGGCTTAGGGCGGACCAACCCACAAAAATGGCAACAACTAACACGGGTACAATATATTTACCGTTGATATAGGGCACACTAAATTTGCCTCGCGGAATGTTGTTTCGTTCATCTAAAATTAAAATACCGGCATTTACCAACACAAATGCAAATAGGGTTCCAATACTTGTTAAATCGGTTACTTCGGTTAGGTTCATAAACAAGGCGGGTATGGCTACCAAACAACCTGTTACAATGGTAGCAAACGCGGGGGTATGAAATTTGGGGTGAATTTGAGCAAACTTGCGGGGCAATAAACCATCGCGGCTCATGCTCATCCAAATGCGGGGTTGTCCCATCTGAAAAACCAACAACACACTTGCCATGGCAATAATGGCGCTAAATGCCACAATACCGCTTATCCAGGGCATACCCAAACGCTCAAAAACAAATGCCAGTGGGTCGCCCACGTTTAGCTCGGTGTAGCTTACCAAACCTGTTAACACCAACGACAAAGTCACATATAAAACAGTGCAAATAATCAAAGAGTACATCATGCCTAGGGGCAGGTCGCGTTGTGGATTTTCGCATTCTTCGGCGGTTGTTGATATGGCATCAAAGCCGATATAGGCAAAAAACACTGCCGATACGCCCTTCATCACGCCACTCATGCCATTAGGTAAAAAGGGGTGCCAGTTATCGGGGTTTATATAAAACGCTCCAATAACAATAACCATAAAAATAACGCATAGTTTTAGCAACACCATCATGTTGCTTGCCGTGCGCGATTCGTGAATGCCGCGATACACCAAATAGGTAATAAAAAACACAATCATTAAGGCGGGCAGGTCTAACACCAAATGTAAACCGCCAATTTGCGGGGCATTTGCCCATGCCTGATAAGCCTCGGAGGTGGCATCACCGGCATTAAAACCGCGATAGGCGGTTAAAAAATCCATGGTTGTCCACAAGGGCAGATGTATGTTAAAACCGCGCAAAAAAGAGGTAAAATAATCGGACCACGAAATGGCAACGGCAATGTTACCAATGGCGTATTCCATCAACAAATCCCAACCAATAATCCAGGCGGCTAACTCGCCAAACGAGGCATAAGCATACGTATAGGCACTGCCCGAAACGGGTATGCGCGAGGCAAACTCGGCGTAGCACAATGCCGAAAAAGCACAAGCCACCGCCGTAAAAATAAACAACAACGATATACCCGGTCCGCCATTAAAAGCTGCCTTGCCTATCGTCGAAAAGATACCTGCGCCCACAATAGCCGCAATACCAAAGCCCACCAAATCGCGCACTTTTAGCTTGCGCGACAACTTGCCATGCAGGTCGGCATGTATTTCGCCCTCCATTAGTTCGGGGTGTTGGTGTAGGTCTTTTAAGATACTTTCAACGGGTTTGGTTCTAAGTAGTTGTTCTTTTTTCATGTTGTTGTGTTTAACGATTTTTTGAAGTGATAGATACTGAACTTTTAGCTGATAACAAAACTATTTGCTTACTTATGCCGCGCAAATCTACACAATTATTTTGGTAAGTAGTTTAGTTTTGGGCAGATATTGTTGTAGCCAAAATAAAACGCACAAAAAACTCGGCAATTTGATTATCCAAATTGCCGAGTTTGTGTTATTGTGGGGTGTCGTCAAAGTTTTTAATATTACTAGCACCACTCCATTTTAGTTTTAGCAGCCGCAACCACATAGGTAAATAAAAATATGATTTTACCAAATAAATCAAAAATACCTTCATTTGCAGGGCGTTTAGCCAGTTGTTTAGCGTAAAAGATAAACTTTTGGGCAGATTATTGGTGGTGGTTTCGTAGCCAAATGTCTGCCCTAAATTGCCACAAGCAGCCTCGGCAATTTGTATTTGTTGGGCAGTTAGTTTTGTTTGCCAGCCTTTGCTGTAGTTGCTCGATACGGTTTTGCCAATATTACCGTGCATTTCCTCGAGGTGTGCGCTGCCTTCGGGTAGGTTTAAAAACGCTAATAATTTGGGGAAATATGCCGAAAAATGAGCCTGCGGATGTAGCATTTGCTCGTCAAAAGGTATCTCCAAAAACGCACAAATACGGCGCATTTGTGGTTCAAAATTGGCGGTTAGGTCTTCGTATTTTACCAACAACACGCGTTTTGGGTGTTGTTCAAGGGCAGATTTTAAAATGGTGTTGCAAATACGCCAACGGTGTGCGGCTTGCCACGCATTGCCATCTAAGCCATGTTTTAGGCGCGATGCTATGTTGTCGCGATAATCACGTACCAAAGCTATAAATTTGGCTTGCGGAAAAGCCCGTAAAAACTCGTGTGTAAAATAGGTATAAGGTGGATTTTTGTCTATGATAGCCTGTATCGGCGTGTGTTTTTCGAGTGCCAGATACGAATGTAGATGAACAATTTTGCAGAACTCTTCAAAATTTAGTGGGGCTGCTGCCAACAAAGCTTGTTTTAGTTTTGGTTGATTGATGAGCCAAATTCTAAAATCGGCAAGGTCGTGTTCTTGTATTTTAAAGGCGTTGTCCATAAACAGCTCAATATCTGCTGCTCCAATATCGGTGCGGTGCTGTAGGTGTTGCCAATAATGCAGCATAAATTTACCCTCGGGCGATGCCACAATGTTGGGGTGCGCATTCAAAGCCTGACTAAGTAGGGTTGTACCGCTTGCGCCCCGAACCTATGATAAAATGCAACTGCATGGGCTTTAATTTCTTATTATTAATTATTTATTATTGATTATGAAGCTCACTAAAAAACGGGGTTGAATTGACACGAAAGTCACCCTAAAATTATTTCTTTTAAGTATACGTTAATGCCACAAAAGAGGGTTGCTACAAGCATAGCCCGCCAATAGTGTATAAAATGGTCAAAGCAAAAACTCGAAAGAATTTGGGTTTATCTTTTTAGTTACGGTTTGATGATTTCAAATACAAAGATACGGCTTTTTATTAAAAATAACAGCACTTTATGATGTGCGCCTATTGCCAACAGCCTATAATGGTAATTATTTCAGTTCATCTATAAATCTGCGTCAAAAATCGGCTGCATTTAGGTTCAACAACCAGCCTTTTGAGCCTTGTCCTTCTTCGGTGTAGTTGGTGTAGCCGCCTGTGTATAGGGTGTTGCCTACTGCCGTAATGTTGTGAAACATGCTTTGGTTGGCTTCATCGCCAAAAAGGTAGATGTTGTCGCTAAATAAATCGCCGGTGGTGGCATCAACCCGACTTAGGCAGGCGTAGCCGCGTGGGTAGGCATATTCTTCGGTGCAGGTGGGGTCGTATAGTTTTGCCATGGCAAAGCCGCCTACCATAAACACTTTGTTGCCCACTGCTGCCACCGATAAGCCATACGACCAATAGTTTTGGTCGAACAAGTACCTGTCCCAAATTTTGGAGTTGTTGGCAATAGAGTAGGCGCGTATTTGGGCTTCTTGTCGTAAGCCATCGTCGGAGGGGCGCGTGCCTGCCACAAAAACACTGGTTCCGTTGGTTGCCAAACGGGTGTATTGGTCGGTGGTTTCGCCCATTGATGTTAGCTTGTTGAGTTGTAAATCAAAGACAGCCAAAACGGGGTTTCCGCCGCTTATATACAAGCGGTTGTTGGTTAGTAGCACGTCGGAGTAGTAGCCGTCGGTGCTCAAATATTGTTTTTCGATGCTTAGTTGGTTGTTTTCGATGCGGCAAATAAAGGCGTAGCCATACGAAAAATTGCTGCCCGTTGGGGTTACATAACCTACGGCGGCGGCTCTAAAACCATTGGTGGTGTTTTCTATCCATGCCAGTTTTCGTATCAAAACGGTGGTGTCGATTTTGGTTAGTTTATAGTCGAGTTGTGGGGTGCCGGTGGTGTTTAGCAGCACTACTCTGCCCTTGTTCGATTCGCTGCCACATACTGCCAAACTGTTTTTGTATTGCCCGCTGGCTTGTGTTAGGGCGGTTAAGGGGTTGGGGTAAAATGCCAAACTTTTGCTCCATTGGAGCGTGCCATTGGTGCTTGTTTTGCCAATGGTGTGTTTAATGTTGGCGGTTGGCTGGGTGGTTGGTTGATAAATAGAGCCGTCGGGGTTGACAATTACCTCGAAATATTGCTCGCTGCTTTCGCCTTCGTAGGCGGCATAGTATAGGTTGTTGTCGCCGCTGTTGGCGGTGTGCAGCAAAATATATTTTTGGGTAGATGCGGTAAAAAAGCGCTCGTCTTGTACCAAATTGTTGCTGTTTGGGGCTATGGTGTGGCGTACGTTTTTACAATAATCTTCTTTTTTACAAGCTATAAAAGTGCTTAAAATTAGGCAAATTGTCAATGATAAAAAGTGTGTAGTTTTCATTGTGTTGGTGTAGTTTTGAGTTATTTGGGTGTGTGTTTTGGCGAAGATGTTGGGTGGTTGTAATTTGTTTGGGCGCTTGCTTTTTTTCTGGGGGTGCCCGCAACTGTGAAAAAAGGTGGAAAGCCAATCATCACCCCAAAAAAGACATATTCCGCGTCAAGCGGGGCTGTGCAAGTTGAGCGATGAGTAGCCTCAAAAAAGTAACCAAAATCAAGGCCTGGAGAGGGGGTAATTTAAAAAAAACTGGCCCCCAAAAAAAAAACCCCCCCCCCCCAACCCCTTTTTTTGCCCTGCTTCCTTGCTCGGGGGGGCGCGCCCCCCCCCACTTTTTTTTTTTTTCCCCCCCCCGTCTTAATCGTGTTTATTTATCATCAACTACTTACTATAAAAACTAAACCCAACTGCAAAAAAACTTTGACGTGTTTTATGCAGTTGGGTTTACATGCTTGATGTATTTTGTTTAAATGTAATTTTGCTTTTTTAAAATCGGTAGAGCAAACCTAATTGTATGCCTGTGGTGGTGGTGTGGTATTTGTTGGATAAGAGCAATGGTGTTTGTGATTCGGCATTGGTTATCGGCGAGTTTTGGGCGTTTGCATCGTATATATTGTTTGCTTTAAGGTTTGTTTTTATAGTAGCATCGGCTTGCAATACTAAGTTTTTGTTAATTTGGTATTGTAAGCCGCCGTGTATTTGTACCCAATCGAAACGGTTATTGGTAGCTAATTTGGGTTGAACGACTTTTTCGGCAACGTTGTAATTGGTATCTTGGGTAAATGGTGGGGTGTTGTTAGGGGTATTGGTGTTGCATTGGCAGATGGTGACATCTAACATGGTTTGTGTGGGTATGTATATGTTGTAGGCTATGTCTGTTTGATGTACAAAAGCAGTGCCTGCGCTTAGGTAGGCTTGTGTGCGGGCTTCGGGCGTAAAATAGTGTTTAATTAGCAACGGAATTTCGATTTGGTTGCTTTGAACGCCTGTAATTTTAGGGCTGTAAAAATCGCTTAGTACAATGGGGGTTGGCGATGCAAAGTTTACTTTGTTTTTGCTTGCCAAAGTGCCTGTTTCTACTGCCCAATGGGGTGTTAGTTTGTACTCGGCGCTAATACCTATGGCGGGTGCGTAGTTTTGTTGTTGGCTTTTGTTGGTAAATGTTTGTGTAAAGGCGGTTTGTAATCCTACCAAAAAGCGTTTTTTGTGTGTTTTGGGTGCTTTTATGTTTGGTGTCGATGCGGTTTTTAGCTTGGTTTGTGGCAACGGATTTGTTATGTTTTGTGCCATTAAGGTGGGTAACAATACGGGCGTTGCTTGTTTCTCGGATAAATTTTGGGGTTGTTCGGTGGGTTGTTTGATGGTTTTTGTAGTTACCGCATCTGCCAAAATATTTTCTGGTGTTGGGCTTGTTTCTGTTGTGTTATACAATGTAGGTATATCATTGGCGGCAGCCACCACTATTTTCGACGACGATGTGTTGTTGTACCAAATGGGTGTGGTGGTAGTTGATTGTTCAATTTGTGGGGTGTTGGTTTTGTTTTGCGCAGATGCGTTAGCCCTTGTGTTGCGTTTTTGGGTAGGCACATTGGCAGTTTGGGCAGCCATTATTGCGTTTTCGGTGGTTTGGGTTATGGGTTGATTGCTATTTATGGGTGTGTTTATTGCCGCAGCTTGGTTGGTTTGAGCTAGATTTTGGTCGTTTTGTTGGGTAGATACTTGGTTTTGTAGTTGTTTGTCGGCAGGCAAAAAGTTGTTGACATACAAATTCCAGCCCATCAACAAGCCTACCAATATGGCAGCCAAACCTGTGCCAGCGGTAAAAGCTATGCGATTAGGAAAAAAAAGAATGGCTCGTTTTTTACGTTTTTTATTGAGCATTGCGTCCATGGCAGCCCAGTCTGCAGGGTTATAGGGCATTTCGAACTGGTCGAGTGCCTTTTTTATTTTTTGCTCAAATGGGTCGTATTTATTGCTGTGTTTCATTGGACAAGATGATGGAATTGAAAAGGGGGTTGGGTATTTGGTTGTATTTTGATTGGTGGGTTAGCGTATTTTAAGAGATAATGAGTTACTGGGTATTTGTAATTTCCGAAAATTAGTTGCTTGTTTTTTTGTAGTAAAAATCGGGGAAATTTTCGCAGATAAGTTCTTGCAATTTAACTTTAGCTTTCGATAAATTAGATTTAGAAGTACCTTCGCCTATGCCCAATAAGTCGGCAATTTCGCGGTGCGAGTAGCCCTCTACAACATATAGGTTAAACACGGTGCGGTAAGCGGGCGACAATTGCTGCACGACCGACATAATTTCTTCGGCAGATAGTTTGTCAATAATGGTTTCGGTGTTGGTGTCGCATTCGGTATGGGCGTAGTCTAACTCTACCTGTGGGCTATTTTTACGGTTGCGGCGGTAGTGGTCAATGGCGGTATTTACAATAATACGTTTAATCCAAACGGGTAAAGGATGTGTTGGTTGATAGTTGTGTAAGTTGGTAAATACTTTCATAAAACCTTCGTTCAAAATATCGCGGGCTTCTTCGTAATCGTTGGCATAGCGCATACATACTGCCATCATCCGACGGTAGTTCATGTCGTACAGTTCTCTTTGGCAGAGTCTGTCGCCCCGCAAGCAGCCGCTAATGAGCTGTTCTTCGCGGGTAAATTCAAAATCCGATGCGCTTAGTATCAATTCCATGCAATAGTTTTAGCTAATTCACCAAACGACAAAACAAATAAAAAGGTTGCCTACAGTACAAAAAAAAGTTTTTGGGGCAGATGATAATATTTTTGGGGAATAAAAGGGAGTTATATTTTATAGAAATTTAGATATAATAAGGTCGCCTACTTCTATCAAAATAAGTGCGATAATAATCCACTCTAAAATAGCGCTTTCGCGGTGCTGATACAAATCTCTGAACACATGAAGGTTATCTTCTACAATTTTAAAGGTATATTCTATTTCTCGGAAACGTGCTTGTAGGTCAAAAGAGCGCACCAATCCGCGATGAATTTTATCGAGGTATTCATCGTCCCAGGTCATTTCGGGGCTATCAAAAAGGTATAAATTTTCGACAATGCGGTTTTTGGTGTTTAAGGTTTTGCCAATAAATTTGAGCATATTTTTACGGCTCATTTGCAAATTACCCGTTTCTTCTAATTGTTCGCTTAGGTTACACACAGCTGCCAACAAAGCCTCCGATGTTTTGTCGTAATAATCTAACGCCACCGACTGAGATAGGTTAAACAACACTATTTTCAGTACACGCTCGTCTAAAACAGGTACATACAAACAATCAAAAGCTTGCCTAATAGCTGTATTATCGCCAGTTTCTTCAATTTCGTAATCGTCGCGCAGTTTTTCTGCCAAAGGTCGACGCACATATTGTTGTAATAACTGAATATTTTGGCTCATCTCTACATCTGGTACGTTGGCAAAAACAGCTACACCATAATGAAAAAGATATAAGTGTTTATCGGCATCAATGGCATAAAAAAGCTCTGTGTTGCTTTCATACAGCAAATTGGCGGTATATGTGGCTTTAAACTGCTTAATATCTAAGGTCTCTGCTATTAAAAAGGCAGCTACCTTTATGTTTTTGGGCGATGTGGTGTTCATTGTATTGACAATAAAATAACATTTTTAAATTTTAAAACATACGATAGATTATGCTTTTTTTCGACACATAGATGCATAGGTTGGCATAGATACATAGTTTTTTCAACACATAGATGCATAGGTTGGTATAGATACATAGTTTTTTCGACACATAGGTGCATAGGTTGGCATAGATACATAGATTATACCTATGCTGCCTATGCTTTTTTTCGACACATAGGTACATAGATTTGCATAGAAACATAGATTATACCTATGCTGTCTATGCTTTTTTTCGACACATAGATGCATAGATTGGCATAGGATACATAGTTTTTTCAACACATAGATGCATAGATTGGCATAGGATACATAGTTCTTTCAACACATAGATGCATAGGTTGGTATAGATACATAGTTTTTTCGACACATAGACGCATAGGTTGGCATAGGATACATAGTTTTTTCGACACATAGACGCATAGGTTGGCATAGATACATAGTTTTTTCAACACATAGATGCATAGATTGGCATAGATACATAGTTTTTTCAACACATAGATGCATAGATTGGCATAGAAACATAGTTTTTTCAACACATAGATACATAGGTTGGCATAGATACGTAGTTTTTTCAACACATAGATACATAGGTTGGCATAGATACATAGTTTTTTCAACACATAGATACATAGGTTGGCATAGATACATAGTTTTTTCAACACATAGGTGCATAGGTGGGCATAGATACATAGTTTTTTCAACACATAGATGCATCGAAACATCGCAATTTCACCACTTCACCACATCGCAATATCCCCACATCCCCACATCCCCACTTCACCACATCGCAATATCCCCACATCCCCACATCGCAATATCCCCACTTCGCCACTATTCTTCTTTTTTATACAACTCTTCTTTCGATACCTTTTCTACCATTAAGCTATCTTTTAGTTCTTTTGATATAACCCTATATGGAGCCGACACTACCTCTTCGCCACCTTTTAAGCCGCTTAATATTTGTATGTACGATTCGTCTTGTAAACCTACTGTTACCTCGCGCGACATGACCATATTGTTGTTTAACACAAAAACCAACTCTTTTAGGTCGTCTCTGTTCTCCGATTTTTCGAGGTTGGGGTTTATTTTTGTTTTTAGGGTATCCTCGCGCGTTGTTACTGCTTGGATAGGCACTGCAAGGGCTTTGTCAATGGTTTCGGTTTGTATGTCTGCCGAGCAAGACATACCTGGGCGGAAAGGCAATTTACTTTTTTTCATCAAATCGAGGTACGACGAGGGCAACAACCTAATTTTGACCGTAAAATTGGTTATTTGATTGGTAGCTGCTTGCAACTGACTGGTGCTACCCGCCGAGCTAGCAATTTGGGTAACAACGCCCTTAAATTTTCGGTCGGGGTAGGCATCAATATCCACCAAAGCGGTATCGTTCATAGATACGCGCACAATATCGTTTTCGCTCACATCAACGCGGGCTTCCATGGCTTTAAAATCGGCAATGCGCAGCATTTCGGTGCCCGAAAACTGCGACGTACCCACCACGCGCTCGCCTTTTTTAACATTTAGCTTCGACACAATGCCACTTAGTGGGGCATACACATTGGTTCGGCGTAGATTATCGCGGGCTTGTTTCAACGATGCCTGCGTGCTTTGCGTATTATACGATGCACCCTGTACGCTCTCGCGCAGGGCGGCAAGGTCGGCTTGTGCGCCTTGTATTTGTGCTTCTAATTGTTGCACAAGGGTTTCGGCGGTTTCTAGTTCGGCTTTCGAAATCACCTCATCTTTATATAATTGTTGGCTGCGTTTAAGGCTGCGGCGAGCATTGTCTATCTGCACTTGTAGCTGTTTTATGGCAGCATCGCCTTGTTTTATGCGTGCCGACGCGTTGGCTTCGTTGCTACGCGATGCATTTACGCCAGCATTAGCTTGGTCAACAACCGATGCGTAAATTTCGGGGTTAATGCGGGCAATCAACTGTCCGCTTTTTACCGAGTCGCCCTCTTCTACCGTCAGTTCCATTATCTCGCCCGATACATCGGGCGACACACCAACCTCTATAACCGGATATATTTTGCCACTTGCCGATACGGTTTCTATAATTTTGCGTTCTTCGGCTTTTTCTATTGCTACTTTTACCACATCGGCTTTGCCAATCCAGCCTGCATGTTTAGCCCATAAACCGCCGCCAATACCTAATACTGCCAAAATGGCTAAGGTAATTAAAATTTTGTTCGAATTGCTTTTTCTTTTAGGTACAGTTGTCATAGTAATTTAAATTGTATGAAATAAGCCTTTACATCAATTATCAATAGGCTTTATTTGGGTACAATATTAGTTGTTTTTGTGCAAATAAAAAAACAGTTAGACCCAAAATGCCCAACTGCTTTTAAAATTATTTTTATAGAATTTGATTTTCATTCATTTACGCTTGCATTTATTAGGCTTTAAGCCAATTTATTGGTCAAAATTTGTCCAAAGGTTTGCGCTTGCCCCGCTTGACGCGGAATATGTCTTTTTTGGGGGTGGTGCTTGGCTTACCCTAATTTGCCAAGTTGGTGGCACCCCCGTAGCATAGTTAGCGCTAGGCAAACAAACCATATTTTATGTCCATATCATAGTAACAATACAATAAGCCACTTTGTTTTGAAGTGGGTACTTAATCGCCAAAATTTAGGCTTGGGTTGGGCAAAAGCCTAAAACTAAGCCTATGATAAGGCGTTGTACCATGTTGCTCAATAGCAGCTCGGTGTGCGGCTGTTGGGTATCCTTTATTATTTTTCCAGCCATAAAAAGGATACTCTTTATCTAACTGTGTCATATATTCATCGCGGTAGGTTTTGGCTAACACCGACGCTGCCGCTATCGAGGCATATTTACTGTCGCCCTTAACAATACATTGATGTGCGATATTTGGGTAAGGTTTAAATCTATTGCCATCTATCAGCAAAAAACTTGGTTGTATCAACAAAGCGGCAATAGCTTTGTGCATAGCGGCAATGCTGGCATTTAGTATGTTTATTTGGTCAATTTCGGGAGCGTTGAGTTGTGCAACAGCCCACGCAATGGCATTTTGCTCGATGATAGGGCGCAACAAATCGCGGTTTTTCTCGCTCATCTGCTTCGAGTCGGTTAGCAGCGGGTGGCTAAAATTGGGTGGCAGAATAACGGCTGCCGCAAACACGGCACCTGCCAAACAGCCGCGTCCTGCTTCGTCGCAACCTGCTTCTATCAGGTGTGGGTGCAAATGTGGTTGAAGCGAATAGATGATTGACAAAGTAAAAAATGATTAAACGGTGTGCTTATTTGGTGGTATCTTTGGGTTTAATGGTGGGGTTGTCGTATTTTACCATTTGCAGCAAATATTGTGTTTCTATAACACCATATATAATGTAGAACGGGAAAAATGGTAAGATGAAACGCGGTGTTTCGGGCTTGGCTACTAATATATAAAGCAATATCATCAACAAGCAAAACACAAACTTTAAAGCCATAGCGCCCAATACCACATAAACTGCTTTGCCAGCCGTGCTGGTTTTGTTCGACATGGCTGCTAAACCCAACACAAAGGGCGTAATAAGGCTAAAAAATCCCCAACAAATCCAAACAAATGCAGGGTCGTTGCCCAATAAGTTGCCAAATTGCAGCGCCGCCAATAAAATGCCTATAATAAGCGATACAATAAAAATACGTTTATAAAGTGTAGTAACTGACATGTAATAAATAGTGATTATTGATTAAAACTATTGCTATTGTTACAAAACAATTAATAAAGTTGGCTATCAAAACATTGTGCTTTTGTGCCTATTTGATAGCCAACTATTAGCCGTATCTATACCTATTAACGTACCGCAGGCACGGCAATAGCACTTACATTTTGTCGGAAAAGGTCAAAATCGGCGATAGTTATATTGCCGTTTAGGTTAAGGTCGGCGGGGTTGTAGGTAGTGCTGCCTTGCGGTGATATATAGGCGTTAAAATCGGCATAATTAATTACGCCATCGGCATTTATATCACCAGCTTTTAGGGCGTAGGTATTGGCATTTATTTCTGCTAGTTGATTGGCACCTGCTTGTATGTTGGCGGGCAGTGTAAAATCGAAGGCGGTTGTGTTAGGCAAGGTTTGTACCAAGCGACTAACAACTGCCAAATGGTTGCGCGTTCTGATAGCTATATTATAGGCGTTGCCAGCGGTTATGGTATAAAATTTTACGCCTGTGGTGCCATCGGTGTCAATAATATCGCCATTGGCAGCAACAAAAGCGGCGCGGCGCTCAACAATGTTGGTATTGGTGTCGTCGCGCAGCTCTACCAATACCCAATCAACGGCATTTGCGGGTATGGCTGCGGCATTGGCTACTGTTTCGGTGCCTTGATAATTAAAAGGTGCCGTGTTAAACGGTTGGGCAGTAGGTAATAAGTTGTTGGTGCGCAGGGTGGTGTTCATGTTTGCGCCATTGTATGCACCTTGTAGCACTACCTTAGCCAACAAAGGTATGCCCGGATTTGGCGGTGTGCCTTGCAATAGGTTTACATTGCCCGAAAAAGCGGCTTTGTCGTCGGCACCCGATATAAGCAAATAGTATGTGCCCGCAGGCAAGCATGTGGCGTTTAGGGTTGTTGTACCGCCAATACTTAAACACTCCGAAGCAATAACATCGGCTGCGGTAACTTTTTGTCCGGGTGCAGCTTGGGCATTTATGGTTACTTCGGGGCATTGCACATTGCTCAACAAGGTGGCGTTAACGCTGCCGGTACCTGTCCAGCCTGTTAGGTCAAAGCTAAGGTTGTTGCAATCATAAGGGGCATCTATCTGATAAAAAGCGGTGGTGCTGTTGTAGCTGGTGCCTACGGTGCAAGGGGTATTGCTGGCATTAAAATAGCCGCCATTTTGTGCCGATTTACACAAACAACGCGAAATAGTTTGGGTTTGCGGCGAGCCTGTGTTGGCAAAGGCAAGTAATGTAGGGTCGCTACACGAAAAACCCGATTGATAACTCGACACCTCGAAGCAGATAGTGCCGCCTGTGCTTTGGTAATTTTCGAGCTGAAACCAAAAGGTATAATCATCAACCGATATAGAAGTTAATGGCGATGGTGGGTTAGCGTTTATACCATCTTCGATTTGTTGGGCTGTTGGTATGGTTCCGGCGGGCAAAATAAGTTGGTTCCCTGTATCAGGTATCGAATCGTTGGCACAAGTAACGGGTTGGAAACCTTGGTCGCCGCAAACATCATTTACCCCTACCGGAATAAAGCCACCTATAATGGCAGTACCTTGTACGGCGGCATAACTGGCTACGGTAGGGTTGTGTGCGGGGTCGGGTAGTTGTTTCCAAGCTATCACCACCGAACCATCGAAGTTGTTAAATTCGGTGTATGGATTGTGTATTTTAAACCAAACGTCTTTGTGGGGTGTCCAACCGCACGACGGAGCAGGTGTGCTAGCTGTGGCGCTGGTTAAATCAACGCAGATTTTTTTACAGGTATTAAATGCAGGCACTAAATCGGCTGCAGCACTGCAATCGTCGGGTGGGTTGTTAAGCGTGACTGTTTGATAATCGGCACAATTTTGCGCATTTAGTGCAAATGTACCTAAAACAAGCAATAATAAGCAAAGTAATTTTTTATGAAACATGACAATTTAGTTGTGAATTTTAAAACAAACGCAAAAGTAGTGCTTTTTGACGTATTTTTTAGACTAAAGAAGCTACTTTGTCCCAAAAAAATGATTTTAAGTGCTATTAATCTTGTTGGCACATTTATTTTAATGGTACTGCGACCTTTTTTGTGAGTCTTATCAGTAGCGTTAAAATCCTACTACTGATAAGCCTGATTTGATTACCCAAATCTTTGTCGTAGTGTTATCTTAATTTTGTTAAAGCATTGTTTACTAATCTCAAATTTTTGGCACGTTTATAGCTGTACTTTAAAGACTTTCTTGTGTTTTTACGATTTTAGTCCCTAATTTCAGAACATAAGCTCGTATTAATACGTATACTCATTACGAGCTAATCAAGTTGTGCTAGCAAACTGTTGCTGTTATTGTCGGTTTGTTTGTCGTCGTTTTTATATCCCCAATTTTATTTTTCTATTTTCTAAAATTAATCTGCATGAATCTGCACGAAAGTTTGCTGTCAACCCAGTACACCACCCTTATCGAAAACTTACAAGAAGGTATTTTACTCGAAAATGATAACGGAGTAGCCATTCTTATAAATAAATTTTTCTGCGATTTATTTAGCATCGAACATGCTAAAGTTTCTTTATCAGGTTATAAAACCAATCAAATACTAAATACTATAAAAAACAAATTTGTAGTACCTCAACAATTAATGACACTACCTATTGTGCCGTTTCATACCGATACCACAACATTAAGCGACGAGATAGAATTGCTCGATGGACGATTTTTAGAAAGAACCACTACCCCAATTTTTAAAAATAATGTATGTAAGGGCAGATTATGGACTTACCGAGATATAACTGCTCAAAAACAGCTAGTAGACAAAAAAAATAAAAAAATTGAAGAATTAGCTGCTCAAAACAATATCAAAAGCGAATTTTTATCCATCATTTCGCACGATTTACGCAGCCCTTTAGGTATCTTGAAAGGCTATGTAGATTTGTTAAATAGCAACCGGTTATCGGGCGAAGATGCTGCTTTTTTTCAACAACATTTAACCGAATCGCTGAATGCAACAACCAGTTTGTTAGATAATTTGTTAGATTGGTCGAAAATGCAAATGGCAGGTAATTTTATAAATGTACAAAAAACTCAAATATCCCCAATTGTAGACGACTGTTTTGCGCTAGTAAAAACAATTGCCAACGAAAAAGGTATTGAACTAATCAACAAAATACCCCCTGCCACTGCCGTTAATACCGATGCCAACATCTTGCGCCTTGTGTTGCGAAACTTAATTGGCAATGCCATTAAATTTACCAAATCGGGCAGTATTACCGTAAGCCGAAAATACCAAAACGACTGCTTAGAAATTTATGTGGCAGATACAGGTATTGGCATGACAGACGACGAACTGTTGTTGCTATTTAATAGCCAAACCGACGGACGAACCATGCTTAAACAAAACGGAACATCGGGTTTGGGCTTGTTTTTGTGCAAAGAATTTGTAGAAAAACAAGGTGGCGAAATTTGGATAGAAAGCGAACTAGGTAAAGGTAGTACTTTTTGCTTTACCATACCTAAATACTTATAAATTAGCAATTAGTTAACCAATCTGTCTAAAATAACTACAACACAAAAAGTGTGACACTTGGCATGGCGCCAAATGTCACACTTTTTCTTTGTCTAAACCGATGTAAAACACCCCTTTTAACCATTACCTACTTGCCCGTTACAATAGCTACACTATTCGAGCAGCCCAAGCGCGTTGCACCTGCAGCAATCATTGCCTCGGCTTGTTCGGCGGTTTTTATGCCCCCCGATGCTTTTATTTGTATGTTGTTGGGCAAATTGTCGCGCATAAGGCTAACTACCTCGGTAGTAGCACCGCCACCGCTAAAGCCCGTCGATGTTTTTACAAAATTTACACCTACGCGGGCACAAATATCGCAGAGTTGTACAATTTGGGTGTTGGCGAGTAGGGCAGTTTCAAAAATTACTTTAATTATTTTTTGTTGCCCCTGTATATAATCCGCAAGTACCGATATTTCCTTTTCTGTTTTATCCCACCTACCATCTTTTATCCAACCAATATTAACTACTATATCTATCTCGTCGACACCTACATCGCATTGCCACATAGCTTCTGCCATTTTTATGGTAAGCGGCTGATACCCCAACGGGAAGCCCAATACAGTAGCTACTTTTATGGGTGTATCGTCGAGCAACCTAATGGCTTGCTTGGTATAAACAGGCGGTACGCACACGGCTGCAAATTGGTATTGTATTGCCTCGCGACAAAGTTGGTTGATATTGGCTTGTATCGTATCGGGTTTTAAGGCGGTATGGTCTATAAGCGATGCTAAAAGATGATTGTGCATGATTAATGGGTTTTATTGTTTTTGATTGATTTGGATTGGGAAAACACTACTCTGGCGCGCCAATTTCGTTATCGGCAACGGGTTGTATTTCTTTTAATTTGGGCAAGTCTTTCATCGAGCCAATGCCAAAATAATCCATAAAAAACTGGCTAGTGCCGTACAAAAGTGGTCTGCCGGGCAAGGCATTGTTGCGCCCCGATATTTCGACTAATTCTTTTTCTAACAATTTTTGTACGCTATAATCGCAGTTTACACCGCGTATTTGTTCAATTTCGGCTTTAGTGATGGGCTGCTTGTAGGCAATAATAGCCAAAGTTTCGAGGGTGGCAGTTGATAGCTTTTTCTTTGCCTTTTGATTGGCATAGGTGGCAATGGTTTTGTGGTACAATGGCTTTGTTAAAAACTGATACCCACCGCCAATGGCAACCAACTCGAAAGCAAAATAATCGTTGTGGTATTTGTTGATGATTAACTCAACACATTCAACAATCTCTACTTCTTCGAATGGCTGCTCAAACGATTTTTCTAAACAAGCCCTTATTTCGGCTACCGAAACGGGTTGCTGTGCCGAAAACAACAGGGCTTCGATAGATAATTGTAGATTCTCCAAGATGCGATTTACTAATTTATTTGTTAAAACAGTTTACTTGCTTGTATAAGCCCCAAACAAGCGGCAAAGTTACGAAAAAAATGGCACTTTGGGTAATGCCCGTTTTTAGGGCGCAAACCAAACATATTGTGGGCAGACAAAAGGTGCAATCAGCACCGAATATGGAACTGCGCGAAGCAAAAGCATTTTTAAAATACTTTTGGAGCTTAGATGAACGGGCTGTTACAGTGGCGGCTGCGGCTGTATACGTTCTATAATGTTGGTGGTCGAAAAACCTTCGATGTAGGGCACAGTAACTACAATACCTTCGCGGGCGGTTACAATGTCGTAGCCCACAATGTCGGCGGGTTTATAGTCGCCGCCTTTAACCAACACATCGGGCTGTATAAGGCGTATCAGTTCAAGCGGTGTTTCGTCGTCGAACAGCACTACGGCATCTACAAAACTCAACGACGCCAATATCAACGAGCGCGTATATTGGTCTTGGATTGGGCGGTCGGGTCCTTTTAATCGGTTAATCGAGGCATCGGTGTTTAAGCCCACAATAAGGCGCGTGCCATAGTCGGCTGCCGATGTTAGGGTGTTGATATGTCCCTGATGTAGTAAATCGAAGCAGCCATTGGTAAACACAATGCGCTGCTCTTTAAACCGCCAAAGGTGTATTTTTTGCGATAGCTTGTCGAACGGAATAATTTTGTGGGCAATTAAATCTATTGTTATCATGTGGTGATGTGGTGATGTGGTGATGTGGTGATGTGGTGATGTGGTGATGTGGTGATGTGGTGATGTGGTGAGGTGGTGATGTGGTGAGGTGGTGAGGTGGTGAGGTGGTGAGGTGGTGAAGTAGTGAATGAGTGAAAGAGCGATATGATGATGTGACGGTCGTTGAGCGTAGTCGAAACGAAGTAGTGATTATCGCCAAAAACTAGTACGTTTTGGGGGATATTGTAGTGATTATCGCCCAAAACTAGTACAATATTGAGGATATTGTAGTGATTATCGCCCAAAACTATTACGATATGGGGATTGGGAATTTACGCCAAAACCAAGGGGTTTGGGCCCCCCCTCCCCGGGGGGGCGGTAAAGGGGGGCTTGGGGGGCCTTTTTTTAGGGGGGGGTTCCCCCCCTTAATTTGCCCAGGCGGTGGGGGGGGGGGTTGGGGGGTTGCCATTTGGTGGATTTGTAGGTATTTTGTGCCTTAATCTTCCCAGTTCATAGAGCGTTCTATGGCTTTTTGCCACTTTTTGCAGCGTTGTGTGCGCTCTTGTTCGTCCATTTGGGGAGTAAATAGGGTGTTACCTTGCCTGTTTTGGCTAATGGCATCTTGCGAGAAAAAGCCAACGGCAATACCTGCCAAATATGCGGCACCCATGGCAGTAGTTTCTACAACAACAGGACGTTCAACGGGCGTATCTAAAATATCTGCCTGAAATTGCATCAGCAAATTGTTGGCACAGGCACCACCATCTACACGCAAAGTGGTGAGTTTTAAGCCCGAGTCGGCTTCCATGGCTTTTAGTACATCGCGGGTTTGGTAAGCCAACGACTCGAGGGTGGCACGCACCAAATGTGCTTTGGTAGTGCGACGCGTAAGCCCAAATATTGCCCCGCGAGCGTACATGTCCCAATAGGGTGCGCCCAAACCGGCAAAAGCGGGCACTACATACACGCCGTCCGAGTTGGGTACTTTGTTGGCGTAGAACTCCGAGTCGGCAGCCGAGTCGATGAGGCGTAAGCCATCGCGCAGCCACTGAATGGCAGCCCCTGCGATGAAAACACTGCCCTCAAGGGCGTACTCTACCGTTCCGTTTAGCCCCCATGCAATGGTGGTTAGCAGTCCATTTTTCGAGCGTATGCGCTCGGTGCCGGTGTTCATGAGCATAAAACAGCCTGTGCCGTAGGTATTTTTTGCCATGCCCTGTGCAAAACAAGCTTGCCCAAAAAGGGCAGCTTGTTGGTCGCCGGCAACGCCTGTTATGGGTATGGCTGTGCCGCCGAATAGTTCGGGGGTGGTTGTGCCGTAGTTGTCGGAGGAGTTAAGCACTTTGGGCAACATTTTAGCGGGTATGTTTAGCTCGGCAAGCAATTGTTTATCCCATGCTAAGTTTGCGATATTGTACAACATGGTGCGCGAGGCGTTGCTGTAGTCGGTGGCGTGCGTTTTGCCATTTGTTAGTTTCCAGATTAGCCAGGTGTCGATGGTGCCAAATAGCAATTGTCCTTTTTCGGCTTTTTCGCGGGCATCGGGTACGTTGTCGAGTATCCATTTTATTTTTGTTCCCGAAAAATAGGCATCTATCACCAAACCGGTGTTTTCGCGGATATAGGGTTCAAAACCTTTGTTTTTTAGGTCGGTGCAGGTGTCGGCGGTGCGGCGGTCTTGCCACACAATGGCATTGTAGATGGCTTTACCTGTTTTTTTATCCCAAACAACGGTTGTTTCGCGCTGATTGGTGATGCCAATGGCAGCTATTTGGGTGGCTGTTACGCCACATTGCGTCAGCACTTGTTGTGCGGTGGCTAGTTGGGTGTCCCAAATTTCGTCGGGATTATGCTCAACCCAGCCTGCTTGGGGGTAAATTTGGGTAAATTCGCGTTGTGCTATGCCCACAATTTGGGCTTTTTCGTTGAACAAAATGGCACGCGAGCTGGTTGTGCCTTGGTCGAGGGCAAGTATATAACGGCTCAATTTTATTATTGGTTATTAGTTATTGATTGTGATATCTTGTAATTATTTATTGACTTCTGGTTTCGCGGGGGGGGGCAGGGGCACCGGTGGTTTGGTCCTTGGCTATCAATGGCATTTCCATTTTTCCTTGAGTATTTTGAAAATAGAATCGTCCATTTTCTTTAATAATTTTGCTTTCGGTAATATCTTCTAAGGGTTTTATAAGCGATTGTATTTCATCAAAGCGCCTACCTTTGAGCAAAAGCACATCAAGTGCCATGGCAAGTTGATAATATGTTTCATCAAAATTTACTTCGCGGTTTTGGTACAAACTAATAAATCCTTCAAAAACAGATATTATTTCGTGAGGAGGTAAATACAGTGATTGTATGGTATTGAATTTTTCATACTGTTCAATTTTCACTGGATTGGGGTTTGTGGTGGAGAAGTTGGACGGGGGGTTTTGTTTTTCATTTCCGCCGCTTTCCCCCGCCCCGCTGTGCCCCCCGTTGCGCACTCTCCACGCCCCGTATTCGGGTTTAAAATAACCTATCAGTTTGTTGCCCAATATGGTTTCTAATTTTTCTTTTCCATCGTTGTTTTTTTAAAAAAATATACTATCCTTTTACTGCCCATTTAGCTATTTCTTTAAAGGTTATTTTTTTGCCGTATAGCAAAATGGCGGTTCGGTATATTTTGGCGGCAAGCCAAATGGCAGCCCATGTACCCAGCAGCATTAGGCACATAGACAGGGCTAACTCCCATGCAGGTACGCCAAATGCGATGCGAAAAGGCATAATAATAGGTGCAAAAAAAGGTATCATGGATGACCAAAATGCCAAGCCACTGTTGGGGTTTTCGGCAACGGCGCTAAGTATAAAAATAGCCAAAATGATAGGTACAGATATTGGAAAGGTAAGCGATTGTGCGTCGCTGTCGTCGTTAATTGCCGATGCTAAACCAGCAAATAAGGCGGCATAAAAAGTATATCCTAACACAAAATAAAATGCAAAACCAAATACCAACAAGCCTAGTGGCAGGCGGTCGATGCCATTTTTTACCTCTTCGACCAATGCCATTGCTTGGGCGGTTTGGGCGCTATTTAGCTGCGTGTCCATACCACTAGAGGGCATGGCTACGCCCAGTAAAGTACCAAGTGTTAGGTTTATGATAAACAAAAACACCAACCAAATCATAAATTGGGTTAAACCTACCAAACCAATACCCCAAATTTTGCCTACCATTAAATCGAAAGGGCGCACCGCCGACAACATTACCTCTACAATGCGATTTGTTTTTTCTTCCATAACGCCACGCATTACCATGGCTCCGTAAATAAATATCACCATATACATTAAAAATCCCATGCCCATGCCCACACCAGTAGCCAAAGCCGTGCCTTGTGTGTTTTTGCCATTTAGGTCTTCTTCTACAATATTGAGGCTTAATTGATTGATGCGTTGGTTTAGCTCTTGGCTGTTAATGCCCATGGTTTGCAGGCGCAAGCGCTTCACTTCGTCTTCTAGTTCGTGTTGGATGTAGGTGCGTGCGCCCATACCCAATACTTTATCCGATATGTACTTAAATCCGTTTGGATTATCCATGTTAATGGGCGGAATGAACAAAATGCCATCGAAACCCAGCTCTTGGTATCGGTTTCGGAGGGTATCGAGGGGTAAGTTCGATTTTACAAAAAACAGTTCGCCGTCGTCGCTTAGGGCTTGTTCGGCAAACAGTTTGGTGTCTTGGTTAACTACTGCCACACGCAGCGAGTTGGACGAGTATGCCATTACAATAAATTGCACCGCCATTAGCGCCACAAAACCTAACGGAACCAACAAGGTGGCGATAATAAACGAGCGCTTGGTTACACGGGTTAGGTACTCGCGTTGAGCAATTAACAATAGGTTTTTCATGTAAGTTTTTTGGTTAGATAAGTGGGGGTAGATGATAAGGTTTGTGGCGTTTGAGTGTTGTAGTATGTTGTTTTGGGCTTTTAGCTTGGGTTAAAAACTTAGCTAAAAGGCAAGTAAATGTTGTTTTATGGTTAATGTTGGTTTAAATTTACGCCAAAGTCGAAAATTTACGCACAAAATTGAGTAAAAAATCTGATAGTTGTGTACTTTTGTGCAAAGATTTGCTCTATCTGCCCATAAAAGATGCAAGGTATTGCAATTGTGCTGTTTAATCAACCAAAAAAATAATTTTCGGAACAATAACATGAAAAAAATAATTTATACACCTAATGCACCTGCACCTATTGGACCATACAGCCAAGCGGTACGTGCAGGCGGCATGGTTTTCGTGTCGGGGCAGATAGCCATTGACCCACAAACAAACGAGTTGGTAAGTGGTGGCGTAGAAGCCGAAGCCGAACAAGTGATGCAAAACCTAAAAAATTTACTTCAAGCCGCTGGCTTAACTTTTGACCATGTGGTTAAAAGCACCATCTTTTTGTCGTCAATGGAGCATTTTGGTACGGTTAATGGCATTTATGGCAAACATTTTGCCGCCGATTTAGCCCCTGCCCGCGAAACGGTGGCTGTTTTGGGCTTGCCGCGTGGTGTAAATGTGGAGATTTCGGTGATTGCCGTTGAACCGCACGCACGCGGCAATTATGGCGACTCGATGTTGTAGTTTGTTGGTGTTGCGCTTGCCGTTGTTTCGGCTACGCTCAACATGACAGCAGGGGCGAGAATAGGTTTTTGAACTATGGCTTTGCCAATAAAATAGTTTAAAAAATATTAAAACAAGGATTGCACAAGCATCGCCAATACCATTTATAATTTACAATTTATAATCAATTCCTACTGTCTTGCCCCCACATTAATTTTTTGCGGATGGTGCTAAAAAAATGTGTTTCTTCGAGTCGCACCAAGTTAAGGGTAAAATTGGCTTTTTTTATAGTTAGTTTTACGTGTTGGTCAATAGTTTCGTATCGCGAGTCGAGAGAGCACAAAAAATTGTCGCTGCGCCCGCTTATTTCAAACGAGATGGTGCAGTGGTCGGGAATAACTACGGGGCGTACATTTAAATTGTGCGGAGCTACAGGCGTAAGTACAAAAGCATTGGTAGTAGGGTATATAATAGGTCCCCCACAACTAAGCGAGTAGGCAGTTGAGCCACTTGGCGTTGCTACAATAATACCATCTGCCCAATACGAGTTCACAAATTCGTCATCTATATAGGTATGAATAACAATCATTGCCGAGGTGTCTTTTTTGTGGATAGCAAACTCGTTGAGGGCAAAGTTGGCATTGCCAAACAACAAAATATCGCTTTGTAGGCTAATAAGGGTGCGGCGGTCGAGTTGATATTTTTGGGTTTCGAGTGCCGTAAATGCCTCGTTTAGTTGGTCGCGGGTAATGTCGGTTAATAAACCCAAACGCCCCGTATTGATACCCAATACCGGAACGCCCGAGTCGCGCACCAATTCGAGGGTATTTAATAGGGTTCCATCGCCACCAATACTTAGTATGTAATCTATATTATCAGACAAAGACTCGTTGCCACTAAAAGTTTGAACCGTATTAAACAAAGGTAAACTTTGGTTTAGCTGTTGATAATAATCGTCGTAAACCAATACTTGCATATTACGCTCGTTGAGCAACAACAACAATTGGTGCAAAAATTCGATGTCGTCGGTTTTTAAAACACGGCTATAAATGCCTATTCTCATGTTTTTTAATTAATGTTTTGACACAGGATACACCAAATCTACCCTTAGCTAAGGTTATTAAAGGAAGGTAGTTTTGAACTGTGTGCTCTATTTTTCCGAAAGGTAGGCATTTATTTAAAAAGGTAGCTTTAAATTTGCAAATTACGTAAAAAAAAAGCTACCTTTGCACCCCTTTCAAAATGTTATTTTTTTATGCAACGACCTATTAGATTTGTAGAAGTTGAATCTGGCTTATGTGGAGCCACTACCTATGGCAAATTAGGAGCCGAATTGGGTATTGATGCCATAAAATTGGCGGGTATTACTAAAAACTCTACGCTTTTTATCGAAACAGACAGTTTAGTAGCTATCTCTATTCAAGAGCATTACGATTATCAACGCCGCGCGACCAAAAAATACTTTTCTGATTTAGACCCTGAAATAGAATGTTTTGCCCGACATATTGATTATTTATTACCCGTTTACGAAAAAGTAGCCGATGACATTGCCGCCGAACTAAGCGCAGGGCATTTTCCGTTTGTGCTTGCCGGCGACCACTCAACGGCAGGCGGTACTATTGCGGGTATCCGAAAAGCTTTTCCAGATAAAAAATTAGGCGTTGTTTGGATAGATGCCCACGGCGATTTACACTCGCCTTTTACCACACAATCGGGTAACTTACATGGTATGCCCCTTGGTACAGCCCTTGCCCTAAACGAACACGACAACGACTGGTACAACAACGAAGTACCCACCGATATTCTCGAAAAATGGACACGATTGTGCCAAACGGGCAATATTTATCCCAAAATAAGCACCAACGACTTGGTTTTTATTGGTATCCGCGACCTTGAAGAGGCAGAATGGGACATTATTAAACAACACCAAATAAAGCACTTTAGAGGTGGTATTGACCGCCATGCCGATACGCATAGCATAAACTTTATGGGCAACTACACCATACAGCAAATTTATGAAAGCACTATGCAACACCTTTCGCATTGCGACATGGTGTATGTGTCGTTTGACATAGACTCGGTAGATGGTGGTTTAGTGCCAGGTACGGGTACGCCCGTTAAACATGGGTTAAGTATTGCACAAGCACAAGAGTTGTTGATAAACTTTTTCCGTAACCCCAAAGTTTGCGCCCTCGAAATGGTAGAGGTTAACCCCTTATTAGATACCAAAAACCAAACCGCCGAAGTTGCCTTTGACCTAATAAATTACCTGTATTACTACAACGAAGACTAAAAACAAAGCTACATCACCAAATCGCAACATCACCACATATCGTAACATCACCAAATCGTAACATCGCAACATCACCACTTCGCAACATCACCACATCGCAACATCACCACTTCGCAACATCACCACTTCGCAACATCGTAACATCACCAAATCGTAACATCACCACTTCGCCACTTCGCCACATCGCCACTTCGCAACATCACCACATCCCCACATCGCAATATCATCATATTAACAAAAACACATCATGCGTCGCAGATATATAGACCTTATCAATCAGTCGTTTTACTTTCCACAAGAAGGATTTGATGTAAAAGACGGATATTTGTATTTTTACGATGTTCCGTTGCACGAAATTATAAAAGAGTACGGCACACCTTTGCGCCTAACCTATTTGCCCAAAATAGGCAGCCAAATACGCAAAGCAAAACGTTGGTTCGAGAATGCCATGGACACGCACAATTATCAGGGCGATTATTATTATTGTTACTGCACCAAAAGCTCGCACTTTTCGTTTGTGTTGTACGAAGCCCTTGACAATGGCGTGCATATCGAAACCTCGTCGGCTGCCGATATCGAATTGATAGACCGATTGTATCAAAAGCAAAAAATAAACAAAGATACGTATATTGTTTGCAATGGCTACAAAACCAGCGAATATACCCAAAAAATTAGCCATTTAATTAACGATGGCTTTACCAATGTTATACCCGTATTGGATAACAAACAAGAATTGGATTTCTACGAGCAATTTGTAGAAAAAGAGTCTTGTAATATTGGACTGCGCATTGCCGCCGCCGAAGAACCCCGTTTTGAGTTTTACACCTCGCGTTTGGGCATCAGATACAGCGATATTATGTCGTTTTATCGCGAAAAAATTGAAAATAATCCCAAATTTACCCTAAAAATGTTGCACTTTTTTATCTCGACAGGTATTAAAGACAGCGAATTTTATTGGGCAGAGTTAAACAAAGCGATTACTATTTATTGCGACCTCCGAAAAATTTGCCCCACCCTGCGCACCCTTAACATAGGCGGCGGTTTTCCTATCCGCGACTCGTTAGAGCATACCTACGAGTACGAATATATGGTGTCGGAGATTATTTTGCAGATAAAATCGGTTTGCGACTCGGCAGGCGTACCACATCCCGACATTTTTACCGAGTTTGGCTCGTTTACAGTTGCCGAAAGTGGCGCCATTATCTACTCGGTATTGGGCGAAAAACAACAAAACGACAACGAAGTTTGGTACCTCATAGATAGCTCGTTGATTACAACCCTACCCGACTCGTGGGGCTTAGGGCAACGATTTATATTACTACCCATTAATAAATGGGACAGAGAATATCAGCGCGTAAACATTGGCGGTATTACCTGCGACTCGCAGGATTATTACAACTCCGAAGTGCATAAAAACGAGGTTTACCTGCCCAAAGTAGGCGCACATGGCGGAAGCGAACCACTTTATATTGGGTTTTTCCACATGGGGGCATACCAAGAGTCGTTGAGCGGCTTTGGAGGCTTAAAACACTGTTTGTTACCTTCGCCCCGTTTTGTACTGCTCGACCGCGACGATGATGGCAATTTAGTAAGTTCGGAGTTTATAGAAGGGCAAAGCTACAGTAAAATGTTGAATTTATTGGGGTATTGAGATACCATTACCATAAAAAAAGGTCTGCCTATTTGGGCAGACCTTTTTTTGTTAGTTTATTTTAAAAGAACAAATCAATACAGCAAACGCACGCGCATGGTATGTGGTATGTTTCTTAGTTCGTGCAGGTCAATTTCGCCTTCGATGCCTTCAATATCTAGCACCACATAACCAATAGCGGCATTAGTGTTTAGGTATTGTCCAACAATATTTAGGTTTTGTTTAGATATAACCGTATTTATTGCCGACAAAATACCCGGTTTGTTGTGGTGAATGTGCAATATACGACGGGCAGCAGGGTGTGTAGGCAAGCTAAGTTCGGGTATGGTATGCGAGCCAACCGTAACGCCCTTATCCATATAACTAAGCATTTTAAAAGCTGCATCGCGCCCAATATTTTCTTGTGCCTCGAGGGTCGAGCCGCCAATGTGTGGTGTTAGTATTACATTTGTTAAACCTTGCAAAGCCGATACAAAAGGGTCGTTTTTACCTTCGGGTTCGTCCGGAAAAACATCAATGCCCGCCCCTGCCAAATAGCCCGATGTTAGGGCATTTTGCAAAGCATCAATATCAACCACACTACCTCGGCTTAGGTTAAGCAACACCGAGCCGCGTTTCATTTGCCCGATAGTTGCTTGGTTAATCATGTTTTTGGTGGTGGCATCGGCAGGCACATGCAGGCTTAGTACATCGGCATTTTCGAGCAGTTCCTCTAACGAATCAACAGCAATGGCGTTGCCCATAGGCAATTTTGGTACAATGTCGTAGTACCAAACTTTCATGCCTATTGCCTCGGCAAGCACCGACACCTGCGACCCAATATGCCCATAACCCACAATACCCATTGTTTTACCGCGCAGTTCGTAGCAGCCTTTGGCATCTTTTAGCCATTGTGTTTGGTGGGCGGCTTTGTCTTTTTCGGGTATGCGGCGCAGTAGCATAATTGCCTCGCCAATGACCAACTCGGCAACAGAGCGGGTGTTACTGTAGGGCGAGTTAAAAACAGCAATGGCGCGTTGTCCGGCGGCGGCTAAATCAACTTGGTTGGTGCCAATGCAAAAACAGCCAACTGCCCACAAGTTGTTAGCAGCCTCTAATACCTTTTGTGTTAGTTGCGTTTTCGACCTAATGCCCAACAAATGAACCCCGTCGGCAAGGCGTGCTATTAGCTCGTCTTCGGGCAGGGCTTTAGGTATCGATTCTATGTTGGTATATCCGGCACGCTCAAATACCTCTACGGCGGTATGGCTAATGCCCTCAAGAAGCAATATTTTTATGTTTTCTTTTGGATAAGAAGTTTTCATCAAATAAAAATGTGGCGATGTTGTGAAGTGGTGATGGTCGTTGAGCCTGTCGAACTAAGTCGAAACGGGTGACGTTGTTTTGATACCCACACTATCAATGGGATAACGACCTTGAAAAGTTTCAGCCTTATTCACGGGGTGTGGTCATAGTGAACTTGTCGAACTACGGCAAACGTTTGGGGGTTTGCCGAATTGGGGGGCTTTAAAGTACTAATGCTCAAATTTAGTACAAAAATTTAATAGAATTCCAAATGTTCAATTTAGCACTTCTGCCCTCATTTTGGCAAGCCCATCTTAGCTGTTCGTTCTTTTTCAAAGTTTGACTGTCATATTTGTTGTTAGTGAATAATTATTGTTTTCATTTGCAAATATTTTGTCTTTCGAGTGAAATATTTTACCTTCAATTCTAAATTTTATTTTGTCGTTTAGGTCGTAGTCAAAGTTTGAAGAAAGTCCAAAAGTTTGGAAGCCATTTGTTGTACCTGTTGAAATAATAATTTGTTTTGGGTCGTAATAATATTCTCCACGAAACACAACTCTTGTTTTTTTGTTTATACTTTGTTTTATTATTAAAACTGGTGAATACCAAGTTCCGTAAGTAGTGGAATTAAATTTATCCATTCCAATGTCAAAACCTGCAATAATTCCAAACTTATTTGTCGGCTCGTATTGCAAATAAAAGTTATGAAATTGTCTAAAAGCTTTAATACTATCAGGTTTATCAGTACCAAAAAATGTGCTGTAATTAAGCAGTAATTTTTTAGACAGCTTATAGTTTATTTGTGTTCCAAATGAAGGTTTTTGAATATAATCTGGTTTGCTAATTTTTTGCCATCCATTTAGATATAAAGTTAAGATATTTAATTTTTCATTTTTTGAAGTATAACCTAATTTAAAACCTGTTTCATAGTACGGTGAGTTTTCAGCAAGCAAACTTCTTGTCAAAGTCCAACAGTCTGCACTTACAGCACTTTCAAAGCCAATATGTGAAGGCATGATTCCTGCGTCTAACCATATATTTTGTTTTTTTGAGATTTTGATACCAACATTTGCTTCATAAATAAATTGAGCCCAAGTTGGTTCAGAACTCAGGTGTGTGGCAGGTTGGCTCAAAATTTTTATCTAAATAGGTAGCTCTTAGTAAAAGTAGATTAGCGTTTAATTCATTATGCCGTTTATGATTGTAGAGAAAATTTGACTTTTCGTGGTTTTGTGGATTTGAAAAATCATAACTATAATACAATTCTCCATAAGCACTAAAATTTAATTTTTTCAAACTGTCATTTTGTGAATATGCTTGTGAAGATATTAAAACTATAAAAAGCAATAATATAAATTTCATTATTCGTCTGTTGTATGTTTCAGGGTCTTTTAGAATTACCGCTAACTCGCTATTTTGTGAACTACAAAATAAAAAAACAACAAGAGACACAGAGAAGAACGAGTTTATGTTTTTTTAGTATCTCGGTTGCAAACTAAAAAATAACAAATAAAAAAGCCATAGCATACACCAAAAAAACTCCGTGTTCTCTGTGTCTCCGTTGTAAATTTAAAAAACAAGCAGGTGTAAATTAAGCAGCTATTTACTACTTTTCAATGTCGACATCAAAATGGGATATTGACACAGGTTTAATCTAAATCAAAATCTTCGCCTGCTTTTAGTTTTTCGGCGTTTTCGGCAACTTGCAATTGGTTAATAATTTCTTGTATGTCGCCGTCCATAATAGCGGCTAAATTATAAATGGTTAATCCAATGCGGTGGTCGGTCATTCTACCTTGTGGATAGTTGTAGGTACGTATTTTTGCCGAGCGGTCGCCGGTTGATACAAGGGTACGGCGGCGGCTTGCGGTAATATCGTGTCGTTTTTGCACTTCGGCTTCGTATAGTTTGGTACGCAGCATTTGCATAGCTACCTCGCGGTTTTGCATTTGCGAGCGCTCCATTTGGCAACCTACCACAATACCCGATGGCATGTGGGTAATGCGTATTGCCGACTCGGTTTTGTTTACGTGTTGCCCACCTGCACCCGATGCCCTAAAAGTATCAATTTTAAGGTCGGTTTCGTTTATTTCTATGGCTACATCGTCGTCGGCTTCGGGCAATACGGCTACGGTGGCAGCCGAGGTATGCACGCGTCCTTGCGATTCGGTATCGGGTACGCGCTGCACGCGGTGTACGCCCGATTCGTATTTTAAATCGCCATAAGCGCCCTCGCCTGTTACCTCTAATATAAGCTCTTTGTATCCACCTGCCGAACTTTCGTTAATACTAAGTGCTATCATTTTCCAGCCACGGCGGTCGCAATAGCGCGAGTACATACGGAACAAATCGCCTGCAAAAATGGCTGCTTCGTCGCCGCCTGTGCCTGCTCTAATTTCTAAGATAGCGCTTTTTGAGTCTTCGGGGTCTTCGGGTATTAGCAAATTGCGCAAATGTTCTTCCATTTCGGTTTGCTGAACAAGTAGTTCTTCTAGTTCGGCTTTTGCCATATCCCTAAAATCGGGGTCGGGGTCGGTTTTTAATATCTCGCGGTTTTCGTCGATATTTGCCATTACCCCACGGTAAGGTTCGTAAGCATCTACAATAACTTGTAAATCTTTGTATTTTTTGCTAATTTTTGCGGCTTTTCGGTGGTCGTTAACTACTTCGGGGGTGGCTAGTTGCTCGCCTAGTTCTAACCATCGTTGTTTAATTGCTTCTAACTTTTCTATCACGGTATTGTATTTTTAGGCTGCAAAGATACGACTCTAATTTGACATATTGGCATTTAGCCCACAATTTGTTGTATGGGGCTTGTCTCGATGAAGTAATATTGGTATTTGCAGGTGTTTGGCGGTGTTTTTTGCAATTGTTTTTGGGTTGATGAGCATCTGCTCAAAAGCAAAAACCATGTGTATGTTGGCATATTTTGGTTGATGAGCATCTACCAAAAAACAAAAAAATAAATGTGTGGGTGGGTGGTTTTGGGGTTGATGAGCATCTGCCAAAAAACAAAAAAACCGAAATGTGTGTGGCACGTTTCGGTTTTTTGAAGGTATTAAAGCACAGACAAATTGTTTGTTTAAGGACTCGTGATAGAACAACTTCCCTTTTTTATACGGTATTTTACTATTCAAACAGGGGGGGCGATTTAACCAAAAGCATTTAATATTCTCACAGTTATCCATAATATGGAAAAAAATATACCAAAAATAAGAATATTTTTTCCGTGTTTTCGGTCTTCCGCTGGGTAACTATAAACTCTGTCGCCATTGGGTAGTGTCTTTTTGGAGAGCAAATCCCATCCAATCAAAAGTCCCAAAAGTCCGCCTAAAACTGCAAAAACATAACCTGCAACTATCCACGCTTTGGGGCGCTTTTCTGGCTTTGCAAGCTCTTCGAGTCTTTGATTTTTTAAAGTGCCAACAAGCTCATTATTGATTTCCTTTCCACGGTCTTTCAATATTTTTTGTGCAAGTACGTAGTCAAACTTACCCCATTCATCGCTTTTAGTAATTAATTCAATAAGTTCTTGGTCTGTAAATGCAAATAGGTAATAGTCTTTGTCTATTGCTTCTATTTGATTAACTGAAAGTTCTATTTGTATTTTGTCTGCTCGTTCAAAATCTGTGTTTTTTAGTTTTATTCTGTATTCTTTGATGAATTCAGCATTTCCAAAAACTGGGTCGAAATTAGTAGAAGTTTCTTCAAATAAAAATTCAATATTATTATTTTCTAATAGCTTTGAAAATTCAGTAGCTTCTAATTTGTCTGTAAATTTGCAATATGTTAAAAATTGACTTTCTTCCATTGGTGCTTGTATTTTAGGGTTATTTGTGGCGTTTTGCAAATTTGCAATTTGATAACGACATTGAAAAGTTGGCTATGAGTGCCTTATTTGTTGGGAGCAAAAAATTAACCGACAGGATTTCAGGATTAACAGGATTTAGTAGCCATACAATCTAATAATGTCGGGATAAATAGTCGCAAAGTTTTTTCCAAATTTACCGCTCTTGTCCAGGTCTATGTCTCCGTTGTAAATTTTAAAACAAGTTGGCGTAAATTGAGCGGGCTTTGGGGCACAAATGTTCATTCGGAGAACTGAACGTTCTGCAAGGACTCCTGTATAGAATAACTTCTCTTTTTTATACGGTATTTTACCATTTAAAATAGAGAAGTTATTTAATCGGAAGGGGCTTGGCAGTGGACGGGGTGAGGGTGTCACCGTCCTGGTCTTCTGCGGGTGCGGGGCGCCGTGGTTTTTTCCTTTGCGAATCTGAATATTTGACTTAGTCAATTATATCAAAGCCTGTGTATTTTTGCAGAGCTTGGGGTATGGTAATACCGTTTGGTGTTTGGTTGTTTTCGAGTAGCGATGCCACTATGCGTGCCAATGCCAAAGCGCTACCGTTTAGGGTGTGGGCGAGTATATTTTTTTTGGTTTCGGTATCGCGGAAACGCAATTTTAGGCGGTTGGCTTGGTAGGTTTCGAAGTTTGATACCGAGCTAACCTCTAACCATTGCTGTTGTGCTGCCGAGAACACCTCGAGGTCGTAGGTAAGGGCAGATGTGAAGGACATATCGCCACCGCAAAGGCGCAATACGCGGTAGGGCAAGCCCAATTTGGTTAATAAACCCTCTACGTGTTGCAGCATTTCTTCGAGGGCTTGGTACGAGTTGTCGGGGTGTTGTATTTGTACAATTTCTACCTTGTCGAACTGGTGCAGGCGGTTTAGCCCGCGTGTGCCAATGCCGTGGCTGCCTGCTTCGCGTCTAAAACAAGGGGTGTAGCCTGTTAGTTTAACAGGTAGTTCGTCTTGTTTTAAAATCACATCGCGGTAGATGTTGGTTAGGGGTACTTCGGCGGTGGGTATTAGGTATAGGTTGTCGGCGGTGGCGTGGTACATTTGTCCTTCTTTATCGGGCAGTTGACCAGTGGCGTAGGCACTTGCTTCGTTCACTAAATGAGGCGGCAGATACTCGGTGTAGCCTGCTGCAATGGCTTCGTCCAAAAAAAAGTTGATTAGGGCACGTTGTAATCGGGCGCCTTTGCCTATATACAACGGAAAACCCGAGCCTGTAATTTTTGCGCCTATCTCAAAGTTCACCAAATTGTATTGTGTTACCAAATCCCAGTGGGGTTTAGCATTTGGGTGCAAGGTAGGCACGGTGCCGCTGGTTTTAACTACTTGGTTATCGTCGGGGTGTTTGCCAAGTGGCACCGATTGGTGCGGCAAGTTGGGTAGTTGTACCAATTGTGCATCAAGTTGCTGCTCGATGCTGCCCATGTTAGCTTCGAGCTGTCGTATGTTGTCGTTAATGGTATTAACTTGTTGTTTTAGCTCGTTGGCTTGTTGTTGGTTGCCTTGTTTATACAGTTTGCCTATTTGTTCGGATATGGTTTTGTTTTGATTTCGGGCATCGTCTAACTGTTGTTGTACGGCGCGGCGCTGTGCATCGAGTGCCAATATGTCGGTTATGGCTTGGGCTGCTTTGTCAAAGTTTTTGGCACCCAAACGTTCAATTACGTGGCTGGGGTTTTGGCGTATGGTGGTAATTTCTAACACAATAGTAGTTTTTAGTTAATTATTTTTTCGAGATTTTTTATTTTACCTCTTTTATTTTTGTTGCGGAACTAAATAGTTTTGCAATTAACGGGCTGGGCAATATTACGCTGAAAATAAACCTGATATGGCAAACAGTTTGCCTATCGGTTTTATTTTGGTTTGGGTGTGGCGTGTAACAAGCCGCAAATTTACGCTTATTGGCAGGTTTAAACAAGTTTTTTGGGGCGATTTGTAAATAATAGTTAAATGTAAGGCGTATTAAGCCATGCAACTAGCATTTTGGGCTGTTTTTGTTGTATCTTTGCGGGCTTTTTATTCAAAATGCTAATAGCCAAGCTTATGTACATAAGTGGCTTAGTAGTTAAAAATACTTTAACAATCATGAAATTGACACAAATTTTGTTCTTATCGTTAGTTTTACTAACGGCTTGCCAAAGCGACAACCAAGCTGCATCAGGCACTGCCAACAACACCGAACAACAAGGCAAACAAAGCACAGCGTCCAAAAGTTCCGCCGAAGCTAAGGGCAAAGTAAAAAATGGCTGGGAACTTGACCGACTACGCGGCAAAGTTAAAAAAATAACCGACCAACGCTACTACGCCGAACAAGGCAAAAGCAGTGTTCAACAAGGTAAAAAAGTGCAAGAAGAAGACGACCAAATTAGTGTATACGACGAGCTAGGGCATATACTCGAAAACACCCGCTACGATTATACCAAAAAAGTAATAATCAAAAAAACATTTAAATACGATGGTGACAAAGTGATAGAAACCAAAGAATTTGAAGTTAAAAAAGGTTTTACCACCTCCGAAAAATTAGTTAACCGTTATGTGTTGAGCTACGACGAAAAAGGCAATAATACCCAAGTAGAATGGTACACAAGTGCCGACAGCTTAAAAGAAAAACAAGTTAGTAATTTTGATAAATTTGGCAATAAAATTGGCGAATTGCGCAAAACACCCGATGATAACGTTATTGCAAGGTCGGTTTTTGATTACGACAGCAATGCCAACATCATCGAAACCAACAACTACTCTGGCAACGATAAATTGTTTAACCAAGGCTTGATGACCTACGATGCAAAAAACAATAAAACCGAAGAACGTTGGCTTTATCCGCAAAGTAAAGTAACCGTTATCCGTAAATTTACCTACGATGCCAATGGCAATATTGCTAGCATGGACTCGAAGATAGAAGGACCTAATCCCAAAGGCAACGCACACCAAGAGTTTAGGTACGAGTACGATAAAAAAGGAAACTGGGTAAAACAAACATTAACCCTCGAAGGGAAAGTGCAAGGCATGACTATCCGCACCATTGAGTATTTTGACTAAACATAGTTTTAAATAAACACACTAAAATAGAGTTGTGTGTAACATCGGTTAATAAAAAAACCTTGCAAAGTTTTGTTTTGCAAGGTTTTTTTAGTTTATATTGGGTTACTTTGCAATAGGTGCTTGCATAACAGTGCCGCAATTTTTACAGGTACATAAGTCTGTTGAGTTGTAAAACTCGGATAATACAAGGGGTAGTTGTGTTACAATATCGCCTAATTGAAAAAATACTTCGTGTAGTTTGGTGTTGCAGTTTTCGCAAAACCACATACAGCCATCTTTTTCGTTTTCGGTGCGGTAGCGTTCTATTACTAAACCTACGGTGTTGGCGCTGCGCTGCGGCGAGTGTGGTACGCGTGGGGGCAGCAAAAACCATTCGCCTTCGCGGATAGTGATGTCTTTGGCTTTGCCTTCGTCAATAACGCGCAAAACCATGTCGCCTTCTATCTGATAGAAAAATTCTTCGCCTTCGTCGTAGTGATAATCTTTGCGGGCATTAGGTCCGCCAACAATCATTACAATAAAGTCTGCGTTGTCTTTAAACACTTGCATATTGCCAACGGGTGGTTTTAGCAAATGTCGGTGTTCGTCTATCCAGGCTTTAAAATTAATTGGTTTTGAAAGTGCCATGTGTTTATGTTGTTTTTATTTTTGGTAGATGAGTGGTATTGGATTTAGGGCGGATATGCCGTCAATTGTAGCCGAGCTTATAGTACATACACTTCTTCTGTGATGCTTACGGTGTTTTGGGGTGTAAGGTTTGCCAAAGTTACGGGGCTTATTTCGTTTACCAGAAGTGGGTCGTATTCGGTTTCGGTTTTTATGTAGTTATTGGTAAAACCAAACATGCGGTTTTGGTCGTTTTCGGCTTCCCAAAGCACATTTTGATTGGTGCCAAGGTGTTGTTGGTAAAAAAATCGGCGTTTTTTTTCGCTTAGGTTCATCAGTTGTGTGGTTCTATCCTGACGAATAGATACTGGCACGGGGGCTTCAAAATCTATGGCGGCGGTATTTGCTCGCTCCGAGTAGGTAAAAACGTGCAGGTACGATATGTCTAAATCGTTCAAAAAGTGGTAGGTTTCTAAAAAATCCTCGTGTGTTTCGCCCGGAAAACCAGTTATTACATCAACCCCAATACAGCAATGTGGCATTAATTGTTTAATGTGTGCCACGCGGTCGGCGTATAGTTCGCGGTTATAGCGGCGGCGCATCAGCTTTAATATTTTGTTGCTCCCCGACTGCAAGGGTATATGAAAATGCGGCATAAATCGCTGCGACTGTGCCACGTAATCAATAATTTCGTTGGTTAGCAAATTAGGTTCTATTGATGATATACGGATACGAGGTATATTGACAGCCGTATCTAAGGCGCGTACCAAGTCAAAAAAAGTTACTTCGCGGTCGGTGCCGTTGCTCATTCGTCGTCCATAATCGCCTGTGTTTACGCCTGTTAGCACAATTTCTTTTACGCCCATTTGTACAATTTCGTGTGCTTGCTCAACTATATGTTCTATGGTGTCGCTGCGGCTGCTGCCACGTGCCAACGGAATGGTGCAAAACGCACATTTGTAATCGCAACCATCTTGCACTTTTAAAAACGAGCGGGTTCGTTCGCCCATCGAATAGGCTTTTACAAACGTATTGGCATCGGTTACGCTGCTGGCAATAGCTCGTCCGTTGGGTTGTTTTACAAGGTCGGTTAGATGCTCAACGAGGTTAAATTTTTCGGCGGCGCCCAGTACCAAATCTACGCCGGGTATGTTGGCTATTTCTTGGGGTTTAAGTTGGGCATAACAACCCACCACCACCACAAAAGCATTGGGCGAGTGGCGCAAGGCTTGGTTCACCACGCGGCGGCATTTTTTGTCGGCATTGTCTGTCACCGAGCAGGTGTTGATAACATACAAATCGGCTGCCTCGTGAAAAGCTACTTTATCAAAACCATTTTCGGACAAAAGCCTGCCCAAGGTAGAGGTTTCGGAGTAATTGAGCTTGCAACCTAATGTATAAAAAGCAACTTTTTTGTTATCAGTAAGGGTATTGTTCATCTTTAGATAAAAAGAGGCGTAATTTTGCGCAAAGATACGGTTTTTTACCGAAAAATACAACACTTTTTGCCAATCAAGTGTTTATTTCCTTTGTTGATACGTAAAGATTTGCTTTAAGTTGGTAGTACCGATACGTGTTGGTATTTTTGTTCGATAGCGATACGAGTAATACCTACAACAAATTGTTGAAAACTAGGTAAGTTATGCTATTTTTCAGTAACTTTGCGCCCAATTTGTAGAGGTGTATATGGTCATCTCACTTCAAACAGTTTTAAAAATGAATAAACCTCGACATATTATTTTAGTTATTGCCGATAGTTTGCGTTACGATGCCGTTTATCGAAACCAAGACACGCTATTGCCTTATTTTGATGCCCATTCGGTGCAATTTATGCAAGCTCGGTCAAGTGGCTGTTGGACATTGCCCGCTACGGCATCGCTTTTTACGGGTTTGATGCCACATCAGCACGGAGCAACGAGCCAAACACGCTATGTGCGCACCGATGTGCCAACTATAGCCGAGCAACTCAAATCGCAGGGCTACGCCACCTACCAAGTAACCGCCAATGTTGCCACCACCGATGTTTTTGGCTTACATAGGGGCTTTGACGAAGTACGCCGCATTTGGAAATTAGTGCCTGCACACTTCAACAATCTGCAAAAATTTTTGATGCTGATTGGCAAACCGCGTACCCGAAAAATGCTTTTTTCGAAAGATATGGTAACGCAAAAGCTAACCGAAGATGTAGAAATGCAAAAAACATGGCTGCAACTTACCCACCAGGATGTATTTAACGAAGCCCACAAAATTATTGCCCAGCAAAATGCCAAAAATCAACCTTGTTTTATTTTCCTTAACCTCATGGAATCGCATTTTCCGTACCATGTAGGGGCAACTTTGGGTATGACCGCCGATGGCTTGATTAATAAACTGCGCGAAACAGTGTCGTTGTTTCACGTTATCAATCAAACATTTTTAACAACGGGTAAAACACACATAAAACCCGAAATGATGAAAATATTGCGCGAGCGCCAACGCAAAAGCTGGGAAATTATAGCTCCGGCTATCAATCAGTTTGCCCAAGAGGTGCATCAGGATACCGACAATATGGTGGTGTTTGGCGCCGACCATGGCGATAATTTTGGCGACCAAGGTTGGGTCTATCACTTCTCGAATGTAACGGATGGCGGCAATAAAGTACCACTAATGATTTTGCCGCCCGGCGCAAAAAACGAACCACAAAACATACAAACCAACGTAAATACCAAAGACTTGTACCACACTTTGCTAAAACCTTTTGCTTTGGGCAATGGCACATCGTTGCTTACCGAAGCCCAAACGTCGGCATCGGTTATGCAAAGCTATTGGTACAACAATAAAGGTAAAACGCTACCCCAATTTAAATACAACCAAATTGCCTTTGTCGAGGAGCAACACCGATACGTGTACCGAAACAAACAATGGTTGTGGGCTCCTATTAGCAAAGACGGCGGTCGCGAACCCGAATTTGAAGCCCTACCACAAGGTGTTCAGCCACTTTACGACGCAGTGAAAGACATTACCCGCCGCAAAGAACTGCTTAAAATTTTGAACGATTTTTCGGTTTTTGCAGATAAAATAGGCACGGGGCAGTAATTGATATTATGCACCATAGTGCGTAACAGCAGTTAATTACCTGCAAAAACACCATTTTTATCACCAAATGCGGCTTAAAGTAATCGCTATTAAATAACGTACCAATCTATACAGCCGTCTGTGTTAAATAGCTATCGTTTTTTTGGGCAAAAAGATGGTTATCTAATTGACAACTAAAAACTTGTTTTTTTATAATTTCACCCCTTCGGGGTTAAAAATACAGTTGTTACCTATTTTCTATAATAATACCACCCCTTCGGGGTTAAAATACCTTGCTTTAAACCCCGAAGGAGTGATACATTTTTTTGTATTTTTTGAGCAAATGGCAAAGTGTCAAATTCGTACTTTATTTTTATTGCGTTACTTATTTTATTGCATAGTTTATGATAAGGTGCAGTTCATAAAACTTACAAACCTTAAAAAGGTGCAACCACAAATGTAGTTGCACCTTTTTATTTTTAGGGTTATGCCGTAACTTACAGCCTACAGCCAAGCATTTCAATACTCATAAAATCCTTTACCTGTTTTTCGTCCATGGTGTCCAGCTTCTACCTTTTGTTGTTGAATACGGCTTGGTCTAAAACGCGGTGCATAATGAAACGAGTCGAACATAGATTTAGTAACCGAAAAGTTGACATCAACGCCAATTAAATCCATTAATTTAAAAGCCCCCATTTTAAACCCACACGACTCCAGCAGTGCGTCTATGGTTTGGTGGTCGGCAACACCCTCTTCTAGCAGTTGCAGTGCCTCTACATAATAATGGCGTGCCACTCGGTTTACAATAAAACCGGGTGCATCGTTGGCGGTAACGGGCACTTTACCCATTTTTTCGGTTAGTTGTCTAATAGTTTCTACCACCTGCGGCGAGGTACTTGGTGCGGCAATAACCTCTACCAAGCGCATAAGATGAGCGGGGTTAAAAAAGTGCATGCCCACTATACGCTCCGGATTAGGCAAGTGTGCGGCAAGGCGCGTAATAGGTATTGAAGATGTGTTAGTTGCCAAGATACAATTGGGGGCATTATTTTTAGCTATTTGTTGAAACGCTTCAAGTTTAATGTCCAAGTTTTCGATGATAGCCTCTATAAACACATCGGCTTGCAAATCGGCAAAAAAGTTGGTGGTATAAATGCGGCTTAGGGCAGCCTGTTGTGCATTGGCACTTAGTTTGTTTCGTTTAACCGCTTCGGCAAGGTTGGCTTCTATACTTGCCATGGCGCGGGGCAACATACGAGGCTCAATGTCAAACAAAATAGTTTCGTAGCCTGCCAAGGCGCTTACCTGTGCAATGCCACTACCCATGGTACCGGCACCAATTATTGCAATTTTTTTTATTTCGTTTAGTTGCATAATGCTCTGTTTGGTGTCAAAGATACTATGTTTTTCGCATTGTTGTGCAAAAAGTTGTAACTTTGCACCTTAATTGTTACGTTTTATTGTTTTTACGTCAAAACAACCATAAGTGAGCCTAAAAACGTACTTATCAATAGCTTTAATTTTCTTATTATGCCATACACCTACGAGTACCCACGCCCAGCCGTAACCGTTGATTGTGTTGTATTGGGCTTTGACCCCAGCGAGCGCGACCTAAAAGTGCTACTTATAAAGCGCTTATCCGAGCCATACAAAAACCAATGGGCGTTGCCAGGTGGTTTTGTAGACATGGACGAGAGCCTAGAAACTGCCGCCCTGCGCGAGTTAGAAGAAGAAACCGGTGTTGCCAACATTTTTTTAGAGCAACTCTACACCTTTGGCACACCCAACCGCGACCCGCGCGGTCGCGTAATTTCGGTTGCCTACTACGCCCTTATTTCGTTGGGTAGCAAAACCATTAGGGCAGCCTCTGATGCCAAAGATGTACAATGGTTTTCTATCAATCATCTACCAGCCTTGGCATTCGACCATTCGCTTATTTTGGCAAGCGCTTTGCAACGTTTGCGAGGCAAGGTGCGTTATGTACCTATTGGCTTTGAGTTATTACCCGACTATTTCGCCCTGTCGCAGTTGCAACAACTCTACGAAACCATCTTAGAAACAACTTTAGATAAGCGCAATTTTAGAAAAAAAATATTGCGCATGGATGTACTAAAAGAAACCGATAATTACCAACAAGGGGTAGCCCACCGTGCAGCACGGCTGTATCGTTTTGATGAACAAAAGTACGAACAGCTAGTAAAAGAAGGATTTAGCTTTGAATTATAATAAGTGTTAGGTTTGTATTTGGGCGTGATAATATATTTACATTAATTAAAAAATGTTAACTTATTAACCCCAACCTAATTGTTAGTAACAATTAGGCTTAAATAGGGTATCTGAATGATTTAAAATTACAAAAAAACGTAATTTTATTGCAAAAAACTTGGTGATTTTGAAAAAAAGCCTTTACTTTGCCTTCTTATTTTTGCACCTAAACAAAAGCCAGCATATTTCTGTTAAACAATATTTAGTTTTAAACAAAACAAGAGAATAAGACGATGATTCGTGTTGATTCGTTGAACAACACATAACCACTTTTCGATTTGCTTGATACGTATTGAGCAAAATTAACGAAATATTGATTTCTATGTTTCATCTTAGCTCAATGAAAAACATTTTTGCCTTTTCGTTTGTCTTTTTTTTATCCACCAATACCTATTTGCAACCCATGTATGGCGTTTCGAATAGTAGTAATAATGACAAAAAAGACAAAGACAATCCAGGGTATGTGTACAAAGTAAAAGGCTTTACAGTAACCTACGAAAACACTTCGCCCGAACGCGAAGGGTATAGCTTTATATGGGATTTTGGCGACGGAACCGTAACCGACCAACCTAATAATGTAGAGCATACCTACGACGCAATGGGGTATTTTCAGACGTGCTTAACCGTATTAAATGAAAAAAAAGAAATAGTTGAAAAAAAATGCAAATATGTAGAGATACTAGACCCCGATTTATGCGAAACTACCTGGGAGCCTGTTTGCGGTTGCGATAACCAAACGTATGTAAACACCTGTTTTGCAGCTAATTATTATGGGGTATATTATTGGGTGCCTGGTCCCTGCTCCGAAATTGACTATACCCTAACCCCCGATTTTTACCCACAGCGCTACTCCATGCGGTGCAATACCTAAATACATCGGTGGGTAACTACGACAACTATGTTTGGAACCTTGGCGATGGCAATACCACCGAACAACGAAACCCCTGCACCACTATAAAGCAGCGGGTACTTACCACGTTTGCCTAACCGTAAGTAGCCTTGTAACTACCCTCGAGCGCCAAATTTGCTACGACGTAGAAGTATGCGACACACCTATGCCGCCTTCTGCCCACTTATTGATACCCTTAAAAAACGCCTACCCGACTCAGTGCCCAAATAATTTGTACTCAATAAACCACACAAAACGCACCACAAACTACTTCAATTCTTACATGAAAACCTTTTTACGAGTGCTGCGCCGCTTATTGCTATACAAACGGCAAGTGGTGTTGCATGTGTTTTTCAATTTATTAACTATCTCTTTTTCGTTGGTATCACTAGCTATGGTGATGCCTTTTTTGTCGTTATTATTTGATAAACAAAAACTAGAACTTACCAAACCTGTTTTTTCGTTATCGGCAACTTGGGCGATAGCCTTTTTTAACTATCAAGTTAGCCAAACTATTGTGCAACAAGGCAAAGTACAAGCATTGTTGTTGGTTTGTGTGTGGTGTCGGTGGTGTTTTTTTTCAAAAACTTGTTTCTTTATGCCTCTAAATATGTTATGTCTAACATCCGAAACGGGGTAGTGCGCGATTTACGCAACCAAACTTTCCAAAAAATTACCCAATTATCGCTCGCTTATTTCTCGAACGAAAAAAAAGGCGACCTGATGACCCGTTTAACGGTTGATGTGCAAGAGGTAGAAACAGGCATTATTAGCGTACTCGAAACCACCATACGCGAGCCATTAACCATACTCACTTTTTTGGCAGCCATGTTTTTTATCAGCCCTTTGCTTACCTTGTTTGTGCTGTTTGTGCTGCCCATGAGCGGTTTTATTATTGGTAGAATTGGCAAAACCCTCAAAAAAAAATCGCACCTTGCCCAACAACAATTGGGCATTATATTGTCAATCATAGACGAAACACTGTCGGGTTTGCGAATTGTAAAAGGCTTTAATGCCGAAAAACGCAATCTGCCAAATTTAGCCAACAAAACCAAAACCACTACGACATAAATGGGCATGATGCGCCGCGAGCTATCATCGCCATTATCCGAGTTTTGAGCATTGTGGTGGTGTGCTATTAATGCCGTATATTGGCGGACGAATGGTGCTTTCGCAATCAACAACCTTAACCGCCGAAGCTTTTATTGGGTTTATGCTCATTTTTCGCAAATACTAAATCCAGCAAAAGCCTTTACCGCCACCCTATTACAACATACAAAAGGTTTGGCATCGGTTGAGCTTATAGAGCAAGTATTGAACGCCCCGTTACCGTGCAGGAGTTGCCAAATGCCAAAGCAATTACTGGTTTTGAGCAAAATATTGAGTTTCGCGATGTTTCGTTTAGTTATGGTAACAAAATGGTGTTGCAAAATATAAACATAAATTTGCCTAAAGGTAAAATGTTAGCACTTGTTGGTCATTCGGGTGCGGGTAAATCTACCCTCGCCGACTTACTACCCCGCTTTTACGACCCTACCAACGGGCAAATTTTGATTGACCAAACCAACCTAACCCAATGCAAAATAACCGACCTGCGCGCCCTTATGGGTATTGTAACCCAAGAGCCGGTATTGTTTAACGATACTGTTTTTAATAATATAGCCTTTGGCACCACCGACAATATAAGCCCCGAACAAGTAGAACAAGCAGCCCGAGCCGCCAACGCCCACGATTTTATTGTGCAATTGCCACAAGGCTACCAAACCAATATTGGCGACCGAGGTACCAAACTAAGCGGCGGCGAGCGCCAACGTTTGACCATTGCAAGGGCAATACTCAAAAATCCGCCCATACTTATCCTCGACGAAGCCACTTCGTCGCTCGATACACAATCCGAAAAATTAGTGCAAGATGCCTTAGCTAAACTAATGCAAAACCGCACCGCTATTGTTATTGCCCACCGCCTATCAACGGTGCAACACGCCGACGAAATTGTGGTACTGCAACAAGGGCAAATTATAGAGCGAGGCAATCACCACAGCTTAATGCAGCAAGCAAACGGTGTTTATAAAAAATTGGTTAGCTTGCAATTTGTAGAAGATTGATATTACTTTAATTAAAGTAAAAACGCATCTAAATAAACAAAAAGTTTTATTTAGATGCGTTTTGTTGTTTGTGGCTAAAACTTTTTACCTGATTTATTTGTAATATTCCATGCAAGTCCTATTTGGGTTCGTCTGTTATTCTGTTAGTTTATTGGTTACAACATTACTGCCAATGGCTGTTATTAGTAGTTGTTTTTTTCAATATACGGTCATATCAAGTTCGTCAAAGTCACTAATTTCAGATAGTTTGATAAGTTTACTTTACAGATAAATTTTTCCAAGTCTCTTTATATCTTTCTTTGCCGTCACTTGCTACTTTGAGGGCTTTTTTATCAATTTCTTTTGCTTAAAAAGTTAATACTTTCTTTCATCAAAAGTAACACAATCAAAAACAAAATTGCTCTATAACCTGCGTCATAACCAATTAATTCAAAATCTGAATTTTAAACCTGAACGTATATGTCCAATATCCATATCTACCGTGTGTATAATGAGCATACAATTTCCCATTTTAATTTCAACAGATAGTTCTGGTGCAAAATAAACGCCTCCGTCTTCGTTTTCAGAAGAAAAACAGTCATAATTTTTATAGCCAATTCATAATAGTCATTTTTTTGAACAAAACAATAATGCCTCTTCGATTTCGGTCTAACTATCCACTGATATTCGTCTGTAATGATTTTATTACGGTCTGTTCCTTTATGATAAGAACACAATCTTCAACTCCATCTTTGTTCAAGTCACCATTTATTTTTCAAAAACCACAAATCCTTCGGGTAAAAAATCAGTCGGATTTTGCTTTTGTTCAACTTGTCCAAAACCATTGTCGTCAAAGTTGTTATTAAAAGGGTTAGTATTTTTTTCATTGTGTTTTTATATGTATTTTATTGCTATATTTTAAGACTTGGCGATGAACTGTGTTAAAAAACAAGAAAATCAATCAATTTTTTTTGGTTTAATATAATTAGGGTTATATTTTTCACCTGATTTGGCAACGCCAAAGATAATACGTAATAATTTGTGATGACAAAGTAAGAGCCACTTTCCGTTTTTGCCTTTGGCGATGAGTCGAGTATACAAATCTTTGCATTGAGGATTATATCGAATGGCTGACCTAGCACAGTTAAAAAGTAGCGCCTTGACCTGTCCGACTCCTTGTCTGGGTATTTTTGAACCTTTTCGGACAGAACTCCCCGATCTGTTCTCGGTTGGACATAGTCCAATAAATTTTGCGACTTCTTTGGCGTTTTTAAAATTAGCAAAACCACCAGTAACTGCTACCACCGCACGAGCAGTAGTGTGTTTAACACATTTGATAGTAGAGATATTATCAATCATCTCTTTGTAGTTATCATTAGCTAATTGATCAATCTGAGTTTGTAGTTCTTTGATTTGTGCATCTATTTGCTCTTTTCTATTTTGCCAAATAGTTGCTATCGCTTCGTTTAGATGAAGAAGTGATTTTGGAGTGTATTTGGTTTTCGAGACGCCTTTTGTCCTTTTTAGGCATTTAAGGCACCTCCAAAAGCTGGTTTAGCTGCTCTTTTTCGACACTTGGCATCACAAAGCAAGGTGGTTGCTTCATCTGTCCAAACTGCATTGAGTGCTTTTGCGGCTTGTTTATCGTTTAAAGTGGTCATGTTTTGCGAGCTTATAAAGCCTTTGCTTTGCACCGGATTGATAACAGAAAACATAATCTTATTATCATGTAGTGCGTGTTTTAGGGGCATCTCCGTGGTTCCGTAGCTTCCATAACAAGATGTATCTTAAACTTTTGCTTGCCAGCATTTTGAGATATTCTACCAGCTTTTGTAGTTGTTGCTAACTACTTTATGATTGCCTTTTTTTTCATCTTCGTAGTAAAGTCCACCACTTTGTTGCTAATATCAGCTCCATGTAACAAATACCTACTTTTTTTGTAACCGTTTTTTGTGATCGTGACATGATAAAAATGTTTAAATGCGTTAAAAAATGGTAATGGCACTAGACCATTGTGTTACATAAACCAAGAAAACATCATTAGGATACTATCATCGTAACGCAGGCTCGGGGCCTATTGAACTGTCCAGTCTTGAATGATGTAGGGAGTAGTTATTATCATCGCCAACGGTATCTTTGTACCAGATGTGGTTTCTATTTTCCTCTACTCCCTTTTTCTTAGCCTTTTGACACGCAAATATACGCTTTCTCCTTTGAAGTTGCAAACGTACGATGTGGCGATTTTCGCTACACATATTGATGCCTAGAACCCATGTTTAATTAAGCACACCACGAAGTAGCACCGTAGGTAAAGGTGTTTGTGGAGAACGAAATCGCAATTTTGCCACCACAAAGTAGCAGTTAAGCTAAACCCCTGTTAGCGGTTCGGGCTTTTTTTGCAGTTATTTCCATTTCTCAGTGTTACTAAATGTTTCTAAAGATAGTTTAGTTTCTATAAATTCTCCTTCTGTTTTCATTTTTTGTTATATGCTTCATCTGCTAAATATAATAAGGCTTCAAAATCCATTTCTTTTGGCATATTTGTCGGATTTGTTAATACCTGATTGAAAAATCTTTGCCATTAGCAACAACGCAACATCTTACATATAAAAAAGTAGTCAGTTGAAAAGTCTTTTTTTTCTCCTTTGTACGAATCGGGTCCAATGTTTGAAGTATAAATTAAACCGTCAAGTTCATATAGTTTTGCTGATAGTACCATCGGCGAATTGTTTATTGTCGTCAATGGTCATAGAAATAAGTTTTTTTTTGAGAGCCGGTTCCAAAACTGCACCATCTGTTACCGCTTGTTTTCAGTGAAACTTGAAATGATTTCTCTAGAACACTTCTCCGTCCATTGGTTTGTATTCCAAAATTTGTTTACAGAAATATTTTTCAAGTCGTTACGTTTCTGAATATCCTTTTGTTAATTTTCTCTTTAATAAGTTTCTCAACTCCTCTTAAAGCATTCTTCTTTTGTTAAAAATCCTTCATTACTTCGTCCGTTAGTTCCAAGTTTACTCCCATTGAACAAAATATTTTCGTCAAACTGTCTAATAATCCAAAAATTTATTTGAGTTTCGTTTGCTTAGTTAATGAATATTCTTTCCATTTTGGGCCTTACAAATATTTTCTTTATCTATTTATTTGTTTGTTTTTATTAAGTCATAACAAATTTTAATTGAGAGTCTTAGACTTTTACTTATGTCTCTTGTGTTGAGTTAACTTTCGTAGTCAGGCCTAATTCCGACACTTCTTTCTTAAGCGTGATAAGCATAAATAAGTGTAAAATCAATTTCAAATCTAGAGTTAGGTAGCGTGAGAAAGAAAAATTCGCCACCATTAATACCTTGTTGTGAGTCCTCCGAATGTTTCGCCTCAATATTTTGCCTAGTTGAGCAACCTCTAAAATTTTCTTTGCCATTTCATAACCTGCTGAACTATTTTTTGCATTAGTTAAAAGATATTCGTTTCCTATAAAACCATTTGCTTTTGGTTTGATATAATCTACAAGGTTGCCCGTTGTTTTTTAATTCAGCACAAGCCAATTTATTGAGTGTAATATTTCTGTTGGGCCCTTGGGTTTCTTAAACGAATT